>CAZCVI010000005.1:96741-223491 GCA_964502145.1 uncultured Clostridia bacterium
AAAAAAAATAGTTTTTTTTTTTTTTGGGTTTTTTAAAAAAAAAAAAAAAAAAAAAAAAAAAATTTAAAACCCCCCCAAAAAAAAAAAAAAAACTTGTTTTCTTTTTTTTTTTTTTCCATAATTAATAAGTCACGATTTGGATCGATGACTTGATAGTAGGTATTGTCAAAAGTTACATGAAAGAAAATGAAATAGAAAAGTAAAGAAATATTGGGATTCAACAATTGAGTTCTGATATAGAATGAGCAGATTGTTCTTTGACTTTCCAGTGAGCCGAGTTAAACAACCAGGGAATATCGTCAGATAAGGCGAGAAATCCCCCCTCCCGTCCCCCAAGGGGGAAGACTGGGGGGCACCTCCCCCAGACCCCCACCTTTCCCTCTCTGCATCCCACAGAGGAAGTTACTCGGGGAATCGTAAGAACCACGAAAGAGTTTCTATAGCATCATAGAAAGAAGCGCTATTCATTTACCTTGAATGGTACGGATAGTCTCTAATTGCTCGATGTGTATGGGTGTTTTATAACGTAGCGCCATATGGGGCCTCAAGAAATTGAAGTAAGTGACGAAGAGCGTGGTCAAAACCATGGCACCGTTTTTGCAATTAAATCCCGCAGAAGCTTTGCAGTGATGCTTATAAGTTCTGTTAAACCGTTCAATCAGTTGTTTAAATGGTCGATATTCTTCTGAGACTTCGTCCTTGTTTTCGAGGCCAATCACCTGAACATGGTTGATCTTGTTTTGTTGCTGTTTTTTGTTTAGGAACTGTATAGCCTCAATATAAGAGGCGTGACCATCGGTGATATAGGTGAGTTCCCGTCCTGGCTCGGCGGTACGGATGGCTTCATTGATCGTGGCAATGGCCGGGACAGTATCTCTTTTTTCAGACAAGTGGTATGCGGTAATCGAGTGTTTTTTTGAAGAGAACGCAAACCAGACATAATGGGTCCGTCCTTTAACCTTGATATAGGTTTCATCGCCCACCAAGATGTCATCTATCGGGCCTTTGTGTTTTAAGTTGAATTGATGGGCATAATTTAGAACCGTTTGATAGGAAACATGCACCTCGAAGACGTGGCGAAGCACGAAATCGGTTTGCCTGGCACTAAGGGCAAAAGAGATGTAAAACGCGAGGATAAGCCCGAGGATATTATCGGATTTATGAATTCTTTGGATATCCACGGTCGTCTCCTCTGATGGCATTGGGGCCGCATGCTGGTATTGATCGGGCGTGAGATGGTATTCCCTGCTCTGATAATTAATTTTAAAATGGTTTGAATTAATTTTGAAGAGAAACTTTTCAGAGGCATTGAGCTTTTTATAGGCTTCTTTCCGATAAGAGCATTCATCATTGCCACATTTATAGATGGTGGATTTATCCGTTTGTTTCCAAGTATAAAGGGCATGCTCGCAGTAGGGGCAGTAGTACTTTGTTTTTTTCTGTCTCAGGGGTTTGGAGATTTGAAAGGTCTGATTACAGACTTTGCACTTCAATTGCATCCGTTTTTTGCCATCATTGAAATAGATATATTTTTCTGGCGCATGGCAATGCGGGCAGGTGACCTGCGAAGGGACTGTGTTTTCCTCAGAACGGCGATTAACCGGCTCAAGAGGTTTGTTGTGTGTTTTCAGGTATTGTTTGAGAATTACCTTGTAGTTTTTTTCCGTATTTTTTTCAGGGCACGAGGCTGTGTGAGCGGTTCGGCCTGATCGGGACGGAAATTTCTATAGTTGGGATGCTCTTCCCTGAAATGATCTCTGGGTTTCACTAGAGCATTGGGATCCTTGAGGGTTGCTGTCAACTCGGTAATTATTCCTTCGATTTCTGCCCGGTTAAATTGCCGGCAAATCCACACAACAAACCTTGCGATATTAGAATGAATCATGGGTTACGTCCTTCCTCTTCTAAAGGCCAATTATAAACCAAAAAAGGGGGGGAGACAAGACCTATATAAAAAAATCTTTGAAGGAAAAGGGTTTACAAGGTTTTCCCTCGTAAAACTTTGACAATACGTGATAGTAACATAGGAGGTTTTATGAATGCTCGATTTCAAACAGTAGAACAGTTGGAATTGCTCTATTGGATATCAAAACAAAATGGTCAAGAAATACAAGGAACTCAAAGGAGGTTTTGAGATGACAAAAAAAATGTTTATTTTTCTAATTGGTTCCGTGCTGCTAATGTTTGTTTTCTCCATAACAATGAATGTTTCTCTTCTCGCGCAAGATAAGGAAGAGCAAAAGGGAGAAGATATTGAAGATTTTTCTCTTGAAGATTTGTTGAATGTGGAGATAACCACAGCGAGTAAGCAGGCGCAAAAGATTAGTGATATTCCAGCCAGTGTGGTCGTGGTTACCAGGGCTGAAATTGAAAAGTATGGGTACGAGGACCTCTCAGACGTATTGAGTAATATCCCCGGACTCTATATGGTTGACGATGGTCTTAATAAGAATTTTGGCGTTCGTGGATTCTTTGGAAACAGGGCAAATAGAAATTTGAGTATTCTGGTGAACGGTATCCCTCAGAGAGAAGATTCTTTTTCTGGTAATTTCTTGGAACATATCGCCATGCCGGTTGAAGCTATCGACAGGATAGAGGTAGTCAGAGGCCCTATGTCTGTTATTTATGGTAGTGGTGCTTTTTTCGGTGTTATCAATATTATAACTAATATTGTGGATCAGAAGCCCGTTAGTATGATCACTGCTTCTTATGGTTCGGAACAAACCAAAAAGGTTGCAGTACGGTCATCCGGGAAATCAGGCGATTTCCAATATGCCTTTTCCGGTTCATTCTTTGGTACAAACGGACTTGATGAGCCATACAGTGCCATGGTTAGCGGGCCCGGAGTTTTGACTGCTTTCGGATTGACAGAAGATCAAACCACAGGTGGGCAATTGGAAAAGAATTCAAAATATTTCAATTTTTCTGGAGACTTCAAGGGATTTTATTTTGACGCATCCTATTCGGAAAATTATGAAGAGATATTGTTCACGTTACCCCCTGTTGCTGGTTCATCTGGTAATTATGGTATCTGGAAGTCAATGAGATTGGGTATCGGGTACAAAAAAAAGTTTTCTGAAAAACTATCTCTCGATTCAAAATTTTCTTATTTGACATCCAGGTGGCAATTAGGCTTTGAGGTTTTGCTACCTAACTATTACGGCGTTGAAGATGATGATTCATACAGTTACAATGCAGAAATGAATCTGTTTTGGAATCCGACTTCAAAACTTAGTCTCCAATTTGGATTGAACCTTTATAAAATCTTTGACGTTGCCGTTGACTTCGATCATCCACTATTCGGACTTAATAATTTCCGATACACTCTGGTGGACGGTGATTCCATTGAAACCCAATCTATTTTAACTCAGATAACATACAATCTTTCTGACAAATTTAAGGTTGTGGTGGGGGGGCGCTTAGAGCGGGTCCCAGCATTTGACATTTTTTTCAGAATTGGAGTTGCGAATCCTTCAAGTCCCGGTTTTGGAACAAATGTTTCAAATATAGCAACCTCTGATCAGTCTGGTGTAGAATTTATTCCCCGTGCGGCTCTCATTTATTCCCCCATTGACAAGCATGTTTTTAAACTTCTCTATGGAAAAGCCATTAATCGTCCGGGATTTTATCAGGCCACGGACATTCTTAATGGACATGATCAACTTGAACCTGAGGAAATTCAAACACTCGAATTAAGTTACATCGGTCAAATCTCGAAAAATATTTCCATTGGGCTGAATCTCTTCAGAAATATGCTGGATAAATTGATTTTTAGAACCTATATTATAAGACCTGATCACAGTTTGTTTACAAGCGAGGCTAATGTGGGAAAAATGAGCACAAATGGCGTGGAAATGACATTCACAGCCATACCTACAAAAAACTTGTTCTTTGAGTTCAGTGGAACATTGCAGGATACGAAGGACAAAAGACTCACTGGTATTGATGTCGGATATTCTCCAAAATTTCTTGGTTATATCAAGACCTCCTATAGTTTCACCAATGATATTTCGCTTGCTGTTACTGGAAATTATGTCGGTAAAATGGAAGCTTATTATGATGAGACTTTGGCCGTTCCCGGACGAATCGGACAGAACGTGGACGGATATTTTCTTCTTGGGGCCAACCTGAGACTTAAGAATTTGTTTAGGACGGGATTATTCCTGAACTTAAGAGGTTCTAATCTGTTGGATCAAGAGGTTCGATATCCCACCACTTCTAACAATAGTAATTATATAACCAGAGGTACGTTTGGAAGAAGTCGCTCTTTCCTTCTCACGATGGGATGGGAATTTTAGGTAAAATAACTTTGTGAAAGATGTAAGAAGTAGGTTGTAAAAATATTTACACCTACTTCTTACATCTTATTTTTATTTTTTGAATTCTCAAGTTTTTTAAATGAGTGGGCTTGATTCTTATCTCTTGTAGTTTATATGGTTAAAAAAATAAATCCGATTTTTTTCCTTGATTATTTTTTTTTTTTCAATTATATTATAATAATGAACAACAAAAATTATGATCGGTATTATGGAAGATATGATCACTTTGAATGGTGGTGTATTTCTAAATTTTTAAAATTTTTTGAAGGAGAGTTTTATATGAAAAAAAGGCTATTGGGATTTTTTTTTCAAATAAATCAAATAATGGAGATTAACCATGAAAACCGATAACAGAAAATATTATCCTCTAACCCATGCCCAGAAGCGGATTTATTACGATGATAAATTGCATCCAAACACCTCTGCTAGTACTCAGGCTTTTATCGTCCGGTATAATAAAATTTTGGACAGGGTGTTACTGGAGAAGGCCATTAACAAGGTAATCTTGAAAAATGAAGGATTTCGCTTGAGAATCATGGAGTTCGACTTTGAGCCAGAGCCCTCACAGTATATTTTCCCCTACAAAGAGATATCCCTGGATCATATAGATTTCTCTGGTCCCATGGGTGAACGCCGGCTCAAAGAGTGGACTGAAAAAATCACTCAAAAAACGATTGATTTAATTGACCGAGACCTTTTTTATTTTTCCTATATCCGATTTAATGAAAATGAATCCGGATATTATCTGAAATTCCATCATATTGCCTCTGACGGTGGATCTTATCCACTAATATTTGCAGAAATCAATCAGATTTATAACGACCTTGAAACAGGAAGGACCATTGATGAGAGTCCAAACCCTTCCTACCTGTCATATATCACCGATGAGCATGAATATTTGAATTCGGATCAGGTAGCCAAAGATCGTGAGTTTTGGCACAATTATTTACTTCCTCTCCCGGAAGCCACGAATCTTACTGGTACAGGTAGTCCAGATAATATAAGAGGAACGGTGTTTGTGACTTCGATTCCTGATTCCTTGCGATCAATGATTGTTGAATACTGTGCGACCAATAATCGCTCTCTGTTTAAATTGTTCTTATCTGCTTTGGCGACCTATGTAACCAGGGCTACTGAAAGAGAGGAAATTATAATTGCCGGTACCAATCACAATCGATACCATACAAATCCCAAAAGACGAAAAGAGCTTGAAAAATCCGTAGGAATGTTTGTCAGCACTATTCCGTTCAGGGTAAAAGCTAGTACGGATATGGCGTTTAATGAATTTGTAGAGAAAACTGGAAAAAATATAAACCATATCCTCAAAAAACACTCAGCCTACCCATTTGATCGTTTGGTCACCGAGATAAGAGAAATCGCTGGAACTGAGATCGTACACATGTTGGATTTTCTTATATCTGGGCACGGTAATGTTGCCAAAGAGCCCTTTGTATTTGAGCATATTTACCAGGGATACCAGGGAAATGCGCTTACCATACACATCAATTATAATAATAAAGATATCGATGGTATACTTGAATTGGAATACGAATATCAACTGGCACGATTCTCTGAATCAGATGTCAGTAGATTCCATCTGGGGATTGTCAATGTTTTATATGATGCACTCTCTTTCCCCGGTAAAAAATTATCAGAGCTTGAGCTTTTGTCGGCAGAAGAAAAAAGGATTATTCTGCATGAATTCAATGATTCGGCGATAAGCTACCCGCGAGATAAGACCATTCAAGAGCTATTTGAAACTCATGTGGAAAAAACGCCGGAGAATATCGCCATTAAATATAAGAATGAAAGATTGACCTACCAGGAATTGAATGAGATATCCAATCAATTGGCACGAGTATTGAGAAAAAAGGGGATAAAACCGGATAATCTTGTCGGTATTATGCTGGAGCGATCCATTGAGATGATGATCGGCATATTGGGAATTTTAAAATCTGGGGGGGCGTATCTTCCAATAAACCCAGATTATCCAACAGACCGCATCCATTACTTGCTAAAAGACAGTTCTGCGAAATTGTTGCTGACTCAGGAAAAGTTTATCCAATTTAGCGAAACCTTTAATTATGAAGGTGAGGTAATCAACCTGGAAAACAAATCGCTTTCTCAGGGAGACAAAACTAATCTTGATAATGTGAATTCCCCTGAAGATTTGGCCTATATTATCTATACTTCAGGTTCAACTGGAATGCCGAAAGGAGTGCTGATCGAACATGTTTCCGCAATTAATACTTTATTGACATTAAACAAGAAATATCCACTCGATGCTTCCGATACCTATTTGTTAAAAACCTCATTTATGTTTGACGTATCGGTATCGGAGATTTTTGGCTGGTTCTGGGGGGGGGGAAGTATTACTGTTTTAGAACCAGGGGGAGAAAAAGATCCACAACTCATCTTGGACTCGATAGAGAGTGACAGGATCACCCATCTTAATTTTGTACCATCAATGTTCAATTTATTTGTGAATGTTTTAGATTCTCAAAACATTGCTAAAATGAGAAGCTTGAAATATATCTTCTTAGCTGGTGAAGCCATCTGGCCCGATTCGATAATTAAATTTAGATATTTGGATTCCAAAGTAATAATAGAAAATATTTATGGTCCTACTGAGGCATCAATCTATGCCACCAGATTCCCCCTGGCAAAATGGAAGAGATTGGGTTGTGTTCCCATTGGGGTACCCATTGATAACACAAAACTTTTTATTTTAAGCAGTGAAAGTAGTTCATTACTTGCATTGAAGGGTGTTGGTATCCCCGGTGAATTATGCATATCCGGAATTGGTTTAGCCAGGGGGTATCTGAATCGGCCTGAACTAACAGCAGAAAAGTTTGCAGACAACCCCTTTACTGAGGCAGAGGGATGGGATCGTAGTTATAGTAAGCTCTACCGCACGGGTGACCTATGCCGATGGCAATCTGATGGTGATGTCGAGTATATGGGACGCATTGATTTCCAGGTAAAAGTCCGTGGTTTCCGCATTGAATTGGGAGAGATTGAGGCGTTTCTCTCGGGGATCGAAGAGATCAAAGAAGCGGTTGTTCTTGCAAGGGAGGATAGTGGAGGTGAAAAATACCTCTGTGCATATATTGTGTCAAATAAAGAGGTCAATATACCTGTCCTAAAAAAAACACTTGCAAAAAGTATACCGGAATATATGATTCCATCGCATTTTATGCAACTGGAAAAAATTCCTTTAAACCCAAGTGGGAAAATTGACCGCAAGGCCTTACCCGCTCCCACCATTACGGAAAAAGGTGCTGATTACCAGGAGGCCCAGAATGAGATCGAAGGAAAACTGGTAGGCATATGGAGCGAATTACTCCACATAAAAAAAGACATAATCAGTATTGATGACAGTTTTTTTAAATTGGGCGGACATTCCTTGAAGGTAGCTCTGATGATTGTTTTGATTCACAAAGAGTTGAATGTAAAGGTGCTGATGCATGAGGTCTTTGAATTATCTACCATTAGGAAATTGGCTGAATATATAAGGAATGCAAAACGAGAAATGTTTGTATCCATAGAAAAAGCACCAAAAAGGGAGTTTTATCCGCAGACCTCAGCGCAAAAACGAATGTACTTCATGGCTCAACTGGAAACAGATAGCATCCTTTACAATCTCCAATTGATGGATGTCTATTGCAAGGGTATAGACAAAAATAGGTTGGAGAGAGCGTTCAGAATGTTAATTGAAAGGCATGAAAGTTTGAGAACATCTTTTTTGACGGTAGAGGGAGAACCTGTACAGAAAATCCATGATTTTGAGGAAGTGGGAGCGAACTTCGAGATCGAATACTATGAAACATCCGAGGACGGCTTGATCTATTCCGATATGAAAGGAAAAGAGTGGACAAAAGTCACAGGCGTTCCCTTTCAGGATGTTGTGGAGCATTTTGTTAGACCTTTTGATCTTACAAAGCCTCCATTGATAAGGGTCGGCATGGTTAAAATATGGGGAAACACAAAAATATTGATGCTGGATATGCATCATATCGTCTCGGATGGAACCTCATTGGTAATACTAATCAAAGATTTATGGATGTTATATGATGGTGAAGTGCTGCCCGAATTAAAGATTCAGTATAAAGATTATGCTGGATGGTGCAACCTTAAGCTCCAACAAGAGGAGGTAGAACAAAAAGAAGCCTTCTGGCTAAGAGAGTTCAGCGGTGAATTACCACTCTTAAATTTGCCCATAGATTTTCCCAGACCCGCAGTTCAAACTTTTGAGGGAGATATGCTGCATTTTGAAATTGGCAAGGAAGAAACGCACAGGTTAAATATGATGGGGCATGAACACGGTGAAACTCTTTATATGGTGCTATTGGCTGTATATAATGTACTTTTGGCTAAATTAAGCGGTCAACAAGATATTTCGATCGGAACCTTTACCGCTGGCAGGGGACATGCCGATCTCCAAAATATCATCGGTATGTTTGTGGATACCTTGGTACTGAGAAATTACCCTGAAGGTGACCGGACTTTCAAGGAGTTTCTAAAGGATGTTAAGGCAAGAACCATTAATGCTTTTGAGAATCAGGATTACCCACTTGAAAAATTGGTGAGTAAAGTTGCCGCAACACAGCAAAAAAACCGAAATCCATTGTTTGATGTCACATTTGGACTTGACAATGAGGCTGAACGATCCGAAGACTATCTTTTGGACGTATTGATCTTGGACAAATCGAATCCATACAAACCTAAACGAGCTAAATTTGATATGATGCTGATGGGAGCAGAGACAGAAGAGGGACTGCAATTTATTATTGAATACAGTACAGCTTTATTTAAAGAAGAGACTATCGAGAGATTTGTAAAGTATTTTAAGAAAATTGTGTCCTCCGTTTCAACAGACATATGGCAGAGATTATCGGAAATCGAAATAATATCCTTGGAAGAAAAACTGGACATATTGTACATATTTAATGATACAGAGGCTGAATATGAAAAGGATAAAACCATCTTCCAGGTATTTGAGGAGCAGGTGGAAAAAACTCCGGATAATATTGCGGTTATTTTCCAGGATTGCTGGTTGTCTTACCGGGAATTTAATGGAAGAGTCAATCAATTGACACGCCTATTCAGGGAAAAAGGTGTTATCCCAGATACTGTTGTGGCCATAATGATTGAACGTTGTTTTGAAATGATGATTGGGATATTTGCCATCCAAAAAGCCGGTGGTGCATACTTACCAATAGAACCAAAATTCCCGTACCAACGCGTGGATTACCTGCTAAAAGATAGTTCCAGTAAATTTTTGTTAACTCTTGGAAAATTTTCTGAAAAAGTAGAGGCTGTTAATTTTAATGGTGAAGTGATTTACCTGGAGAATAAGTCACTTTACCAGGGTGATAAAACCAATCCCGAATTAGTGAATACACCCAGGGATATCGCGTACATTATTTATACTTCTGGTTCAACGGGTAAGCCTAAAGGGGTTATGATTGAGCATTTTTCGGTGATCAATAGGATAAACTGGATGCATAAAATGTATCCCATTGATTATAGGAGTGTAATTTTACAAAAAACCACCTTTGTATTTGATGTTTCGGTTTGGGAGTTATTTTGGTGGAGCTTTAAAGGATCTGCACAGTATCTATTGATACCCGGTGGAGAAAAAGACCCTGCTTTAATTATTGAAGCCATTGAGAAGCATAATATCTCCCAGATGCATTTTGTGCCCTCCATGTTAAATGTTTTTCTCGGGTATATTGAGATGAGTGACAGTTTGTATAAAAGTACAAGTTTAAGACATGTATTTGCCAGTGGTGAAGCGTTGACTGCCTACCAGGCGGCGAAGTTTAACGAATTGGTGTATGAACGTACAAAGAAGGCACAGCTTATTAATTTTTATGGTCCCACCGAAGCCGCAGTGGATGTATCGTATTTTGACTGTCCTACTAACCAGAAAGCTGAAAAAATACCTATTGGAAAGCCAGTTGATAATACTCATTTGCTGGTGGTAACAAGTAAAATCGGTCTGCAGCCAATAAAAGTAGCAGGAGAGCTCTGTATTACCGGTGATCAGCTAGCCAGGGGGTACTTGAATCGTCCAGAGTTAACTGCCGAGAAATTTATCGATAATCCGTTTTATACAGAAAGTAATTGGGGGCCTATGTATAAGAAGCTTTATCGCACCGGTGACTTGGCCCACTGGTTACCAGATGGGAATATCGAGTATTTAGGCCGAATTGACTTCCAGGTCAAGGTCAGAGGATTTCGCATCGAATTGGGGGAAATTGAAAGCAGGCTACTGGAGATAAAAGAAATTAAAGAAACGGTAGTGCTTGCAAAAGATGATAGTAAGGGAGATAAATACCTCTGCGCATGGTTTGTTGCGGCTGGAACCGTTGACTTATCCTTACTCAGAAAAGCACTTTTAAAAAACATGCCGGATTACATGATTCCGTCATACTTTGTCCAAATTGACGAAATTCCATTAACTCCCAACGGGAAATTGGATAGGAAAGCACTGCCAGAACCGGAGGCAAAAGCTGAATCAGAGTACATTGCTCCCACAAACGAAACTGAAAAGATTCTGGCTGAAGTCTGGGCTCAAGTACTGGGTATGGAAAAGGTTGGGATCGATGACAATTTCTTTGATATTGGGGGGGACTCACTAAAAACAATCCTAATTTCTGGAAAATTACAAAAAAAGAATAAAATTGTAAGTATTAACGATTTCTTTAAGAACCCGACTATCCGGCAATTGGCACTGTGTGCCAGGGATTCAAAGAGAATAGAAGGTAATATTGCCCAAGATATTGTTGATAGATTAACTCAACTCTCTATAAACAACTGGATTGATGAGCAATTCGTCCATGTGTCCGGAGAAATAAGAGTAATCGAGGAAGCCTTCAATCTCATTCACGAACAAATAAAAGACGGCATTGGTAAAAAAGTCGGCGAAATGGTCAATAAAAAATGGAAAGGATTATTTGCAAAATTTGGAGGGGATAAAGATAGCAAAGACAATAGGGAAGCACGTAAAAAATTCGAATGTGAAATTTCTGAAGCCATTGGCAGGATTGAAGAGGGGACAATTATAGATAGAGTTTCTAGGCATCTTGCCAGCATAATGGAAATCAAGCTAAAGGAGGGGGGGGCAGGACTTGTGGAGTTCCTCAAGGAGAAAAACCACGATTTTTTTGATAAAGAACTCCAAGAAGGAAGAGAAAAAAGTAATGGTGAATATCAACTTATGATAGAGGAAAATTTGCCCGACCTTTCGGATAAAAACAGATACGAAAATATACTCCTGACGGGAAGCACCGGTTATCTGGGGACTTACCTGACAGTTGAATTAATGCGTGCAACCCTTAAGAATAAGGCAATTCTTCATCTCCCGGTGAGAGGGAAAACACTTGAAGAAGCACAGAAACGCTTCAAAGATAAAATATCCCACATTTTTGGCGAAACTGACTTTAATGCAATCAAAGAGCGGGTTAAAATCTTGCGGGCTGACTTAACGGAAGAACGATTTGGAATGTCTGAAGATCAGTACAACGATTTGGCAAATACCGTTGATGCTGTAGTACATTCCGCTGCCCTGGTAAAGCATTATGGGGAATACCAGGATCTCTATAAAAATAATGTGGAAGTTACCGAACGCCTACTTAAATTTGCATTAAAGGGGAAAAAGAAAGATTTCCATTTTATTTCGACTGTAGATGTCGGTCGAGGAGTTATCCAAGATCGAAATTATTTGCTCTTCACGGAATTTTGTCATAATGAAGGACAGGTGCCCGAACATCTCTATATCAAAAGTAAACTTGAAGCTGAAAATAAAGTCATAGCCTACAGAATAGAAGGGTTAAATACATCGATATACAGGGTGGGAAATCTGACTTTCGATAGAGGCTGGGGGTATTTTCAGGAAAATATTAAAGATAATTTCTTCTATTCCCTGGTGAAGTCTGTTATAAAAGTGGGATTAATATCGGAAAATATGAGGGAATTAGCATTTGACTTGTCTTATGTTGACCTTTCAGCCCGGTTTATTGTTGCCCTGTTGAGAATAAAAAATCTTGCGAATAAGACATTCCATATATTTAATCCCAACAGATTGCCTATGATGGAGATGATAGAATTATTGAAAAAGGCTGATGTCGAGGTAGGAGTGGTGGAAAAAGGGAGGATTAGTGGACATTTGGAAAGTTTAAAAGGTAACGAAGAAGCTGAGAAAATCATTCATCGTATGCAAGCCGATTCATGGGTCTGGGACGAAATACCAGCCACACGATTAGAACTCGTAAACGATTGGACAGTAATGCTGCTGAAAAAGTTAGGCTATTGCTGGCCAGAAGTAGATAAACAGCAGATTAAAAAAATGATTGCTTACGGGAAAGATGTTGGGTTTTTATGATAAAGAGTGTCGTCTATACTGGAGGAGAACAGTGATTCTTAACAAATTGGGAAATGCAGATATACAGTTATCTTGTATCGGACTCGGCACGTGGGCAATAGGTGGTGCCTATCAAGACGGTTGGGGTGATCAGGATGACAACGATTCGATAGCTACTATCCGACGGGCTATAGACCTGGGGATAAACTGGCTTGATACCGCGCCTGTTTACGGGTTGGGGCATTCAGAGGAAGTCGTGGGGCAAGCACTCGGAGGGTTAAGAAATAAAGTATATATCTCCTCCAAATGTGGTATGTGTTGGGATGCCAATAGAAACGTGTTATTTCGTCTCAAAAAAGAGAGTGTTCGTGCTGAAGTGGAAGATAGTTTGAGAAGGTTGAATACCGATATCATTGACCTCTATCAGATACATAAACCAAATCCTGAGATGGATATTGAGGAGGCATGGGATACATTGGCGGAACTTTCAAAAGAAGGAAAAATTCGTTATGCCGGGGTATCCAGCTTCTCACTTGAGCAACTCAAACGTGTCCACGCTATTCATCCAGTTTCTTTTTTTCAACCAGAATACAGTATGCTTGAACCTGCTATTGAAAATAATGGGATTTTGGATTTTTGTTGTTTAAATAATATTGGTGTTATTACTTTCAGTTCAATGGGTAGGGGGTTTTTGACTGGAAAATTTACCCGGGAAAAATTTGAAAGTCTTCCTGCGGATGATTTCCGTCGTACCACAGACATCTTTTTTAAAGAACCCAATTTTAGCTTAAATCTTAAACTGGTGGACAGTATACGTCCTTTTGCCGAAAGGAATAACAAGACTGTGGCGCAGTTGGCGATTGCATGGGTAAATAGGCGGCCAGAAGTGACTTCTGCCATTGTGGGAGCCAGAACTCCTTCACAAATCGAACAAACGGCTCCAGCAGGAGATTGGGTTCTAACTAACGAGGAGATTACTGCGCTTGATTCGATTGTTAAAGGACACCAGGAGTTATTGATCAAAGAAAATGCTCATACTTGGACTTAGTTAGTTCACACTTTTTGGAATAGGCGTATTTGCAAAGCAGTTTTCTGCCATTAGCAGCCATTGACATCTTTTGCTCCATGTATTAAAATGAACTTTTATATATTAAATTGGAGAAGCAAATGACTGCACAATTGATTGATGGTAAAAAAATAGCTGCTGCTATTCATGAAGAGATCAAGCTGGAAGTAGCTGAGATGAAAGCCAAATACGGCAAGGTCCCGGGTATTGCCACGGTACTGGTAGGGGAGCGGAAAGATTCGCAATCCTATGTGAAGTCCAAGAAGAAAGCGTGCAAACATGCGGGTATAAACTCTTTTAGCCATGATCTGCCGGAAGATATCAGTCAAGAAGAGTTATTGAAAATTGTGCAGGACCTTAATGCCAATCCTGATGTTCATGGTATTCTGGTACAATTGCCGTTACCGAAACATATTGATGATGAAGTGATTTTGGCGGCTATTAGTTTGGAAAAAGATGTGGATGGATTTCATCCGATTAATATTGGGCAGTTATGCATGAAACGTCGGGAACCTTTGTTTGTACCCTGTACGCCCAAGGGGTGTATCGAACTGCTGAACCGCCTGAATGTAAAGATCGAAGGGAAACATGCGGTGGTATTGGGAAGGAGTAATATAGTGGGTTTACCGGTGGCGATGCTTTTGCTGCACCGTAATGCCACGGTGACGATATGCCACTCTCGTACCCAGGATTTACCTGCTGTGGTTCGGCAGGCAGATATTCTTATTGCTGCTGTAGGCCGGGCTGAAATGGTTAAAGGGGACTGGATTAAACCGGGGGCCGTGGTTATTGATGTGGGAGTTAATGCTGTAGATGATCCCAGTAGTGAAAAGGGTTTCAGATTGGTGGGAGATGTGTCTTTTGCTGAGGCTCAAGAAGTGGCTTCGGCCATTACACCAGTTCCTGGTGGTGTTGGTCCGATGACCATTGCCATGTTGTTGCGCAATACGGTGGACAGTGCCAAACGCTTTATCAAATAAAAAATAAAAAAATATTGCTAAAAGGCTTTAAAAATAATAACAAATCTGTTATCTTTAAGGACTTGTGTAAATTAAATTCTTTAATACTTACTCGATCATAATGAGGGTAAGTCAACTGGAGTTGATAATATGAGTCTTATAACAGAAACAAATGTGAATGGCTTGGTGGAAACAACTGGCGAGATTGAAGCCGCCGGACCCCTTGGCATTGACGATGTCAAAGGGTTCAGTTTCTCCGCGATTTCGACGTTTAAGTCCTGCCCGAAAGCTTTTGAGTTCAAGTACATCAAAAAGCTTCCCGAAGCATTCAAGTCTATTGAAGCTTATATGGGAAGCTGCGTCCACGAGGTATTGGAATGGGCCTATAAGTTACGGCAGGAAGGGCATGACGCTTTAATGAGTGAAGCCTTGGAACAATATAGTAAGGTGTGGTACAACGGGGACCTGGATCACCTGAAGATAGTCAAAGAGGATAAGGTGAGGGCGGATTATTATGCCCAGGGACGCGAGTATATCGGCAATTTTTTTAATCGGGTTTTCCCCAATGATTTGAGCACAACTCTATACTTGGAACAACGATTCGAGATTCCGATGAATGCGGCTGGAGATGCGGTGGTGTACCGGGGTGTTATCGACCGCATTGCAAAAGGGATGGACGGAACCATCCGGGTAACGGATTATAAAACGGGAAAAGTGGACCATCCGTTGGATACGCTGCAATTGCCCTCCTATGCACTCTATATTTTTATGCATAATATTGATCAGGAAATCGAGCTGTGTTACGAGGATCTCCGGGAACATCGGACGGTAGTGGTTCGTTTTAACCGCAAAGAAGTTAAAAAGGTTCGGGAATCACTGGAACGGGAGATGTCGGCGATACGCGCCACATTGCCGGAAGGTTTTGTCACTAATCCATCAATCTTGTGCCTCTGGTGCGGGTACAATCAGATATGCGACAATCCCCATGAATCAGTGAATCCAAAGAAGACTGTTGCAACCACTGTTCGTGCCACATCTTCACTGGGAACGAATGGAGATTTCCAGGGTGCTTGCCCGTTGTGTGGGGGTGAGTTGGCTGAAAAGAAAGGCAAGTTCGGTCCTTTTCTGGGCTGTAGGAACTACCCGGAATGCCGGTATACCCGTGATTTGGGACGCACTGGGGGTGATCCTATTAAAGACCCGGATGTGGATGGGAAAGATATCTGCCCAGAATGCGGCGGTCTGTTAAAACAAAGAAAAGGGAAATACGGGGCGTTTATGGGCTGCTCCAATTACCCGGAATGCCGTTTTTCTAGACAGATAACCACTTAAGTTCAATCTTTAGGTGTCTTTGGAATGTTTGGTGAAGCCGGTGACAACCAGAATGGAGACCACGGTAAAGAATATGGCAGCGTATACCTTGTCGATGGCAAATCCCATAAAGACAGTAATTTCATTTTTAAACACGACAAAAGCGACTGAAGATACGGCAGCGGCAATCATGGCGGTACTGACTGCCTGGGGCGTGGGTTTAGGAATGAACCCTTTAACATGGTAGAGGCCCATCAGTATGGCAATGGCAGCGGAAGCTCGAATGGCGTAGGTAATATAAGCGGTGTCTAATAAGGAACCTCTTAAAAAGATGGCCAAGGGAATGGAAATGAGCCCGGTAATAATAACGAAGTTCTTTGAAACTTGGAGAATCTTGCGATCCTCGGCTTCTTTTTTGAATACGAGTTGATAGATGTCCCGGGTCATGATGGTGCTGACGGCGAACATGACGGGGGCAATGGTGGAAACAATGGCGGAAAGAATTCCGGCCATGGCCAAACCACTGAGCCAGGGGGGTAGAAAATTGCTGCTCATTAAAAGGTAGGGGAGGGTTTCCTGGGAAGTGGGGGGCTGGCCACCAAAGATTCCGGTTCGGACGGCAATGGCCAATGTGGTCACAATGAACCCGATGGGGGCAATGAATAGGGCACTGAACATGGCGGAACGTTTGGCGGTGTGAATATCACGGGCGGCAAACACGGGCTGAATGGACGCTTGGGATGCAAATCCGGCGAGTATACCACCGATTAGCCAGGAAATCACGGGGCCGTAACCGAGGGAAAGTGGATTTCTGAAATTGGCCACCTGGTCGGCGGGTAATACTTCGGCCAGTTTGGTAAATAATCCACCGTAGCCCCCGGTTTTAATCAATACCAGTATGAATACGGTGATCAAGGTGACATATAACAAGATGAACTGCACGAAATTGGTCAGCGCGATGCTGTGCATGCCGCCGAAATAAACGTAAATGGTGATGAGGATACCGGAAACAATGACAGCGGTGGTATAGTCAATATGCAACACCTGGGCGGCAATACTACCGATGGTTTGAAACTGGATATAACCGAGAATGACAAAGGCGGCGGCAAAACTGAGGGAGGTGATGATGCGGGTTCTACGGTTAAAAATTTTCTCCATCATTTCGCCCACGGTATGAACGTTGTTTTTCCGGTACACGGAAGCCAGGGTGAAGCCGAAGATTACCATGCCAATGGCTGTGGAGATGTTATACCAGATAGGAAAAAAACCACTGGTGTATGCTTTTTCGGCTGTTCCCACGGTGCTCATGCCACCGACCCATTCGCCGGCGATGGCGGCGGTGCAGAGGACGATTCCGAGATTACGTCCAGCGATTAAAAAGTCTGTGGAATTGCGGGAATACCTGCGGGCAAATAAGCCCAAGCCTACGAGGAGTATAAAATAATCCACGATTATGATTAACTGTGTATTAATGGAAATAGGCATGATATCTTTTCCTTGAATTAGAAATTAAAGGAAAATATTACACGTTTCCCATGGTAAAGTCAATAGAATTTTTATTTCCGGTGAGGTCAACAATCTTTAAAGAAGAATGGCAATCCTATTGACAGGAACTGGAAAGCGCTATATTATTAGAAATTAATGTGAAAATGAGGCTGGTATGGGGCTTCAGAAGGAAGATAAATGCCGGGTGAAAAAGAATTTTTTGTGACAATTGACAGCGCGTGTGGGCCGGAGGAGTTCAGGGAGAAGAATTCTCGGTTTATTTCTTTTGTTTTCCCGGTGACTAGTGCGGAAGAAGCGGATGGGGTAGTCTCCCGCTTGCGCAAAGAGTACCGCGACGCCAACCATGTGTGTTTTGCTTTTCGATTGGGCAATGAAAAAGGCGAGGAAGCCTATTTTCGTTTTAGCGATGATGGTGAACCGGGGAGCACGGCGGGGTTTCCAATTTACAATGAGATTAAAAGCAAGGATTATTTGAATGTGCTGGTGGCGGTGGTGCGGTATTTCGGGGGGATCAAACTGGGTACGGGAGGTCTGGTGAGGGCGTACGCGGCTGGTGCCAGAAAGGTGCTGGATATCTCGTCTGCGGTGACGGTTTATATTAAAAAAGAGGTGGCTCTGAACTTCCCCTATGATTTGACGGGTGAAATCATGCAGGTGGTGCAACGTTTTTCCCTGGATATCCTGCACCGGGAATATAGGGCGAACGGGGTAGCGCTGAAACTGGCGGTTCCGGTAGCACAAATGGCGAATGTCGCCAAAGCGGTGACGGATATGAGCGGCGGTAAGATTTCTATTGAATAAAAAGATATTAACCAAAAATAATTACTATTGTGATCCTGTTGACTTTCTGAAAGATGTTAATTATAATAAGAAGTTGGAAGTGGAGACTCTTTAAATTCGGGTGCAAAATATATGATGATGCATCGGGATGTATTATGAGGGTGCAGGCGAAAAATTATATGCAGGATGTTTTGGCAGATGCGTGACGGAGGTTAATAGGTGTTAAATGGAAGAAGAAAGAGCAATTTCAAAAATAAAGACCCACACATTTTTTAATATTGGCACTCAACGCGCCCTTTATGATAAGATCGGGGGGTATATCACCAAGGAATTCTATATCCAGGAGTATATGAAAATATTGAAGGAAAGGCATAAACTGGAAAAAATCTACCGCTTTGATCTGGGACAGAGTTGCGACGGTTGTACGGATGCGGTGGTGGAACGATTCAAGGAACTGAGCCAGGGTGATATCAAGGAGTACGTGAAGAATTACCCGGAATTTATCTGCCTGGATTTACGAAAAAAAATCGCGGAATTGCACGGTATTTTTCCTGAATGGATTCAATTGTCTGCGGGTTTGGAACAGATGCTCAGTAATATTGCCTCGGCCTTTCTGGAATTAAATGATCGTATCATGGTGAATACACCCTCTTTTTTTCTTTTCGATGAGTATTCCAAACGTATGGGGGCGGTGCCGATATTTTTGCATTTGAAAGAAGAGGATAACTTTTCGTGGACGCCGGAAGTATTCGAGGAGTATAGAAAAATATTGCGGCGGCTAAATCCAAAATTGATCTGGATTGCTAATCCCAATAATCCCACGGGGGTTTTTAGTCCGATTGAAATGGTGGAGGAGATTGTGCGCGACGCGGCTGATCATTATGCGTTTGTCGTGCTGGATGAAGCGTATGGAGAGTACACGGATGTGGCGGGAGGGGTTCGTTCGGCATCGTCTCTTTTGCATAAATACAGTAATTTAATCGTGTTGCGAACTTTTTCTAAAGCGTATGGCTTGGCCAACATGCGGGTGGGTTATGCCATGTGCGGGAACAGTGATATCCAGCGGGCACTGCGGATTCACCGGGCTAATTTTCCTATTACCCAGCTCTCCTTTGATTTTGCCGCCCTGGCCCTGGAGCAAATGGAGTACCTTAACACGGTGCGCACAAATGTAAAAAAAAGAAACCGCTTCTTGGTCAATAAACTAAAAACCTTGCCTCATATTGTGTATATTAATTCGGAAACGAACATCATGATGCTCCGACACCAGGATTTTTCCGCGCTTAAGTTGATGAACTTTTTGGAACGGTTTGGAATCATCGTGGCCAAAGTACCTGGGGAAGATGTGTTATTGCAACGGTATATCCGTGCGACTCTGGGAACTAAAGAGGAATTGGAATTTTTTGTCGACGTGCTGAAAAAATCAGGTTAGGGTTCCGGCTGGATGTACGCTAATTTATGATCTTTTCCTTCGATGATCTGGTGGAGTGAATTGGCCAGCTTGAGCAAGGAGTAGGGCTTTTGGATGAATCCGTTGACTCCCAGTTCCATGATTGATTCGATGCGTCCGTTTTGTTTGAAACCGGAAGCCAGCAATACTTTTACATCTTTATTGATCTTAGCCAGTTCGATATAGGCTTGTTTACCGGACATTTTGGGCATGATCATGTCCAATAGGACAGCTTTTATTTCATCTTTATGGGTGTTGTATAATTGTACGCCTTCCTCGCCGTTTTCCGCCAGAAGAACAAAATAACCGCACTCTTCCAGAATCGATTTGGCGGTTTGGCGCATGATTTCCTCGTCATCAATGACCAGTATCAATCCTTCTCCCATGAATATCTCTTCGCTGGGTTGGTTTTGTTTTTCCAGAAAAACACTGGAATGAACGGGCAGGTAGATGTGGAAGGTAGTGCCGATTCCTTCTTGGGAATAGACATCAATAAAGCCCTTGTGTTGCGTGATGATATTGTACACCATGGCCAGTCCCAGCCCGGTGCCTTTGCCATCTTTTTTGGTGGTGAAAAAGGGATCGAATATTTTGCCCAGTGTTTTGGAATTCATGCCTACGCCGGTATCATCGACTGAAATCCGCCAGAATTCCTCGTCCCTGCTTTCATTGTGTTGCTGGGGGGGGTGGAAGGTATACTTATCGGTTTTGATTTTTTCCAGGGTGATATTTAAATAGCCGCCGAATTTTTCTCCTTCGTGTCTCATCAGGGTCATGGCATGGTAGGCATTGATGCAGAGGTTGAGGAGTGATTGTTCGATCTGGGTGGCGTCGACATTGGTTATGGCTGGTTCTTTGGTAAAAATAGCATTGATCTCAATGCTTTTATCAAAGGTATTCTTGCATATTTTGATCGTACTTTTGATGATGGTGTTTAAATCGGTGGGGGCGAATAAGAGTTCCTGTTTGCGGGTTAAGGAGAGGAGGTGTTGAACCATATCGGAAGCACGGTTGGCTGAATCTTCGATAGTGTTAAAGTATTTTTCCACCTCGGACTGGGTAACTTCCCGTTTTTTGGATACTTTATATTTGAATAAGGAGATGGTGCCGATGATACCGCCGAGAACATTGTTAAAATCATGGGCCAGGCCACCAGCCAGTGTGCCCACGGTCTCCATTTTCTGGGATTGGCGCAATTGCTGTTCTTTCGATTCAATTTCGGTTACATTGTTGATCATGAATACGAATCTGGGAGTCTGGGTATCTAATAATGGAAATATGGTCACGTTGAGATAGAGAGTATTCTCCTTGATTTTGAGTGATTCTTTATAGAATTGGATTGTTTTTTGCGAGCGGTACACATTCGAGATAGGTTCTTTGTACTTTTCAAAAGCCGGTAGTAAATCCCAGAGGAATTTTCCTTTGGCTTGATTGGGTTCTATCCCCGTTAATTGTACGGCTGCTTTATTCCATTGGGTGACGATGCCGTCTTTTTCGATAGTAATTAAAATGGAGGGCATAGATTCCATGACGCTGCTGAGGAAGAATTCGGTGGTTTTTAGTTCGTTTTCCACCCGATCACGTTGGGTATCCCGTTTCTGGATTTGTGACATCATGTCGTTGAAGCTGTCGTATAACATGCCTACTTCGTCGTTATTCATTTTTTGGACGCGAATGGAATAGTTCCCTTCGCTGGAAACTTTTCTGGTGGCGTGGCCCAAGGCTAGGATTGGTTTGGAGATGATAGCTTGTAATTTGGTTGCCAGTAACAGTGACAGGGGTAATAAGATGACTATCATCAATATCATGGTAATAAGTAAATTTCTAATTTTTGAATCCAGCTCTTTGGTGGATACACGGAGATACAATGTACCAAATTTTTTATTTTTATGGATGATTTGGCGAAAAACATGGAGGTGCTTGTCTCTAAATTCAATGATAGGAGTTTGGGGTACGGGGGGTATTTCTATTTTGTCTGAATTCGACCTGTTCCAGTTAATTAACAATTCATCATTTTCGCCGAAAACGAAAATGTTTTTGGTTGCAGGGATTTCGCCTGTGAATTTTTCGATCTCATCTTTACCTTCTTTTACAATATCTGTAGAGAAGGAGAGCACGGAAACCAGACCGTTTCCAAAAACATTGGCAATAGTGCTTGTTTCGGTCATAAAAGAATGACGCAGAGTGGATTGGTTGTGGTAGATAATGATGCCAAAGCCGATGAATAAGATGAAGAGGGTGATGGATATAATGATAGCGATCAACTTGTGTTTTATTTTAAGATTTCCGATCTTCTTCATTTTCATTTTATTTAATAACTGTGGCTGCATATTTTAAAATTTTCGAGGTCATACTGATGCCGGTTTTTTTGGCAGCCAGACAATTCACGGCGAACTTTAAACGTTGTTGATCGGGAGTGGAAAACAGATTGATCATGATTCCTTTTTTTTCATAATCTCTGGAGTCGCCAATGGTTAAAATGGGAAAATTCCCGATAGTTTCGAGGGCCTGATAGAATTTTCTGCTGGAGAGCTCTGATATGAACAAGATGTGGCAGTTTTTTATCTCTGAAAAGTCTGAGATAGTGATCACTTTTACTTTTTTTTCATTTATTTTGATACTCCAGGTCATTTCGGCTAAACTGGAAGCCAGGGCTGGAGCATCCATGATACCGATAATGAATGGGGAACGGGGGTCCATGCTGGAGGAATTTTCCGGCCACTGGATGAGGTCGGCGAATTTAATGATCAGGTGTGCTTTTAGTCTTTCGGGTGTGGTTTCGATAGTATTATCTTCTGAGCTGGCTGGATAAGAAAAAGCCAGGGACATCATGGCTACAAAACAGAAAAACAAAACAACTTTAATCCTCAAACTCTTCATTATGTTTATATTTGATATAATGCTTGTATTTTAACACAAAAACGTTGCGACTGCAACGGGGCGAGCGATTTGTGCTGATTATCCTGGAGTCACGATCAGATTCGTTAAAAAACATGGACAGAGTGGACGATATGGACGATGTGGACGATATGGACCGAAAATAAAAGCATTTTTTTGTCCATATCGTCCATTAAGTCCATATCGTCCACAACCATTTCAGAAATTTGGCAGTGAATCCAGACTATTTAAAAAACCATTGTTTTTTCTTTCACAAACAGGTATAATCCTTCTATGAAAACAGAGAATGATAAGATTGCTGTGCCATTGCTGGTTGCTTCGGATATGGGGGGCACTCTGATTCGCGGAAGTCAGGGAGTGCCTGATTTTACAGCCTCGGTGTTGAACCAACTGGCCAATAATGGGGTGCCAGTGGCCCTGATTACTGGGTATAATTATTTTACGACATTGCGGTACACGCGGAACCTGAACGAAAAAATATTGCTCCTTCCTCAAAATGGCACCTTGTGCATAAAAAAAAAGGCATTGGTCTGGGAGTACCGTATCCCAGAAGCTTCGGCCAAGGAACTTTACGGCTACCTTGAAGAGAAGTTGTTACCGGTAATTATCTATAAGGGCCAAGCAGAGGACTTCGGCAATTTTTATGTTCATTATGAGGATGTCCCCGCCCTGGCCGATGCATTTAAACGACTGAATCACCTGGACAACTTCGAAAACATCACGGGTATCTCTACCTTACTGCCGGATGAGACGGCATTAAAAGTGCGGACAGATATCGAAAGACTGATTGGAAACACGTTTAAAGTAATTTATGTCCGCGAATCCAAAGGCTCGTGGTTGGAAGTGGTTCATGCCGAGGTGCGCAAAGACCTGGCACTGAAACGACTCTGTTTGGAACTGGATATCCCCCTTTCACGGGTGGTTTATTTCGGCGATAACTTTAACGATAGGGAAGTGCTACGCTTGGTGGGACATCCTGTGCTGGTGGACAATGCCATGCCAGAATTAAAAGAAGAATTCTCCCATATCGTACCCTCCGTTTACGAGGAGGGTGTGGCCATTTATTTGAAAAAACTCTTTCAATTAAATGTGGAGTAATCGCCGATGATGAACGCTTTCCCGCTCAATTTTCCTAAGATCATTAAAAGTTTATCTCCTGTTTATTATTGCTTAAGAAAAATAGGCAAATAGTGCCTGAAAATAAAAAAAATGGAGGTATCATATGAATCCTTTAGCGTTTGTCCCGGATGTGACAGAATTGAATCGAATCCCTTATTGTGCCTGTGATCAGTACGTGGGATCGGGTGTTAAAGATTGCACATGTGGTTCTGTAAATGGCGTTGGTATCAGTATTGAGCCCTGAGTTGGGTAATTGAATAGAAAAATTGACTTAAACTGATCTCGGTCTTTTTATGAGAGAAGTAACGTGATTTCTATTCTGAAGTTAGGCCCTGAACTGCCAGTTGAAAAATCTTTGGAAGTGAGGGGCTGTGTTTGAAATGGTTGGTATTCAGGGTGGAAGGGAGATCGCTCTCTTCCACCTTGTTTATCTAGTTATTTAAGGAAAAATAATGAACAAAATTATTTCCCCTCCTAACAGAGTCATCTATCAAAAGGAAAATTGGTATGTTTATTTTGATCCCACCAGTATGATGTGGGTCAAGGTAAATGAAGACGGCAAAAAGATTCTTTCGGAATTTGAACTTGATTCGGATTATGCCGGGGCGGTTGAACAATTAAAACAAAAATACGCGGCGGATGATGCGACCATTGAGCAATTCGTGATCTATATGGTGGAAAAAGCAGGATATCTTCACCGCGAAGAATATCACCCCCGATTGATTACTTTTCCTCAAAAAAGCATCATCCCAAAAACATTGTATATCCACCCCAGCTATCGCTGTAACTTAAAATGTGCCTATTGCTACAATCACAAAGAGCGACACTATTATACAGAGAAAAAATCCTACAATGAATTGACTGTGGAAGATTATCGGCTGTTATTTCAACAGGCGAAGCAGTTGGGAATCAAAGCGGTGGTCTATAGTGGTGGTGAACCCCTGATACGTGAAGATATTTTTGAGATTGCCAGTATTTCTAAGGAAATGGGATTTCGTACGAGTATCATCACAAATGGGACAATGATCACGAAGGAAAAGGCGGCTTTGTTGATTCGCTATTTTGACCGAATTTCCGTGAGTATTGACAGTAGTATCGAGGCAGAGAATGATATCATGAGGGGAAATGGCGCTCATAAAGGGGCATTACGGGGGATTCAGTATCTGCGGGAATTGAATGGGGCGGTGTCCTGTCTGGGGGTCACACGTCCAGAAAATATAGACAGTGTGCTAACGTCCTGGGATTATTTTGTAAACCAATTGGGTTGTTTATCCTTTAATTCCCAGGCTTATATCCCAATGGAAGAGGCAAAGCAGAATTTGCCCGCGGTGAATGAATTTGTTATTAAATATGGACAGATACGCAACCAGCTCAATTATCGCAATGGGAACAAATCGGCCACAGGTTTGAGCAACCATTGTGGGATTTGTTCGGGTGAAATAGCCATCGGAGCAGATGGAAATGTGTTTCCATGCCAATCGTTATTAAATGAGGAGTTTTGTGGCGGCAATATCAAGACCGATTCGTTGAAGAATATATTGGAAAATTCGCCGATCTTTAAGAGACTTCGTGAATTTACCGTGGACCAATTGGAGGGTTGCCAAGCGTGCGCGATAAAATACCTCTGTGGTGGAGGATGCCGGGCAAGTCATTTGCGTATAACCGGTGATTTTTTGGAAAATAACCAGTATTATTGTGCCATCAACAAAGAAATCACCGTCAATGGAATGTTCGAGATGAGTATTGTACCCAATGTCCCGTTAGAGCAAGAAGGAGGAGATGTCCAGTGCTAACAATGGAAGAAAAAATTGTGTTGCCACCCCGGTACAATCATTATAAAAGGGATGAATGGAATCTGCTTTATGATCCCGTCAATGTGGTCTGGATCCGGGTGAACCCGGATGGAATGAAAATACTGGAGGCATTAAAAAGAGAGGGCACCATAAAAGGCGTGTGCCTGTCTTTTGCCAATGAATTCCCCAGCGAGACAGCGGAAAATATCGAAAAGGTCATCAATACATATATTGAGAACCTGGTGCAGGTTGGTTTTTTACATACCCGCGAATATCAGAAGAAAAAAAGAGAGTTGTTTTATTTGGACGTACCCGCTGATATCTATATGATGATGTCTAACCAGTGTAACTTAAAATGTAGATATTGCTATAACCAGGAAGACCGGAAACACGGCCATGAGAGCACAAAATACCAGTCGGAATTGGAAATGAGTCTTGCCGAGTACATGCAGTTGGTTGAAGATGCCAGGGATTTGGGGGTAAAGCGTTTTTTATTTACCGGTGGAGAACCCCTATTGAATCCCTTTACCCTGGCAATTGGAAAATATGCCAAAGAATTGGGCTTAAGAACAGAACTTATTTCCAATGGACTGTTGATTGACCAGAACAATGTCAAGGAGATCGTAACCACCTTTGACTACATATCCATAAGTTTGGATTCCATGAACCAGGAAACCCACGAACAGATGCGGGGGAAGGACACTTATCATAAGGTATTGGCAAGTATCCGGTTATTAAAGGCGAGTGGTGGTAAGGTTCGGGTCAATTCCGTGATCACCAGGGTTAATGTTGGAGAGATGCTGGCAACACGGCGGGGAGTGTTAGAGGAGTTGCATTGTGATTTATATACCGCATCATTATATTCTCCCAACGACACCAATGAGGCGGTATATGGCGATTTATTGCCGGAGATCGCTGTATTACTGAAGGAACAGGAACGGGTGAAGGAGTATTACTCCAGGTTTTCGGGAGTAACGACGACTCGGACACAATTTCGCTTTAGTTGCGGCATTGCCAATGGTGAGATTGGAATTTCTTATGATGGGAATGTATATCCCTGTCACCTGTTGCACAAGCCTGAATTAAAGTGCGGTAACTTGCGAGAAAAACGACTGGGACAACTATTAAAAGAGTCGGCCATAATTTCCAAGTTAAGAGCTTTTGATATCAATGACATTGCTATTTGCTCGGAGTGTGATTTTAAACACTTATGCGCTGGTGGATGTTTGGCCATGACATATAATATATACGGGGATTTCTGTAAGACCAATAATTTTTATTGCCAGTACCTAAAACAGGATCATATAGAGCGGATGTGGACTGAAACAGTATCTGAAGTGAGTAATAAAGCCTAACATGAAGAGAAGATAACTTTGAACATAAATAATAAAAATCCAGGAAAAGGTTCTGCTATGAAAGTGGATTCGGATGTACCGGTCAAATTTTTCAAGGTATTCAAGCCGGACTGGAAAGAGGACCAATGAGGCAGACAAACAATGAAAGAAAGCGGTTGATGAGACAAAATAACCACGATACAGGAGAATAAATTAACATGAAGATGAATGGGAAAAAAAGATTAATCGTATGGAGCATGGCCATCGTGGCTCTGATTTTGACTGGAGTGTGGGGGTATGCTGGCGATTTAAAATTGAACATGAAGAAAGTTTTGGAATTGGGAACCACAGGCGAAGAGTTTTTTCAATTAGATTCGGTATGTGAGGACGATGGGGAAAATTTTTACGTGCTGGACGGCAAGAAGTGCAATGTGAGAAAATTCTCAAAGGATGGTAAGGAGTTGCTGAACTTTGGCAGCCGCGGAGAAGGTCCGCTGGAATGGAGTCAACCCTTTGGCGTGTTTTTTTCCAAGCAAACTGGGATCATCGTAACGGAATGGGCGAATTTTGCAACAATATCCACTACATCAGGAAAGCTTATTAAGAAAATCAATTTCGCCAAGAAGAAGGATGGCCTGTCCAATATCAAGTATATTGCCGGAGACATTTTTTATGTGGTGTTTCAGAGGATGTTACGTTATAGGCAGCAGTTTTTGATCGATTCATCGGTGAATTTTTTGAATTCCAAGTTATATACTACCACTGGCGGGATTATCAAGGTGCCAAACGTGGGGACTATTTGGCATAAAAATATCGAGTTGTTTCCTGACCTGATTTTTGAGAGTTACAATGATCATGCCATTGCCGGACTTACAGATAGATATGAATTAAAGCTATTAAATAGCCAAGGAAAAGTGGTCAGGATAATTCGCAGAAAAGTAGAGGGTCAAAGGATAACGGAAAAAGAGCGAGAATACTTTTCCAAACTGTTCCTCAATGATACTTATTTATCACCTCCTGTCAAAAAATATTTAGTGTCCTTGATTCCCAAAAACAAGATGTATTTCTATACCGCAAGACCTACATCCAAGTATGTGTTTGTGTTTCGTATCAAGCCAGATACCACCACGGATAAGCCACCCTACCCGGTGGATGTCTTCTCAATAACCGGGGAATATCGGGGTGAAGTGAGTGTCCATAAATTACCATTGTTGGTGACTGATAAGTACATGTATTTTGAAGAAGGAAATGAAGAGAACGAGGATGAATCGATTTTACTGGCGAAGTACAGCTATGAACTGGCAAAATAAATCAATCATAGATTGGGTGGCTTATCATATGACGAGAGTAAAAAATAAATTCATTGAACCACTTACAAATTGTTTGGAGGTAACAGTGTATTTATAAATTTTTGTACCAAAGGTGGGGAGGTGGTTAGTCCTCTCCACCTTTCTTCTTCAACTATTTCCTGAAAAAACAATGAATATAATTGTATCCACATACTGAACAACCTGTATAACTTCGAAAATATCACGGGTATCTCTGCTCTGCTGCCGGATGAGACTGCATTAATAGTGCGGACAGAGATTGAGGGACACATCGGCTTGGCACGTGAAAATCTTTAATCATTTTTACAAGCCGTGTCTATGGTGTTGGGGTATTGGGAGATTTTCTGGGGACTACGCATTTGACAAAAAAAGAACCGGGTTTTTTAACCCTGAAGTTTTTTGATATACAAAAAAAATACATGTCTTGATGTTGATTTTGTTTCATTTATATTATATAATGATGAAATGATCACTAGAATTTTTTCATATTGGACATGCTGCAATGAAATCATGCCCCCATTCCCTCTCAACCATACACTGAAGTCTATTTCTCACACCTAACCGTATTGTTCCCAATGGACATCAAAAAACCTTCGATTTTTTTCCAATCCTATCCAACGGAAAAATTCATCTCCTGTTTATTTTTGATCAAGAAAAAATAGGCAAATAATGCCTGAAAATAAAAAAATAATGGAGGTAAGTATGCTGAATCCTTTGGCTTTTGTTCCAGATGAATCTATTGTTGAAGGCACATTCGGTCTTGAGGGCTGTAGATGTGTTGGCGGTTCTGGCCAAGGCGCCCGTGGATGCCTATGTGGTACCAATGATGGTGGTGGTAGCAGTGTAGCTTGAAATGGTCAAATTCAAATAGGAAAGTTTATTGAAGCTTAACGTGGTTTTTCATGAGTTAAGTGAAATAATTCCTATGCTTGCTATCAATCACGCCTGATTGGAACTTCCAAAGAAAAATCTTTGGAGGTGAGGGGCTGTGTTTGAAATGGTTGGTATTCAGGTTGGAGGGGAGATCACTCCCTTCCAACTCGTTTATCTTCCAAGACACTGGCCCGAAATCGTATCCAAGACTCTGTTTTCGCCGCTTATTAATGCGCCAGGATGGCGCATTTAGTAGACGCGACATCCTTGTCGCGTTATTTTATTCAACTGTCTCCAAGAGTTTCGATTTGCAAGAATTTCTCTATAGTAATAATCGAACTGCGCCTAGCGCCGTTTGTTGGAGTGCTTCCAATAAAGCATTTTTACTTTTGTCTTCATTCCTTTTTTCCTCTACTAGTATAATACTATCATCCGAGGTAGATTTTAATCGGAAAAATCGCTATTGATTACATGGAATCTCTGGCCTGGCACCTATGTTTTCCTATGATTTTATCTCGGCTTGCACATGGTCGGAAATATTTCTTTTTTCAGCGTCAAAGCCGATGCCGATCAGGATTATTTTTTTTGATTGCCCCATGAATTGTTCATAATAGGCTTTATCATTGATCTGCTTGAGGGCTTTGGCCGCACTGCCCATTTTAAACTCGATGATATAGATATATTGGTCTGTCTCTACCAGCATATCAATCCGGCCACGATTGCTGAAATGTTCCGGGTAAACTTTGCCCATGGCCAGCTTCAAAACCAGATAAAAAACCAGGTGATAATACTTTTCTACTTCTCCCGCTACCAGGGGATAGGGAATCGCGGCGAGAAAAGATTTCATTTTATCAATGAACCCCGTGATGTCGTTGTTTTCCAGAGACTCTTTTATATCCAGACCAAGACTGTCAGAAACATCTTGGGGCTGCCCGGAGAACTCTTCCAATAAATTATAGAGAAATGCATTCTCAACCTCACGGTTGGGGTAGGATAACACGTACCTGTTACCGACATGTTTTTTGATAGTCAAATAACCGGTCTGAAAAAGCAACAGGTTCATATTGATATTGGCGATATCGAATTTATCGAAGAATTGTTCGTTCACTCTGAATGAGTCCCACCCGCGCACATCAATCGCCCTTGTTCTTGCCATTTTAGCAAGAAAAGTGGGCGTGCCAGTGGCAAACCAGAAGGATTTAAACTCTTTATGGAGAAAAAAACTCATGATTGAAATAGGATTGTAAACAAAAAATTTGCTGTCCCAGGAATAACCGTTATAATACTCTTTTAACTTTTTAAATAATTCCTCGTGCGTATAACCAGGAACGGTGTCCAGATACTCTTGGATATAATGATGGAAATGCAGTTCTATTTCCTCGGTAGTGTATCCCAGTATGGGCACATAATCTGAAAGAAAGGTGAGGTCCACCAGATGGTTCAAATCGCTGAAAATAGATAACCGGCTGAAGCGGGAAACCCCGGTCATAAAAAGGAGCCTGATGTTTTCTTGCAGGCCTTTGAGGACAGAATAAAAACTTTTGAGTGTATCCCGGTTCTCTTCGGCTTTTTCTAAATTATCAATATAATCCGTGAGTGGTTTATCGTATTCATCGATCAGGACAATAACCCGCTTATCTTTGGCCAATTTACGGATTAGGTCCATGAATTTTTCGACAATACTATCCCCCTGCAACTGGACTTTAAACTCCCCTGCCATAAGGTTCAATGTATTATCCAATGCCTTATCCAGCCCCAGGTTTTTATAATCGATTCTCAAGAAGTCCAGGTGAATCACGGGGTATTTCTCCCATTGGATGCGGTCATAAATCCAACATCCTTGGAACAAATCGCGGTTACCCTGGCAAATCTCTTTTATGGTGGAAATTAACAATGATTTCCCGAATCGCCGCGGACGGGATAAAAAGTAAGCCCCACCATTGGCCACCAGATTATAGATATATTTGGTTTTATCCACATAGATATAATTATCGTTAATCAATGTCGAGAATGTGGAGACGCTGAGGGGCAATAATTTCCTTTTTAAAATCCGTGGGGGTTCCTTATAGACTCCACCCAGACCCTGGCAGATGGTGGGGTAATTGGTTTCAAATTTTTCAGCGGAGGAAACATCAATGGCTTGAATGGGTTTTAGAAACTGGGGCAGTTGCGCTGGGCACTCTTTTAACAACAGAGGCCGTATTTTTTTCATTCGTGTTTCGGAATTTTCAGCCATCAAGGCGGTTTGTTCCAATTGAGGCCATTGGGAGCGGCAGTAATCCGGGGTTAAGATGGGGACAATAAAATCGCATTCATCCAATCTTTTGGCCACATGAACCATCCAATTGTCGCCCCAGGGGATGGGTTCTTTATCGGATACACACTCCACACCATCCCGCGTTAAGCGGTTAGATAATTCACTGACAAACCGTTCATCCTTTTGGTAATAACTTAAAAAAACCTTGCTCATCACACACGTCCTGTTTCCTCGCGGTATAAACACACCAATAGTATATCATATAGAGGTTAAAATGCCAAATATTCTTCTAATTCTTCCAAAAAACTCCCTCGAAATCCTATCCAAGACCCTGTTTTCGCCGCTTATTAATGCGCCAGGATGGCGCGTCTACGTAGACGCGACATCCTTGTCGCATTATTTTATTCAACTGTTTCCAAGTACTTCGATTGGCAGGAATTTCTTTCCGTTTATAATCCCACGGAGCGCTACGACGTTGGTGGTATCGCTTCCTACTCGACGGCTCTCTTTTAAAGTCGAAAGGGGCAGGCGGAATTATTGAACCCGTTTAAACCAACACCCAAAACTGTGGCAAAATAATTTTTTTTTGTACCGCTTTTTTGAGTTGAAAATTTTCTTGATTCAAAGTATAATAATACCCGTGGATGATCATTTCTTCTATTTCTTAGAGAATCGACCCATGAGTACTATTTCCAATGAATTCGTTGGCAAACCAACCGTGGTGTTCAATTTCCAACGAATTCGTAGAAAAACCAACCGTGGTGTTCAATTTCCAACGAATTCGTAGAAAAACCTACCGTGGTGTTCAATTTCCAACGAATTCGTAGAAAAACCAACCGTAGTGTTCAATTTCCAATGAATTCGTAGAAAAACCAACCGTAGCGTTCGATTTCCAATGAATTCGTTGAAAATCCAACCGTAGCGTTCGATTTCCAATGAATTCGTAGAAAAACCAACAGTAGCGTTCGTTTTCCAATGAATTCGGTGGAAATTCTACTAAAAGACTGGGAATCCAAACTTGAACTATCGCTTTTTCACCCCACCATTGGAAATTCAACAAATCGGTTGGAATAAGCCCGGCAAAATTTGCCTCTCCCATTCTTCCTTTTAATTTGGCGTCGAATTCAGGTTGGATTCGCAGTATTTGCCCAAGATTAACATTTTTTTCCTCGACGAAGTATCGTTATAAAACATTTCTTAAATCGTCGAAAGTACTGTTATAAATAAGCAATACAAGAAAAAAAAATTTCTATTCGTTAATCTCTTGACAAATATATTCATATTTGTTAAACTATTGACGAAATGAATGCGATTGGACGATTAGGAAGATACTTAGAAGTGATTGCAAAGCTCCCCCGGGACAAGGGAACTATTTCCTCCCAGGAGTTGGCGGCGCTGACTGGCTCGACACCTTCAACGGTGCGGCAGGATTTTTACACCCATCTGGATAAGAAAGGGAAATCCCGGGTCGGTTATAATGTCAAAATGCTGAACAGAACACTTTTGAAACTTCTGGGTATGGAAATAGAAAATCGCATCGTTGTGCTGGGCGGCGGTAAACTGGGCCGCGCTCTGGCAGGCTATAAAGAATTTGGGAAGATCAATATTACCTTTGCCGCCTTCTTTGATAATGCAGATGACAAAATCGGGCAGACGGTCGACGGTATACCGGTGTTTCATATCTCGCATCTGAGCACCTATTTACATGAAAATGCCGATATTAAGATGGCTATCGTGGCGGTTCCCGCCCAAGTAGCCCAAGAAGTCGCCTCGTATGCTGAAAAATGCGGCATTGAAGCCTTCTGGAATTTTTCACCCGTATTGCTGGAACTATCGGAAAACGTGGTGGTCCATAATCAATATATCGGCGTTAGCTTGTACCAGTTGATCTTCGAAATGAAAAATCGTGTGAGAAAAGGAGTGATACCAATGGAATTAATGATTTGTGTCGGTAGTTCCTGTCATTTGAAAGGTTCGGAAGAAGTGGTGAGATTGTTTAAACAACTGTTGGATAAGGAGGGTGTTACCCGCAAGATTATTCTGAAAGGAAGTTTTTGCATGGGCAAATGCTCGGATAACGGCGTCACCGTAAAATTCGGCGAGAATTTTTATAAAGTCCGCCCCGATGAAGCTGAAAAAGTGTTCTACGATACTATTTTACCCTCTTTAAAAGCGTAATATTTCGCGACCAAACGGGTCCATGTCCAGGAGGCGATATGTGGGTGATTGAAACTGATTCCAAAAACTGCCGGGATTGCAACAAATGCTTGAAAGAATGCCCGGTGAAAGCAATTAAATTTGAAAACAGCGTTTCCCGGATCGTCGAGGAGCGTTGCGTGCTGTGTGGCAATTGTATCCGGTCCTGTCCCCAGGGAGCGAAAAAGGCCCGCTCCTATCTGCCGGAAGTGAAAGGCCTGTTGGCCAGCGGTGAGACTGTGATTGCTTCCTTGGCCCCCTCTTTTGCCGCCTATTTTAACCACTATCATTATCAAAAGATTATCGCGGTATTGAAGAAACTGGGTTTTCATTACGTGGAAGAGACTGCCTTTGGCGCCTATTATACAGCTATGGCCACGCGCTATGAAATGCAACAAACCCCCGGGTTCTGGTTTGGTTCTGCCTGTCCTTCTGCTGTCAATCTCGTGGAACGTTATTTTCCCCATTTTTTACCCCACATGTCGCGCGCCGATTCCCCCGTCATCGCCCATGCCAAATTAATCAAGGCTCATTACGGCGAAGATGTCCGGGTCGTGTTTATCTCTCCCTGCGCGGCTAAAAAACAGGAAGTGATGGAAGACGCGGTTAAAGGTCTGGTCGATTATCCCCTCTCTTTTTTGGAATTGGATGAATGGTTGGCAGACAGCGGCATTGATGTGAATGCCCTGACCGATGATCAAGATTTTGAGCGCACCGCCCCAGGAATGGGCCGGCTCTTTCCTATTCGCGGTGGTATCTTAAAAGCGGCAGACCTCGAATCGGATTACACTTCTTTCCGCCACCTGAGCATCTCGGGACAAAATAATATTATATCTTTCCTGGAACATTTTAAACCGGAAGAGTACCCGGACCTGCAATTTGTAGATTTGTTGATGTGCGATGGGGGATGCATCAACGGACCATTGGGCTGGAAAGAACTAAATCCCATCAACCGGGTTATTGTGACCCGCTACCAGAAAGATAAAACCGATAAGGTCCAACCCTTGCAAGAGTTCCCGCTACCCGAGTTATTGGTGCGCAACTACCGCGACCTCAAAAAAGAATACAAACAACCCACGGACCAGGATATCAGGGAGATATTAAAACTGATCGGCAAGTTGTATAAAGAAGATGAATTAAATTGCGGGGGCTGCGGTTATGCGACCTGCCTGGAAAAAGCTCACGCCGTGTTTCATGGTATGGCTGAAGCCGAGATGTGTCTCCCTTTCATGCGCAAGAAAGCGGAAAGCTTTTCCAATATTATCGTCGAACATACACCCAACGGCGTGGTATTGCTGAACCGCGAGATGAAGATTTTAACCACCAATCCCTCCTTCCTCAAGTTATTTAATTTGGAACCGGGCCGGGAAATGACGGGTCGTTCGATTAAGAGTATCATGACCGATATCGCTCCCTTTCTCAAAGCAGATTCCCTTAAATCCCTGGTAGAAGAGAAGATTTATATCGAGGTAAGCAAACGCTGGGTTCGCTTGGTAGCCTATCCCATGATTGATGAGCGGATGGTGGTGGGTCTTTTTCATGATGTCACCAAGGAAGAGGCGCAACGCGGTGAATTGGACACAATTCGCAAGGAAATTGCCGAGCATACGCACGATGTTATTTTAAAACAGATGCGGGTGGCCCAGGAAATTGCTGGCTTGCTGGGAGAAACGACTGCGGAAACGAAGGCAATGCTCTCCAAATTGGTCAAGGTATTAACTATTGACGAGCACAGACCGGATCAGGAAGGATTTTAAAGATGCTAACCACAGAAGTCGTTTACCGGCATTTAAACAAGCACGGCGAAGAGCTCTGCGGTGACCGTGTCGAAGTGCAACGCAGTGAAGGCCGCGACATGATGGTGATGGCCGATGGCCTGGGCAGCGGCGTCAAAGCCAATATCCTTTCCTCGCTTACTACCCGGATCATTGCCACCATGTTACGCGAAGGCTGTTCCCTCAACGAGGTGGCCGATACGCTTAACCAAACGTTGCCCGTGTGTAAAATAAGAAATCTTGCCTATTCCACCTTTACCGCGGTTAAAATTTTCAATGATGGCACGGTGGAGTCCGCTGAATATGATAATCCTGCTTTGATGTGGTTTTCAGATAACAAGTTGCAATATATACCCGGCGAGGATATTTGTTTCAGCGAGAAGATGAAGATCAAGAAATCAAAGTTTGTCTTAAAGGAAAATGATTTTCTCGTGGCTGTTAGTGACGGTGTGATTCATGCCGGTATCGGTCGCACCTGGAATCTGGGCTGGAGTTGGGATCGCGTGGCCAAGTATATTCGCACCTGTCTGACCCCGCATATCACGGCCACTGAATTATGCGAGAATCTTTCCGATGTAGTGAACAAGTTGTATGCAGACCAACCGGGTGATGATGCCACGGTAGTGGTGGTTCATTATCGCCGGAATCGTCTCGTCACTGTGATGATTGGTCCACCCTCTGATTCGTCGTTTGATAATGAAGTGGCCCGCAAATTCGTGGAATCGCCCGGAAAAAAGATTGTCTGCGGTGGGACCACGGGTAATATTGTCGCCAATTACCTGGGAAAAGAAATCGAGGTGTTGCTGCATACCAGTACTCCCACTGTGCCTGCGATTGGTAAAATGGAAGGCATTGACCTGGTGACGGAAGGCGTGTTGACCCTGGCCGAAGTAGTGGAGATGTTACGAAATAATCTCAATCCCAAGGATAAGGACGTGAAGTATCGCAATGATGGGGCCGCTTTGATCTTCAACGAACTATTTCGCGCCGATGACATAAAAATATTATTGGGCCGAGCGATTAATCCCGCCCATCAGAACCCCGGCACACCGATTCATCTCGGTTTGAAGTTCCATTTCATCCGCGAGTTGGAGTACCTGCTCAAAAAAATGAATAAGCAGGTCCACGTGGAAAGCACATAAAAACCTAAAAAGATAGTAGCAATCAATAATAATAACATAAACTAATATAAGCATAATATATAACAGTTTTCCGGGGTCCAGGGGCAGTTTTTCAAAAGCGCCCCTGGCCGCCGGAGGCAAAATAAGGAGAAACAAATGGCAAAAGTAATATACGGCGTATGGGATCATCAGGTCATTGATAATCGGGGACGGCGCTTTTTTGAAATAGAAGAGTCGCCTGAACTTCAGGATTTTGATGCATTTGATCCCGGTAATCCGATTCGTGCATTTTTTGGTGGTAATGGTTTTTTTATCTTTGATCAGGATGTTAATTTACCTGATGCCGCGGTCCAGTATATGACCCGTGCGGCAGACGCATCTTGCGGGAAATGTACTCCCTGTCGCGTGGGCACCCGCATTCTCGCCGCCAAGTTCAAAGAACTGGCTGCCGGGAATGGTAGCGTCGCGTTGGTGGATGAGATTTTATCCATTGCCGATCATATCAAGACCACTTCCCTGTGTGGTTTGGGTCAAACTGCGGCTGTCGCCGTGCTCGGCATGATCCAATATTTCCGCGAGGAGCTGGAAAAGTTTATCGTTCCTGTTGAGAGCCAGGGAAAACTCACCGATGATAAGGGCAATTATGTTTTTCAACAGCCCGGGGCCACCTATGTCACCGCGCCCTGTATCGAAGAGTGTCCCGCCCATGTGGATGTACCCAAATATATTGATTATATTAAAGATGGCAAGTTCACCCATTCTGTCGGTGTAGTATTGCAGAAGTATCCCATGGCCGCCACCTGTGGTCGTGTGTGCGTTCGCTTTTGTGAGATCGCTTGCCGTCGTACCCAGGTCGATGAAGCTGTTGGTATCAAAATATTAAAACGTTTTGTCGCGGACAAAGAAAAGTATGTCACCGATCAGTGGTTTACACCCGCGTTGATCGAACATAAAAAACCCGATGATCTCAAGGTCGCCGTGATTGGGTGTGGGCCCGCTGGTATTTCTGCCGCTTATCACCTGCTGTTAAAAGGCTATACCGTTGATATTTTCGAGGCGATGACCGAGGGTGGTGGTATGGCTGCCGTGGGTATCCCCGAATACCGGTTGCCCAAAGAAGAAATCCTGCGCAAGGAGATCAGTATTCTTGAATCCCTTGGTGGCACCATTCATTATAACAAACGGATGGGCGTTGATTTTACCCTCACCAGCTTGTTGGCCCAGGGATATAAATCCGTGTTCCTTGGTCTGGGTGCCCATAAAGGAAAAGCACTCGGTATTCCCGGTGAAGACCGTTCTTTAAAAGGATATATTACCGGTGTACGGTTCCTCTTGTTCATCAATCACTATCATATTAACATCGGTATCCCCATGGACCTCGGTGAGAAGATGATGGTAGTTGGTGGTGGTAATGTGGCCATGGATTGTGCCCGTTCCGCCCTTCGGATGGGTGTCAAAGAAGTTCACCTCATCTATCGGCGCAGCCGAAACGAGATGCCCGCTGACCATGAAGAGGTTGAGGCCGCAGAGAAAGAGGGAGTGATTTTTCATTTCCTCAGTCATCCCATGCGTATTATTATCAAGGACCGTGAGGTTCAGGGCGTCGAATTGATCCGTATGGAACTCGATGAACCCGATGCTTCAGGCAGACGCAGTGTCAGACCTGTAAATGGTTCCGAGCATATGTTGGAAGTTGATTCCATTGTGCCCGCCATTGGCCAGGAAGTGGACCATGGCTTTTTGAGTCCCGATGATCATATCGAACTCACCCGTTGGGGTTTGATCCGTGTTGATGAGAATACCTTGATGACCGGTCACAAGGGCATATTTGCCGGTGGTGATTGTGTCACAGGCCCCGCTACCTTGATTGAAGCGATGGCCCAAGGTGCCAGTGCTGCTGATTCGATTGATGATTACCTCACTTACGGACGCGTCAGATTTTCCGCTCCCAAACGGATGAGTCAATTATTATTGAGTATCCGCAAAATGGATTACCAGGCCCTGCGTGTACCCGTGAAACACCAGTACCGGGTGAAAGTCAAGGAACTGGACCCCGAGGTACGCAAACTGATGTTTGAAGAGGTGGAAAAACCCATTTCCGTCGAAGAAGCGTATCGCGAAGCCAACCGTTGCATGCGTTGCTATCGTGTTTACCTCGTGATTACCCAGCGGTAAATAGATGGAAAATGATAAAAACAGGAGAACAATTATGAAAGGATATATAAACGGAAAAACCGTGGAATTTGAAAAGGACGAGACTATCCTGGAGGTTTCCCGCCGCATCGGTCAATTTATTCCTACCCTGTGCGAATTGGCGGATATTCATCATACCCCTGGTACGTGCCGGGTGTGTTTGACCGAGATTCAGCGTAAGAGTGATGCCCGCCATTATTTGGTCACGGCATGTGATACTCCGATGGAAGAGGAAATGGAAGTATTCACCCGGACGCCCCATGTGCGCGAAAATCAACGTTTGCAAGTCGAGTTGCTGCTGGCTGATCATAATCAGGATTGCGCCAGTTGTGTCCGTCATGGCAATTGCGAACTCCAGGATGTCGCCCAATTTGTCGGCTTGCAACAGACCCGTTACAATGACCCTAAATTCTTTGAAAATCGTACCCGTGATCATTCATCTATTGCTTTAGTACGGGATATGTCCAAGTGTATTCGCTGCAAACGTTGCGTGGCTGTTTGCCGTGAAGTGCAGGGCACCGATGTCCTCGTGTTCAGCGATAGCGGTGTCGATGCCGAGATCGGTGTGCGTGACAGCTTGCAACTCGGCGGTTCCATGTGCGTCAGTTGTGGTCAGTGTACCCTCGTGTGCCCTGTCGGCGCCTTGGCTGAAAAGGATGATACCGAGAGAGTTATTGATTATCTGTATGATCCCGAGATTTTTACCGTCGTCCAGTTTGCTCCCGCCACCCGTATCGCCCTGGGCGAGGAATTTTATATGCCTTCCGGTTCCAATGTGCAGGGTAAGATGGTCACCGCGTTGAATAAACTCGGTGCCGATGTCGTGTTGGATACCAATTTTACCGCTGATCTCGTGATCATGGAAGAAGGTAGTGAATTGCTCGAACGAATCAAGGAAAAAAAGACCTTGCCATTGATCACCTCGTGTTCACCCGGTTGGATCAATTTTGTAGAGAAGAATTATCCCCAGATGTTGCCCCATATTTCTTCCGCTAAATCCCCGCAGCAGTGTTTTGGTGCGATTGCCAAGACATATCTGGCTGAAAAGATGGGCATTGATCCTGCCAAGATGCGCGTGATCTCTATCATGCCTTGCACTGCCAAAAAAGAAGAGGCAGCCCGTCCCGAAATGACTCGAAACGGCGTGCCCGATGTGGATGTCGTGCTTACTACCCGCGAATTTGCCCGTGTCTTAAAACGTGAGGGCTTGTGGTTACCTGATCTCGAAGATAGCGAATTTAATAATGCCTGGATGGGCGAACATTCCGGGGCCGCAGAAATTTTCGGCACTACCGGTGGCGTGATGGAAGCGGCTCTGCGCACTGTTTATTTCGTCGTTAAAGGCGAAGAACTCCCCCGCATTGAATTCACTCCGATCCGTGGTTATGAAAATATCAGGGAAGCGCAAGTGGACCTGGGCGGTGCTTTAGGAATAGTAAAAGTCGCTGTCGCACACGGTTTAAAAGCGGCTCGCCAGATCGTGGAAAACATCGAACAAGGCAAAACCGATTATCTTTTCGTGGAAATCATGGGCTGTCCTGGTGGTTGTATGGGTGGTGGTGGTCAACCACGCATCAAAAAGAATTACCAGACCTTCTGGCATCAACGGCAAAAGGCTATTTATAATATTGATAAGCATTCCAAGATCCGCCAGTCGCACAATAACCCGTTAATCAAAAAACTCTATGACGATTTCCTGGGAAAACCCCTTTCACATAAATCTCACGAGCTCCTGCACACTCACTATCGCGACAGGAAAGAAACGGTTAAACATACTATTAAAGAAATCTGGGACGAAATAAAAGCAAATTAACTTGCAGAAAAACAAGAAACATAAACACATTAACTGATCCTTTCGATTGAGATGTCTTCTCCTTACATTTTAATAGCTCAATCGAGAAAAAAAGTACGTTGTATAGGAACCGCTTCACCACCGGTTCCTATACAATGTTTTTTATATACGTTTTTATATACGTTTTTTATTTAAAGCAATTCACGGGTCGCGGTTTGAAGGTTGTGGGGGTTAAAACGGATGAGGGCCAGTTCTGGGCCGTCGTGTGCCGCGTTAAAGGATTCCGTGTGGTTGAACTTTTCCCGCCATGAACCAGTCAGTCGGGTCGATTCGTGGATATGTCCGTGTAGAGTGAGTAGCGGTTGTTTGGCCGCGATGAATTGTTGAATCGCTCTGCTGCCCACGTTCACATCCAGTGCCATGTGATCAATCGTTCTTCCATCCAATCCCGCGCGGTCCAGTTTAGAAAAATAGGGTGGCGAGTGGAACAGAAAGATGGATCGTTCAAAATGAGCGCCTGCTGTCAATTGGGTTAAGTCCTCGGCAATAGTCGCGTGTTCTAATTGATGTTCTGATACCGCGACCGTAAAGATTCCTTTTTTAGGGGCAATGCTTCCGGGTGCCACGGTTTCGGATACATCGAATCGTTCCCAATCTTTTAAGCGGAATGGCGTAGGGGGGATATAGGAGTAACCGTAAATGGTAAAATCCAACCATGACACCGGGCGGCAGTGGCAGTATTCCCATAAGCCCTGGCGATTCACCTGGCGCATTGTCTCTTCTCCCATTCGTCCATCATCATTGCCCAATATAACGAAAACATCCGGGTAAGCATCTCCTAAAACCGCTTTAATATTTTTTAATTCCACCATCAGGTAATCATTGATAAAGTTATCGTGCTTTAAGGTTTTGTTACTCAATACAATGAAAGGCGAGGGTAGCAGGTCACCACCGATAAAAAGTGCTTGCGGACGTTCCGCCAGGATACGATCAAAAAGTTTTTCGTAGCGCGTTAATTGCCCGTGCAAGTCCGAAACAAAAAAGCAATTCAAGGATTTTTTTAAGTTAATCGTTCTTTCTCCTTTGCAAAGAACATATCATAACATAAATCAATACCAATTATCAAATACAATTTATGGCTTGTTTTTGTTCAGCCCTTTTGATTGCGCGATGAACAATCCTGCCACTACCACCGCGATAGCTATAGTCATACGCATCGTCAGGTGTTCGCCCAACAGTAACCAGGCAAAGATAGCTGTCATGGCTGGCATAATATTGGCAAACATGCTGGTTCGGGCTGCGCCCAGATGTTTGATCGCATGGGAGTAAAAAACAAAGGCCAACGACGTCGGTAACAGCGCCAAAAGTAATAATGAAATCATCGGACCCATAGTCGGAACCGTTTTGCTGAAATCACCCCACTCAAAAATCAGGAATAACGGCAGAAACCAGAGGATACCCAACAGGTTCTGGTAGGTCACGATGGTTAACGGGTTGTATTGCGTGGTTATTTTTTTCATATAGGTCGTATAGGTCACGCCCGATGCCACTGCCATGAACAACAACAGCAAACCCAAAGGAGAAGCAGAAATCGAGAAATCGTTTTTAATCGTCATCAGCAACACGCCCGTGAAACTGACTATCAGTCCTACCACGTTGAACAGCGACAATTTTTCCTTTAAAAAGTACACCGCTACAAAGGGTGTAAAAAGAGGAATCGTAGTGATGATCGCCGAGGCCAATGTGGAGGAAACATATTTTAACCCGAAGCTCTCGCAAAGGAAATAAAGGAAGGGTTGCAGCAGGGAGAGCATGATAAACATTTTGGTGTCCCCCGGTCTGATTTTTTCAAGTTTTCCCAATAGCTTTGCCAGGAGGAAGAGAAAAGCCGAACCAATAATTAAGCGGATCAGGACCGTGGTTAGCGGTAGGTAGATCGTGTAGACGATTTTAGTCAGCACATAAGACAGGCTCCAGAATAGCATCGCCAAGAGGATACCGCCGTATATAAATATCTTGTTCCAGTTTATAGGTTTCATTGTATTCCTGTTTTGAATGAGAGCATAATTATTAAAACATTAAAAAACATTATATCATATTTCCAACTATCCCACTATGAAAAAAAGTTTTTGCAAGTTTCTATACCTTTCCACAAGAAGGGTTTCCGTTGTCGCCAGTAAAATAAAGCGTGAATGGTCTTGAGTATATGAATTTATTCTGGTATAATAGGAAATTGTGGTTGCGCTTGTAACTCAGTGGATAGAGTATTGGTCTCCGAAGCCAAAAGCCGCGCGTTCGACTCGCGCCAGGCGCACCATTTTTAAATTCCTTTCAGCAGGTAAAAACCAATGAAATCCTATGTCGGTATTGTGCCATCTTGTGGGGTGTTTTGTGGCGGATGTCCCAATTATATCCGTGACAAGCGTGCCTGTCCTGGTGCATCGCGGTGTGATCGGTGTGCGGGTTGTACCAGTTTTCATCTCTGCTGTGTCAGCAGGGGCACCCAGTACTGTTTTCAATGTGATATCTTTCCCTGTAAACGCTTAAAGGGATTTTCCAAGAGGTGGTTAAAATACGGGCAAGATTTCATTGCCAATCAGAGGTTACTGGCTGAAGTTGGAGCGGTGGAGTTCCTGAAAATATGGAATGCTAAAGTTTCTAACGAGGGTGGGGCTTGAATTTAACTACCGTTTTGGATTATAATAGTATATTATCAACTAGAAAAAATCAAAATAAAATCTCAGGAGATTAACGTAAGGAGTTAAGACAAAAAAATGAAGAAAATAACGATTTTAATCATGACCCTTTTAATGACGTGTGCCTATGCTTTTTCTGAAACAAAAGTCGGTGTTGTTAATGCTGGCGAAATAATGCTGAAAACCAAAAGAGGAAACACCATTAGAATTAAAATGGAAAGTATGCAAAAGGAAAAACAACAGCAAGCCCAAACAATGCAAGAGGAAATTAAAAAACTGCAACAAGCATTGGCGTCTCCCGCTCTGAACACTGAAACAAGGGATAGCAAAACAGAAGAACTGAATCAAAAAGAAGTGGTCTTCAAACGTTTCGCTGAAGATTCCCAGGCTGAATTGGAGCAGGTCTTGCAAAAAGAGTTATATGAAATGGAACAACTGATTATGCCCCTGATCCAAGAATTAGGAAAGTCCAAAGGGTTTACCGTGATCTTGGATTTTCAAAAGAGCGGGCTGGTTTATTTTGATACTACCATTGATATTACCGCTGATGTGATCCAAGCTGTTGATGCCAAGTATCCCAAATAACCCCCACATCTTTCGCTAAACACTCAACGTTAACAGAATAAATTGCCTCCGGCAATACAACTTTTCTTGCAGAATGGTTGTGGCACCGGAGGCAAATTTTTATCTATTCCTTTTCATCCTTTGATTCATTGTCGGGCAAACTTTTTGAAAAGTGGCGGTATAACATGTAGGTCACCACAAAAGAAAACAAAAACACCGACCCGGGTACCACGATTCCCAATAGTATATTATTCATCGTTCTGTCCTTCCATGCTATTTTTATGATGTTTTTTATACGAAAAGTACGCCAGTATTAATCCTGCAAAGGAAGTCACGTAAGCCAGTGACATGCCAATCACCATTTTTAGTCCATTATCCATGATTGTTCTCCTACTTTTCCCAATTGACCTGTTTTTCCAATTCTTCCAGGTATTTTTTCTGTTTTATTTCATAGTCTGCCGAGATCACATCTAATTTCGGATTGATGATATACATCATCAACAGCAGCAGCAGGATACCCGCGCCCAGCAATATGAACCCCAACGGCATTAATAACACGCTAAAAGCTGTTCCCAGCGTCAGTAAAAAATAAACCACAGGTGAAAGAATCACCGTGTATAAATCTTCTTTGGTCCAATCGTCTGCTTCTTTGGCTGTCCAGGTTCGTTTAATAAGAGCCATATTGTCCTCCTCTACTGTAATTACAGTAGTCCCTGTTTTTGGGCTTCTCTTTTCACTGGTCCCCACCATCCGATGGGTCGCGACATCACATAGAATTTAACCAGCTTGTCCATTTTCTCCGGTTTTGTCAAGAATGTGACGGGTACATATATAAATATCCCCAGCAGCATAAGCAGCCAGAATTGTTGATAATCTTTTAACTTGGGCAGCACTCCAAAAGCAGGCAGCACCCACACAACTAACCAGGATAATACCAGATTAGAAACCCAGGCACTCAGATATCCCCAACCATTAAATCGCCACCAGACAACTTGCATGATATTGGGCAACCACACCCCGGCAGCCATTAACCACAAGGCAAAAATCAACCATTCGGTGATGTTTTCCATGATAGAACCAAACACAAATGAACCCAACAACAGGATCGCTGTAGAAATTCGTCCTACCCAGATCAATCTTTCCTGTTTGGCTTTGGGATTGATGAAATGGTGATAAAGATCGCGGGTCATATAAGAAGCGCCCAGGTTCAAGTGGGTAGAAATAGTGGAAATATGAATCGCCACAATAGCGGCAAAGAAGAACCCCATCATACCAGCAGGAAGATTTTCAAAACCCAATCTGAACCATGCCATTTCATAGTTTTTCACGTCCGCGATATCGGGGTAAATAACAAAGAAGCCCAGAACTGCCGCAGCCCAGAGGGCGTTTCGTGTTAATACTACAGCCGTGCCAGCCCAGATGCTCCACGACGCATCTTTGATTGTTTTCGCTGATTGAATCCGTTGTGCTTCGGGATACCAATCAATGGATGTCCCCATTCCCAAACCACCTAACACGGCAATAAACATCATGGTGAGGAACCATGCCACGGGGAAATCACCATTAAAGAAACCAGTAAAATTAAAGGGGTTTAGTTTTCCAGATTGTCCCATCAGGTGGAGTTTCGATATAATTCCTGATGGTCCACCTGCGACGTGGATGCCCCAGATGGAAACGATCAAGATCATGATAAACGCGATGATGCCTTGCTGGAAGTCAGCCATAACCACGCCCCAATAACCTGCGGCCAAAACATAAATAGCACACACGGCGGAAAAAACAGTCAAGCCAATCCATAATGGCCAACCAAACATGAATTGACAGACTTTACCCATGGCCATACCTACCCACCCGAGGATAAACATGTTGAGAAAGACTTGCCAACCAGCAATCCAGCCACGTAATAATGCGCTGGGCATGCCGCCGAAACGTAAAGATTGCCATTCTGCCTGGGTATAAGCCAGCGAGCGTCTAAATATTCTTGTCGTGACAAATGCACTGATGGCACACCATGCGGAAAAGAAAGTATACCATATTCCTGAAAACCCATATTTATATACTACCCCTGATACCCACATCGGTGTATCTGTCGCGGTATGGGTGGCATATACTGAAGAGGCTGGGAGCCACCAGGGTAAGCCCCGCCCGGCTAAAAAGAAATCAGATTCAGAACGTTTCCCCAACCTGTAAAACAAAACACCGCTGCCTACCATTAATACGATAAAGGCAATCAGCCAAAACCAATCCAAAAAATGGAATACTACCATGTTTTCACCTCTTGTTTATGTGTATCGCTTCTGCGAAAATAGCCAAAATTGTAATACGTGTTGAACGCATAAAGATCGTGTCTGTTCATGGCGAAAAATTTCATGGTATACTTTTAGCACAAACCAGCGAATATTTCAAGAGCTGAGAGAAAACTAAATTTAACGTCAGGTTTTCGGAAAGAATAGATAATCTGGACGTTCTGGACGTTCTGGACAGACTGGACTTCCCAATACTTTTGGATTTTGTCCAGTCAGTACAGATAGTCCAGTTCGTTCAGAGCGTCCAAGTGAGTTTTTATTATTGAAGAGTTTTGATATACCAGGCTGCTGTCCAATAGATGACTTCATCCATTACATCGGGGCCGATATCGAAGTTGTAGTTATGGCTCGCGTCTACCGAGACCAGTTTTTCATAACCCTCGTGGTATAACAGGTAGGTTTGACCAACCAGGGGTTGGGGCCAGACAATGACATCTTGGAGTGCCGCGATGTACATCATGGGTTTCTTAAAAGTACTGATGGCCAGAAGGGGATTGGTGTTGAATATTTCTACAAAGAATTCTTTGCGAATAGGATAATCCAATACTTTAACATCGTCGACATAAAGGGGAAAAATGTCTGAAGTCCCGTTCGGCATTGCCAATCCTTTTTTAAAGCCGCTTTTTTTGAATAAACCTTCGTAATCGTGGGCCGGATTGTTCACTGCGGCCCATAACATCAATGAATCGATACGTTCATCGGAAGCAGCGGTAAGAGTACTGACCAAACCGCCCTGACTGTGGCCCAATAAGCCAATTCGTCGTGGGTCAACCGGGTCAGCCAATGTTTCGATATAATTTAATGCCACTTTGGCATCAGAAACTTGTCCAGAAAATGTAGTCACGGAGTAATCGCCGGCATTTTCACCGCAACCACGGAAATCCACCCGGAAAGAACAGAAACCCTGTTCTGCTAGGATACGGGCAGTACGCTCGAAGAAACGTTCCCCTGTTCCAGTGATGGGGAAACCGTTGCGATCGCCACCAAAACCGTGCAAAATTAAAATAATCGGGCGTGAAGTGTTGGTTTTGGGGACGGCTAACGTGCATTTCATAGTCATGCCAAAATTGGTGATGTAATGAATGCTCTCTTCTACCTGGTACTTTGCTCCTTGGGCCCGGATTTGATTGTAAATCCCAGTCACGTCATCGTCTTCCTCGGCTCTGATTAGTGAAGAAAACCCTAGCATAAGTACAACGATACACACAATGGTAAGCTTTATTCTTGATGAATTCAAATGAACCTCCTATTTTTTTTATTGTTGAATCAGTGATACCATACCGGGAAAAAATAAACAAGGCAAAGCAGGTGCTATTTTTTTTTCGTTTTTAGAAATCAATAAATTTGACAATCCGTGCATTATATTGTATACTTAATATGTTTAATCCAAGGATCATTCTCGATTCTATTTTTTCCACCGGTTTGAATTTCTCAAATCTTAACATTCAAAATTGATTCTCAAGAGCAGTTGAATTCTGATTAATAATATCTTTTCAAGCCAAGGTGGGGGTGCAGTAAAACAAAAGAAAATAAAACAAAAATAAAAAATCGGAGGTATCAATGAATCAAAAGAAAAGCGTGTTAATGATTATTCTTATGTGGGTGTGTGGTGTGTGGTTGGGGGCAGCAGGTAGTGATAATGTCGATAGAATCTATCAGCGTATCAGGAACGCGGAATTAAAATACGGCTATGAAGAGACGATCTTAACCTTCCAGCATGAAGGTAAGACTCTTGTCTGCACATTAGGGCTTCCCAAAACAAGGGAGAAGTGCCCGATAGTTATTATGATGCCCGGTTTCACTGGTCCCAGGGATGAAGAGATTATTCCGGGAACAGACGAGAGGGTTTTTCAACGGGCCGGGCGTATTTTAGCCGGTCATGGCTTTGCTTCTTTCCGGTTTGATTGGCGTGGGTATAATGATAGTGAAGGCCAGTTCTCCGATGCCAGTTTTTCCAGCGAACTCTCCGATACTATTGCTGCATTGGATTATATTACACAAAATTTAGCGCATGTCGTAAAGACCAACTCTATTGGTATAATAGGGTTCAGTCAGGGTGGTTTGATTGGAAGTTTAACCGCTGCCAAAGATAAGCGGGTGGATTCCTTGGTGTTATGGTCTGCGCCTACTAATCCAGCCATGAATTATGCCATGATATTAACCATGGAAACTATTGTCCAGGGCGTGAAACTGCCCGTGGGCGGAGTTATTGATGCTCCCATTGTCGTAGACGGGACTATTTTTTGCTATTTGCCGCTGGGAAAAAGGTTTTTTGATGATCTGATCAACACGTATCCTGCTTCTGAAATCCGTAATTTCAAAAAACCGGTGATGTATCTCAGTGGTCTTAAAGATACCATAGTCTGGCCGCAGCCGATGATGGGTGAAGCCTATTTGAAATACCATGAAGGGCCGCATAAACTGGTTATTATTGATGCGGACCATGAATTTGATTACTGGGATGGCCCGGTAGCCGCGAAATTAAGCGATGCGATTTACTGGAGTACTGCCTGGTTAATCGACACATTAAAAAAATAAAAGATTTTTACCACGAAGACACGAAGGGCATGAAGGGTTGTTTCTTCTTTGTGCCCTTCGTGGTTTGATAGATTTGCGGGGGGGGGTAGGAGACTGTGATTATTTGAAATTATGTCGCATTTATGATATTGTTATGTTTTGCAAGGTCACTGGAGGACTTTAACCATGAATGCATCTATTAATGGAAACTTCAATAATGGAAACAAGGTGGCAAAAAATATTTTACTGTCTATTGTTTGTTTCGGTATCTTTTTTTTGCCGGGGACGGGATGTTGTCCCAAAAAAATCATAAAAAATGGTAAGCCACGCTTGGTATTGATGGTGGTGGTCGATCAATTGCGAGCCGACATGGTTTCTCGTTTGGAGAATCGTTTCGGAAAGGGTGGGTTCAGGTATTTAATGGAAAAAGGAATCTGGTACAAGAATGCCAGGTATGATTATGCCACTACTATCACGGCGGTGAGTCATGCCACTATTTTTACCGGGGCCACGCCAGCCCAGCATGGCATAATCGGTAACAATTGGTATGATCGGACAACCCATCAGGTGATCAAAGCGGCGGAAAAATCCGGTAATAGTTCTGGTTCTGTGCTGGGGCCTTATCAATTGACTTCTACCACGATTGGTGATGAATTGGTTTTGGCATATAATCGGTGTAATCGGGTGTTTAATGTGTCCTTTAAAGATCGTAGTGCTATTCTGCCGGGTGGGAAATTGGGGAAAGCTTTTTGGTTTGGGAAAGATGAAGAGAATAAAGATAAAAGCGATTTTGGAACGAGTGATTATTATTATGAAAAGAATACAAAACCGCTATGGTTGGCAGACTGGAAAAAAAACAATGCGGTCGACGGGTACAAAAATAAGGTATGGAATCTGTTATATAACAAAGACACGTATATTTACGGGAATAATACGGGAAATTTCGATGATCGGCTAGTGGCGAAGATGAAAAAAGAACTACCGGGGAAAATCCCTGAAAAAGAGTATCAAACGATCATCACCAATATCGAAAAAAGAGGGAAGTTCCCCCATAGACTGGATAATTTCACGGACAAAAAGGGGTATTACGATGCTTTGGGTGTGACTCCTTTTATGGATGACTTAACGATGAAGTTTGCTTGCCATGTGTTGGAAAATGAAAAATTAGGTGATGATGGGGTGAATACGGATATGTTGACCGTGAGTTTTTCTGCCTTGGATTCAGTCGGTCATGTGTATGGTCCTGACAGTTTGGAATATGAGGACCATGTGTTGCGGTTGGACCGGACATTGCATGATTTGTTTTTGTTCATTGATAAAAAAGTGGGCTTAGAAGATACGTTAATTGTGTTGGTGGGTGATCATGGTACTGATTCTGTGCCTGAGTACCGTGATTTGTTGGGAATTTCTGGAGGGCGAATTATTCCTGACCTGGATTTTAAAGCTGTGATCAATCACGCATTGCAAGAAAAATACAATATCAGGTCGTTGCAGGCCAAAACCAAGGTGGCAGTCACTGGGAATTTATATATTGGTTTTTGGAATCCTTCTATTTATTTGGATGAAGAGGGGATAGAGAGTCTTCATTTAAATCTTGCCGAGGTGGAACGTGTGGCAGCCGAGGCGATAATGAAACGGAATAGTATAGCAATAGCGGTTACGCGTTCGGATTTATTGCAGGGGAAAGTGATCGGCACACCGTGGCTGGATAATTTAAAGATAGTATGCCATCCGAAGCGGTCGGGAAATATTTTAATCATGCAGGAGCCGCATTGGTATTTGTATCCTGATCTCAGTGCAGCGGCGATGCATGGTTCGCCGTATAATTATGACAATCATGTGCCGTTGTTCTTTGCCGGGCCTGGAATCAAGCATCGGGACGTGTATCGGCTGGTTTGTCCGCGTGATATTGTAGTGACAGTGGCATTAAAATTGGGAATTTGTGCTCCGCCAGCAGCGTCTTGTGTCGGTTTGCCTGAGGTTTTGGATAAAATGCATTAAAAATAGTCTTGTACGGCAAAAATTAAACGAAAACAAAGAGAACTTTGGCTCATTCACAAGCACAACGTGCTCTTGTTGTTGAATTATATGTCATTGTATGCCTTGTTGGTCTTCTTTTCTATGCAACCGAAGTCTTTGTTGTTCTCCACTGCCTAAAATCTTGGCAATTTTGTCTCTTGCTGAGGTGAAATGATCGGTTGTATTCCTTAAACGTGTCAATGTAGTAGTGATTTGTTAATTTGCAGTGGTCCTGTTGTTGTTTTCCTTGGTCTTGTTGTTTTTTTCCGCAGTCCCCTTATTTTTTTCCGTGGTCTTGTTGTTATTTTTCTTGGTTATCTTGTCTTTTTCTATCGTTCCCTTGTTGTTATTTCCAGTTCTCTTGTTGTTATTCCCGGTTTTCTTGTTGTTATTCCTGGTTCCTTTGTCGATATTCCCGGTTCTTGGGGATTATTTCTGTTAATGTGTCTTCGTGTTTTGCGTTTGAACTGCGAATTATCAGCAAAGAGTAGGATTCTGAATGAGGATGACTATATGTTAAAGAATTAAGCTTAAAAAGTCAATAGGTTTATTAAGGAAATTTTTTTTTTATGGAGAGGAGAAGCGAGTAGGAATTTAAGTAACGATTTTCACCAGCCATCTATCATTATCACTGCACGCGATGCCCTTTTCCTGGCAAAACTCTTCCGCTTCCTGGGTAAATCCGCTCAAGGAGAAGATAAACGCGATAGTCCGTTCCAGTTTTTCGATGTGTTTGACTTCCTCGTATTTAACCAGGAATTCTTCCGCTTCTTCCTTGGAAAATTTTTTGGAATCGCGGTTTTTCACTTCGCCGATGATGGAATAATTTTCGGGTTGTGTGGCGCGGGCTAAGATATCCACATTAAAATTCTTTCCATGCAACGGTGCATAGTTGTATCGCCATACGGTCGCGTACTGGCAAAAGTTAAAATCAGCGGGTAAATAGCGGGTGATGGATTTCAGGGACTCATTGTTTTGCTGAGCATGAAAGTGGAGTTGGTCGTATAGGGAATATTCGGCATAATTTCCTTTGATGAAATTATATTTCCCTGATAATTGATTGTATTGGGTTTTAATTTTTTCCAGTTCTTCGTGGAACTCGCGGGTGATGTTGCGGACATCGAATTTTTGTATTTCTTCTTCATAGACGCCACGGAACACCTTGTCGAAGATATTATCTTTTACACCCTGGTAGCGAAAATTTGACTCCCCTTGGGCCACGATATCGGATTTTACCAGTGCATTTAGTTTTTCTTCCAGTTTTGCATCCGTCATGTCCAGTTTTAAATTTTCCAGTAATTCTTGACGGGTGACTTCGCGGTCCCTGTTTTTGCAGAGATACAGGACAATATTCTTGCCATTGCGCTCATTGATGCGGGGCAATGCACTGGCAATGTATTCCATCCAGGTGGCTTTAATCTCGCCATGTTTATCCAGGGTTTCAAATTCCAGGGTTTTAGTGACTCCTTCCAGTGTGGTCAGGTCTTTGTCCTCGCATTCAGAACGCATGATGGAACTAATATAAAACGGGCTACCTTCCGCCATTGTCGCGATCAAATACACGGTTTCTTCAGTAACCGGAACCTCGAAAAATTGGGAATACTTGTATACCATTTCTATTGATTCATCTTGGGGCATGGTGTATAGCGTTTTAGTTTTGAAACGAGAGGGTAACATCTCCCGCAATAAATTTGTGAGCCAACCCACCCAGCTACCGGAGACAAGAAGGGGGGCGATTTTACTTTCGGCAGTGCCTAAATAACTACCAGCCAGAGTTGTGGCCACGTTTTTTAAATTTTTATCACGGCAGATCATGGCATTAAAAAATTGGAATTCATCGATTAATTGCACGATAAATTCTTTTTGTCGAAAGGCAATGGTTTGGGGGGCTTCGCGTACAATTGTCCAGAGAGTATCGATTTTTTTATTTTTCACCGCATGGGCGACATCCTCGATCATTGGACATAAGTAATCAAGTCCTTCCTTTTTTGCGATTTGGACGGCTCCGTCAAAATTACTTCTGATCTCTGGCTTGAGATATTCTGGTTTTCGGGATTTGAAAGCAATGTACTGGTAAATGAAGGTAAGGAAAAAGTTCTGGCAAAAATCCACTACCCACACTTTTGTCTCTTCGATCTCAAAGTAAAAAGGTATCACGCCATTGTTATTATAAAAAGTGATATTAAACAATCGTTCCAAAAGCGCTGTTTTACCGAGTTTACGACGTGCCAAGATGGCAGTACTTTTGGATTTCCTTTCCTTAACGTCATTAATCCAGGTAAGGAAATAAGCCAGTTCTTTTTTTCTCCCGGTAAACAGGTCCGGGTTACCGATTCGTTCTTCTTTTGCATAGTCCATGCTGTATATATACCATATTTATTTAGAAATATCAATCCATAGTTCCGCTACTTTCGCAAAGAATCCTCCCGCTGAACCGTGATTCGTGGGATTAGGGGATGACCGGGATGTTTAAATCAGATGCCAAGGAATTTTTTCCTGTGAACACAGGCATGCCCGCCCGCATTTTGTACAATGTTGTCATGGTTTTCCCTGTGATTGGGTGTTTTGCAATATATGGGGTAAAGGATTCCTTGGCACTGCTTTTTTTCTTTATTTCCATTCACTTTTGAATATGGTATAATGGACTTAGGTGAACGAAAATGATGACAAAAATGAAAAAACTGCCCATTGGGATATCGGATTTTAAAGATATGGTGACTGGTAATTATTATTACGTGGATAAAACACTGTTCATCAAAGATATCATTGATAAAGGCAATAAAATCCTCCTCATCCCCCGCCCCCGGCGCTTTGGAAAAACCCTGAACATGTCCATGCTGGGATATTTTTACGACTGCTGCCCGGACATTACTACCGCTGGTTCTTTTTCCATCCTCCCCGCCATAGAAAAGGACGCCCAACCCCTGAATACTTATAAAAGTTTATTCGATTCCCTGGCTATAAGCCATGCAGGCCAAGAATACCTGGATAAAATGGGCAAATACCCGGTCATTTTTTTATCCTTCAGATATATCAAAGAAAATAACTGGGAATCGTGCCTGAGTAAGATAAAAGAGCTTGTTCAGGAAGAGTATTATAAACATTACTACCTTCTCACCAGTGCTGTCCTGTTACCCCCTGAAATAGAATATTTTAAGAAAATCGTTGATCTAAAAGGAAACCTAGGTAACTATGAAAACAGTTTGCGGAAACTGCTTATTTTCTTGAACCGGTTTTACGGTGAACGGGCGGTTATATTAATAGATGAGTACGATGCCCCGATTCATGCCGGGTATAATAATAATTATTATGAAGAGATCGTCAATTTCATGCGCAATTTTCTGTGCGGCGGCTTGAAAGATACGGATATATACTTGGAAAAAGGTGTCCTCACGGGTATTATGCGCATTGCCAAAGAATCTATTTTCTCCGGTCTCAACAACCCCGGCGTGTTCACGTTACTAGCGCAAGAGTTCAGCGATTATTTCGGGTTCACTGAAACGGAAGTCGAAACCATGCTGGAGGATTTCCAGGTAATGGATAAGTTTGACCAAGTGCAATTGTGGTATAATGGGTACAGGTTCGGCGATAGGGTCATTTATAATCCTTGGTCTATTATCAATTTCTTGGGTAGCGAAAAGAAAGAATTCAAACCTTACTGGATCAATACTTCGGACAATCAGATTATAGAAACCTTGCTCACCCGTGGCGGAAAAGAACTCAAGGAAGAATTAGAGCAACTCATCCGTGGCGAGTCTATAGAAAAAGCCATTGATGAAAATATCATCTTAAAAGAAATTACCAAGCGCGAGGATTTATTATGGTGTTTCTTATTGATGGGTGGCTACCTGAAACAAACCTCTGAGCGACAAGATGATTTCACGGGAAAAATGTATTATACTCTCTCCATTCCCAATAAAGAGGTCAGGTTTTCCTATATTGGTATTATTGACCGCTATTTTACCACCAAGATTGAGAACAAAAAATTGGAAATCATGCTCAAAGCATTAATTGAAGGGGATATCCTTCTTTTTGAACAGATGTTACGAGAGGTTGTGGCGGCTGTATTTAGTTACCACGATTTTGGTCGTGAAGCGGAGAAAGTATACCACGCGCTGGTCGCTGGTCTGTTGATTTGGATATCTGATACACATGAAGTGAAATCCAACCGTGAATCGGGGTACGGCAGATACGATATTTTGATTATTCCCAAAGAGATTACGAAAATTGGTTATGTCATTGAATTTAAATCTGTGAGCCAATATCATAATGAAACAGTAGACACAGCACTTACCGCAGCCTTATCCCAAATCGAGGAAAAAAAATACGAATCGGAACTGCGAGAACGCGGCATAACCCATATTAAAAAACTGGCCATTGCCTTTTTAGGGAAAGATGTGTTTGTTAAATGTAAAGAATAGTTGAGGTTGGGTTCAAGATTTTGAAACCCTTCAATAGCTATTCCGATTCCTTCTGATTCAATAGAAAAACTTCATGAAGAACTTTTACCGGAGCAATAATTTTCCACTATAGTCACTTTCTATATCCGGTTCGGGGATAACCATTTTTTGTTCAATGGAAACTTCCAGCCATAGTTCCATGGCTTCGTGGATATTTTGATAAACTTCTTCGTAGGTTTCCCCTTGGGTCATACAGCCTTCCAGTTCCTCTACTTTGGCAAAGAATCCTCCCGCTAAATCCTTTCGGATCACGATAGTGTATGGAAGGTTCATATAATAAGCGACATTTTTTTGTTCCATACAGCCACTTCTTTCTGCAACCAAACATGAATCATGGCGACTCTAATGAGCAGACATGGCCAGTTGTTTGATTTCTTCAACGGTGAAACCTAAGGATTTACTGATAATATTTATATCTACTCCAGCTTTTAACAATTTTTTGGCCGCTTTAAGTTCCCCTTTTTTTATTCCTTGTCTTATTCCTTTTCGCAGGGTATCTCTTTCCCAAATCGGTACGTATTCCATTTTTAATTCCTCCTCTACTTCATGGATTACTTGTTTAATGCGTTGCTTTAAACTGTCAGGTAAGCGGATGACCCAACTAAAAAAAAACAGAATGATACGAGTTTTGTTTCTTGAAAATTTGAGTTGATAACATTGTCGGATCAACTCTTTGGTGACCTCGAATTTAGTGTCTTTATCCGCTTTTTTTAACTCAAGGCTTTTTAACTGGGCTCTGACGATCATACTCATTGGATTGGTGGAGGTTTCGAGCTTTTCACGCAATTGGGGGTTTGTTTTGTAATCCAGTATTTTAACGATGGGTATTTTCATCCGTATTTCAAATCCGAAAAGCTTGAACTCGTATACATCCTTCCTAAAGTTGGGGTCATCGTCTGTGAGCATGGCCACACTAATCACCGGGATATTTTTATCCATTTCTCTGTCCACGGTCCGGTAGTAGTAAATAAACATGCGATGCATGAACTCGCTTCTGGGGTCACCTTGCACTTCCATGTGGATGATAATGCCAAGATATTGCAGTGAACCATTAAGGAGATGAACTTTCACCACTACATCGGCAATCTTATCCCCGATATTGCTGTCGGGTATGATCTCTTTTAATTCATTGTCCAAGAAGGTGATCTTCTTGGAAAAATCAATAGCATCATGTATTTCAGGAAAGAAGAACTGGAGAAAATCTTTGAATAGTTCATGAATCACTTTTTTCCACGCGGAATCATACCTGTTGCGATTGGACGCCTTGCGTATCCGGGCGATGCTCTTTGGTCTTAAAGCCAGTTTTTTCATAATGGTATGATAACAGAAAATGATTGAAAGATCAAGATTGGAAAAAAACGAAATGGATTGAAGGGGGAGGAAGATGGGTGAAAAAAAAGGGCCAGGCAAGCAGATGGTGTTAAAGTGGAAGAAAGAAGTATCTGAACCGTGATTCGTGGGATTAAGGGATGACCAAGATATTCACATCAGATGCCAAACAATCTTTTTCTGGGACTGCGGGCGTTCCCACCCGTATTTTGCACAATGTTGCCATGGATTTCCCTGCGATTGGGGGTATTGTGATTTGTTCTTTAAGAATGTCTCTCATGGGGACACGGAGAGAAAGATTAAATGGCTAGGTTATTTATTAAAGCGGCGTCCCGTCTCATGCCGCCTCTACTATAAAAAAAGCATCCTGCTAACGTATGGGTGGCGGGAGGTGATTGGTGGCGGTGGGTTGAGATTGGATTCAAGATTTTGAACTCCTACAATATCCATTCCGATTCTGGGGCAGGCGAATTTTTTTTCCTCACTGCAAACTCTACAACCTATCTCACTCAGCTCTTTATTACAGGTCATGTGAATTAAATCCCGCGCAGCAGGAGATACAGGAAAAGCTTGATGAGGTGTATACAGAACATCCATATTATGGGACTCGTCTTCACAGTGAGGCTTTAAAGCGGGCGGATATCAAATGGGTCGTGGACGTGTGCTTCGGTTAATGAGAACCGTGGGTATTGAAGCCTTGTATCCAAGGAAAAAGTTAAGTGTCCCAATAAAGATCACAAAATTTATCCCTACCTTTTTAGGGGGGCAGTAGACCGTCCCAATAAGGTTTGGGCGACTGATATCACCTATATTTTCCTGTGTCAAGGGCATATATTTTTATTAGTAATTATCGATCCTTATAGCTGCTATATATTGTTCTGGAGAGTCTCCAACACATTAGAAAGTTCCTTTTGTGCTGATGTCTTACAAGAAGCTATGGCCATTTACGGTGTACCAGAATACTTCAATACGGAGCAGGAATCTCAATTTATAGGGGAACGGTTTGTTGGAGAACTCAAAAAGCAAAATATAAAAATCAGTATGGATGGAAAGGATCGAGTCCTGGATAATATCTTTATAGAACGATTTTGGAGAACTCTCAAACATGGGGAGGTGTATATTAAATCCTACCAAAATCTGAAGGATTGCAGAGAAAATCTCTTAAACTATTTTAATAAATATAATGACCAGAGACTTCATCAGGGAATCGGCTACTTAACCGCTATTGAAGCATATTATGAGATGAGGGTAGCATGTTGATGATAAAAAAATATGGGATGCACTTAAAACGTCTGCTAGTTTTGGTCTTGACAAGCAAGACTGTTAAATATTTCATTAATACTACTGAGGGGAAATCATTGAAGTCAGAATATTTGAATTTATTGTTTTTGAAAAAAAATTTTTTTTTCATCGGTAAAAGCATTTTCAGATGCATTGTCCCATTTGCGTAAAAGATCATCATGAAAATATAGAGGATTAATTTCCATATCGATTTTTTTATAAAAAACGTACATAAAATAGCAAATAACAAAGCATACCAATGTGATGAGACAAATGATTATCAAAAAACTTATTTCTCCAAATGTCAGTGTATAGATGCTTGAAGAACTTATAATTGCATAGCTAAGGTCCATAATTACATATGCTCCGATTGCAAAATTTATATATTTCATTATCACCACATATGAATCGCTCCCGGTTGACCATCGGTTCTTTGAAAAAAAATAAGGCCATATAACCCAGAAGTCTGGTGATTTGAGTTTCTTAGAGATGTCCGCCATACGATAAGAGAATATATATAGCGATCGTGTAAGAGATCCTACCATTTTAATCAATACAAATATGAAAAGCAATAAAGCCATATCAACGAATATTTTTAATGGAAAGATGACAGTAAAGGTACTCGTAATTATTAAAACAAATATAGGAATAGATACTCCAAAAAAAGTTGCACGCAGTGTCCAAAACGTTTTAAGATTATTATTAATTCCATCGTATTCATGTAATAGCATTTGTTCTTCAATATTCATTTCATTTTTCCTTTTTTCTTTTTGCATGATGAAACCTATTACTTCGAATTATCGCTGTGTGAGTAAAAATAAAATCGCTCATTTGCGGGTTATAGGGTGTAATATCCTTTTTGTTGGGAAAAAAATGCTTTGAATTGCACCCCCATGTGCTGCAATGTAAATTAATGAGAGGTCGTCGTCTTTCGACGCTTGAAGGAAACTCTCGATAGATGATTTCATTCGTTTTAGACCGATTCTGCAATCAGGCTTATTAATCAATGTTTCTACACTTTCAAATGAGGCCATCTGTGTAGCAAGGAGATTTGAAGACAAATTATTGACGTCACACGAAACTTGGCGTAATCAAAAAATTGTTTTATCAGTATATGATGATGCTCCTATTAAAAGTGTTTTTTGTTGATTGATCATCTTGCCTCCTTAGTGGCAGTATTTAATCCAGATTAGGTTAAAGACAAGCTACCGCCCTTCGAGATTACCTTTTCCCTACTTCGCAATATCAACTCAGTTGTTATCACTCTAAACATATTAATACTTCTGAAAGAATATGTATACCACATCTCTATTATGAAAGTCAATCCATTTCTAAAAAACAGGTATTTATACCTATGCATCCGCTTGAGTTTTTTTCTTATGAGTGGTTAAGGAAGTTGGATTATAATAAAAAAACAGGATGCAGTCTCTAACCATATTTAAAACCATTGATGACCTTTAACTGATATGCATTGTCATCAAAGTGGTGATAAGGGAGGGCCTAGTTTCCAAAACTGATAAAAAAAATACCTTGAAAGAAACTTTCCGATTCTTTCCATCCTATACGCTAGGTAGGTATTGTCAAATTATTACCGCTAATATACTTCAAATCTCGCATACAAGGGGGTTCGGCGCGTTTAACGCTTTTCTCCCCCCTCGCATGGTAATAATTTTCAATATATTAGCAACAAAAAGGGTTGTGGAAGTGTGGGAAAGGCTCAGATTTTCCACATTTCCATGCCCAAAGAAATCATCAACACTGTCATCGTCTAAACTCCTTTTTTTTCATGTAACTTTTGACAATACCCTATCATAAACAAATTCAATTATCTTGCCAATATTTTGTAATTCATTGGCGTATGGTTTATAATAGAGGATATCGGTATTATCTGCCACGGAGGCACGCGACATGGAGAATGAGTTTAAAGAGATCATCTTCAATTTGCTGGAAGAAGATTCGGGTCGTTACCGACTGCAAAATCGCAGCATGGATTACGACAAAGCAATCACCCACGGGGTGATGGGCGAATCAGGAGAACATTACTACTTCTTTATCTATCGCGACGCTCTGGAAAAACAACCACTCTATGGCGGGGTCTATTTCTTATATAAACCATTTAATATGCTCCGCCCCTTTGAAGTGGGCTTTAAAGGCGACGCAAGACTGAGAGAACGATGGAGCTTTTACCTGCGCACGGCGGTTTATTTCCTAAAAAAGAATTTCCACGATACCATGTTACTGGTGGGCAATGAATCACTGCAAACACTGTACGATGAATTAAAACAATTGGCCCTAACCCACGAAAAAGAAGAAACGACACTCAAAGCGAAATACGAAGACTATGATTTTAATGTGTTGACACATGAATTCAAAGCCTCGGAAGTGACACTACCAGAACCGGATAAATCGGGCTGCGCGACAGCGGTAAAAGAACTGCTGAAAGTATTAACACGAGCAGAAACAGAAACCCTGGATGTGGATGTGTGCAGCGATGCACGTTTGGGTTTGAGTCTGATACTAACGGGACAAACGGGGAGAACGACACGCTTTCAACCGGTCATTGTGCCACAAAAACGGGATGGTTCACAAGGCACTCCAAAACCAGCGATACGCTCCCAAATGAAGAACTACCACTGGATTGATAAAACTCCCCACACGCTGACTGAATTCATGGGCCACCTGCACCAATTAAGCGAAGCGAAACGGAAAGATACAGCGCGCATTGATATGGTCAGTCAGATTTATTTCGGCGCCCTGGTCGATCTGCTTTTTACTATGCCGGATCACTTGACCTTCTGTCAATTAGAGACTCAGGACAACCTGTTCCAACCTTTGAAAAAAATTTCTTTCACCCGCATGGAAATTCGCTTCGCCCCGATTTACCCGGGGGAAACAATGGGCTTGATGCCCGTGCTTACGGCTGATGATGGTGCCATCGTGGAAGCGGAAATGGATTACCATGTTATTCCCTGCGGTGAAAACCGTCTCTTTCTCTTTTTAACTTCCTTTGAAAAGGAATTCTACCTGGCTTCACCTGTGGAAAGTGAACTGTTTGCCCCTACACTCCGTTTTTTAGCCCAATTGCAACGTATCACCATGAATGATTTCCCCGCTGTAGTGGAAGCTTTGAAAAAAGCGGCGCCAGCCTCGCTGTTTGTGCAACGCGAACCACTGCCACTGTTCAATCTGGATTACCTGCCAACACCGGTGCTAAAAATCATGGAAAAAGATACGGAACAAAAGAAACCGAAACGCCTGGAAGTAGAATTCGACTATACTTCTGGACGAAATTCCTTTCTAATTGAAAACCCCCACATCCGACTGGTCCATTTTCAGGTTAACCGGGAGTTTGAGACCATGTGTTTGTACCTTTTAAAGAATGATGCACTGCTGAACATGGGCTATGAAAAAGACAGTCATCACGATGTGATTGGTTTTTATTTTACCTTTAAGCGGGGCGATGATTTGGAATGGTTGATGGAGCATAGTAGTGCGTATTTGTCCCGTGGTTTTCGTATTTACAGTGATCGCCGCAAACAGTTCATCGGTAAAACGGACAGCGTGTTACGTATCGAAGTGGAGTCGGGCATGCATTGGTTGGATTTTAAACCGTTGTTGTTGAATAACGAGACAGGCGAAACATTCCAAATCGAAAACATCGACTTCTTCAATAGTACGATCACGGATAAAAACGGCACGCTGCATTTAATTAAAAAAGAAGATCAAACGAAACTGATCAAACTCTCCCGTCTGGCGCAACATGTGGGACATACCTACCGCATCCCAGCGCAGAACTATTTTCTGATTGATTCGCTCTATGATTTCCGCCTGGAAAGCCTGCCGCAAATCAAAGAAGTGCTCAATTCAGCCCGTAATTTGGAAGGTTTTAAACGTATTCCCCACTATCTTCTGGCCACGCAATTCGACGGTATCTTAAGAGTGTATCAAGAAGCAGGGGTGCGGTGGATGCTCTTCTTAGAACAATACCGTTTATCGGGTTGTCTGGCGGATGATATGGGATTGGGTAAAACAGTGCAAACTCTGGCATTGTTGCAAACATTAAAAGATGAGAATCGTCTGGCTACTTGTTTGTTGGTGGTGCCTGTTTCTGCTGTGCCCAATTGGGAAGCCGAGATTCGTAAGTTTACCCCGGAATTAATTGTGTTCCGTCATATGGGTGCCAATCGCAAGCATGATATTAGTTTATGGGTAGAAGCTGATCTGGTGATTACCAGTTATGCGACCCTGCGCAATGATATTGATATGTTTAAAAATTTTACTTTCCATTATCTTATTTTAGATGAATCCCAGGCCATTAAAAATGCCTCCTCCCAGGTCACCAAGGCGGTCAAGATTATTAAAAGCAATTTTCGTCTGGCTTTGAGTGGTACGCCGATTGAAAATACGAGCATGGAACTGTGGTCACTCTTTGATTTTTTATTACCCGGGTTTCTGGGTACGCCGCAGTGGTTTCGCAGTCAATGGGCACTGCCAGTGGAAAAGTACAAGGATACACAAAAAACAGAATTGCTCAAACAGATGGTGTATCCTTTTATATTGCGCCGCAAAAAGGAAGAGGTAGAAAAAGATTTACCGCAAAAAGTAGAGATGGTGGAAACATTGGACATGGAAGAGGAGCAATTAAAATTATATATCACGACAGCCCAGTATTACAGTGACTTTGTGGCGCGTGCGATTGATGAAGAGGGGTTGCAGAAATCTTCTTTTAAAATTCTGGAAGGTATGTTGCGGTTACGGCAGATTTGTTTATTTCCCAGTCTCGTGAATCCTGAGTTCAGTGCAGTGCCTTCGATTAAATTTGATCATTTCACGGGCATGTTGGAGGATATTTTAGCCGAGGGGCACAAGGTGCTCGTGTTTTCGCAGTTTGTGAATGTATTGGCTATTATCAAAGAATATTTTGTGCAGCAGCAAATCCCTTTTGCTTATCTGGATGGTTCTGTGTCTATGGATAAGCGGGAGTTGGCGGTTCGTGATTTTCAGGAGAACCCGGATACCCGGGTTTTTTTGCTTAGTCTCAAAGCGGGCGGAGTCGCCCTTAATTTAACTGCGGCTGATTATGTGATCATCTTCGATCCCTGGTGGAATCCAGCAGTAGAAGCCCAGGCGATTGATCGTTCCCATCGCATTGGTCAAACCCGGAATGTATTCGTCTATCGAATGGTAGTCAAAGATACTATCGAAGAAAAGATGTTAGCCTTGCAACAACAGAAAAAAGAACTGGTAGAATCGCTAATCGCCTCGGAAACTGGTGGCTTAAAAAGTCTCAACCGTGAAGATATTCTAAAACTCTTCGAATACTCGGCGTCAAAATAAAGAAAAAGAGTGGCAGTGCATTTAGAGTGCCTAAATCTGCAGTCGGGTTAATGGGAGTTATGGGAAGTATGGGAATTCTGGGAATGATGGGATAAACAGAAATTTTCCCATAACTCCCATAATTCCCAGAATTCCCATACTTCCCACATGCTTTTACGATGCTTTTAAAGAACTGGCCGTGCATTTAGGTTGCCCGCTAGATTGACAAGCACCGCTGCACAAGTTATAATCAAAAAATGACTGAACTAAAACATTGGACAAAATTGCAGAAAATCGCCTTAATTTTCGGGATCGCCGTGGTGGGTGATTTTATCAGTAATTTTGTTGATTCTATTTCCAAGCAGAAGTGGGATGACGTGCTCTTGAATGTGATCAGCTTAGTCGCGATCGGGGTAGCGGTTTATTTATTAAGAGAACATTTTAAGCACGGCTGGGGGAATTTGTTGAAGCAGCGGGAAGCCACCCGCGATCAATTCGAGAAGAACCAGGGAAATATTAATCTCAAAGATGCCGCTATTTTTTCTTTAACCTGGAGTAGAGAGATTTATCTGGGCATTCCAGAGGACCGCAAACCATTGGTTAAAACTTCCTTTACTTTGATTGGTATTGCGATGGTCATCGTGTTTTTTAAGATCAGTAGTTTTGGTTTATTGGGGTATTTGTTGATTGTCGGGTTGATTTTAGCAGGTGTCAATTTATTAATTTGGGTAGTTAGCAGTGAGCGGCAGGAGAAGGATCGCATTGCCATTGAATTAGAAGCGGCCCGGAAAATGCAGTTGAGTTTGATGCCAGCCAAAGACCCGATGATTGCTGGTTTTGATATTTCTGGGTGTTGTATTCCCGCCTTAAATGTTGGTGGTGATCTTTTTGATTTTGTTTGGGTTGGGAAAGAGCAAAACAAATTATGTATTCCAGTTGTCGATGTTTCCGGCAAGGGGATGGATGCCGCATTAACCGCTGTTTATACCAGTGGTGCGCTTGTTTCTGAAGCGCAGCATAAAGAGGAACTGGTTACCGTAATGGACAATCTTAACCGTGCTATTTTTACCCGGCAGAATCGTTCCCGGTTTGTTTCTTTGCTTATGGCAGCATTGGATGTGAGTAGTATGCGTTTGGATTATGTCAATGCCGGGCAATCCAAGCCCTTGTTATTGCGAGATGATCAGGTTTCCGTTTTGAAGGGACAGGGAGCGCGTTTTCCTTTGGGTGTGTTGAAGTCTCCTCAGTACAAAGAACAATCCGTGCAATTAAAATCTGGCGATGCGCTTTTGTTTTTCACCGATGGAGTTACAGAAGCGATGAACGAGAATCAAGAAATGTTTGGTGATATTCGTTTAAATGCCTTGTTTATAGATTTGGCGCGCCAGGGAACCAAAGCCAAAGATATGGTTCTGGCGATCAAGAACCAGGTGCAATCTTTTGCAGGCAAACAAGATCAACACGATGACATCACCATTGTAATCATAAAAGTAATCTGATGTGTGATTCATCTCATTAATAAAAATTTTGGAGGTGCAGGAACCTTTTATAAAAGGTTCTTGCCCGCCGGAGGCACAATTGAAAAAGAATTTAAGTCGAGTAATAGATTTAACCCATACGATATGTGAGAACATGCCCGTGTATCCGGGCACCGAGCAGCCGCAGATTATTAAGCCTTGTACTATTGAGGCCAATGGATTTGTTGAACATCAGTTGACCTTCTTTACCCATACAGGCACTCATATTGATGCGCCCGCGCATATTTTGCCGCATGGGAAAACGTTGGACCAGATGTCTGTTGAGATGTTTATAGGTTCAGGAGCAGTGATTGATTTGCGTGTTATTCAGGGGCGTGAAATTCAATTATCCCATTTGATACCTTTCCAGCATCTGTTTGAAAGCAGTCAATTTATATTGCTTCATACCGGTTGGAGTCAGTATTGGGGGCAGGAAGCTTATTTTTCCAATTATCCCGTGCTTACTGTTGAAGCTGCTCAGTGGGTACAAGGTTTTAAATTAAAAGGGATTGGTATGGATATGATTTCCATTGATGGTACAGATACTCCTAGCTTGCCTATTCACCATATTTTATTGGAGAGTGGGATAATAATTGAGAATCTCACCCAATTGGAGCAATTGCCGCAGAGTGGCTTTACTTTTTGTTGTTTTCCATTGAAGTTAGTAGCTGCCGATGGTTCGCCCGTGCGAGCTGTGGGGATAGTTGCCTGATAAGTTGGATTCTCTGTCAAGTTTAAGGAAAGACTGGATTATCTGCAGAAAAGAAATAAAAAAGAATGACATGTTAAAAATAGGACATTTAGAAATAAAAACCAATGCCATGTTGGCCCCGTTAGCCGCGTTGACAGATATCGTGTTTCGGCGTTTGATCGATGAGATCGGTTTTGCCGGTTTTATGGTTACCGAGATGATCTCTGCCGAGGGGTTGCGTCGTATGCAAACGAAAACCCTGGGCATGATTCAACCCGCTGCATTCAAAAGCCCCCAGTTCATCCAGTTATTCGGTGGCGAACCGCAACCGTTTATAGATGCGGTCAAGTACGTGGAAAACGAGACGGATTATAAAGGCATTGATATTAATATGGGGTGTCCGGCCACCAAAGTGATCAAAAGAGGCGCGGGTGCCGCATTATTAAAAACTCCTTTGCAAATCGCAGCTATTGTACGCGAGATCAAACAGAATACCCACCTTCCTATAACTGTAAAAATACGGCTGGGGTTCCAAGTGGTGAATGTGTTTGAGATTGTCAAGATACTCGAAGAGGAAGGCGCCGATGCTATTACTGTTCATTTCCGGTTACGGTGCCAGGGGTATAGTGGCCAAGCGGATTGGCAATATGCGCCCCTGATTCGTCAGCAATTAAAAAAGGAAACGGTTTTCCTGGGCAATGGCGATATTAAAACGGCCACTGACGCCCACGAGAAAATGCAAATCGTGGATGGCGTGATGATTGGTAGGGGAGCGGTGATCAACCCTTTGATTTTTGCCGAGATTGCTGGAGCAGTTCCGCCAACAGGAGACGGACCAGGGCATTTGAATATGAAGTGGGTCTATTACCGTTTATTGGAATTGATCGAAGAACATTATCCACCGGATATGCGTTTGAATCGCATTAAAGCGTTTGCCCGTTTTATTTTTAGTAATCGTAAATTTTCCAAGGTCATCCGTCATCAAATTTACACCTGTTCCGGGTACGATGCCGCCAAAGAGTTGTTCCGTTCCATCATGTTGGATGAATACCTCTCCGTGCCCAGGCAATTGTGAAGAGTAAAAAAATCGAGGTGAATCATGAGTGATAAGAATTTCCAGGCTTTTAATGTTAAAACGTCCGCCAATATCCAGTTTGTTGATATTACCCGTGAGGTTCGCCATTGTGTTTCCGAGAAAGGAGTTCAATCCGGTATCGTCTTAGTATATACCCCGCATACGACCGCCGGTATTACCATCAATGAGAATGCCGATCCGGCAGTCACGGCAGATATCGAAGCTTTCCTCAAAAACAAATTTCCCCACGAACCCTATTTCCGCCATATGGAAGGAAATTCCCCTTCTCATATTATGTCCAGTTATTTTTCTGCTTCCGAGACATTGATTATTGATGGTGGTCAATTGGTTCTGGGCACGTGGCAGGGAATCTATTTCTGTGAATTCGACGGCCCCAGAAACCGCCAAGTTCATGTGAAAGTTATTGCTGGGTAGGGTTGGGATGGTATTATTGATTTCCCTTGTTTTTTGTCAATAAGGTTGAAGACGATTCTCAATAAGTTTTTTTAGTTCACGAAAATCATCTGGTTGCTTGGATATGTCTTTCCCTAAAAGGTTTTTTACCACAATATTTATTTTATCTTGACCTTCCACTGGATTACCCATCTGATTAACCACCTTGAAACAGTTGGATTGAATAATCTGAGAGAGTACTTTTTTCCCTTGGATCATTTCCAACCATTTACCAGTGCCGAATTTCAGGGGTATTACATCATTGGTCATTAAGTGAAGAGTACTTTTGAAACGTTTTTCCACTTCATTCAGATTACCTTTGGCAGCAACATTTTTTTTAAATGTTTCGAACTCCTTCAAGGCCCGCAATTTTTCAACAGCCTGTTCTGGTGTTTTGAAATCAGATGGGTTGGTAAATTTCTCTACCCATGTCTGTTTTAATTCTTCTCGAATAGATACGATGACATGGTTCGCCGCATCAATATAAAGGCGATCTTGACAGGATTGTTTAATCTTGTTTTCCAGTACGTTTTTACTTACTTTCACGAAATCTGAATTCATAAGATAATCCGGAGCGAGGAAATAGTTCTCGATCTCACGATATTTCCAGATTAATAAGTTGTGGGTTTTCGGATTAGGGAAATTTTTCCAGCATTGATTTACATAATCATCATCATGATGATGGTCTCTATCAATCAGGAAATAATAGGTGGGATGGAATGGATGCAGCGCTTGCGCAACGCTACTTACGCTAAAAGATGGACCCAGTGGTTCCACAGCAATTTTTTCCTCAAAAAGCTCTCTTATAATTTGAACATCAATGGATTCTTCGTCGTGGCCTTCAACAAACAAAACATGGTTAGCATTCTGCTTCACATCTTCTGGAAGTGTTTCTCTATTGATCGGAATCATGACTTAGCTCCAGTGGCACTCTGGAGAAGGAATCTGTGCTTTATATCCACGGAACCAAAAATCTCTTCCGAATGGGTGGCAATGATATACTGGTTGTGAGGTGCGATTTTTCCCAGTTGCCGTACAAAATTTATTTGCCATTCAGGGTTTAAATGTAATTCAGGTTCATCAATGAGCACAACGCTGGGATTGTTCCTGGTTTTGTGCCAGATCAGGAATAGGGTTGAGATAATTTCTTTCTGTCCTGAACTTAACCCATCAAAGGTAAATGTTGGACCACCATCTACCGGTTGAATACGAAAATCAACCCGATTATCCGAGAAAGGTCGAAGTTTTGAGATGGTTCCACCAGCATAGTGTTTTACAAGCTTATTGAGTTCAGTCTGAATATCCTGGGATTGATCGTTATCCAATTTTTCGAAGAGGTTCGCCTTGCTCATCATGGAAAGAAGTATCAGTTTCTTGAACATACTTACCGGCGCTTCAGGAGCCGACAGCGAAGAAAATTGATTATTGTCATTCTCATCAACCATCACACCAAGTTTGAGATGCCCTTCCTGAACTTTCCTGTAACTGTGAAAATAGAGGAAATGTTCAAAGAGCATGGGGTTGGGGTTCATACCATTCATGATTGAAACAAAGTGATCGATCAGTTTCTTTTGATCCCAAGCGTTTGGTTCTTGAAGGCTCAATTGATTTTTCGATTCGCTCTTGACAGTGACTCTTCCTGATTTTTCGATCTCTATGGATAAGGTAATCGTCTTATCTCCGACAATAACTTCCCCTTCTATTTTAGCAGAGGAGGCTCCGGCGCGGATAATCATTTCTTGTAAATCAATAAATATATTAGGACGATATATAAAGCTACCCCCCAAGGAATGGGAGAATAATCCAATAAAGAGTAACGTGCAGCATTCCAACACAGACGTTTTTCCCAACCCATTACGACTTCCCATAACCTCAACATCACTGTCTCCAGCCATTACAGGCCCTAAAAAATCAATCTCCAATTCATCAATGCCCTTGTAGTTGAGAATTTGTATCCGCCTGATTCGGATGTCTTTGCTCTTTTTCTCTTTCATGTTTTTTCTCCTGTCACTGTTCTTGCAAGGTCCGGTTTGTCTTCTTTGTTTTCATGATATAATGATACACCAAAAGCGGTTTGAATTCAATTCTTCAAGAATGAGGTTTACTTGAAAGTTTTAGCCGGATAGGCTTGTAACTGCACTGAATAAAGAACTCCAATTCCTGGATTCACCCCCAAATTAATGGGAAGACTGGGAAATATGGGAAGTATGTGAATTATGGGATAAACAGAAATATTCCCATTCCTCCCATAATTCCTGTTACTCACGTAACTCCCATAACTCCCACATTGCCTCACCATGTATTCAAGAATTTGGTGGTGGATTTAGGAATTCCTTTTGGCTTGCTTTTTGCCCGTGATTCTATTATAATCCTCTCGATCCAATTTATTTTGAATCAACCCGGATCATGGTATAAATTTAGATAGGAATTTAAATAGGAATTTTTATTGTTCTGGAGGAATAAATGGCTATGAATATTATTTTAAACAAAAAGAAAAATGGTTTGGGTGATGTCAAGTTTAAGTATAAAAGACCCACTGTTAAGGAATGGACAGAGTTAGCAGATGCGAATATACCAGTCCATCTGGATAAAGATAATAATGTCTTGCAGCTTAAAGCGAAAAAAGTTACGGAAATAGATAGCTGTCTGGAAGTTCTTCCACCAAAAGACGGGGACCAAATCATTGCCTTGGGTATCGAGTACAACCCCCAGTCAAAAATATGGGAAATAAAACTTAAGAAACCGCTACTCGATAACGAGAACGAGCCACCGACTGTAAACGTAACCATGGGGGATGATCGAAGAGAATAAACCAGGGAAACCATGACTTAAAATGGAGAGATTTCTTATTATCTCTTTTTTAATCATCCTGTTGTTTTCTCCAATCGGATCATTAACCCTGCTTCAAGGTCAAACCACGTTGGACCAGCAGGGAATTCGCTATTTTTTGAATTACACGACCAATGATTATAGTGCCCAACCCCAGAATTGGGCCATTGTGCAAGATAAACAGGGTTTGATTTACGTGGCTAACCAGGGTGGCGTGCTCCAATATGATGGGATATCCTGGCATAACATCAAAATACCCAACAATTCCGTCCGCTCTATCACCTGTACAGAAAACGGTACTATTTATATCGGCGGCAAGAACCAGTGCGGCTATCTCGCCCCTGATCACAACGGGGAATTACAATTTGTCTCTCTGGTTCCCTATTTGCAGGAACATCAGAAGAACTTTTCCGATGTCTGGAACACCCACACCACGAACGCGGGCGTTTATTTCGAGACTTCCCAATTCCTGTTCTACTGGAACCCTCAACAAAAGAAAATGAAGGTGTGGGAACCGGGTTATTTATTCCACAATAGCTTTACCTGCAATGGAGAACTTTTTGTCCACAGTCGCCAAGTGGGATTGCTGCAAATCAAAGAAGGTTCGCTGAGGTTGGTTCCCGGTGGCGCGATATTAGCAGGTAAAAAAGTTTTCTTTATGGCACCACTGGAAAAAACAGCGCAAAAACTGTTGATCGGTACTCGCGACTATGGGTTCTTTCTCTATGACCACAGTACCATTATTTCCTATCCAACTGCACTAAAGGATTACCTGGAAGGGAAAAATTTATATCAGGGTATCCGCCTTCATAATGGTGATTTTGCCCTGGCCACTCTTTTGGGTGGTCTGGTGATCTCGGATGCAGAAGGAAAGCTGGTACGGGTTCTAAATAAAGCCACTGGATTGTTGGATAACAATATCAAACATGTATTCCAAGATCGGGAAGGGAATCTGTGGTTAGGTCTGGAGAACGGGATATCCAAAATTGAATATGGGTCACCTTTCTTTTGTTTTAATGAACTCTCCGGGTTGCGACTCCCTGTTTTTTCCGTGGTTAAATCTCAGTCCGCTCTGTTTGTGGGAACCACCGCCGGTCTCTTTCATTCCACCACTTCCGGGCGTTTTCTGCCCGTTCCCCCGATCACAGAAAGATGCTTTGGACTGACAGTTATCAATGAAAATATTCTGGCCGCCACTGGTGTGGGACTCTGGGTGCTCCAACTCCAAAACGATAATATACTCCAGGTCAAAAGTCTAATGGTGGATGTGGCCGCTTATGTATTGGAATCTTCCCGAAAGGACCGCGCCCGTGTTTGGGTTGGCACGAATGAGGGTTTGATGTCATTGATTCTATCCGGCCCACCCGATAAAGGACAATGGCGTCTTGAATATCGCTTTAAAAATATGGCCATGCCCATTTACACTATCGTGGAAGAAAACAGCGGCACTTTATGGTTGGGCACATTAACCGAGGGGGTGATGTCCGTTGAATTTCCTACCGGTATTCCTTATCCCGTGGTTACCCGCTATGATACATCCAATGGTCTGCCATCCAAAGAGGTCCATGTCTTTAATGCTGCCGGACATGTTATCTTTGCCACTGAAAAAGGTTTATACCGGTACGATGCTTTGAACCGGAACTTCCTACCGGATAAAACCTTTGGCCCTGAATTTGCCGATGGTTCCCGGAGTGTTTTTCGTATCGCCCAGGATTTTTTTCGTAATGTGTGGCTTCATTCCAATGTTCGTAATTTCCAGGCCGTGCCCAAACCCGATGGTTCTTTTTCTATTGAAGCCACGCCATTTCTCCGCATGCCCGTGGAACAAGTGAACGCCATTTATCCCGATCCCGATGGCCAGACCATCTGGTTTGCTGCCGTGAACGGTTTGATTGCCTATGATACCCGCGTTAAAAAGAATTATCAGAGTGATTTCTCCGCTTTAATCAGGGAAGTGCGCTTGATTGACCGCAACCAACCCGTGTCTTTAGGCGTCATGCCCCCCCCTGTTTTTCCCTATCAGAATCGTAATCTAAGGTTCCGCTTTGCCGCGCCTTTTTTTCAAGATGAAAAAGCCACTACCTTCCGTGTATTTTTAGAAGGATACGATAACCAGTGGTCTCATTGGTCTAAAGAAACCCAGAAAGATTACACCAATCTGGATGGTGGGAAATATATCTTCCGCGTGCAAGCGAAAAATGTTTTTGGTCATTTAAGCCAAGAAGCACGTTATCCTTTCCGGGTGTTGCCGCCCTGGTTCAAAACGTGGTGGGCGTATACGATTTATGGATTGATTCTATTGGCATTCATTTTCCTATTGGTGCGCTTACGTTCATGGAAATTAATGCAGGAAAAATACCGGTTGGAAGGAGTCATCGCTGAACGGACCAAAGAGGTGCTGGAAAAAAACCACCAACTGGAAGAACAATCGGTAAAATTAAAAGAATTGGACCGCGTCAAGTCGCATTTTTTTGCCAATATTTCCCATGAGTTCCGCACGCCCCTGACTTTGATCATGGGACCATTGGAACAGATTCTCTCCACGCCGGAACCGCCTGCTCCAGCAGAATTGGAACATAAAGCGAAATTAATGTTACGCCACTCGCAACGCTTATTGCATCTGGTCAACCAATTGCTTGATCTTTCCCATCTGGAGAGCGGGAAAATGAAGTTGCACATTTCCCAACAAGATATCGTGGCTTTTCTGCGGGTGATTGTCGCTTCCTTTCAATCGCTGGCCCAACAGCAGAAGTTAGAACTGACTCTGGAAACGGAACAAGAAGAAATACCGGTTTATTTTGATGCCGATAAATTGGAAAAAGTAATGGGGAATTTATTATCCAATGCCGTGAAATTCACCCCTGCGGGTGGGCGTATTACAGTAACCCTTAAAAAGGGCAACACTGTCGAAGCGACTTTTCCGCACGGGTATTTAGAAATAGCGGTGCTTGATACCGGTATAGGTATTCCTGCCGATCAAGTGGCGTATGTTTTCCAGCGGTTTTATCAAGCGCATAGCAGCCATGAACACCGGCTAAAAGGAACCGGTATTGGTTTGGCCTTAACCAAAGAATTAATTCTCCTGCATCGTGGTGATATAAACGTGTCCAGTCGAACCGCTAACGCAGAGTTACCTTCTGGCAGTGAATTTATCCTACGCCTTCCTTTAGGCAAGGAACATTGGCAGAAAGAAGAGATGGTGGATGGGGCGGTAACGGATGGGGTTCCGATTTTGCCACCCATGCCTGGGTCGTGGCAGGAACCGGATGAACAGGAACAGAAAGCGCCTATTCCCGGCCAAGAAGTGATCCTGGTAGTAGAAGACAGCGCGGACATGCGCCATTATATCCGCGAAGCTTTAACCGGTACATATGGGGTGGTGGAAGCGGAGGATGGCATTCAGGGGATGGCTAAAGCCAGGGAAATGATCCCTGATTTAATCGTGAGTGATATTTTGATGCCCGGTGCCGATGGATATGAATTGTGTACGCAATTAAAGCATGATATTCATACCAGTCATATTCCCATCATTCTGTTAACTGCCAAATCCAATGAAGAGAGTGTGATTGAAGGTTTGGAAACAGGGGCAGATGATTATATAACGAAACCATTTAACACGCGGGTCTTAATGGCGCGCATCAAGAATCTGATCGAGTTGCGCCGCCAGTTGCAGCAGAAACGACAGCGGCAGATGACGATGCAGCCGCAGGAAATCGCGGTTACTTCGCTGGATGAAACCTTTTATAAAGAGGTACAGGACATTATTGAAAAGAATTTGGCCGACCCCGAATTTAATGTGGAGCAAATGAGTAAGAAGCTTTATATGAGTCGTACTTCTTTGTACATGAAGATTTTAGCTTTAACCGGGGAAACGCCCACGCAATTTATTCGTTCTTATCGGCTGAAGCGGGCCGCGCAGTTATTGCAGGCCAATTTTGGCAATGTCACCGAGGTAACTTTTGCCGTTGGGTTTTCTTCCACCCCTTATTTTACCAAGTGTTTTAAAGAGATGTTCCATCAATTGCCTTCTTCCTATCATGAAAATAATTCAGTAGGTTAATAAAAATTTTGGGAGTCCAGAACCCTTTTTTAAAAGGGTTTTGGCCGCCGGAGGCATTCAGCATTTTTCGTTCCATTTCCTTCATTTGGAGAGTTTTCTGCCTGTTTGAACAAGATTTATCATTTTTTGAACATTTGTTTTTCCTACCAAAAATCATTGAACCAATCTTATTTAATTTTAAACATATATTATTTCGCCCTCCTTTTTTTTCCGGTAGAATGCGTGTAGATCATGTGACAGGGTACATCGGGTTCGTGGCCTTGTTGGATGGTTCAGTTTCCTTGATGGGAACAAAAAGGTCTTAACCGTTTACCTCGAAAAATGGTGGGTTGATAAAAAGAATAATAAAAAAGGAGAAATTAACATGACTACAAAAGAAGCCGTTATTAAACACATGGAAATCGAAACTGCTACTCAATATGTAAGCGTCAGCAATGCAGCGTTGTATTATGCAAAACTGATTGTAAGTTACGTGTTTGAAGGGCAACGGTTCACGAAGTATTCGGGAGATTTTGGTCTTGGGGGATATGCCAAATTAGATATCCCTGATGAAGCCCAAGACGTCGTGGTACAGTGTGAAGCCAACAATTTTGGCACTTGGATCACGATCTTCAAAATCGAATATGCCAAACCGGAGACCCATTGTTTCAGAGTCTGGGGTTTGTGTTTCGCACCTTTATGGGAAGAGATTAAGTGTTAGTCCATTAAGCCAGAGGGGGTTCGTCTTGCCTGTCCAATCGAAAAGATATGGAATGGCTGACGATACCCCCGACTTTTTCTTAGTATTAACAGTTTTTCCTGAAAACTGAAGATAAATCAGGATTTAGGTTGAAAATTTTATCGCTTTACAGTATTATTATACCTGTGGAATCTGTTTTTTTGTAGCTCATGGAGAATCTAACTCTGGGTACTCATTTCTACCAAATCATTGAAAAACCAACCCCAGCGTTCAATTTCCAATGAATTTGTAGAAAAGCCAACGAATTCGTAGAAAAGCCAACGAATTCGTAGAAAAACCAACGGATTCGTAGAAAAGCCAACGGATTCGTAGAAAAGCCAACGGATTCGTAGAAAAGCCAACGGATTCGTAGAAAAGCCAACGAATTCGTAGAAAAGCCAACCCCAGTGTTCGATTTCCAATGAATTCATTGAAAAACCAAACTTAAAGTCTCGTTTTCCAATGAATTCATTGGAAATTCTACAAAAAACGTGGAATTCCAGACTTGAACTATCATTTTTCACCCCACCGTTGAAAATTCAACAAATTGGTTGGAAAGAGTCTACCATCTGCTTTTGATTTATGGTATTATTAAGCCAATCAATTAAAATTGCAGGAGGTACTATTATGAGAAAAGCGGTGTTGGTTTTGGTGATATCCATTGTTTTTACATGGGGTAACTGGTTATTCGGGCAAAGTTTGGAGTTGGACAAGTTGCGGTTTAATCCCGGGGAAAGTATTAATGTATCCTTTCAGGCGCCAGCCAATCTGCCGGAAAATGCTTGGGTTGGTATTATTCCTTCCAATATCCCCCATGGCAGTGAAGCTGAAAATGACAAACATGATCTCACGTATCAGTATTTAAAGTTCAGAACGTCCGGGACATTGGTCTTTACTGCTCCCAGTGAACAAGGAGAGTATGATTTTCGGATGCACGATACCGATAGTAATGGGAAAGAAATCGCGTCCATTTCTTTTTCCGTCGGCATTTGGGGTGGTGGTACGTTGACGTTGGATCGTTCTACTTTTAGTCCAGGTGAAAGAATTGCCGTGCAATTCACCGCCTCTGCTGATTTTCCTGAGAATGCCTGGGTCGGCATCATTCCCGCCCACATCCCCCATGGCAGTGAAACTGAAAATGATAAATATGATCTCACCTACCAGTATTTGAAGAAGAACATTTCGGGAACCCTGATTTTTAACGCTCCTGGTCAACCCGGAGCCTATGACTTTCGCATGTTTGACACCGATAGTGGCGGTAAAGAGGTGACTTCCGTGACCTTCAATGTCAATTAATTTTCGCGGTCCTCTCCTAATAAAAATAAACAGGTAGAGATAAAAAATTTCTTTATTAGGAGAGGGCTTGATTTTTTATTTTTTATTGATTAAGATAGTCACAAATGCCGAAACGATTATTATTAGTAGATGATGAAGAATTTTTTTTGCGCAGCTTAAAAGACGGCTTGGCTTCTCTTTCAGATATCGTTGAGACGGATATCTGTTATTCTGTCAATGAAGCCATCAAGTTTGTGGTGACCCAGCACTATGATTTGGTAATCACGGACATCCGTATGCCCGGCAAATCAGGGATTGACCTGTTAATTTACTTGCGTGAAATGCGTTTTAAAGGAAAGGTCATGGTTATGTCCGCCCATAATACCGATGAAACCAGCAAGCAAATCAAATCCTGCGGCGTGGTCGACATGATCTCCAAACCATTTAAACTGGAGTGGTTCAAAAACATGCTCTTGGAACATTTCGAAAAACAAGACTCCATGGGCACTGTTATTTTTGAAACCATTGATCTGGTCACAGTGATGCAGGTCATTCATCTGGAGAAAAAAACCTCTGCCCTGGAAGTGGATACCCAGGGCAGCAAAGGGATGATCTATTTTTATGAAGGTGAGATCATTCATGCTGAGTATGACGGTTTGGCAGGAGAATCGGCCATTATAAAAATGATCGCGCTGGGTAACGGCAGCATCTCTGTGAAAAATGTTCAGGGGCGAATCAGACGTACCATGGAGATTCCTTTCGTGGAGTACATGATGAATATCATGAAAACCATCGATGAAATCCGCCGGGATCAGGATCGTGTCTTAAATAGCCAGATAGAATATGAAAGTCAAGAATTTACTAGTACAGAAACTGTTAGTCAAGAGAATAAAAATAAACAGATGAATTATGAAACAAAGGAGACAAAAGTGGCACTAAGTGAAATTTTAAAAGAGTTGAGTGATGTAAAGGGATATTTGGGCGCCGGGGTTTTTACACCCCAGGGCGAATTGCTGGAAGGCACGGCTGATATTTCCGGTATTCATTTCGAACAAGCAGGTTCGTTGATTCATGACGCATTGACCGATGCCAAAAAAATGACCCGTGAAATCGGTTTTGGTAACCTGGAAATGTTGCAATTTTATTCCGAGATGGGCATCATTTTTGCCATTTGCCATAATGACGGGGCCATGCATTTTCATACTATCCTGGTCATTAAAACCGATGGCAATATCGCTATGGCCAAATTGAAATTAAAAAAGGTGGTGGATGCATTAAAGGCAGAATTTTAATTGCCAGCTTTCCCCCGTTTTTATACCTGTGGGTACCGCTTGACCAACTGAAATGGGACGGTTGCATTATTTAAAAACACTACGTGAACCGGTATACACCAAACTCAGCATGGTTAAAGATAGCGACCGGAGCGGATACTTTGTAGAAAAATCCTTGATAGTGAATATTGATTTCCAAAAAAGATTGTTTGAAAATGAAATGGCTATTCACCAAAAATTGGCTCATCGCTATATCATTAAATTTATAGAACAGGTCGGGGAGTTTTGCTTCTTAATGGAATATGCTTCCTATGGCAATTTGCAGCGGGTCATTGATTCTAATATGGATGAAAAGGAACGGCTCCATTTGAGTCTCAATGCACTCAAAGGTCTCGAATATTTGCATTCACTGGGGTATGCCCACAATGACATCAAACCATCCAATATCCTGGTGACTGGCGAGCATCGGGCCAAATTATCCGATTTTGCTTTTTGCGGTCTGATTGATACAATAACCTTTGATGATATTCCTTCCTACTTCTACATGGGTACCGAATTCTTCAGACCCCCCGGCGAAAAATTTTCCTATGTCAACCACCTCTCCAACGATATCTATGCCATGGGGAAAGTGTTGTACCTCCTCTTCTCCAGTTTAAAAATGCCGCGTTTCGTGGAATTGGATGCTATTCCCAACCCAAAGCTCCGGGAAATCGTGAATAATTGCCTGGACGGTTCTTACTGCTCCGTCGAACCTATCATCCAGGCATTGAACTCCTTATCGTAACTCTACATACCCCTATGAGCGGCTAGAAACAAATGGATGAAAAGAAAGTAAACAGTGAATTGCCTGCCCAAGTGGGGGTGTTTTTTAATAAAATCAGTATTGGCTTACTCCTTTTAAAAAAAGAACCCCCGCAACTTGTTTTTGCCAATCCATTTTTTTACCGGATGGCCATGGGTAGGGAGGACGACATTGTTAACACGATCTTTAAAGATATAGAAGAGTCCGAACAGAAAAATACCTTTCGTTGCGATATTGATTTTGAGGATGGTTTTGTCGTGGGGTACACCATTTACCGATTGGGGGAAAATGAATACCTGGTGTTCCTGAACAATATTACCCATAAGAAAATTTATTTCGAGAACAAGGGAGAGAATCGTTTTTATGATCGCCTCTCCCATTTATTGGCCGAGGTCGTGCATGAGATCGGCAATCCCCTGACCGCTTTGACCACTACTCTCCAGGTGTTGTCGGAATACATTTCCGAATGGGATACTGAGAAAAAAAAGGAATATCTGCAACGATCTATTGATGAAATCGATCGTCTCTCCAATTATCTGGACCGCATGCGTAATTTTTCCCGTATAGTCAGTGCGCAACCCGGCGCTATTTCTCTGCGTGCTATTATTCAGCGGGTCATCATGCAGAACCACGACCTGTTGGCGAAACGGCATATCCTGGTGAGCTGGGATGTCCCGGAAAATCAACAGGTCGTGGTCGATGAAGAACTCTTTTATCAGGTATTGCTAAACCTTTTCGTTAATTCACTGGAGATTCTACCGCTCTATGGCAAAATATCCCTTACCGTGGAAGAAGTCAATGAATTCTTTGTGATATTGGCTTACCGTAACAATGGCCCAGCCATCCCGCCTGAATTTCTGGACAAAATATTTATTCCTTTCTTTTCCACCAAAAAGAATGGCTCTGGTATCGGCTTGGCCGTGTCATTAAAATTAATGACACGCATGGGCGGTGCCATGAGAGTGGAAACCCCGGAAAAAGACTGGGGGGTAAAATTTGTACTCTTTATTCCCGTTAACGAAGATGGTCAATTCGGGAAACAAGTAAGCATTCGCAGTTAAACTTTATCTTTTTCTGTCTCTTCTTTTTCTGTCTCTTTTTTGTCTTCGTCTTCTTTTTCCACGATCAGTGTTAGTTTGGCCACCAATGCCGCGACCGCGCCCACTGCGGCCAGTACTGGAACCAATGCCGCGCCCACCAATCCCAATGTTAAAGGAAACTCCAGGATTGTTTTGCCCTCTTCGTTTTTCAGGATAATCCGACGGATGTTTCCTTCATGGATCAGCTCCTTGATTTTATCGATCAATTCGCTACCGTTTAATTTAAATTCTTCCTTTCTGCTTTTTTTTGTATTATCTTCGGTCATTGTTCCTCCATTTGCACTCATTAATAATTGTTTTAGCCACCACCCATACCAACAGGTAGTGGTATTATGATAAACGTGGCTGGATGATAAAAAGTTCTTGTCACTCTTTTTGCCCCTCAAAAATCCACTGCACTCGCAAAGTTTTTCCAGTACATCCAAACACCCCCTGGATTCACCATCATTTTTTTAAAGCACCATGGATAATTGTGGCAAGCTGGACTTTCTGGACATACTGGACATACTGGACAAGCTGGACAAAATTCAAAGGTTTTGGGAAGTCCAGTTGGTCCAGTAAGTCCAGTATGTCCAGATAGTCCAGTATGTCCTCAAACTTGATGGTGGATCCAGGCCCGTGCTGGTGCTTTTAATTCTCTGGTAATATGTGGTATAATAAAGCCATGAAAAGCGAATCTTTGGAAAACTATTTTGAACCGTTTCGTAAAAACATCGTGGGCATTGATGCGTGTTATGAATCTCCTTACGGGGAAAAACGGATTGTCTATGCCGATTGGATAGCCAGCGGGCGCTTGTATGGCCCGATTGAAGATAAAATAAAAAACCAATTCGGCCCTTTTGTGGGCAATACCCATACCGAAACATCCGAAAACGGGACGCGTATGACCCAGGCTTACCACTATGCCCATCAATTAATCAAAAAACATGTCAATGCTGGACCCAATGATGTGATCATTGCCCAAGATTCCGGCATGACCCGCGTATTGAATAAATTACAGCGCATCCTTGGATTAAAAGTAGCCCGCTGTTTGATGGATTGCCATTGCCCCGGTAAACAAGACCGCCCCGTCGTGTTTATCAGCCATATGGAACATCACTCCAACCATACCTCCTGGTTTGAAACCATGGTTGATGTGGTGCTCTTACAACCCAACCCGGATTTATTGATCGATCTGGATAACTTACGCGAACAATTGGAGAAATACAAGGACCGCCGCTTTAAAATTGGTTCTTTTACCGCTTGTTCCAATGTCACTGGTATAATGACCCCGTACCATCAGATGGCCAGTATCATGCATGAGTATGGTGGACTCTGTTTTATTGACTTTGCCGCATCCGCTCCTTACGTTGATATTAATATGCATCCCGCCGATCCCATGGAGAAATTGGATGCTATCTTTTTTTCTCCCCACAAGTTTTTAGGAGGTCCCGGTTCCGCTGGTGTCGTTGTTTTTGATTCTCAACTATATGATCGGGAAGTTCCTGATTACCCCGGTGGTGGCACTGTGGAGTGGACCAATCCTTGGGGTGAATACAAGTACATTGATGATATCGAGGTACGCGAAGATGGTGGCACCCCTGGATTCTTACAGACCTTCCGCGCCGCCCTGGCTATTCGCTTAAAAGAAAAAATGGGCACGGATCATATCAAGGCCCGCGAAATGGAACTGGTGAAAATTGCTTTCAAAGAACTGCGCCAGATTCCACAGATCAATATCCTGGCCGATAACGTCGAAGAGCGGCTGGGTTGTTTTTCTTTTTATTTTACCGATATCCATTATAATTTAATTGTGCGGTTATTGAGTGATCGTTTTGGCATACAGGTTCGCGGTGGTTGCGCTTGCGCCGGGACTTATGGCCATTACCTCCTCCATGTCAGCCACGAACAATCCAGGGCGATTACCCATCTTATTGATCTTGGCAATCTCTCGCAAAAACCGGGCTGGGTACGTTTGTCGCTCCATCCCACCATGACCCAGGATGAACTCTATTATATTATCAATGCCATTAAAGAAATCCAAGTCAATGCCTCGACATGGGGAAAAGACTATACTTATATCCCCAAGACCAATGAATATTATCATACCCTCAACCCTTCCAAAAACCAGAAACTACTGGAGTTATGGTTCCAATTGTAGTTGCATAAGGCATGATGAATAAGATATCAGAAGATTTTGCGTGACGTAGTTGTTGACAAGTGGAAGAAAAACAGATACTATACTATTTTAATGCTCTTGTAATGTTTTGTAATGTGTGAGCAAGGAGAAGGTCAGTGGAATTTTTTCCTGAAATACCAGGCTACAGGATAGAGAAGAAGTTAGTAGAGGGCAGGATTTCCGATATTTACCTGGGGGTTCATGAAGACTTGGACCGCCGCGTGGCTATCCAGGTCTTAAATCCTGAACTCTTCAGAGACAAGCGGTTTGCCGAAAGCTTTCAAAAAGAGAGTAAAAAAATAAGCAAATTCGTGCATCCCAATATTGCCAACATTCTTGAAGCCAGCCAATACAATGATTTGAGTTTTGTCGTGATGGAGTATTTAGCCCAGAGTCTCCGGGAGAAGATTGATCGTAAGTTTGGCATCATTCCCCCTGGTGGAGATATTGATTCTTTGTCCATGGCGGCAGACTCCGGGCTGGATGATCGCCAGTTGCTCCAGTTATTGATCAAGGTCGGCGGGGCGTTTGATTATGCCCATAAATTGGGAGTCATCCACAAGGATATCCGACCCGATAACATTCGTTTCCGTGAAGATGGCGAACCCGTGGTCGTGGGTTTTTTTATCTCCAAGGTCATTGGTAACGCCGATATCTTGGAAAAGATGGGCATGATTGCCGGAACTCCCCTTTATGTCAGCCCAGAACAAGCACTGCGCAAACCTCTGGACAGTGGTAGCGATATCTATAGTCTCGGTGTCGTTTTATATGAAATGTTAACTGGCACTCCGCCCTACAATGCCGATGAAGCTATTGCCATTGAAAACCAACATATCATGGAACCTGTCCCGGTTCTCCCCGCCGCTCTATCCCGTTTCCAATTACTGCTCAGCCGCATGATGGCCAAAGATAAAAGTGACCGTATGCAGAGCGGCAATGAATTGGCACAATTTGTGGAGGAATTCAGTTTCAAACTCCCCGAAAAACGACGCCCTACCCCTATTCAAACAAAAACTCCTATCCAAACAAAAAAAACCCCCCTCGTCGAACCTATCGAAAACCTTCTCTCCTTCTCTGATAGCCTCTTGGAAGGCATTGACGATGAAGAAAAATTTAAAATCCCTGAAGAGACAACCGGCAATATCTCTCGAAAGAGAAGCGAAGAGATCATTGACAATGTAACCGACAATAGAACTGACGATAGAATTGATGAACGAATTGATGAACGAATTGATGATGGAATTGATGATGGAATTGATGAGAGAATTGATGGTCTAACTGGCGATATAACCGAAAAATTAACCCGTAAAGAGAAAAAAGAAAAAAAAGCCAGAGAGAAACAAGAAAAGGAAAAAAAAGCCAGAGAAAAAAAGATTGAAGCGAAGAAAGAAACTATTCAAAAAGAAACTATTAAGAAAGAAGCTATTAAAAAAGAAACCATAAAAAAAGAAGATTTAAAAAAAGCAGCGCTCAAGAAAAATCAGGAAACCAAGAAGAAGTTCAATTTTAAGCTCAATATAAACTTCCAGCAGTTGTCCCGTACTTTGTTGAATCCCAGGATACTCATACCCGGAGCCGTGGTCATCCTGTTGGCCGTGGTGTTATTGTGGGTCATGAGCCCCTCTTCCGACGACGCCGACACAAACGCAACCAGCAATAACGCGGAAACCACGCGTAGAAAAAACCTCACCAAGGAGGAATTGGCCCAGGAAGAAATAAAATTCCAGTACCAGATGGATTTGGTGCAACGATTCTATAAAAATGGTGATCTTCAAAAGGCAATGGATAAATTAAAGGAAGCGGAGAAAATCAAACAAACCCCAGAATCCAAACAATTGATGGCCGAACTGGTACAGAAATTGTCTGGTAATAGGGAAGAGGACGCCTATAAAAATGCCATTGCTGCTGGTACTCTCCCGCCTCTTGAAGCCTATCTCAAAGAATTCCCCTCCGGGCGCTATGTCAATCAAGTCGAAGAACAACTGAACCGCTTGAAAGAACTGACCAGATTGAAGGAAGAGGAACAAACGCGACTTCTTTCCTCCAGTATAAAACTCCGTTCCCAATCCAAAGACTTAAAGCTGGATGATGTCAAAGAGTTTATTGTCAGGCGTGGATTCTTCGAACAATATTACAACCCCAAAGGGAAATTCAAAAATAAATTCCAAGTGCAAACCGAGAACAAAGAAAACGTCGTAATGGATTATGCCACTGGTTTGATGTGGCATCAATCCGGTTCCGACAATTATCTCAAACATGAAGAAGTACAACAATGGCTACAACAACTAAACAAAACCAGTTATGCCGGATATTCCGATTGGCGCATACCCACATTGGAGGAAGCCGTTTCACTCTTGGCCAATAGCGAGGCGTCCGGTGGACTATATTTGAACAAGGTGTTTGGTCGCGATCAAGCTTATATTTGGACCAGCGATACCTTTGAAGCCAAACAAGTTTGGGCCGTGGATTTTGGTAGCGGGGATGTCAACCACGTCGATGTGACCACTGAAAGCTTTCTCCGCCCCGTTCGTAATATCATTGCCAATCAATAACCCAAGAACAATCCATAACAGTAAATAACCACAGAAACAGAATAGAAACAGAATAGAAATAAAATAGCAACATGGCAGAGACATAATGATAGAGAATGAGTTATTCCCCGAGATACTGGGGTACAGGATAGAAAAGAAGTTGGGCCGCGGTGGCATGGCGGAAGTATACCTGGGTATTCAAGAAACCTTGGGACGCCGCGTGGCTGTAAAAATACTCAACCCGATCATGGTGAAGAACCGGCAGTTGTTACAACGTTTTATCAATGAAGCCCAAACTGCTTCTCGACTCGCTCACCCTAACATTGTCACTGTTCACGATGTTGGCCAAGTGAATAATTACTGTTATATCGTGATGGAGTATTTGCAAGAGAGTCTGGTTGATCGCATTCGCTTCAGTCCTGAACTTAGACTCGATAAAAAAGAGGCGTTGCATATTGTTCGCCAGATCGCTAAAGCGCTTGCTTATGCCCATAAAGAGGGCTTTATTCACCGCGATATCAAACCCGATAATATCCTCTTTCGCAAAGATAATACTGCCGTGTTAGGCGATTTTGGGATTGCCCGGGCCATGGATTCCGAATCCCAGTTAACCACAGCCGGTATGATTATCGGCACCCCCCATTACATGAGCCCAGAACAATGCCGCGGTGAAAAAATCGACGGCCAAAGCGATATCTACAGCCTGGGCGTTGTCTTCTATGAAATGCTCACCGGCAGAATTCCCTATAAAGCCGATAGCGCTGCCGGTGTTCTGGTTAAACATATTCAGGAACCTGTCCCCAGGCTTCCCGATGAATTGTGCCGCTACCAATCCTTGCTTGATCACATGATGGCCAAAGATAAATCCAAACGCATTCGTACTGCCGACGAACTACTTAAGTTACTCGATACCTATCTTCCCGACAGTCAATTGGATAGCATTGAGGCCAGCCGACCCGAACGGTATGTTTTCGGCGCCCCCTCCAGTACGCCCACCAAAGATAGCGGCAAAAATGTGACCTCAGACTTTCAACCCACCATTTTATCCCCCGTTTCAGGTATCCCCAAATTAAAAACAGTCCTGCTGTCCGTTTTGATTCTCCTGTTTTTGGGCGGTGGTGGCTACTTTGTTTTCCTGCATTGGTTCCTTCCCAAAAATGCCTCGTCCCAGGAGACTAATGGTTCCCAATCCATGACCACCCAGATTGACGTTAGCGAACGTTCCCCTGTTTTACCCGATATGACCAAGAACCTTCCCTCCCAACAGATTCCTACCAATGCCCGAAATAGCAGCGCTACCGGGAACTCTCTGGAGCAAAACTATGCCACTCTGTTGGCGATGGCACAGGATTATTTTAAGGAAGGCAACATCCAAAAAGCCACGCAGAAATTGGACGAAGCTACCGCGCTTAAAACCACCCCGGAAACCCGTGCCCTGCAACAACAGATTGCCGAGTATAATAAATTTCAGCAGGATAACCAGTACCAGGACTATTTGTCCCGTGCCACTGCGGATTTAAAAAGAGGGGATACTGGCAGTGCTCGTTTGGATGTTGCCTTGGCCCAGAAGATTAAAAGAACCCCGGCACTGGAAAAGCTGAGCCAACGAATCGAACAAACCGAACGTGCGACCAAGGAAAAGACCCGGAAAACCAAAATAGATGATGATGCCTATAATGTCGCCCGCTCCAGCAACTCGATTGCTTCTTTAGAGAAGTATTTAAAAACTTATCCCAACGGTCGTCATGCAGTGGAGGCCCAGACTAAACTGGACCAACGAAGAGGGGCCACGACTTTAGAAATTAAAATAAATGACGATGTGGCCTTTGAAACCGCTACCACAAGCAACACTGTGGCTGCTTACCAGAAGTATTTACATGATAATCCGATTGGCCAGCACGTGAAAGAGGCTACCACCCGTTTAGAAGCCTTGAAACTCAAGCTGGTGAAAGAGACTAAAGATAAACTGGTCGTCAAACGTATTCGGTTTTTCGAATCCGAAGCCAAATCGCCTTCCATGGAACAGCGCACCTACAACACCCGTTTTGCCAAGAGTGGGGTGCGTTATATTCATGTGGAGATTGATTATGAGAATAATCTATACCGTGTTGCTGACAGTTTAAATCCCTTGAGTATTGATTTTAGCGGCCCTTTTCAACAGCAGTTGAAGGGAACGATTGATGCTTCCAAAAGCGCCGCCACCGGGACGTATGGTCGGGGCATGGGATGGAGTGAGGCGGGCAAATGGCCGGTAGGTCGCTTTACCGTGACCGTGACTATCGACGGCCAAAAAGCCGGACAAGCCTCCTTCGAAATCTATTAAAAAGATTTTTTTTTGTCCACTTTCTCCATATTCTCTATATTGTCCATATCGTACATCTGGTATACTGGGCCACTTTAGAACGAGGTAATAATGAATTATATCGATTTTCACTGTCATTTGGATTTTAAAGAATTTGATGCTACCCGTGCGCAAATAATAAAAGAGTGTTTTGCAAGCGGTTTTTCCAGAGTGGTAACCGTGGCCGACCCTTATGAGGATGGTTCTTTTGAACGAACCGCAGAAACACTCGCTTGCCACCAAAATATCAGTTGCATGACCGCCGCCCATCCCCATCAAGCCGATGCCTATACTCCTGAAATTGAAAAACGAATTTTCTCTTTTATTGAAACTTATCATGCCGTGGGTTTTGGTGAAGCTGGCCTGGATTTTCACTATAATTTATCCACCCCGGAGAATCAGCTCCTGGTTTTTAAGCGGCAGATTGCTATGGCTGCTGAATTAAAATTACCGTTGATCATTCATTCCCGCAATGCCGAGGCCGAGGTATTAAGTGCGTTGGCAGAGGCCCGTTTTGATCGCCCTGTCGTGTTTCATTGTTATACCGGTAATAAGGAGCATGCAGAGGAAATAATCAAGCGGGGTTTTTATATCTCTTTTTCCGGGATTATCACCTTTAAGAAAGCCGATTTTTTGCGTGAGATTGCAACCATCGTGCCATTGGATCGCCTTTTCACTGAAACCGATTCCCCTTATCTGGCCCCCGAACCCTTTCGTGGTAAAACCAACACGCCTTTACGGGTCATGCTCGTAGCAGAAAAGGTAGCTGCCCTGCGTGGCATTCCCCTGGCAGAACTCAATCACGCCATCAACGAAAACTATAAACAAGTCACCCAAAAAAAAGCCTAAAATTCAAAACAATATCAAAAGTTTTGCGGGGGTCCAGGGGGCAGTTTTTCAAAAGAGCCCCCTGGCCGCCGGAGGCATTATTTATCTTTAATTTTGTGACCGATAGTATTCGCCCAGAATTTCCGCCACTTCCGGGCGGGCGAATTCTTCTGGGAGCGGAAGATTGGCAGCCAGCATTTCGCGGACTTTAGTACCCGAGAGAATGACAAAGTCGTCTTTCGTGTGATTTTCCACTTGGTTCATCATGACTACTCGACCCAATTTTTTAGACCAAGCCGTATGATCCGCGTTAAATATCTGAATTTCCAAGGCGCCTTTCGGGACATCATTGAAGATTTTTTGCGCATCAAACGGTCCGTAGTAGTTCCCAACCCCGGCGTGGTCGCGGCCCACGATCAGGTGAGTGCAACCGCAGTTTTGACGGAATATCGCGTGCAGTACTGCTTCGCGTGGGCCCGCGTAGAGCATATCAAAACCATAACCCGTGATCAGCACCGTATGGGGTGGAAAATAGAGTTCTACCATCTTGCGGATCGAAGCATCACGTACCTCAGCCGGGATATCCCCTTCTTTTAGTTTCCCCAGTAGCATATGGATGAGAATGCCGTCCGCTTGAACCGCTTCTTGTGCCATGCGGCACAGTTCTTCGTGGGCGCGGTGCATAGGATTGCGGGTTTGGAAAGCGACCACTGTTTCCCAACCCAGATCAGCCATTTCCTCGCGGATTTCGTAGGCCGTGCGGAAGGTATCCGGGAAATCTACGCCGAAGTAAGAGAAGTTCAAGACTTGGATCGGGCCTGAAACCACGTAATTTCCCTGGGACATAAACGCCGCTACACCGGGATGGGCTGGATCAGTGGTACGAAACACTTTTTCTGTGATCGTGTGGAGATGTTCAGGCGCGGCTTTTTCGATTGTTTTTACATCTTGGATTGCCAGTACCGGGTTTCCCGCCACATTTGGGTCGCGTAGTGCGATTCGTTTTGAGCCAGTAATGGCTGACACGTCGTGCAGTAGGTTAAGAATGGGCACAGGCCAAAATAGGCCGTTGGCAGTTTCCATGTGTTCTGCTACCGAGAGCGCGTCAGCCAGGTTCATGTAGCCTGATAGGGGAGTAAAGTATCCGCTTGCCAGCATGACCGCATTGGCTGCCGCAGCCGAGCTGATTATGATGGATGGCAACGAGGCCGCCTCTTTTAATAGTGCTTGACGTTCGTATTCATCCTGAATATACAACGGTTTTAGTAGTTCTGAACCATGCGGTTTGATCATTATATTTCTCCTAATTGTTGGTTATTGAGCAAATGGTTTTAGGCGTGGAGCATTTTTAAAACTAATTATATCACATAACATATTAATATCAATACATCATCCATACCTAAATCCACCGCCAAGTTTCAGGAAAAACTGGACGATCTGGACATACTGGGCATTCTGGACCAACTGGACTTCACAAAACCTGTAAATTTTGTCCAGCTTGTCCAGTAAGTCCAGAGCGTCCAGAAAGTCCAGTTTGCCACGGTTATCCGTGGGACTGATAAAAGTCTGATGGCGGATCCAGGAATACCTGGATTCACTGTCAAATTTCATGAAAAACTGGACAGTTTGGCTAACAATCCAATAATAGGCGGATTCTGTTAGCCAGTTTACTGGGGGAAAAAGGTTTATGGAGAAAGCCGGAATGGGAATCTAAAATACCCCGTTGCACCAGTAACGTATCCGAATAACCTGACATGAAGAGCACTTTAATCGCGGGGATTTTTTGCATGAATACATCTTTTAAAACTTTTCCATCTATGCCGGGCATGACCACATCGGTTAACAGCAGTGATATTTCTTGCGGGTAGTGGTGGAACAGTTCCAGGGCTGAATCACCCGAAGTTGCTTCCAGAACCGTATACCCCAGCGATTTAAGTGTATCAGAGACCATTGTCCTGATCGCGGCCTCATCCTCTACGACCAGGATTGTTTCTGAGCCCGTGGGCATCATCGCCTCTGCTTTTTCCAGGGTACATGCCACATCTTTGCCGGTTTCCCGGAAATATATCTTGAAGGCGGAGCCTTTACCGGGTTCGCTGTACACATAAATATGCCCGTTGTGTTGTTTGACAATGCCGTGGACTGTAGCCAGTCCTAAGCCCGTGCCTTTTTCCCGTTCCTTTGTCGTGAAGAACGGTTCGAAAATATTCGCTTGGATTTCCGGTGTCATTCCTTCGCCCGTATCCGTCACTGCCAGCATCGCATAGGTTCCCGGTATTACTTCAGGGTGGGAGCGTGTATAGGTCTCGTCTAAAAGGACATTGGCGGTTTCGATTGTCAGGCGTCCTCCCGCAGGCATTGCATCCCGGGCATTCACTACCAGGTTGAGCAGCACTTGTTCAATCTGGCCAATATCTGCTTCGATCGTGCCCAGTGGCTTTTCCAGGTGGAGTGTCATTTTCAAGTCCTCTCCCAGGATGCGGTCCAGCATGCGTGCCATATTCTCCACCATCTGATTGAGGTCCACTATTTTCATTTCCAGGACCTGTTTTCTGCTGAAAACCATTAATTGGCGCACCAGGGCAGCGCTTTTTTCCCCGGCACTGAGGATAATATTCAGGTCCTCTGTTAATGGATGTGCCGCTGGCAGTTTGGACAGCGCCAATTGACTGTAACCCAAGATAGCAGTTAAGAAATTATTAAAATCATGGGCTACACCACTGGCCAATCGCCCCATGGATTCCATTTTTTGAGCTTGCAGGAACTGGAGCCGCATTTTTTCTTTTTCTACTTCTGCTTGTTTTCGTTCGGCAATTTCGTGGCGTAGTTTTTCGTTTAGGTGTTGTAGGTCTGCTGTTCGTGCTTCCACCCGGTGTTCTAATTCTTTTTTCAACTCTTCCAATTGGAGGTTTTTTAGTTCCAATTCTGCATTTTGGAGATGGATCATATCGTGTTGTTGTTTTAGTTCTATTGCTGTTTGGGCCAGGTATTTTTTACTGTGATCGATTTCAAAGATTGTTTCCATCAGCAGTTGTTCTTTCACCTTGGAAAGATAGCCCAGGCAGCGCATGTGCAGTGCTTTTTCCGTGAGGTTGCGATTGATGATACGGATATCTCGCACGTTGTTTTTGCCTGTGTCCAACATGTCGTTTTCCATGTTTGGTTCCTTATTTTTAGATTAGGTCAATGCCGCAGGGAAGGTGTTTGAGATGTTCTATTGCTTTTGGAATAGTATCTCCTTCCAGTACTGAACCGTGTTGTGGTAGAATGCGTTGGATATCCCATTGGGTCAGGTTTTCCATACAATTTTTGAGAATACTGTTGTTTGGCATGTACCGTTGATGAAAGGGGGTCATGTATTCCTGGTAGTCGTCTGCTGCAAATAAGTCCCAGTTCGTGGAGATGGCGCCAAAGATATCGCTGCTAAAAAGAGATTTGCTCTGGGCGTCGTATGTCATGATCGCGCCGGGGGAGTGTAGGAACGGGGTAAAAATAAACTCCAGAATCCGACCGCTTTTTAAAGTGAAGCGGAAATTATTCTCATCCACCGCGTAAAATTCCGAATGAATCCCATAGTGGCGGATTAAACGGATGCAGTTGGAATGGGCCGCGATTTTTAAATTCGGGTTCTCGATCACATCTTCTATGACTGCCAAGTTCCCGCAAATATCCGGGTCTTGATGGGAGGCTACAATCAGGGAAATTGTCCGCGGGTTGACCAGATCAATCACCTTGCGCATCACTATAGGGAAGTGTGGGATTGAACCAGGATCAAATAGAACCACATCCTCCTCGTCCATCAATAAATAGGGGTTGCAGTGTAACTGTGCTTCCCGGTCGTAAAAACCTACCCAGAATATTTCCCGTGTAATGGCCACAGCATCTTCGTAATCCATGGTTTTCATGATTTTATTCTACCTCCACCGTACCCCATTATTATTATTATATTAATCTTCGGGGGGCACAGTTAAATTGACGCTTTTTTACCTGATATTGTAGTATCGTAAAATTGGTTTCGATCATTATTCTATTTTAATAAAAGAAAAAATATTTTGCAATAGTAAATCAGAAAATTAGGAATTATTTTTTCTTGTACTGACTGAGCCAGATACCGGAGAATATGACAAACATTCCGACAAAAGAACGCAGGGAAAGGATTTCTCCGAAAAAGAGGTAGTCCTCCAGTAGTGCGACAATAGGGGTGACATAGATAATAAAGGCCAGGGAAATAGCGCTCATTTGTTGGAGCAACTGGTAATAAAGAACAAAGGCCAATGCTGAGGCCAATATTCCCATTAAAACGATTGCCGTCATCACCCGGATATTAACATGCAGGTGGAAGGGCATTTCCGTGCCGAAACTGAGCAGCAGTAGGAACACTGTGCCCATAGCCAATTGGTGGAAGCTTAAGACCACGGTGTTTATGCGGGGCAGGAATTTTTTCACCATGACCAGTGACATGGCAGCGGCGAGTGCCGCGATCAAAATCGCCAGTGAGGCAAGCACTACTTTCAGGTTGTATTGGGTAATGGCCAGTTGGTCATAGAATACAATCAGTATGCCGCTAAAGCCCAATAGCGTGCCCATAAACTTTGGCCAATTAAAAGCCTCGTTTTTAAAAACAAAATTGCTCATCAGTGCCGTGAATATGGCAAAAGTGGCAAAAAAGATGGAGGTTACCCCTGCGCTTAAGTATTGCTCCCCCCAATAGATCAACCCGTAATCCAGAACATAGACCAAAAAGGCGGTGGCCAATAATATCCAAAACTCACGCTTGGAAATTTTTAAACTGATTCTTTTCCATTTAATGTATACGAGCAAGGCGATGATACCCACGACAAAACGGACACTGGCGCTCATAAATGGCGGGAATCCTTCCAGGGAAATTTTGATTCCCACCCATGTGGAACCCCACACCACGCATAATGTGACTAGACCCAGATATTTCTTTATATTACTCATTACGGGTGACTCCTGATCATTTGGTATCTTTCTGAATTAGTAGAACTACTATTATACCACATTCAACTGCAAAACGTCCTTATTATTTTACTCGTTTCCCAGTCATCCCACATCCCATTCAACCTCTCATCTAACCTCTCATTCAACCTCAAATATTATGGTTAGGTTTTTCCATTTTTTCCTTGAAAGGCGTATAGGTAAAACTACTCAAAATTGCCCTGTTTGAATTTTTCCTCAATAAAAGTGTTGACAATTCATTTTATTTATTACATACTAACAGCATAGCATTCAGTGAGGAGCAAGTAATACATGAAGTGGTGAACAAAAAATGGATAAAAGACAAGACAAAAGATTTAAGACCAGACAAATCGTTAAGATTGGTGGGAAATTAGGGGTTGTGAATGATATCTCTGATTCTGGGATACAGTTATCAACCTCTCTCTCGCCGCTGACGCGCAAGATAAATATATTAATTGAAGAATCAACGGGGAACTTCATTGAGATCAATGGGATTATCCAGTGGATCAAGAAGAAGCAGCAGGTTCAAGCACTTAATGAGATGGGTGTGGCGATCAAGAATGTATCACCGGAGTTTAGGCGTTTTGTGAGGCAGTGTCATAGTGAATAGATTTATTGTGAATGGGTAATGACAGCGCACTGAGTTTTTTTTATTGAATGCTTTGGATCATCTTTTGGCTGCCTGGATTCACCATCAGATTTTTATCAGTCCCATGGATAACCGTGGCAAACTGGACTTTCTGGACGCGCTGGACTTACTGGACAAGCTGGACAAAATTTACAGGTTTTGTGAAGTCCAGTTAGTCCAGTATGTCCAGATAGTCCAGTTTTTTTTGAAACTTGACGGTGAATTCAGGGCTGTATCTAATATTGCTTATTGAGAAAAAATCGTGTATTATCATATTTTCTACCACTGCTTCTGGTAATCAGAAGATATGAACTGGATAGAAAAATAATAAAAAGAGGCATTCATGAACGCTGATATCTACTCCTGGGTGTTGATCCCGTTATTAATTTTTGGTGCGCGTATCGCGGATGTGACGCTGGGAACCTTACGATTTATTTTTATTTCCAGGGGATACCGGTTCTTGGCACCACTGGTGGGTTTTTTTGAAGTAACTATCTGGCTCATCGCTATCCGCGAGGTGTTGGTCAACTTGCGAAATTTTGTTTGTGTGCTGGCTTATGGCCTGGGGTTTGCCACGGGCAATTATATCGGCCTTTGGCTGGAAGAGAAACTCTCTATCGGCATGGTGCTGGTCAGAATTGTCTTGCGACAAGATCAAAACGGGTTATCGGATTTCCTCAAAGAGAATAATTATGGCTTCACGCAGGTGGAAGGGGAGGGCACGCGGGAAAAAGTAACGATTCTATTTACGATCATCAAACGGAAAAATCTGGCGCATGTATTAACAGCGGTGGCGAATCACGCCCCCAATGCGTTTTATACGATTGAAAATGTAAAATCGGCCAGAGAAGGATTATATCCTATCGGAGAACAATCGGCTTTTGCCAAAATGTTTCACAAGATTCGAAAATCAAAATGAGAAAAAAATAACCCCGCCCAAAAATCTCCGGACGATTACTCTTTGAGGAACTGTCTGGCGGAGAAATAGGAAGAGAATAGGCCAATAGCGGTTCCCAACAGCACGAGCTTGGTAAAGATGCTCATGGGCATCTCTTGAAAATCAATCATACCCTTGACCATGTCAAACATGAAGGTGGCATAGGCGGGGAAAAACTTGATGGTCACAAACAACAACCCGGCGGCCATCAAACTACCACAAAAACCAAGGATGGCTCCTTCAATAACAAAAGGAAATTTGATATACCAATCGGTGGCCCCAACAAGCTTGAGCACATTGATCTCATCCTTACGATAAAAAATGTTGATCTTGATGACGTTAAAGATGATAAACACGGAAACAAAGATGAGGATCAGACTTAAGAACAACCCCACAGCATTGATAAACTTTTTAAAGGCAATAATTTTCTTGGCCCAATCAATGTTGACCTGCTTGCTCTCCACGATCTGCAATTTTTCGATGTCCTCAATGAAGGAAATGAGCTTGGTGTCAAGATTGTACTCACCTTTAAACTCAATTTCAATGGACGCGGGGAAAGGAGATTTCTTAAATTCGGAAAGGATGTATTTGAGTTCGGGAAATTGCCTGGAAAAATTGACGTCAGCCTGACTGGTAGAGGTAAAAACGACATCTTTGACGAGTAAACTCTCTTTTAATCTGCTGATCAACAGATCAATCTCCCTTTGCTCGGCATCATCCTGAAAATAGAAGATGGCTTTAATACTGCGGGAAAACCCCTGGGTAAACGTTTCAAGGCTGTAGGTGACATAATTAAAAATGCCGAAGATCAACAATGTAAAAGCAATAATACCAAGACTGAGGAAATTAATGAGCTTGTTGCGGAGAATGTTTTTGGTCGCATTGTAGAGCGTGGCTTTAAGTAAGTTCACCCGTGCCTCCTAGATAGATATCCCGTCCGAGACCAAGCAGCCTTTTTCCAGTTTCACTGTTCGTTTGGGGAACAGGTTCATCAGGTGAGTGTCATGGGTTGCAATGAGGATGGTGATGCCATTGGCATTAATGCGTTCGAAGATTTTGAATATTTCAATGGAGAGTTCCGTGTCCAGGTTTCCCGTTGGTTCGTCCGCGATAATGATCTTTGGATTGCCCACGATAGCGCGGGCAATGGCCACACGTTGTTGTTCCCCACCGGAGATGTGGGTGGGAATATAGTTCCTGCGGTGGGTGAGCCCCACCAGATTGAGGGCATTCATGACCATTTTGTCCAACATGGCCCTTTTTTCACCCCGGACTACCAGTGGAATGGCCACATTCTCGTACACGGTACGATTCTCCAGTAATTTAAAATCCTGGAAAACAATGCCCAGACTACGACGCAATTGGTAAAGAAGTTTTGGGGGGATGAGATTGATGTTGAGGGAATCAATCAATATTTGACCACGGCTGGGCAGTTCCTCTTTAAAGATGAGTTTGAGCAAGGTGGTTTTACCGGCGCCTGAGGAACCGGTTAAAAACACGAATTCACCCTTCTCAATGGTGATACTGATATCCACCAGAGCGAACTGATCGCCGATATATTGCTTGTAGACATGATAGAATTCAATCACGAGGAATTCCCTCCGGTGGTAGGAAAGGTGTTGAGGCTATAGCAGGTTCTGTTCACTACCGTACAATCATGGTCTCTTTTTCTACGATGGGTTTTTTATACAATATCCGACCGCAGCTTTCACAGAAAGAAATTTCAGTGGAGGACAATAACTCGTTGATGCGTTGCGGTCTGATCTTGACATTGCACGCGCCGCAAAATTCAGTTTCCACCAGTGCCACCGCGACGCCGGTTTTTTTGCGGGCCATCACATCGTACATGACCAATAGTTTCGCGTGAATTTTGGGTCTTAAAGCGTCTTTGTCAACGCGCAATTCACTGACCAACTGCTTGTTGTTGTCAATGGTTTTTTTAAGTTCCTCTATTCTCTTGTTATAGTCCCCGGAAATCTTGATGAAGTCATCCTCGTTGACAGTGATCTCTTTCAAAATCTCGTCGGATTCGAGCATCTTCTCAATTATTTTTTCTTCGATAGTGATGATATGATCATCCTCATATTTGATTTCCGCGATGAATCCCTGGTACTCCTTGTTAGTAGTCGCCTTATTCATCTGATCTTTGTACTTGCCGGTTTTTTCCCTGATCTGTAAAATTTCCTTTTCCAGTTTTTCCCGTTCCTTGATATTTTGTTTCAATTTATCTTTGGTAGTTTGGATTACGCTGGCTTTCCCGTCACGTTCGGTTTCCAATTTTTTTATAATTGCCGGGATTTCTTTGAACGAAATTTCCAAGTCCTTGATCTTGTCGTCAAGCAGTTGAAGTGCATATATTAGTTCCAGTCCGTCTTTCAAATGCGTTCCTCTTCAGAAAGAATTTTAATTGGGCCCACCAGGATTCGAACCTGGAACCGACCGGTTATGAGCCGGTGGCTCTAGCCGTTGAGCTATAGACCCACTATCATCCTTTAGATTATCAAAAATCCCTCCTGATGTCAAGTCATATCGGAAAAAAATGTTGGGATAAAAGGGGGGAATAGTCTCTTTATCCTTTACTACCTTTCATTTCCATCTTTATATTATTTTAAACCCAATAAAAATCGACGCATACGGCTTCCCAGGGGGTGGCGTAATTTTAATTGAGAAAATGGTTGACAAATTTAATAAATGATATTATATTATAGGCGAACAATTTGCGAACAAATATTAAAATACGAGGATTTGAATCATGAAATATGTGCCATTAAGAGTATATTCAGTATTTTCCAAGGGTAAAGGTGCGATTGATCCGGGTGTATTTGCCAATTTTCTCAAGGAACGCGACATTTCTTTCTTACCGGTCAGTGATCCGTTCAGCTTGGTGAGTTGGGAATCTTTTCGCCAGGAAGCGGTGACACGGGAAATGACGCCGTTACTGGGAATGGAGGTCCGTATCCGACAAATCGGCGCGTTGGTGATGTACCCGCTGACGAAAAAAGGGTATTTTTCGCTGATCCGGTCGTTGAATCACAAGACTTTTGCCGGGGTAGAGGATGTCTTGGTGATATGTGTGCTTCAGAGTGCTGTTTCCAGCGGTTGTCTTTCCATGGAGAGTATTCGCAAGCAGGTGCCCACGGAGAATTTTTACCTGGGACTGGAATGGAACAGTGGTCGCTGGGTAGTGGACATGGCAAAGGACCAAAACATTCCACTGGTCTGGGCGCAACCGTGGCGCTGGCTGATCAACCCGGAAAAATACGCGGTGGCCACGTCGGTATTCCACCATCACCCGGTTTCGGATGTGCTGACTGGAACCCGCGCTGCGGAATTGCCACTGTATGGCCCGTTAAGTGGGAGCGCGATAGTGAAACGGTTCGGTGAAGCGGGGAAAATAGCGATGCAAAATACATTCACCGTGGCTTCCCGGGTCAAATTCGACTTCTCCGATATCTCTTTTGCCGGTGTGGGGGTGGACTCGGCTACTTCCGGGGCACAGGAGAAACGGCCATTGTCGTCGCTGGTGTTTAGCACGGCGCCTTCTTATGCAAAGGGCAGCGATGGGAACACGATTCTGGAAGAAGTGGTGAACCGGGAAATGCGTGGCCGGGCACTGACGATGGCGGAACGGGAACGAACGTTGCGGGAACTGGATATCATCAAACGAATGGGCTTTGCGCCCTATTTCCTGATTGCGGCGGAGATTGGGGGGTATTGTCGGAAGAACCGGATTTACTTTAATTTGCGCGGTTCCGGGGTTTCTTGTTTTATTTTGTATTTGCTGGGTTTGTCGCGTATTAATCCGTTGCAGCATGATTTATTATTCGAGCGGTTTATCAACAGTTTGCGCGAGGATTTGCCGGATATTGATATTGATATTGATTCTTCGCGTCGCGGCGAGGTGTTGAGCTGGGTGTTTGAGACCTATAAAAACAAGGTGGTGTTCGTATCCACGCACAAATTCTTCAAGGCGCGTTCAGCGCTTTATGAAGTGGCGCGTTGTTATGGGATGGATGTGGAGTCGGCGCACAAGTTAACGAAAGACCTGTCGATGTTCGCCGCGCCTGCGGAATTAAAAGAAGGGGCGGGGGAACGGGGGACACTGGGTGAGATATATCGCATGGCTTCGTTACTGGATGGGGTTTATAAAGAACTCTCGTTGCATCTGGGCGGGGTGCTGTTTTGCGAGGAGGAAATCCGTAGTATCTTCCCGGTGGAATGTTCGCCGCATGGATTCGACCAGGTGGTGTGGGACAAGAACACGGTGGAGCGATTGAACATTTTTAAACTGGATTTGCTGGGGGTGCGGGGGTTTGATGTGATTGCGCCGGCGGTATTGGATGGGAATACGGATTTTAACGACGCGGAGGTCTGGGAAAATATTCAAAAGGCGCGTACTATTGGCTGTTTTCAATTGGAAAGCCCGTTGAGCCGCAAACATCTGGTGATGGTGAAACCACACAATCTCCAGGAAGTGGCGATTGCCATCGCCATCATTCGACCGGGACCGTCGAAATCGGGAATGAAAGATTCGTACATCGAGAAACGGGAAGCGATTCATCCGGTTTTGCATAAAATATTTCCCTACACGCGGGGCACGGTTATTTTCGAGGAGCAGATCTCGGTGTTGTTGCACACGGTGACGGGTTGGAACCTGGAATTATCGGAAAAAATCCGCCGTTGTTTAAAGAAAAAGAAAGGCGAGGTGTACCGCGAGGATTTTTTCAAGCGTGGTCGGGTCAACGGGTGGAAGCGGGAAGACTTGGATACTTTCTGGAAGTTGGCGGAGGATTTCGCGCAATATGCGTTTAATCAGGGGCACAGTGTATCGTATGCGTATTCGGCTTATGCGTCGGCGTGGTTTAAAACGCGGCATCCGCTGACGTTCTTTGTGCGTTTGTTGAATGCTGGAGGTGGTTTTTATCCGCTGCCTTTTTACATCGAGGAGGCTAAAAACTGGGGTATTTCTTTTTTAGCGCCGGATATTAATCGTAGTGGCATCGGGTTTGGCGAGGAGCAAGGAGCGATTCGCACGGGGCTGATCTTTGTGAAGGGGGTGGGACACAAATTAGCGAGTAAAATTGTCGCGGAACGGGGTATGGGGTATACTTCATTGGAAGATTTTATTGGTCGTACCCGTATTGGTGAGAAAGATCTTTCGATATTAATGGCGGTTAGTGCCTTGCAATCGTTGGGACACAATGGATTCACTGTAGCTGAGAGAGAAACGAACTGGAAGTCCTACCTGGGGTTTATACCAAACGGCACATCAAAGACGGAAAAGAAGGAATGAAATAAATGGCACGCCAAAAGTTGCCCATAATTCCCACTTTTCCCATTAACTTGGCGGTGAATCCAGTGGCGGCCAGTGACTTGTTTTTTACAGCTATCTCCGTTATAATCTCTAATCGAGGTATATTATAACAATGGAAACAATGTCTCAGTTATTTAGAATCGGTTACGGCCCATCCAGCAGTCATACCATGGGCCCCAGCTTCGCGGCACGGAAATTCAAAGAAAAAAATCCCACTGCGGAAAAATTTGTAGTGACATTATACGGCAGTCTGGCCTCTACTGGCAAAGGACATATGACAGATAAAGCCATCAGCCATGTATTTCAACCTAAAAAAAGCGAAATCATCTGGGAACCAGACCACCCGCTCCCTTTTCATCCCAATGGCATGGATTTTGAGGCGTTAGATAATAATGGTCAGTCCATAAATCGCTGGCGCGTGTACAGTGTGGGCGGCGGTGCGATTCGTGAAGAGAATCAAATTCACCCGCCCCGATCGATTTATCCCTTGACCAAGATGGCAGAGATCCTCGTTTATTCTGAGAATACGGGCAAGCCGCTGTGGGAATATGCCATTGAATGCGAGGGTGATGCTATTCGCGATTATTTGCAAGAAGTCTGGTCGGCGATGCTCCTGGCTCTTCACCAGGGCCTGGAAACGGAGGGCGCACTGCCGGGGGGACTGGGATTACAACGAAAAGCAGGTTCTTATTATATCAAAGCCAAAAACATCGGCGAGGAATTAAAACAGGAAAGTTTTGTTTTTGCTTATGCTCTGGCTGTCGCAGAAGAGAATTCTTCCGGTGGCCAAGTGGTGACCGCTCCCACGTGCGGCTCCTGCGGTGTGCTTCCCGCCGTGTTGTATTGGATGCAGAAGATGTATCACTTTTCCGATAATCGCATCATCAATGCCCTGGCTACTGCCGGATTGATTGGTAATCTTGTGAAGTTCAACGGTTCTATTTCCGGTGCCGAAGTGGGTTGTGCCGGGGAAATGGGCACGGCTTGCGCGATGGCTGCGGGTGCAGCGACACAATTGCTGGGCGGTTCTCCCTCGCAAATAGAATACGCGGCGGAAATGGGCTTGGAACATCATCTGGGGCTGACTTGCGACCCAGTGAAAGGCTTGGTACAGATTCCCTGCATCGAACGAAACGCCATGGCTGCGTCCCGCGCGTTGCAATGTGCCACCTATGCTATTCTATCGGATGGCAAACACCGTATCCCTTTTGATCAAGTGGTGGAAACAATGACCCGCACGGGCCGTGATCTGTCAGCCTCGTATCGGGAAACTTCCAAAGCTGGACTGGCAGACACCTGGACGCATTCACAAGAATAAAAGCCTTTGGAGATTTTTTTTGCGATATAAACGTGTTAAGAATTATAAAAGTTAACTTCATTCTTAATTTTTATATTATTATATTCATGTTCATCTTACTTTAAAACGAATGGGAGGAAAAGATTAACATGAAAAAAAACAAAAGGAAAAACAATATCTTTTTTATGGGTCTACTGGTCTTAATCAGTATATGGGTCGGGGTGTTCCCAGTACAAGGCGCCATCCCGGCGACGGAGAGAAAAGCGTTAATTGCGCTTTACAATTCCACCCTCGGCATTAATTGGACTCGCCAGAATGGTTGGAAAACGCCGCCATTGCACAGCGATGGGTTCGGTATGCCAGGAACGGAACAGAATTGGTATGGCATCAAGGTAGCCGATGATCATGTGACCTGGGTAGAAATAATGTACAATAATCTGGTAGGCCCGATCCCACCGGAAATAGGAGACCTGAGCCACTTGGAAGTCCTTATGCTCGCGGACAACTACACATTAAGTGGTAGTATCCCCCGGGAAATTGGAAAATTAAGCAACCTGGTTTTATTTCAAGCATCGGTAAACTGCTTGTCAGGTTCAATTCCAAGGGAAATAGGAAATCTCAGAAATTTAAAATTCCTGAGACTGTACGCCAACCGATTAAACGGTGATATTCCCCCGGAAATAGGCAATCTTACGAACCTGGATGACATATTGATGGGTGCAAATTTATTAACTGGCAGCATTCCAGCCTCTTTTGGAAACCTCACCCAGTTGCGTTACCTAGATTTCTATGCCAACCGCTTAGACGGGAGCCTTCCCAAAGAATTAGGGAATCTGACGAACCTCATTTACCTGGGATTGTACTGGAATCGTTTACGCGGGGAAATCCCGGTCACCCTGGTTAACCTTATAGGCGCAGACATCCACCTTCAATACAATGCATTATATACCGAGAATGAAACGCTACGGGCTTTTTTAAACGGAAAAGACCCCAATTGGGAGAATTCACAAACGGTGGCCCCCGCAAATGTCACTGTAAGACCGCTATCACAAACTGCTTTTAATATTTCCTGGACGCCTATTCTCTATTCCGGGGATGATGGAGGGTACCGTGTATATTACCGGACGCCTCCGGCCAATAATTGGATTTATGCGGGTATGACTGCGGATAAAACGGTGTCAAATATGGAGGTCATGGGGTTAACCGCCGAGCAAGACTATTGTTTCACGGTGCAAACACGAACCAATCCATGCCCGGAAAACGGCAACACGGTGGATAGTCTCTGCAGCCCGGAAGTTTGCCATTCTTTTGCTTCTACCCGGCCTTTTGGCGCCTTTGATACGCCGCTGGACAATACGATAGTTAGAAGTAGTATTGCAGTAACGGGTTGGGCACTGGATGATTTTGCGGTGGACCATGTCAAAATATTTAGAGAACCGGTGGTTGAAGATGGCGCAGAAAGTATTGGAACATTAATTTTTATCGGAGATGCTGATTTTGTGGAAGGTGCCCGCCCGGATGTAGCGATCACTTATCCCGATTATCCTAACAACACGAGAGCGGGTTGGGGATACATGATGCTAACCAATATGTTACCTAACGGTGGCAATGGGACTTTCAAACTCCATGCGATTGCCACGGACGTGGAAGGGAATTCCACAACACTGGGTATTAAAACGATTGTTTGCGATAACATCCATGCGGTTAAACCTTTTGGCGCTATGGATACGCCCAGTCAGGGTGGAACTGCTTCTGGTCACCAGTTTGTTAATTTCGGATGGGTGCTCACACCCTTGCCCAATACTATTCCTACCGATGGTTCCACCATTCAGGTCTGGGTAGATGGTGTGTTATTGGGTAATCCCGTTTACAATCAATACCGTGCCGATATTGCCACCTTGTTTCCTGGCTATGCCAATAGTTTGGGAGCTGTGGGATACTTTTTTATAGATACAACACTCTATAAAAACGGTGGACATACCATTCAATGGACCGCAACCGATAATGCGGGAAATACAGATGGTATTGGCAGTCGTTATTTTACCATCCAAAATGCTGCATCAGATCATGCCACACCCTCTACTGACGATGATATAGATTTAAATTCAGACCTTCCCACGATTTCCAGTGATGATTCCCATCCAGTACGGGTCAAAACGGGGTATTCTCAAGACCTAACTGACCAAGTCATTTATCCGGATCAAGCAGGTACACCTACAATAAAAATTCCCCAATTGTCACGGGTTGAAATAGACTTGAATGAGGGTAGCGACGTTTCTTCCTATCAGTGGCGCGGGTATTTACAGGTGGGAAAACAGAAACAACCATTGCCTATTGGTGCCACTCTGGATAGGGATAACGGTGTTTTTTACTGGCAACCCTGCGCTGGGTTCCTTGGGCAGTATCACCTTGTATTTGAAGGTCGTGATCAAACCAAAGGGAAAAGGAGGGTAGAACTCACAGTCAAGATTATAAACGAATGAATCGCACCACTTTTTTCTCTTGGTTTAATGGGCACCTATTGTACCTTATTAATATAGTATGATATACTTGGATTCGCCGCCAGTTCTTTAATAGTATCGTAAAAGCAAGTGAGAAGAATGGCAGAAAGGAAGATTACATGAGAACAAACAAAAAAATGAGCAATATCTTTTACACTTACCTATTGGTTTTAACAGTTGTACTATGCGCCGCGTTTCAATTGCAAGGCGCTATCCCAGCAATAGAGAGAGAGGCATTGATTGCTTTTTACGAAGCCACCTATGGCGATAGTTGGCACGAGAACAATGGCTGGAAAACACCACCGTTACACAGCGATGGGTTCGCGATGCCAGGGACAGAACGGAACTGGTATGGTATTACAATAACCTATGATCATGTCACTTCGATAGAAGTAGGTGGGACTCAGGCCGGGGGTTACATCCCGCCAGAAATTGCTAATCTTAAAAATTTAAAAAATCTAGGTCTCTTCCTCGACTATTTAAGCGGCAATATTCCCCCTGAATTGGGCAATCTTACTAACCTGGAATGTTTAAGGTTGAGCGCTAACTCCTTAAACGGCAGCATCCCAGCCTCTTTGGGAAACCTTACCAAACTGCGTTACCTGGAATTGGATAACAACTGCTTGGCGGGCACCTTGCCCAAAGAATTGGGGAACCTGACGAACCTGATTGACCTGAGTTTATGCTTGAACCGATTACAGGGAGAAATCCCGGACACCTTTCTTGATCTTCAAAAATCAATGATTGAGATTAATAACAACGCGCTTTATACCAATAATGAAACGCTACGAACTTTTTTAAATAAAAAAGATCCCAATTGGGAGAATTCGCAAACTGTGGCACCCAGCGATGTCACCGTGACGCCGATATCACCAACCTCTTTCAAAATTTCCTGGACACCTATCCTCTATTCAACCGATCAAGGTAGTTACCGGGTGTTTTATCGGACTCCTCCGGCCAATGAATGGAATTATGGGGGCATAACCAGGGATAAAACCGTTTCTTCGCTGGAAGTCGGCGGTTTAACAGCAAAACAAAACTATTGTTTCAAGATACAAACGCGAACCTATCCAACTTTTTATAATTTAAACACGGTGATCAGCCTGTTCAGCCCGGAAGTTTGCTCATCTATTGGTAATAATGGTCCTTTTGGTGTCTTTGATACGCCTCTGGATAATGCCACAATCAGCAGTAGCATAGCGGTGACAGGTTGGGCGCTGGATGATTTTGGGGTAGCGGATGTAAAAATATTCTGGGAACCGGTAGCTGAGGATGGAACACAAGGGAATGGGAGTTTATTATTTATCGGAGCGGCAAACTTTGTGGCAGGCGCCCGCCCCGATGTGGAAACCACTTACCCTGATTATCCGAACAATAATAGAGCGGGTTGGGGATACATGTTGTTATCCAATACATTACCCAACGGTGGCAACGGAACCTTCAGACTCCATGCGATTGCGACAGATTTGGAAGGGAATTCCACAACACTGGGTATTAAAACGATTGTTTGCGATAACATCCATGCGGTTAAACCTTTTGGCGCTATGGATACGCCCAGTCAGGGTGGAACTGCTTCTGGTCACCAGTTTGTTAATTTCGGATGGGTGCTCACACCCTTGCCCAATACTATTCCTACCGATGGTTCCACCATTCAGGTCTGGGTAGATGGTGTGTTATTGGGTAATCCCGTTTACAATCAATACCGTGCCGATATTGCCACCTTGTTTCCTGGCTATGCCAATAGTTTGGGAGCTGTGGGATACTTTTTTATAGATACAACACTCTATAAAAACGGTGGACATACCATTCAATGGACCGCAACCGATAATGCGGGAAATACAGATGGTATTGGCAGTCGTTATTTTACCATCCAAAATGCTGCATCAGATCATGCCACACCCTCTACTGACGATGATATAGATTTAAATTCAGACCTTCCCACGATTTCCAGTGATGATTCCCATCCAGTACGGGTCAAAACGGGGTATTCTCAAGACCTAACTGACCAAGTCATTTATCCGGATCAAGCAGGTACACCTACAATAAAAATTCCCCAATTGTCACGGGTTGAAATAGACTTGAATGAGGGTAGCGACGTTTCTTCCTATCAGTGGCGCGGGTATTTACAGGTGGGAAAACAGAAACAACCATTGCCTATTGGTGCCACTCTGGATAGGGATAACGGTGTTTTTTACTGGCAACCCTGCGCTGGGTTCCTTGGGCAGTATCACCTTGTATTTGAAGGTCGTGATCAAACCAAAGGGAAAAGGAGGGTAGAACTCACAGTCAAGATTATAAACGAATGAATCGCGCCAGTGGCAAAAAGCTTTGGGCTCGAAACCCCGGCCTATTTGCGCCACATTTGTTGTAATTTGTTAAATATAGTAGCAAAAAAAAGGGGATTCCGCCCCAGAACCTGACGTTTCTCACTAAAGATTGACAGTTCACTTTTTTAAGTACAACCGACACGAAATTTTGCTCTCGGTTCACCTTTTTAACCTCACGGTTCAGGTTTTTTACTCAGACGCCAGGTTTTTAGGTGGCCATTCACCTTCCACACCTCGCCGTTCAGTCTTTTTTGTAGCATCGTGAGTAATAAACCTCGCGGTTGAGTTTTTTTTTTGGAATCGAGGGTTTTAAAATCTGGCGGTTGAATTTTTTTTTTAGAATCGAGACAAATAAACCTGGCGGTTGAGTATTTTTTTTGGAATCGAGGGCTTTGAAACCTGGCGGCTGGGTGTTTTTTGGGGTTAGGTCATCCTTCAACCCGGCCATTGAGTGATTTATGTGTTCTCATTAATAAGCAGAGGGATAAAATAATGCGCCAGGATGGCGCGTCTACCCAAATCCACCGCCAAGTTTTAAAAAAAGCCACGGATAACCGTGGCAGGTTAGACTATCTGGACTTACTGGACAAGCTGGACAAAATTCAAAGGTTTTGGGAAGTCCAGTTGGTCCAGAATGTCCAGTAAGTCCAGATCGTCCAGTTTTTCCTGAAGTTTGATGGCAGATTTAGGCATACCCTACTTGCATTTTAATCCATTAATTGATAAGATAATACCTTATTCATAACAGGCAAATAAGTATCGTCGATACTGTAAAAAACGAAAATTCACGACAAAACGAGGTAATCATGAATGACGAGCAACAAAACCAAGAGGTAAAACCAGTACCCAAAAAAGGATTTTTCACCAAGTTTTCAGCCCAGTTCTGGTTGGTAGTCATGTTCGAGTTTTTCGAACGTGGCTCTTATTATGGCATGATGAGTTTCCTGTCCGTTTATTTTACCAGTACCCTCCATTTCCCCAAGGAGGGCGTAGGCGAGATAAAAGGAGTGATTCAACCCTTACTCTATTTCCTGCCCATTCTATCCGGTGCTATTGCCGATCGTTTTGGTTATCGCCGGGTGTTGATGGTCGCCTTTGCATTGCTTGGTGGCGGTTATTTTCTTACCAGCCAGATGACCTCCTACACCGCTGTTTTCGCCGCGCTCGTTGTCATGGGATTCGGGGCTGGCACATTCAAACCGCTCATCTCCGGCACTATTGCCAAAATCACCGATGAATCCAACAGTACCCAGGCCTTTGGTATTTATTATTGGTCTATTAACATGGGTGCCTTCTTATTTCCCCTGATCCTGGTTCCCTATTTAAAAAAGATCAACCCCGCTTTTGTGATTATTGCCTCCGCCCTTTGTACGGCAGCCATGATTATTCCTACTGCTTTATTCTTTAAAGATCCAGTCAAACAAAAGATCGCCGAAGAGAAAGCGGCTATACGTAAACAGACCAGTTTACTGCAAACGATGGCCAATGCCTTTGAAATCATCTACTCACCGATCGTGCTACTCTTCAACGTGATGAAAAAATCCGTGGCGTGGAGAACCATGATCTTGATCTTACTGGCTGTCTGGTTGCTCATTGCCGGGTCCTTTTACATCAATCAATCCCCGGCAACAGAAAAGTTCCCCACCATCGGTATTGAAAAAGGAGAACAAACTCTCCGTTTCAGAGTGGACCGCAACATGTCGGAAAAGGAACCATTCCTCTTGGAAGTGGATAAAAAGAACCCGGCCTTTTTGAATCTAACCATCTATAAACCGCAATATATTGATAATTTTAACGATCAACTCGTATCTGCACTGGCCCAATACCCGGCCTTACAATCCATTACCCGTTCCGATATTGATAACTATATCAAACAATCGGATAAAAAAATCAATCTGTTCTTTAAAATCGATGCATCCCTAAACACGGATTTTAGCGTGAATAAACTTTCAGACAATCAGGTTTTGGTTATTCTGAAGAATCCCGACCAATACAAGAATTACGAGGCAGAACTACTGAAAACCATGCACAGCGATCCCCTGCTTCGCGGTATCACACTAAAAGATTGCCAGAAACTCAGCAAGGACAGCACGGGACGTCCTTTCTTTTTCCTCTTCGTGTTTACTGTGCTCGCTCTGGGGCTTTTTGTCACCGCAGTTTCTTTCAAGTCCTCCCCTAAAGCCGTTGCAGAGAAGCAGTCAACCGGGTTGATCGCCGCCAAGTTTCTCGTGCCTGCCGTTATCCTGGCGATCTTCCTTTTGCCCGGTCTCAGTTGGCTGGGAAAAATTATCTGTTCTGTGATCTGTTTCTCTATTATGTCTCTTTTTATGATCGACAAAACAGACCCTGCAAAATTTATTGACCATGCCAAGTTCTTATTGATGATTATCCTTTATTCCGGGTTCTGGATTCTCTATTTCCAGATGTTTGATTCCGTGTTGTGGTATGTGCAGGCGTATGTTGATGCCAGTTCCCTTAATAATGCGGTTAATAGTGTCCTTGGACTCGTAGGTATCAAGATCAATTGGTTCTTCGATGTGGAACATGTGACCGTCATCAATGCCCTGACCATCATTCTCCTGCAACTGGTAATATCGAGTATCGTGAAAAACAAAAAAGCCATGCCCACCATGATCACGGGTATTATTTTTGCCACTATCGGCATGGGTATATTAGCTATATCGACCCATATCTGGGTATTTATGCTGGGGATCACCATATTTTCTATCGGTGAAATGACCGCCCACCCGAAATTCATCAGTTATGTCGGCTTAAGTGCGCCGGCGGACAAAAAAGCGATGTATATGGGTTATATATTTCTTTACGGTGTGTTCGGCAGTTCCATTGGAGCAGTTGTCGGCGCTAAACTTTATGTCCATTTCGTTGATAATCTCAACCAACCCCGGATTCTCTGGATCATATTCAGTATGATCGGCGTGCTCACCGTGGTTAGTCTCTTATTATACAACAAATTCCTAGTGCCCAAGAAATCCACACAAGCATAAACATATATATATTGTCTCAAAACCGGTCAAGGGCAGGAAAATCCTGCCCTTGACCGGTTATCCCTCCCCAGATTCACTCCAAAACAATCATCTGCAAGCCTTTAACAGATAATAACTGTCTATAAATCCAAAAAACACTCCCCACCATAACAAAATACCGCCACATTTTTCTCCAATTACCCCGGGGAATAACCATATCTTAGTGTTTGTCAATCAAATTAAAGAAAAAAACTAGTCATTATTTTAAGTATTGATAGTAACACACTCATATATTATTTACAATTGCAATATCATATAGTTGACAAACCAAAGAAATTATACTATCATATGCATGTAAAAGTTAATAAATAAGAATTACGAATAAAAAAAGAAAATAGAAAAAAGAAAAAAGAAAAAAGAAAATAGAAAAAGGAGGTAACTAAAATGACGTTATTACAATGGACACCTAAGAACACTTGTGGCTGTATGGACCCTGTTTATGCCAAGGGTTATTCCCAGGAAGCGCAAAAAAGAAGTGAGAACACAGACCGTTGGTTCCCAGTCACGGATATTTATGACACCGAAAAGAATTATGTGTTAAAAATGGAGATTCCTGGATTTGCCAAAGAGGATGTAGATGTTGAATTTAAGGACAGTATTCTTTCTGTCAAAGGCAATCGGAAAGAAAAAGACGAAATCGCAGAGGATAGCGTGATTCGCAATGAGAGACATGGCGGTGGATTTGTCCGGTCCTTCAAGCTGCCCCGCAATGTCGATGGCTCTAAGATCGGTGCATCCTTAAAAGAGGGCGTACTGGAACTGCGGGTAGCAAAACCGGAAGCACAAAAACCCAAAACCATAGACATCACATTTAATTAATTACGATAAATAGATAACATAAAAATAGGAGGCATAAAATGATTTTCACAAAATTTAAACCTTATGGAGACTTACTCTCCCTGCATGATCGGGTCAATCGGATATTTGAGGACGAGTTGCAAAAAGATACCCAGAAGAGTACTGGTTCTTTTGATTCATGGTTCCCTGCCACTGATATCTTTGAAACAAAGGACGATTATGTCTTCAAACTCGAAGTTCCCGGTCTGAACAAAGAAGACATCAAGGTGGAATTTCAGAACAACACCCTCACTGTCAAAGGCGAGAAAAAAGTCAATACGGAGATTAAAAAAGAGAATTATCACCGGGTTGAAAGTTACAGCGGCCCATTCTCCCGCTCTTTCACGCTGCCTAAGAATGCCGATTTCCAGAACATTTCCGCCGCTATGAAAGACGGGATCCTGGAACTCAAGATTGCCAAGGCTGAAGAACAAAAAGCCAAAACAATCGCCATTACAGTCGAATAATAGCAACGGACATACCGTTTAAAAAGAAAAATAAGCAAGGAGGTATAAAAATGAACCTAACACATTTCAAACCATTTGGTAACTTAACATCCGTACAGGATGGCATAAATCGGTTCTTTGATAGCGATTTCTTAAAGGATTACAGAGGCATCACCGATTCGTTAACCACCTGGTATCCTGCTACAGATGTTTACGAAACCAAGGACAGCTACATCTTCAAACTGGAAGTTCCCGGCATGAATAAAGAGGATATCCAAATCGAGTTCACCGCCAACACTCTCACGGTTAAAGGGACACGAAAAGCAGAACAGGAAGTAAAAGAAGAAAATTATCACCGGATCGAACGAAGTAGTGGCTCTTTCACGCGCAGTTTCACGATTCCAGGTGAAACCGACAGCAATAAAATCTCTGCTTCCATGAAGAACGGCATACTGGAACTACAGATTCCCAAAGCCGAAGAGAAAATTGCCAAAACCATCCCCATTGTCAGTGAAGGATGATCGAGAGACAATTTAAAAGTCGTTTCAATAGTGATTCAAAAGGCAGCCTGTCCCACAGGCTGCCTTTTTGTATTTCTGGGCAGAACTGGATGACCCATACACCCTGCACTCGCTCGACAAACCGGACAAAAATAAAAAGATTTAGCCAGTCCAGTAAGTCCAGTAAGTCCAGTTTTTCCCAAAACGTGACCGCGAATTCAGAATCATCAGCTATTGACAACCATGTTAAAATATATTAGATATAAAGCAACATGATAAAATGCAACATGATAAAAAGCAAGATAATAACATTTAATAGTCACGCATCGTACAGCAATACAATGGGAAGAATTTACCAGTAATAAAAGGAGATAAACCGATGAAAAAGATTGGAATAATAGCAGGACTGAGTTTTTTAGCAGGCGCGATATTTTTCGCCCTGACCTTTGGTTTTTTTCAACATAACCCCGATCAAGACACCCTTCTGTCCCCTTCTGTGGCAGACGCCCAGACCCTGTCCAGTAGTAACATGTCTACCGGGGCCGGTATAATGGGCAAAGGGTTCAGCTTTGCACCTCTCGTGAAAATGGTTCGCGGTGCAGTGGTCAAAGTCACTTCCGAATCCATTGTCGAACGACAAATGTCACCCTTTGAAGATGACCTGCTCGAACGTTTTTTTAATACGCCACAAAGAGGGCAGGGCGGCAGGGAAAAAGTATCTGGCATGGGCACGGGATTCTTTATTTCCGCAGACGGGTACATTTTAACCAATAACCACGTCGTGCAAAATGCGATCAAAGTTAAAATCACCGATATCAATAAAAAAGAATACGTCGCTAAAAAGATCGGCACCGATCCCAAGTCTGACCTGGCCCTCTTGAAAGTAGAAGGCAATGATCATACGTTTATTCAACTCGGCGACTCTGATAAAGTTGAGGTGGGCGAATGGGTATTGGCTATCGGTAACCCCTTGGGTCAAGACCTCAGCGTCACCTCCGGCATCGTTTCCGCCAAAGGCAGGGAGATCAGCGGCCTGGAAGTGGATTATCAAAATTTTATCCAGACCGATGCGGCTATTAACCAGGGGAATTCAGGCGGACCATTAATTGACATGGAAGGAAAAGCCATTGGTATCAATTCCGTTATCCTCTCCACCAGCGGTGGAAATATTGGTATTGGTTTTTCGATTCCTTCTAATATGGCGATCAAGGTCATTGCCGATCTTAAAAAAGAGGGCCGTGTGATCCGTGGGTACATTGGCGTGTCGATCACTGAAATCGCAGACGGCGATGCCAAACAATTTGACCTGCCCATGGGCGGCGTGTTGATCATGTCGGTTGAAGACGATGGCCCAGGCAAACAAGCTGGCTTGCAAAAATATGACCTGATTATCGAAATTGATGGCAAACCAGTTAAAAGTTCCATGGAAATGAGAAACATTATTGCAGCGCACAGCCCGGGAGATACGGCCAAAGTAACCATCTTAAGGGATAAATCCAAAAAGACCTTCATTGTTAAAGTTGTTGAGACACAGGAAAGCATGAAAATTCAAACCGATGACGGCGATGGAAAAGTAGTGGACCTGGGCATGACCCTGACCTCCAACACTCCCGCTCTGGCGCGGAAATATGAGCTGGGTACTGCCACTGGCATCATCATCATGGAAATCGAACAGGGCGGCGTGGCCGATGAACACGGTTTAAAAAGGGGAGACGTGATCATTGGAGTTAATCGTACCCGGATTGAGAATGTCATCCAATTCAGGAAAATTATGTCGGGCAAAAGCGGTAGCACGGTCTTTATCACCATCAACCGCGAAGGCCAGGAATACTTTATCCGCTTTACCGTGCCTGAATAACCCCGTTAGTGTTCTAAGAAGAAAATGTTAGGATATTAAAAAATAAGAGAGGGTATCCTGCCGGGGAATCACAATGACGTATTCCCCGGCAGGGAACTTGGAAAGAAACGATCTATCTTTATTTTTATGGCAATGAATTCAATACTGCCAAGAATTCATCTTTATTTAAGAACCCAGAGAATCGCTTTAACTCGACGCCATCCGGGCTAAAAAAGATAACCGTGGGATTCCCGATCACATTCAAGGATTTACTTAACACCTTGTTCGCGGGTTCATCCCTGGTAAAATCCAATTTAACCAGCGTCAACTTTTTTAATCGTTCCACTACTTCCGGTGCCGAGTAGGTAAATTCTTCCAGCTCTTTGCACGCCACGCACCAATCCGCATACGTATCGATCATCAGTATTTTATTTTCCGCTTTAGCCAATTTGCGGCCCTCTTCCAGATTCATGATCCAGGGTAAATGGGATTTCGGTTGCGCAGTAACCGAGGAAACGCCCAATGGCGTTGGGAAATATTTCATTTCCACCCCTTTTACAAAAAGCAATGCCCCCAGCAAGAAGAGCATCACCAGGAAAATCTTGAATACCTTTTGTTTGTGTTCATCATCTTCTCCTGCTGGTTTTAACAGTCCCATAAAGATACTCGCCGAAAGCAGGAATATGCCCCATAACAGCAGATTCAGCCACTGATCAGCAATTGTCCCCAGGAAATAAACCCCGCCACCCAGTAATACCAGGGCGAAGAAATATTTGATGTAATTCATCCAATGTCCACCTTTTGGTAGCGCTGAAATAAGCCCTGAAAAGGTGCCCACCAACAAGAAAATAATACCCATTCCCATGGAGAAAGTAAACGTTAACCAGAACCCCAGCCAGATATTCCCGGTCTTGCCAATCCACGTCAGCAACGAGATCAACACTGGGCCCACGCAGGGAGCGGCAATAATACCGGAAATACTACCCACCACGATGGAACCGAGTATCTCGCTTTTATATCCGGACTGCATCTTGGAAGAGATGGAAGAAGGCACCGGAATATCAAAGAACCCAGCCATACTTAACCCCATGCCAATAAAAATGGCCGCGATCACTATCACCACAACCGGACTCTGAAAGGCAGAACCCATCATGCTACCTGAGGCACCCGCAATTACCCCCAACAGGGAATAAACAACCGAAAGCCCCAACACAAAAAATATCGAAAGATAAAATCCCTTTAATTTTTTATTGCCGCTACGTGTTCCGATGTAGCCCATTACTATCGGGATAACCGGATATACACACGGCGTTAAACTGGTAAGAAAGCCTCCCAGGAAAACCAGCAGGAATAACAGGAATGATTTTTTTTGTAATTCTTGCTTGATGATCCGTTCAATCCATCCGATAAGTGATTCCCCTGTTTTTCGCGCCAGATCACTGCCCGTTTTGAACTTTTCTGCTACCGTTACCTCGACATTCTTCTCCCCCGGTGCAAAACAAATCTCCTGTGGTTTCTCCTGGCATATTTGAAAGGAGACATTAAATTTTAATTTCACCGGAGCTTTTATTTCCCCCACACTTTTGACACCTACCTTGACCGTGAATTTTCCTTTGAAAACTTTTTCTTCCCCGAAAGGAATGCCAGTCGGAAAGGTCGTGCTGGTGATTTCCAGCGCAGTGTTTTTTTCCAATTCGATTTTGAAAAAGCCGTTTTTAAGGTCCGTGATGTGGTGGCTTTCATCCATGTTGAAATGAAACAGGATAAGACCTTGCTTATAGTTGATCTCAGTGGTGATATCTGGTTCCGCCGGTGCGAAACGATCCCCCCCGAACTGCCCGTAAAGCCGCTGTTCAAAGGAAGACAAAACAAGAGCCAATGACAAAACCAGCAGCGGTAACATCATGGCAACCCATAGCTGTTTATTTTTTTTCATTTGTTTCACCTGTATGTTTTTATTTTAATACCATCATTTTTGTGTCTTGATGTGCTAGATATTTTACTATAGAGTATTTTAACAATGATGTCTCTTCTTGTCAACGTTTGGGGCTATCCTAAATCTACTGCCAAGTTAATGGGAAGCTGGGAAGTATGGGAATTATGGGAAGTATGGGAATTATGGGATAAACAGAAATATTCCCATACCTCCCATACCTCCCATTCCTCCCATAATTCCCATACTTCCCATATCTCCCATTTACTTTTGAGATGCCGTCAAAGAACTGGCTGTGAATTCAGGCCATTTTTTCCGGTTCAAGGATAATTAGAAAAAATCCAAAAAAAATCATCCGCGCTATTGAAATAGATTGTGAATTCAGATAGAATTCTATTGTGCTTAAACTATATGTATTCGGGTATCGAATAAGTGATGACATGAGCCACCCTGCCAAGCAAAAAAAAGACGGGGTGTCACCTCTTTCCTCCAGATCAAATTGGGTTAAGCCGTCAAGGAGTTTTTTATGGATGCGGAAAAAGAAAAAATATTAAATAAGCTTTTTACTGGCAGGGAGAATCTCCCTACACTACCCACTATTTTCGGCGAATTTAATGCCATGATGAAGAGTGATTTTGTTTCCCCCAAAAAGCTGGCCCTATTGATTAAAAAGGATCCCTCCATGGTAGCCAAGGTCATTAATCTGTGCAATGTCGCCCAACACGGCAACCGTGAAGCCATCAATGATATCACCAATGCTGTCACTTACCTCGGACTCAATAATTTAAAACGTATCATCCTGCAAATTTGTTTGAGCCGTATGTTCACCTTTGGCAGTACCGATATCCCTGATTTTAATCCTATCGTCTTTTGGGAACACTCTCTGGGCACCGCTTATTTCGCCGATATATTGGCAAAAAATCTCAACTTGGCTCACAACGAGGATTATTATCTGGGTGGCTTGATGCATGATGTTGGAAAAAAAATGTTGTATAGCTGTTACCCTTTGAAATTTGAAGATATCGTGTTCAATCAGATCAATGATACGATCTCTGACATTGAGGCCGAAACCGAAGTTCTCGGTGTTGATCATACTGATATCGGTGCTTTCTTCGTCGAAAAATGGCGATTCTCCCCGGACCTCATTGATGCCGTGCAAAACCACCATCATCTCGAAAGAGCAGGCGATAATCTCGTGACCCTGGTCGTCCATCTTGCCAATCTGTTTGCTAAAACCGCTGATTTGTGTTTCCCCTGGGAAGATCGCAGCATTGATATCACCAACTCCCCCGCTTGGAAAAAACTATTGGCTATTTCACAAGTCGATATTGACCCCGATAAACTAACCCTCGTTCTTTTTGATGCCACCCCAGAAATTAGAATGACCGTCCAATCATTGCTTTCTTCCAAGTAAAGGGAGTATATTTAGAATGGCATCCATCTTTGACAAGAATAGCAAATCAGAAAAGGACGCCGAATTACAGGAAAAGTTCAAGAACCTCATCATGGAACGGCGGTTCATGGAATTGTCCCATTTGATTACCGTTAACCAGGTGTTTCCACCCGATTACATTGTGCGCATGGGTTTCAAATCCTATATGCAGGGAAATCGCAGCCAACGTGTGCGGTTGTTTTTTGTCATGAAACTCAAGGAAATCTCCAAGATGAACCCGGACGAAACTATTCTGGAAGAAATTATCCGCACCTCCTTTGAAATGAGTTCCCCCCACATTCTTGATTCCTTGTGCAAACGCTTGGAAATCGACAAAGCCATTTTTAAGACCATGGGCGACGAATTGCAGGAAGCCTACCTGGGCCATGTTAAAAAAGGGGTGTTTGCCAACGTCGAAAAATTAATGGAAATCACCGGTGTCGAACCTGCCGAATCTATTATTCAAAGAGGATACAAGTACTATCTCGAAGAAGGCAAGGTCATCAGCTTCACCGGTTTAAAAAATAAAACCAATATCAAACCCGATAAAAAAATGATGTTAGAAATCTTCAAATTGTACCAGGAAAACGCCAACAAGTACGATCTCGAAAAGAAAACTACCCCCGAAGGCAATGTCTGGAAAAAACGCATTGAACGATTGCGCAAAGCTATGGCTACCAAAGGCGAAAAAGAATAAGTTATTTATTCAAGGTATGATATGTTTAAGATTATGTTTAAGATTATATTTAAGATTATATTTAAGATTATGATTATGAATTCAATAAAAACGGAAAATGAGCAATGAGCAAAATACTTATCGTCGACCAGGACCCGATCAACTCCAGTAAACTGAAATTGGTTCTCTCTAAATATGGAACATGTGATGTAGCCACCACCGGACCGGATGCTTTAAATATGTTCAATAACGCCCATGTCTCCGGGGAACCATTCGATTTTATCAGCGTGGAAACTACGATCACGGAAATAAAAGGAGACCAACTCGCCTCCCAGTTCAGAGCGTATGAACTCGAAATAGCAGCCGTGCCCGCCGCACTTCTTTTATTGGTGAACGAGGACCCCTCACCCGAACTGTCTAATTTCCTGGCTGAAAACGATATTAAATCCCTGGTTAAACCGCTTAATCGGAAATCGTTGGAAACCCTCCTCTCTGAAATCGGTTTGACTAAAAGCGAAACACCGGTAACTCCCTCAACTCCACTCACACCCGCTCCACCCCAAACCCCAACACCCGCCCCACCCAGTGTTTCCAAACCGGTAGATGCCAAGGTGCAATTGATTTTGAAGAAAATGGTTTCTATAATCAATGAACCCGCCCAATTGGGCGAAACCGATTTTATTTATGTCATGGAGGAGTTGGTCAAGAACGGGGGCAAGCAAGCCGAACTTGCTTTGGGACAGGCGATTAGTTCCACTAAGCTCCCGCTCCAAACACGGCTTGACCTCATGCAGGTAGCCGGGAACATCAAAAGCCCTCTTTTACTCGTTCCATTGAACCGTGTTATTGATGCCGAGGATAATATTCGTTCTGTGGAAACTGCTTTGATGGTTATTGCCAAGTACGGCGATCAACGCGCCCTGGCGATCCTCAATAATGCCCTCAAAAAACTGAAGAACCCCATGCTCCTCAATACCATTCGCCGGGAAATGACCCGCATCAAGGATCATAATCCCGTGCTTGCTTTATTACCCCGGTTTTTACAGTCGTATAAGATTCGGAAGAACTTCTCTGTCACCCTTGATATTCTGAAGAAGATTGTCACCCCCGAACATACCCACCTTTTCGTCAATTATCTCAAATCAGGGAACGATATTATTGAAGACGGTTCATTCGAACTCCTCTGCGCTGTCGGTGACCCCGCGGTTAAAGCCCCAGTCTTTAATTATTTTGAGGACCGTATCCCTAAAATAACCTGTCTGGCCGAGAAGGAGTGTGATCAACTGTATAAACTCGTTACCGATATCCAGCAATACCTCGAAAAGAATATCCACTTTATTGATGAGGCTATTTTAGAATTAAAGGAATTGTATACCAAGATAACCGATATCCGGGCCAAACATATTCTACTGGCCCTCTTATGTCAGAGCCAGAATTCACAGGCCCTGGCCTTTATTAAATCCGTTTATAACGAGGAACCAGAACTCAAGGAATGGATTGTAGAGAAACTTTCCGGCAATCAACAGGCCGTGGATTTTCTCTTTGAAAAATACCATGCTGGTCAAGAAGTAAAAATGCAGGTCGTCAAATCTCTTTTGAAAAGCGAACAAGGCTTGCAATATTTTATCAAACACTTCTTTACCTTTGAACTCGATAAACAGGAACTCATTATTAAGAATCTCTCTTATTCCAGTCAACCCTATGTGATCGAATTCATCCGTAAAATTTACCAATCCAATCTTTACAGTATGAAGTGTTATCTCTTGCATGTATTGCGAGCCAGTTATCTTTTTGAATTTGAGAATGTCTTGTTTGATCCCGATCATCAACGCGAATTTGCTTTTATGGGTGACGATTATTTGGATACAGTCTGCCAATTGTTCCCCATTGCTACCATAAAGAATCTGTTGCACAAGATTTCCTTTGAAGACATCTCGTATTCCAAGGTAAAAAAATATCTCGAACGTATCCAGGAGATCACTGAAATAGAACCCGTGTTGGTTTTTAGAGATGTGAAATTGGTCAATAATTTATTTAATAAGATAGTGAATGCCAATAATGTCGATTTAAATGCCCTGTTCTTCTCCGCCTTTGAACACGTTAAAACCCTTGACCTTATTTCATATAAATACTTGATCGAATCCACCAACACCTTCATTGATATCCGTGGCGCGCAGATTCAACCCAAGGAAAAAGCCGCCGTGACCAAGTTCAAAACCAAACTTCAAGAACAAATAGAAGATATTCGCACTATTGAGAACATCACCAAGGAATTAAATGTGATTTTTTCCAATAAACCCATCAGTATCGAACCATTGGAGAAACTCCTCAAAACCTGTCACTTCGCCGTGGTATTGAATGTCGACAAAGTGATTCCTTACCTTGCCGAACGGGTGCGAAAACCCGAATACATGTCAAAAGATGACAGAGAACTCTTTTATGTTAATCTTCCCGTGATTGGGAAATTTATCGAGTACTGCGCTACCAGGGACCCCAATGTTCCCGCTGAGGGGCTTTTGAAATTTTTTGCCAAGGATCATCGCATCGTCATCTCTTTTGAAGATAAAAAGTTCACCGCTCTTTTTAAGGATCAATTCCGGGAACTTCTCCCCGAGTTGCAGGTGATGGTAGAGATGAACCCCACAGAACTTAAAAAATCGGATATCCTGATATGTGATGTCCCTGTTTTAAAAATTTATGTCGATCAGAAGTTGATCGCGGGGAACCGTGTTTACCTGCACCTGGAGAACCGTGGCGATTATGCCCAATTCAGGGAAGTTAGTCCGAAAGCCTTCATGCAACCTATTTCTGCCCATCGCGTGGTGAAAATGATATTGAAGGAATTGTTTTTGGAGGGATAAACTGAAAAAAAATCCAAGCATCCAACAGGAAATCAGGAGATAAATCAGATGGATAAGAAAGACATTTTAGAAAAATTGTTTTCCTCGGACCGGCAATTGCCCACATTGCCCGTGTTATTGACCAAATTGAACCAGATGATGGCCGATCCCATGACTTCCAACAAGAAGATCGCCGATCTTATTACCAAGGACCCCTCCATGGTCATAAAAATCCTGAAGATGTCCAACAGTGCCATGTACAGTAAACGTCAAAAGATCACCAATCTCACCAATGCCATCACCTTTTTGGGCATGGAGAAATTAAAAACCTTGATCTTGCAAATTTCCCTTGTAAACGTCTTTAATTTCCCTAACGATGGTATACCCGAATTCAGTATCACTACCTTTTGGGAGCATTCTCTGGGCACCGCTTATTTTACCAATCTTATCACTGCCAAGTTGCAGTTGCCAGTCGATGACAATTATTATATAGCCGGGTTATTGCATGATATTGGCAAGCTTGTTGTCTATCAATTTTATCCCAAGAAGTTCAATGAGATCATCAAGAAGCAAATCGCTGAAAATTTGATTGATTATGAGGCCGAGGAGCAGGTATTGGGCGTCACTCACAATGATATCGGCGCTTATCTCGCCCAGAAATGGAATTTTAACCCTGACATTATCCAGGTTATTGAGCAGCATCATAATGCTACCCAGTCGCATGGCTTAATGGTGGCTATCGTGCAAATATCCAATCTTTTTGCCAAGACCGCTGGTTTGTGTTTTCCGTGGGATAATAAATGTTTTGAGTTGGTTGGCGATTCCAATTGGGAAGTGATTGCCCAGCATAGTCAGCATGCCAATATTGAAGAGATGGTGCTTGAAATGATGAATGAATCCGACAGCGTCAAAGAGTCAGTAAAGGAGTTATTAAGTCCTTCAAAATAAACACGTTCCCCCAGTGCCAATAAAAAAATTTTTGGGAGTCCAGAACCCTTTTTATAAAAAGGGTTTTGGCCGCCAGCGGCCTCATTGTCCCGGGATTTCGATGTATTTCAAGGGGTTGACGTATTCGTGCTTGTGTAGTACTATTTAACTTACGTATTACGTTTTTCCAATCTAGGCAAACCAGTTCAGGAGGCAAAGCTAAAATGAATTCCATCCAATACCATGAATTATCAAATCCCCAAAAGCGGATATGGCTCACCGAGTTATTAAACAATCATCTGGACATGTCCAATATCGGCTATCTCATCCAATTAAAGGGCCAGTACGATCTACCCCGGCTCGCACAGGTTATCAAGAACGTCGTCAAAACCAACCGTGCCTTGCAGTTGCGCTTTAAATATGCCGATCAAGATAAAAGCGAACTCGTGCAATATTACCCCGACTATGAAGAGGCAGAGGTCCAGATCATCGAAGCTCCTGACGATGAGACCTTATTTAAACAAATCGATAAAATACATCGCGACCGATTTGATGTCACTGGTGGGGCCATGTGTTCTTTTGTTGTGTTTTCTATTGAGAAAACCAGGTTCGGTTTTTTTGAGAGTGCCCATCATCTTGTCGCCGATGGTATTTCCGCTACCGTTGTCGCCCGTGAAGTCATGGAACAATACCATGCCCTGGCCGGGAAACCATTACCAGAGATCGTCAAAGAATTCGCCTATACCGATTTTCTCAGGGATGAAAAAGAGTATATCGCCGGTGAAAAGTACCAAAAAGATAAAGAGTATTGGTTGTCACGCCTCAATGATTATGATAGCCCCGAAATTACTTTTGCCTTGAATAAAAATAAGAAGAACAGCCTGCGAGTACAACGCCGTTCCTTTCAAATCCCCGCCCACCTCATGGGAAATGTTGAACAGTATAAAGTCGATAGCCGCTTTTCTAATTTTGGCTTGTTTATGGCCGCGCTCGCTATTTATTTTAACCGGTTTTCCAATCTTGATGATCTCATCATTGGTATGCCCGTTCATAATCGTTCCAAGAAGATATTTCGCGACATGGTTGGTATGTTTGTTTCCACTATTCCCCTGCGCATCACTTTTTTACCCGGCTGGAGTTTTAACCAGCTTGTCGCTTATATTAAAACCGAGTTGTGGGAATCATTGAAGCACCAGAGTTATCCCTATAATCATCTCGTCAAAGATTTAAAAGATGCCGGTGTCGATACCGGTGGATTCTTAAATGTCCAGTTGATTGAGTTACCCGAGGCCATTGATGATTACACCCAGAAACGACATTTCTTTTCCACCGCTTACAATATCTCGCAGCTTTCCTTATATCTCAACCAGCAGAACAGCAAGAACCTCCAGGACCTGGATATTGCCATTGATTATCATGCCGATATTTTCGAGGTTCGCGAGATCGAATTTTTCTTCAAAAGAATCATGGTTATCCTTGAACAGTGCATCCAAGAACCCGAACGTCCCCTTGGTGAATTAACCTTATTGACTGCCGCCGAGTATCAAGAAATCATCTTCCAACTCAATGATACCCGTGCCCAGTTCCCTGACGACAAAACCCTGCCCCAGCTTTTCCAAGAACAGGTATTAAAAAATCCCCGCAGTATTGCCCTCGAATATGAGAATCAGACCCTTACTTATCAGGAGTTGGATGTTGTCACCGATAAGCTTGCCCTGAAATTGCAGCATGCCGGCGTTCTTCCCGATGCCATCGTTGGTATTCTTTGTGAACGCTCCATTGAGGCTATTGTCGCTATTCTAGGAATCTTAAAAGCAGGTGGTGCCTATCTTCCTATTGACCCCGAATACCCCCTGGAACGAAAAAACTACATCATCCATAACAGCGGGATAGAAATCCTTATACTGGAAAAGATTCTGGAACAAACCGAAACCGCCTTGTTAGAAAATAACCCGGCCCTTCATAAAATCATCATTGATTATCCTACCCTGGCCGCAGAAACCCTGAGCGGTTCTTTCCATAAACCCGCACTTAATGAAGAAAACCTCGCCTATGTCATTTATACCTCCGGTACAACCGGTAATCCCAAGGGCACTTTATTACGACATCGCAATGCCGTTAATTATATTACCTGGGGGAGTCGTGTGTATGTCGCTGGACAGACCGTCAGTTTTCCTTTGTTTACGTCTTTATCCTTTGATTTAACTGTCACTTCTATTTTTATTCCCCTTCTTACTGGCAATCGTATCGTGATTTATCGCGAGAGTGAGGAGGGGTTGTTGATTGAGCGCGTGGTTCGCGAGAACAAAGTTGATATCATCAAGTTAACTCCTTCCCATTTAAAAATTGTTAGCCAGTTAAAGTGTGCGACCTCGCGCATCAAGAGTTTTATTCTCGGTGGTGAAGAGTTAAAGACCGATACCGCCCGTGAAATCACCCAGCATTTTAATGGCAAAATAAATATTTACAATGAGTATGGTCCCACTGAAACTGCTGTGGGTTGTATGATTCATGCTTATGATATTCATCGTGATACCGGTGTTGCCGTTCCCATTGGCAAGCCTGCCGATAATGTGCAGATTTATATTCTTGATAAGCACAAACGTCCCGTGCCCCTTGGCATAACCGGGGAAATATATATAGCCGGTCAGGGAGTCGCCCGCGGGTATCTGAAGAACGATCCATTAACCGCCGAGAAATTTGTCGATAATCCCTTTGTCTCCGAGCAGAAAATGTATAAGTCCGGTGATCTCGGGCGTTGGAATCTCGATAAAATCCTTGAATTTTATGGTCGTTGTGATGAGCAGGTTAAAATAAGGGGTTATCGCATTGAACCCGGAGAAATTGAAAAGCAGTTATTAAAAATTCCCGGCGTTAAAGATGCCGTCATTCTCGTCAAGAAAGGACTCCAGGCCGAACTATGCGCCTATTTAGTGATGCAGGATCAAAACGGGCCCGAACTCGAAGTCTCCTTATTGCGCGAATCTCTTGCCCGTGAACTTCCTGTCTACATGTTACCCGCCTCTTTTGTGCAGGTTGATAGTATTCCTTTAACGCGGAACGGCAAAGTCGATTTTAAGAAGCTTGAGACCATGGGTAAGAAGTTGGCTGCCGCCCAAGAGTATATAGCGCCCCGCAATGATATGGAAACCATGTTGGCTTCCATTTGGGCTGCCGTGTTAAATACCGAGCGTGTTGGTATTACCGACAACTTTTTTGAATTGGGGGGCGATTCCATCAAGGCTGTGCAGATTGCCGCCCGTTTGAATGATGCCGGGAAGACCGTGAATGTCAAGGACATTCTTTCCCATCAAACCATTGCCAATGTCTGTGCCAATGTTGATTTTGACAGTCATATCCGTAAATTTGAACAAGCCACCATCAGTGGTGATAAAGGTGTCACTCCTATTGAAGGTTGGTTTTTAGCCCAGAAATTTAGCAACCCCCATTATTTTGATCAATCCGTGTTATTGGATTTTAATGTGACCGTGGATGTTCCCAGTTTAGAAAAGGCTTTTTCCGAATTATTGATCCGTCATGATGGCTTGCGTTTGAATTATAATCCCCAGAAGAACCTCTTTTATTTCAATAATCTTATATTGGAACACCCCTTTAAGATTGATATTGTCAATTTAACTGCCGTGCCTGCGCTGGAGCTGACCCAGCAGATTGAACAGCACGCCTATGATTATAAGGGGCGGTTTGATATTAACCAGGGATTGTTGATGCGAGTCGTGCTGTTCAACGTTCCCGGCGAAAAGTGCAAGTTATTAATTATTCTTCATCATCTTGTCAGTGACGGGTTGACGTGGCGTATTTTATTGGATGATCTGTATAATCTTTACAAGTCTTTTTCCCGTGGTGAGGAACCCGCCCCCGCGCAAAAAACAGCTTCTTTGCTTGATTGGTATGATGCACTCGTGCTTTACCGCGATAGTGGTAAGCTTGATAAGGAGAAAGAGTATTGGTTTGAAGCTGAAACTTCTAATTTCCGTTTGCCTTATCTAGCGCCCGGTGATAGTGTGGATTGGAGTATAGCCAACCGGGGAGTAGTAAAAGTCGAGTTAGCCCCAGAGGATACCGCGTATTTATTAAAGGGTGCTCATGAGTCTTACAAGACTGATGTGCAGATATTAGTGACTGCCGCCCTGGTGCGCTCGTTGCGCCAGTGGACTGGGAAACAAACCGTGACCATTGAAATGGAAAATCATGGCCGTCATATTGAAGACCTGGACACTTCTAAGACTACCGGTTGGTTTACCGCTATTTATCCTCTTTTTGTGAAGCGTGAAGACGCCCAAATAGGGGATGAGATCAAGACCGTCAAAGAGGCTATCAGGAATGTACCCACCCATGGCATTGGTTATGGTATTATGAAGTATATGAAGGGTGAGGCAGAACAGACAGCTCCCAAGCGGGCTGAGATTCGTTTTAATTATCTTGGCCAGTTTGATCGTGAGGTTGAGAATGATTTATTTTCCTATTCTTTGACATCTACCGGTAGTGATGTCGCGTTGGAGAATCATATGACCGCTGTTGTGGAGATTAATGCCATGGTGATGGGGGATGTTTTAAAGGCTGACCTTCATTATGCAAAGGGTGTATTGTCAGAGGCAGAAGTGATTCGTTTTGCCGATAGTTATATCGAGAATTTGCGGGCCATTTTGGATCATATTCGTCAGGAGGACAACGTGCATTTTACCCCGTCTGATTTTGATACCGTCGATTTAAGTGAGGATGATTTAGCCGCGTTGGGTCTCTTGTAGACGCGCCATCCTGGCGCATTACTAAGCGGCGAAAATAGAGACTTGAATACAATTTCTGGCGAGTGTCTTTGAAGTCAGGAAAAAAACCAGGGCTCGCTGCTGGAGCAAGCCCTGGGTAAGGGGTTAGGGTTGAATGATACAATCTACCGTTTCTATACAACGACCATAGCAAGTAATCGTACAACGAGGCTGGCAAGTATATCTAGTATTGAAGGTTGGTGGATAGCCACCCACGATGTTTTTCATGTCGCCACCAGTTAAATCAGCCACGGTGTGTTTCTTGATTGATAATTTCTTTCGTAATGTTTTTGTTTTCATAGATTCTCCTTTTTTTTATTTATATTATTTTTAAACTGAAAAGCACTGGAAATACAAAAGAGTTAAAAAACCAGGGCTCGCTACTGGAGCGAGTCCTGGGTAAGGGGTTAGGGTTCAATGCAATCAAGTTTAACTGAACAACCTTCCGGGCAAGTGATGAGGGATCCACAAATGCAAGTAGTCGGGAAACAATAGGTATGACCACCAGCGATTTTTTTCATTTCATTGCCATTTAAATCCGCTACTGTCTGTTTTTTGATCGATAATTTCTTCCGTAATGTTTTTGTTTTCATAGATTCTCCTGTTTTTTTATCTTTCATTTGGGAACGGGAAAATCAGGGCACACCACACCGGTGTGCCCTGGGTAAATCCGCGAATTATAAACAGCATGCTCTGGGGGGACCGGAATATGTCGGGCAACCTACCGTTTGCGTGCAAGTGTAATTCACTGTGCAAGCGCATGTCCAGCAAGTGGCAGACACGCAAGGCGCACCCGTCACAACAGTAATACCTGGTGCCTCAGCAATACCAGCTTGGACGTTTTTCATGTCTCCGCCATTTAAATTGGCTACAGTTTGTTTTTGAAACGCTAATTTCTTGCGAAACGTTTTGACTTTCATGAAATCTCCTTTTTTTATTTTTGTTATTTTTTCTTAGCCATCGGAAAACACGGCTGAACATTCATTTTTCTTCCTGTTCCTTCGTGGCCTTTGTGGTTAAATTTTATTGGGTAAGCAATAGGCCTCGTCACCCGAACGAGGCCTATGTGACTCATTAAATTACAGACAGCATGCCATTGGGGGACCAGAGTGTGTCGGGCAAGGAGAATCGGTGTAGAGACAAATGCAAACCGAACGAGCGCCTGTGGGGGTAGTAATACCACCTTGGATGCTTTTCATTTCGTTGCCATTTAAATCTGCCACCGTGTGTTTCTTGATCAATAACTTCTTCGGTAAAATTGTTGTTTTCATGAACGCTCCTTTTTTTTTCGTTTATATTATTTTTAATCTGAAAAGCATAGGAAACACAAAATAGTAAAAAATCAGGGCTCATCGTTGTCGATGAGCCCATTGGTTATGCATTAATGGTTAACAACAAATGATTTGACCTGAGCCTGTCGGGCAAGTATAATCCGTATAGGCGCAGAGTTGGCCGTTACTCGGACAGGGCGGACACTGACTGAGATGGTGTTGGCTATAATTGCTAATAGTGCTTGTCCCACCTTGGATGTTTTGCATGTCTCCGCCATTTAAATTCGCTACAGTGTGTTTTTGAAACGATAATTTCCTTTGAAACGCTTTAGTTTTCATGGGTTCTCCTTTATTTTATTCTTATTATTAACGATTGGAATAGCACCCTTCTTAAAATTCTTAAATGTCTATTATCCTTGACATCCAATCCAATCCGTAGGCCAGCAGAGTACGATTATACTCAGACAAATTTTGTTTAAGGTGGGTTCAGTTATGATGCCACCATGAATGTCCTTCATTTCATTGCCGGTTAAATCGGCGACAGTGTGTTTCTTGATAGATAATTTCTTCGGTAATGTCTTTGTTTTCATGAACGCTCCTTTTTTTTATTTTTATTTTAAACGGTATAACCTAGTGTTAAAAATCGCGTCTATTAATCAATCTAAAACATTGTCCCATAAGACATTATTATAAATCCAAAGTCTTTAAGAAGTCAAGGTAAAATGTCAGGATATTTCTTTTACTTCATTTAGATTAATTTGTCACGATTATTTCTGGCGAACATTTCGACCAATAACCCTTTTCTGCTATCACTCAAGCAAGCAGAACCAGAGATAATACTTTTTTGGTTCGTTCTCATTTCAAGTGGCTTGGATTCCCTAAATCCACCGCCAAATTGTTGAAATCATTGTGGACGATATGGACAAAAAAATGCTTTTATTTTTGCTCCACATCGTCCATATTGTCCACTCTGTCCATATCGTCCATGTTTTTTCAAGAATCTGCTGGTGAATCCAGGATTTACCGCCAAATCTATTAAATGACAGAATGTTGTGGGGATGGAAGGATTTTATTGGCAAGAATGACTCTGAAATACCCATTTAAAAGGAATGAAGTACAAAATTTAGATTGACAAAAATAATCATTCCATGAAATGTCGGTTCATAAAAAAAAACAAGTCCCATTCGGGCTATACTTGCATATTTTTACCTATTCCCGGCAGAAAATATCTGATTAAAGCTCCAAAACATTGATTAATTCATGCTTTTGGGGAGACCTTTTTAAATGGTCAAAATTTCAACGATCTCTCCTAAAACGACATCAACCAGTGCTTCCATCCAAAAGAAAGATTTGAGGCATTTCTGGAAGTTGTTCTTGAAACGTTTTATTATCAGCATTCTTCGCAGTCGATTAAAAGCTATAGAAACCGAATCCCACCGTCACGACTCTTTAAGTCTTCCTTACCATTTCATTTTTTATTCCTTGCGTGTTGAAATCTTAACCAGAAACTTCCTCAATTTTCGTCGATGAAATTCAAGTTATAGCCTTCACCACCCTATCTTATCACCGATGCTTTCGAAAACCATCACCGATGCTTTCGCAAACCATCACCGATGCTTTCGTAAACCATCACTGATGCTTTTGCAAACCATCACCGATGCTTT
>CAZCVI010000006.1:0-194808 GCA_964502145.1 uncultured Clostridia bacterium
ATCATATTTGAAATATCGTGAAAATGAATTTACACAAAATATTATACACTCCCTCGGACGAAACCTTTCCCCCTAGGTGCAACGCCTCTTTTCCACCTCACTTTGCCTCTTTTCCAACCCAATTTGCCTCTTTTCCACTTCACTTTATCTCTTTTCCACTTCACTTTGCCTCTTTGCCACTTCACTTTGTCTCTTTGCCGCCCAGCTTTGTCTCTTTGCCAGCTCACTTTGCCTCTTTTCCACCTCATTTTATCTCTTTGCCACCTGACTTCATCTCTTTTCCACCTCATTTTGCCTCTTTGCCACTTCATTTTATCTCTTTTCCACTCCATTTTGCCTCTTTGCCACCCTACTACATGTTTTTTTGGGGATACTGTGGGTTTTTTCCCGGCCAATTGCCTCTCCCTGAAAATAAAACACCTTTTTGACAGAGCAAGGAACTACAAAACCGATCAATAGCACTTTTAAAATATCACGAAGTGTGACTTCACCCTGAGTTTATTAAAAGACCCCCACGAATTTCACGAATTTGCACGAATTAAAAAGAGATAAAATTTCTTTTTGGCGTCAATTCGTGATAATTCGTGCAATTTGTGGGCTGATCTTTTTGTGACTCCGTGGACAGAAGGGGTTAAATGGGTTATAATAGGGATTCTGATGATGTGCGGTAGGAGTAAGTCATGAATTTTAAAGGTATTGTATTGATTTTGACGGTGGTTTTTTTGTGGCCATCTATTTTGCTGACAAAGGAACGGGTCTACGAGGAAAAAACTGGGGCTGACGTGGTTACACATCGCTTTAATATGGAAACGACGGATATGGGATATACGATTTTCCTGACTACGGAAACCAAAGAAGGAAACGTGACCCAAGAGTTCTTCCTGGATAAAAAATTGGCGACTGTGAGCTGGAATTATGACGATCCTAAAGCGAAAACAAAGGTTCACGCGGCCAGGAAAGATAAAAAAATCACGCTATCAGGCTCGGACCGGGGCAAAGGGATTGAAAAAACGTTTGCGGTGGACGAACTGGCCTGGAACCAACTCTTTAACCTGGGCCTGGAACAATTCGCTTTAAATAAAGAGGACACGGTTAAATTCTGGGCGATCGGGGTGAAAGGGCCGGGCAATATGAAAATCACTCGCTTCAAAGTGAAAAAGAAAAGCAAGGAACCTATCCTCCTGACTGTGGGCAATCAGAAAATGCCAGCGGTGTACATGACAATTTCTTTAACGGGGTTCCTCTCGATGTTCTGGACGGGAGAGTATTGGTTCCGCTCGACAGACGGGGTGTTTTTGCGGTATAAAGGAAAAAATAAACCGGGTGCGCCAGTCTCGTTTATGCAATTGGTTACGGAAAAATAAAAGTGGCAGGCTAGATGTGAATTGAATATGAAACAAAAAAGTGAAACGATAAAATATGGACTCTTTTTAATCCTACCGGTACTGCTGTTGTGGGCAGGAATGTACTTGAGCGACGCACGGGGACCCTATTGGTTGAGCGGTAACCTGGACCCGGATTATGTGTATCTGTTGAATGCCTCGAATATGGCGGACCTGCAAAAAGTGGGCCATATCGATCACCCGGGCACGACGGTGCAAATGATTGGCGCAATCACAATACGGGTAGCTCATTTATTTAGTGCAACAAAAGATAATGTACACACGGATGTCTTAAAAAATCCAGAAAAATATTTAAAAGCCATCAACGGGGTGTTCTTGGTTTTAAATGGACTGATGGTTCTACTGCTGGGGGTGGGGGCTTACCGCATTACTGGCCATTTGGCTTTGAGCCTGTTATTGCAATGCACACCGTTCTTACCGGGCACGGTGTTGACGGCTAGTTTGGCGCGGGTGCGACCGGAACCATTACTGCTGTGTGCGGGGCTATTACTGATTCTTTTTCTGGTTAAATGGGCGACCCAACATGGGAAATTGGCGGGTGTTTCTTTTTCCTATTGGCCGGCACTGTGGGGCGGGGCTATTGTGGGGTTCGGGATAGCGACGAAAATCACATTTATCCCGTTAGTGGTGATTCCACTGTTTATTTTTCCAAGACTGAAAAATAAATTATTTTATCTGGCTACGACATTGGTGAGTTTTATTTTTTTCACACTGCCAATTATGGGTTCATACGCAAAATTTTTGGATTGGATTTATAATCTGGCGACGCATAAAGGGGGTTACGGCACGGGAGCGAGGGAAGTATTCTCCTGGCCGACAACACTAAAAAATAGTGGCGTGATGCTGCGGGAGAATGGGTTGTTTGCAGGGTTATTGGTGTTTTCGCTGCTGCTGATCCTGGTGGCTGTTTTGGTGCCACGCCTACGCAAGATGTCACTGGGCAACGGATACTTTAAAGTGTTGGTAGGGGTGACGGTAGCAGACATCCTGGCGATAGTAATGGTTTCAAAACATGCGGCGCAACACTATTTATTGCCTGCTTTGAGTGTGGTGGGCCTGGTTCTGGTTCTGATATATCTTTATTTGCAAGATATGGGTATCGCTTTCAAAAAAAAACCAGGGTTTATACAGATTCCTTTTTGGGTGGTGTTGGCGGGGGTGATGCTTTGGCTGAATCCATGGCAAGAATTTAAACAGATGGCTTCAACTTGGGCCTTTGTGCGGCAAGAGGGGTTGAATATCAATGAAAAAGTGGCGAGCGATTATAAGGGGTTCGCAAAAATCTATTATTACGCGAGTTCTTCACGGGAATATGCTTTAAAATTCGGCAATGATCTCGCGCTAAACAAGCATACGGAAGTATTAAAAACACTGTATCCAGATGTATATTTTTATGATTTTGCAAGTGGCGGGATTTTTTCGTTTGATTATAATGAACGAGTGGCAATGGCGCGAATTCAGGCGAAATATGGGGCTAAAATCCTCTTTCAAGGGCCAGATAGTGGGTTATTAAAGATTCCGGGCTTAAAATTGTCACGCTACAGAGTGCCGGGCTGCAATAGAGAATATATATTTATGGGGGACCAAACACAGGTCAAGGTATTTACCACTATCCAGGAATGGATCACGCAGAATGTGCGGGGTGGGGCCACACTGGTGGTACCGGTGGAAGCGGCGGCTATGGTAGCACCGCTACAACAGGATTATGCGATCATGCTGCAAGAAATGAGGAAAATGAGTGAACCGGTCTTTCTAAATCTGGTGACATGTTTGGAAAATCCCTATTTTGTGGTGCCAGTACCCTCCTTTTATGGCAAAAACAGGCTCTCACCCAAATTTATCACGCGATTGCAAAAACTGCGCGACTGGATTGAAATCGAAGGGACATTGCCAACAGCAGATACACGGCAATTTTATATGGGGCGAAAAAAAGTACAGGGTGGAATAGGAACAATAGACAGCAAGACTAAATTAATAGAATTGGCTGCAAATACGCTTGCAGGGCAACTAAAAACACTCTCTGCGCGGGGGAAATTCAAATTTGACTTGAATAAAGTGGGGACGGGGAACGAGGTGACTGTTTCAATGGTAGAGCAAGCGCAACCGCCGGTAATCACCTTTAATATTTTTGGTTACAACGCTGATAAAAAAGGCCTGAACCTGGATATCGCAAAAATAGACACGGTTTATTTTGTGGCGCGGGTGTGGGTGCCGGAGAATCTACTGAATGCGGACAATCATTTGTTTATCCAGGATTTTACAACAGCATGGGAACGGGAAAAGGTGTTTTTTCCGGTGCCGGGCTGGTTAACCTATGTGGTTTCCAAAAAAATCCGCCCGCACAGCACACAATTATTGTGGGGGTTGCGCTTCACACCAAAAACAACACAAGAAAAAATGGTGGTTAAAGACATGAGGGTGTTTGTGAAGTATAAATAAAATATAGATAAAAAAAAGACCCCCACGAATTTCACGAATTTACACGAATGAAAAGAATTAGATTTTTCTGTGGTGTAAATTCGTGGTCATTCGTGTAAATTCGTGGGCCGGTTTTTTACGCGGCTGGGTTATTCATTTTCTTTTATGACCTGGGAAATCACGTCGCTGGTGATACGGGCAAAATCTATGATCTGCTCTTTATCCCTGAATATAGAATGATGGTCGCCATTGACTTCATGATAGATGACGGGATGATGGCAGTACGCTTGCCAGGATTCGACGCGTTCGGGGTTCTGATTGGCCCAGAAGAAATGAAGCGGGGTGTGAATTTTTCCCTGGGGGGCATAAATGAGACTGGCATTCCCATGGGTCCGGTTAACATTGAGATAATGGATCAATTCCTTGCCGGTAAGGCCAAAATAATTGGGTAAGGCGAGCGCATTGGCGACGAGTAACTGCCTTAACTGCTCTACCAGGGCGGGGTCACTGGAAATAAAATCAACGGCCATGGACCAGAGCTGGTGGAGATCATCTATTTTATCAAGATCAGTGGGATTCCCAGCGGCAAGGAAGAAAGGCTTGATAAAATTTCTCTCGGTGGCGAGTGAAAAGGTCTCAATCACCACATCTTTTTTGTAATCGGGACCAGAGCAATCAACAAAACCCAGGAAAGAGAGGGTTTCGTGGTTTCTTTCCAATTGCAGGGCCATTTCCAATCCCAAATGCCCGCCCCACGACCACGTAAAGATATTATAGGGACCATGGGGCTGGATTTGTTTGAGCTGCTGGATGTATTTGGCAGCAATGGCTTCAACGGTGACATTTTCAGGGACGTAATTTTTTAGATTTTCGGCATTTATACCCCAACAATTAAACGGGATCGCGATATGTTTGGAAAATTCCATGTACGCGCCCACATCACCGAGTACTTCATGGACAAAAAAGAGATTTTTTTCAGCCTGGGGAGAACGGGTTAACATGACAAAGTTGGTTGGGACTTGGGTAGCAGCAGTAGGGGGCCATTGGACATCTGCTAAATAGTGTTCCAAGGTGGCAATCGTGGGCTGAGCAAACAATGTGGCGACTGAAATATCGGTGCCGAGCTTTTCGCGTAATTGATTGGCTACCTTGACAATATCAAGAGAATTTCCACCGAGATCAAAGAAATTATCCTGTATGCCAATTCGTGCGCGGCCTAAGATGCCCTGCCAGATGGTTGCGATAGTGTGCTGCAACGCGGTTGTGGGTGCCTGATAGGTATCGACGGCATGGAAATCGGCTTCCAAGGGCCGGGGGAGTTTGGGACGATCGACTTTTCCATTGGCATTCAAGGGGATACTGGCTATTTTTACAAAACAGGAAGGAACCATGTAATCGGGCAACTTCTCTTCAAGGTATTCTTTTAACGCGGATATGGTTTCATTGTTTTGACTGGTAGTATAATACGCGCACAGGAATTGGCGCTGGTTGTTTGTCTGGTCGATGACGACGGCTTCTTTGATAATGGGGTGGGTTTTAAGTTGGGTTTCGATTTCGCCGAGTTCTATTCTGAACCCACGGATTTTAACCTGGTGGTCAATACGGCCTAAATATTCAAGATTGCCATCAGGTAACCAGCGGGCAAGGTCACCGGATTTGTAAAGGGTAGTGGAAGAAAGGGGCAGCATGATAAATTTTTCCTGGGTTAATTGGGGACGATTTAAATACCCGCGGGCAACACCTGCTCCACCGACATGTATTTCACCGGGAATACCGATAGGGACAATCTGGTTGTACTTGTTTAAAAGATAAACACTCAGGGTAGGAATGGGTTTCCCAATATTACTGAGCCCGGTTTCGATTTCGTGCGGGGTTATCTCTTTGAAAGTGACATGCACGGTAGTCTCGGTTATGCCGTACATGTTGATCAATTGAGTATGGGGGTATTTGTGGTGCCAACTTTTGATTTTACCGGGAAATAAGGCTTCGCCACCAAAGATAATGTATCGTAAATAAAGGCGTGGGTCGGGAAACTGGTTCTCTTCTTCCAATAAGCGATAAAATGCAGAGGGGGTCTGGTTCAATACGGTCACGGCTTGGCTTTTTAAAAGGTGTAAATACTGGGTGGTATCAATGGCAGTCATACGGGAAATAAGCATTAATTTACCGCCAAATAACAAGGCACCATACATTTCCCAGACGGAAAAATCAAAACAAAAAGAATGAAACATGGTCCATACATCACGCTCATTAAATTGAAATTGGAAACGATCATTAAAAAACAAACGCACGATATTTTGCTGGGTTACCATGACACCTTTGGGCCTGCCTGTGGTGCCGGAAGTGTAAATGATGTAGGCGAGATTTGTGGGAGTGATGGGAGTTATGGGAGTTACGTGAGTAACGGGAGTTATGGGAAGTATGGGAGTTATGGGAGTGTGGTCTTGGATGATTTGGTGGGTAAGTTGGATTTTGGTGTTGCTGTCGGATAACATGAATTGTTTGCGATCTTCGGGGTAGTCGGGGTCAATGGGAAGATAGGCGGCACCGGATTGTAAAATGGCTAATATGCCGATGATCATTTCTATGGAACGATGGATTTGAATGGCGATAATGTCCTGGGATAAAACACCTTGAGCGATTAAATAATGGGCCAATTGGGTGGATTGGTGAAACAATTCCGTGTAGGTGATGTGGCTGTTTTGTTCAGCGCTTAGGGCGCTGTGATGGGGGGTGCGTTGGGTTTGTTCGAGGAATAACTGGGGGATTGTTTTAGTGGTGGGATATTCTGCGGCGGTTTGGTTGAATTCAATGACTAACCGGGCGCGCTCCTGGGGGGATAACAGGGTTAATTCTGCCACATCTAATTCGGGGTTGGCTAGCACTTGCTCAAATGCGACGCGGAAATGATGGGCGATTTGTGCGACATAGTCATGATCAATGGCATTGGCATTGTATTGAAAGGTCACTGATAATTCCTGGGAACCTGAGAGGGTGACGTTAAAATCATAATTGGTTTGCTCAAACACATTAACATTGGTCAAGCGAAAAGAAAGGGGGGCACGCTGATTTGTTTCATGGCTATACCCGGCAATCTGTTCTGCTATGGGATAATTCTCAAATACAAAAAGATGATCCAGCAAATTCTGCTTTAATGGATGATTGGATTGAATCGCGGCAAGTGGAAAATAATGAAAAGCCTCGGCGACGAGGGCTTCGGCCTGTACGTTCTGAAGGAGATGCTTAATTTTTATTTCTCCGCTAAAACGGATGCGAACGGGAATGGTATTGATAAATAACCCGACCATGGCTTCAACGCCCGCCAACTCAAAGGGGCGTCCAGAAACAACGGCTCCAAAAACAACATCTTCTTTTTGATTGTATTTGCCGAGCAGAATGCCCCAGATAGTCTGGGTCACACTATTTAAGGTCACATTATATTGGGCTGCCAATGTATTGAGGCGGGTAGTTTGGTCGCGGTCGAGTTCAAAAGAGATATGTTTATTGCTATATCTTCCCTGTTTGGGTTCCTTCTTTGTTTTGGGCTTTAGTATGCTGGTTTGTTCTGCAAATGTGTCGAGATAGTTTTTCCAATACAAACCTGACGCCTCTTTATCTTGATTTTCGAGCCATTCGATATAGGTTCGATAGGGTTTTATCCGGGGTAATCGTGGGGGCTTGTGCTGGACATACGCGTTATAAATCTGGAAAAATTCGCTGTTTATAATCCCGATACACCAGCCATCCATCAAGATATGGTGAAAACTCCAGATAAATTCATAAAGGAATTCCTCCAGGCGGAGCACGGAAGCGCGGACCAATATAGCTTGACTTAAATCAAAAGTGGCTTTTTTATCTTTAATTCTAAACTGGCGGACAAAATCCTCTTTTTCGGCATCATTGGCAAGGTGACGAATATCCTGGTAATAAAAATCCACGGCCCTGTTTTTTAATACCAATTGCAGGGGCCGGGCTGTATCTTTATGCACAAAAGCGGTCCGTAAAATATGGTGGCGGTTAAGGAGTTCATTCAAACTTTTTTCGACAATCGGGATATTCAATTCCCCTTCCAAACGAAACGCGGTCTGTTCAAAATAAGCATACGACAAGGGGTCCATCAAGTGATGAAATAACATGCCTTCCTGCATGGGCGACAAGGGATAAATGTCCTCGGTCCCAGGGTACATTGCCAACAAACGCTGGAGCTGTTCAATGCTCAACTGGGTATAGGTAAAATCACTGGGGGTCTGTTCGGCATGGTCTTTGGCAACACAATGGGCGATAATCAACTGGAGTGCGGACAAAAAGTGCGCGGCGAAGTTGCTGATAGTCTCTGCTTTATACTGGGTGTGATTGTAAGAAATCGTCATGGTTAACCGGTGGTTGGCTGTCATGCCGTTTATTTCCAATTCATACTCCCGTGGATAATTTAAGTCTTGAGAAGGCCCGGTAGATTCTTTGGCGAGTTGAAATAAAGAACTTTGCTGGACATCGGCATCAAATTGCCCAAGATAATTAAAAATGAGTTGCGGTTTTAAGTCAAACGCTATTTTCTGACTGGGGTCTGCGGGTGTGCTATATTTTAATAGGCCATACCCAATGCCCTTGTTGGGAATTTTTCTCAGGGTCTCTTTAATTTCCTTGATCTGGCGACCGGTATCATGGGCATAAGAAACATCCATGAGCACGGGATATTCAGTGGTAAACCAACCGACAGTCCGGCTGACATCTATCGCCCCGGAAATATTTTCCCGGCCATGACCTTCCAAAACAATCCATACGCGGCTGTGTCCAAACGTTTCTTTGCTAGCCAAGCCCAAGGCAGTCAACAATATATCATTGATCTCGGTGTTATAAGACTGGTTAACCTGGTTTAACAATAGGGTGGTTTGGGCTTCTTCGAGACTAAAAGAAACCTCTTGAATATCTTTTACAGCATTTTCTGCCCCGATAAAATCCCTGGGAATGGGAGGAACTTCTTGGGATATGAGGTTGCACCAATAGGATTGCTCTTTCGCTAGGTTTTTATGGTTGGCATAAGCGACTAATTGCTCTGACCAGTATTTAAAAGAATCTGTTTTGGGAGGTAAGACAGGGGTTTGATTGTCCAGGATTTGCCGGTATAATGTTTCGATGTCTGCAAAGAGGACACGCCAGGAAAGACCATCAATGACAAGATGATGAATGGTCAATAATAACCGGTCACCATCGCTGAGGTGAAACAATCCTAGTTTCATCAGGGGACCATTTTTCAGGTCTATGCTGCTTTGGATGTGGTGTATCTTTTTTTGGAGTTCTTCGCTGAGAGCGGCAGCATTATTTTTAAATGAAGTGAGATCGTACTCGTGAAAGGAGAGCGGAAAGTTCAAATTTTGATTTATTTGTTGGACTTCATGGGTGTGCGGGTCTATTTCATAGGTCATACGCAGGGCATCATGGTGGTGGGTTAGGTGGATAAACACTTTTTTTAGTACATCTATATTATAAGGGCTAGCTGAATAAAACATAACGGTCTGATTATAAAAAGATACGTGGTGGGGGTGAAAATTAAAAAATGTTTTCTGAATAGGGGTCAAAGGAATGGGTCCGGTAACAGGAGCTTGATCGGGAACACGTTCTATTTTTCGGACATGGGAGGCCAAATCGGCGATCATGGGGTATTGGAAGATGTCTTTCATGTCGACTTTATACCCGGTACTGTTCATCCGGGATAATATCTGGATGGATTTGATAGAATCGCCACCATTATAAAAGAAATTATCATAGATACCAATATTGGTTTTCCCCAGTACGGCTTGCCAGATATCCACGATTTTTTTCTCCAGTTCATTTCGTGGCGGTGTGTGGGTTACGCTTACTTGGGTCTGGGGCATTGGCAGGGCATTAATATCAAGTTTACCATTGGGCGTCAGGGGTAACTTTTCCAATAAGAGAAAATGGGCGGGGATCATATACGCGGGTAAAAATTGGGACAAATACTCTTTTAATAAAACGGGTTCAAGGAAAGATGGCACTGTCTCGTGGGGCACAATATACGCGCAAAGATAACTGCCCAGAGTATCATCTTGCCGGAGCAACACGACAACCTCTTTAATATCCTCGTGTTTTAATAATTGGTTCTCAATCTCGCCGATTTCAATGCGCATGCCGTGAATTTTGATCTGGTTGTCCACGCGACCAATAAATTCGAGATTGCCATCTGACCTCCAGCGCCCAAGATCACCGGTACGATAAAAAGGCGTGCGCATAGAGACGTGGGGGGTGGGGGGAAGAGCAATAAATTTTTCGGCAGTTAATTCGGGGCGATTAAGATACCCGCGGGCTAAACTGGAACCGGCCACACATAATTCACCGGTCACACCAATAGGACAAAGCGCGAGGTGTTGATCGAGGACATACACGGCGACATTACTGATGGGTTTGCCGATAACGGCCTTCTGGGTGTCGGGTTTGAGTTCATAGGCAGTGGTGTTGACACTGTTTTCAGTGGGGCCGTACTCATTAAATATCCGCGCGTGGGGTAATCGTTCAAAATGTTTGCGCATCAATTCATCGGGGAAATAATCGCCAGCACAACAGATCATTTTTATATATTTTAAATCAGCGGCAATCTCTTCGAGCAACACATTGTAAAAAATTGGGACCACAATAAAATGGGTAACGCCTTTGGTGGTGATGGTTCTTTTAAGAATGGTGAGGTCGGAACGTTCTTCATCGCGGATCAGCACGAGGCGGGCACCACCGAGCAACGGGGTGAAAATATCGGTCACAGAACTGTCAAAGAAATAAGGGGGAATTTGCAAGCTGACATAACCGGGAGCATATTTATAATTATTTTTCCGCCAGATAATAGTATTGACAATGGTGCGATGTTCAACGAGCACACCCTTGGGAATGCCAGTGGAACCGGAGGTATACATGACATACGCGGGGTCAGTAGGATAACCGGGGGCAGGTGAGGCGGGAGCATAACGACCACAATCCTTTGCCAAGTGCTCAATGCATAGAATGGCATGAAGTGCGGGGCATTCTTCTTTCATGGGGGCAAGTTTGGCAAGATATTTTTGGTGTGCAACAGCGAGGGCGACGGAAGCATCATTGCAAACGAATCGTAATCGTGGGACAGGCAATAATACATCCATGGGAATATAAGCACCGCGGGCTTTCATGACGGCAAAGAGGACAAGAATCAGTTCTATCGAGCGATCCATTAATACAATAACACGCTCACCAGGAATTAACCCTTTCTCGGCTATTAAATACTGGGCGAGTTGATTGGATTTTTGATTTAATGCGGCGTAGGTGATTTGGTTTCCCCCGTTATTTTCGCCGATGAGGGCAATGTCATCTGGGGTTCGTTGTACTTGATCTGCAAACAACTGATAAATGGTTTTATTGTCAGGATAGGGGAGCGCGGTATTATTAAAATCGAGAACCAATTGTTTTTTCTCGGTGGCAGGGAGCATGTCGATTTGATTAATGGTTATAGCGGGGTTCTGGAGCACGGCGGTTATAATATTTTGCAGATAGTGTGCAAAGCGGTGGATGGTTTCTGCTTTAAATAATTTAGTACAATATTCGAGTGTGCAGGAAATTTGTTTGGCAAATTCAGTACACATGAGGGTTAAATCAAATTTTGCGGTGGTTTGTTCAAAAGGGAACGATTCTAACTTCAAACCGGGGTTTTTGATGGTGGGGATATCCTGGTTCTGCAAGACGAACATGGCATCAAACAAGGGATTGCGACTGGTTTCTCTATTTTTCACTACTTTCTCAACAATATCTTCATATTGATAGTCCTGATTGGCAAAAGCCATTAATGTATTATCTTTGACATCTGCCAAGAAAGATCGGGCACTTTTTTCGCCAGCAGGATTATTTTTCAGCATGAGGGTATTGACGAACATGCCAATGATTTGCTCTAAGTCGGCGTGAGGTCGTCCAGCAGTGGGGGTTCCAACAACAATCACTTCCTGATTGCACAGTTTGGCTAAAAAGATATCATACAATGACAGCAATACCATGAATAATGTACACCCCTGCTGCATGGCAAATGTATTTAAAGCTTGGGTTTGCTGACTGTCCAATGTGAAATTCAAGGTACTACCGGCAAAACTCTTCACTTTGGGCCTGACATAATCAAAGGGGAGATCCAAGACAGGAATCGCACCTGAAAATTGATTCAACCAGTACATTTCCTGCTGGGCAATTTGTTCTCGCCGTGCATTTTCCCACTGGGCATAATCCTTGTATTGGAGTTGGAGTTCTGGCAATTCCTGGGCGTCATACAGAGTCATGAACTCTTTAACCAACACACCCATGGAAGTACCATCGGCGATGATGTGGTGCATGTCTACGATTAAAAGAGAGGTTTCTGCTTTGCGGGGAACAAAAACGACCCGCACCAGGGGGGCGACGGCTAAATCAAAGGGGCGGATGAATTCATTCACGTGGGTATTTTCAGGGTCAACACTTTGTATTATTTCAAAGGGCACAGAATCGTGAATGCGCTGCACGGGTTTTTCATGGTGCATAAAAAAGGAGGTTCTAAAACTTTCATGACGCTGGATGAGTTTCTCAAAACTGGTAGCCAGTTTTTCAATCTGGATTTTTCCATTCAATTTCATGATTTGCGGCATATTGTAACCGGTACTGGTTTGATCCAAAATCTGTAGAAAGTATAATCGCTTTTGCGCGGAGGACAACGGATAGTATTCTTTTTTCTCGGTGGGCGCAATGTTCGCATAACTATTGACGACAGATTCGTTTAATAGCTGGGCTAAACCTGCAATAGTAGAGTACTTAAAAATCTGCGCCAGTTCCATTTTAATATGGAGTTCTTTATGTATTCTGGACATCATGGTGGCGGCTTTTAAAGAATGTCCGCCCAATTCAAAGAAATTATCATGGATGCTAATTTTATCTTCTTTAATACCGAGTATATAGGACCATATCTTGACCAATTCGACTTCGATATGATTCCTAGGTCCAAAGAAATCATTTTCAGTAGTCATTGTGGGCGCGGGCAATTGTTTCCGGTCGATTTTGCCAGTGGAAGTCAAGGGGAAAGATTCCATGCGGACAAAATAGGATGGGATCATGTAATCGGGTAATTGACCAGCGAGATATTCCCGGAGCTCTTGGGTGGTGATCTCTATATAAGAAACAAAATAAGCGGCAATATAGATTTTTTCTGAACCTTCACTCTCTAATGCTTCTTTAGCGACGACGACAACCTCTTGAATATAGTCGTGTTTTAACAACCGGTTTTCGATCTCTCCCAATTCAACGCGGAAGCCACGTATCTTAACCTGGAAATCCAACCGGCCCAGGAATTCAATATTACCATCAGGCAACCAACGTGCTAAATCGCCGGTCCTGTAGAATTTAGTAGCGGCAGTAGGTAATGTAGACGGGGCGAAGAATTTGTCGTGGGTTAATTCGGGGTTATTCAAATAACCAAGGGCAATGCCATCACCACCGACAATTAATTCACCGGGGACACCAATAGGTAACAAATGATTGGTTTTATCGACGATATACGCGGTGGAATTGGCAATGGGTTTGCCAATGGGAATATTTTCGGAATATTCGTGCTGGATTAAAAAGGTGGTGGAAAAGGTGGTGTTTTCTGTGGGACCGTAACCATTGATGATGTTTAATTGGGGGCAATAGCTCCGCAAGCTGGAGATATGGATGGGGGATAAGACATCGCCTCCGACGAGCAAGTTTTTCAAACCGGCGAAAGTGTCAATATCGGTTTGTTGTACCTGGTTAAACAATGGGGCGGTCATCCACATGGTACTAATATGATTCTCTTCTATAGCGGCCTTTAATTTCTCGGATGTGATGATGGTTTCCTTATCGACGATCACGAGTATTAACCCATTTAATAATGCCCCCCAGATTTCAAAGGTGGAGGCATCAAATGCCATGGCGCCGGTTTGCAAGATACTGTCACCGGGAACAAATTGGACATAATTTGTATTCCTTACCAAGCGGATTACATTCTGATGGGTGACCATCACACCCTTGGGGGCGCCGGTGGAACCGGAGGTATAAATAATGTAGGCTAAATTGGTGGGAGGTATGGGAGTTATGGGAGTTACGTGAGTAACGGGAGTGATGGGAGTTATGGGCGTGGCTTCTTGGATTAAGGTGGGGGTGAGTAGGATTTTTGTGCTGCTGTCGGCTAACATGTATTGTTTGCGATCCTCGGGATATTCGGGGTCGATGGGAAGATAGGCACCTCCGGATTTTAAGATTCCTAATATGCCGATGATCGTGGATGGGGAACGGTCACCGATAATGCCAATTATGTCACCGGGTATTATACCTTGCTGGCTTAAAAAATGGGCCAGTTGATTGGATTTTTCGTTTAATTGGGCGTAGGTGAGTTGCTGTTCCGCGATGTTTTGACCGATAATAGCTATATTGCGGGGTGTTTGTTCGGCCTGTGCGCTGAATAATTGGTGGATGGTTTTTTCCTTTGGATAATCCACGGCTGGTGTGTTGAACTGAAATAATATCTGCGCCCGCTCTTCTGTAGAAATGATTTCAATGTCAGCTAAGATTCCGGCAGGGTGTTCCAACAGGACTGTTAGAACCCTCTTGAAATACGCGGTGTATCTTTGAATAGTCGCTTCTTTAAACAGGGCGGTGCAGTATTCAAAATTACAAATCAAAAATTGATTGATTTCAAAGCAAACCAAGGTGAGGTCGAATTTTGCAGTATTATGTTCATACGGGTAGGGTTCCAATTTTAAATCGGGTTTTTCTATGGTGGGAACATCCTGGTTTTGCAAGACAAACATGGTATCAAACAGGGGATTGCGACTGGTATCCCTGTTTTTTAATACCTTCTCCACCAGCGCTTCATACTGGTAGTCTTGATTAGCAAAAGTCTTTAAGGTTTTTTCTTTTACCTCTGCCAAGAAGAAAAGAAATTCCTTTTCATCCGCCGGGACATTTTTCAATACGAGGGTATTGACAAACATACCAATCACCTGTTCCAAATCAACATGGGGGCGTCCGGCAGAGGGTGTTCCAACGACAATGGTTTCTTGATTGCAAATTTTGGCTAAAAAGATATTATACACGGCCAATAATACCATGTATAACGTAGTGCCCCGCTGCAAAGCGAGGGTATTCAAGGCAAGGGTTTGCGGGGTGTCAACATGGAAACTAAAAATACTGCCGGCAAAACTCTTCACCTTGGGCCTGCGATAATCAGTGGGCAAATCAAGCAGAGGAATCTCGTGGGCAAATTCGTTTAACCAGTAGGATTCCTGCTGGCGGATTTCATTTTGACGACTGAACTCCCAACACGCGTAATCTTTATATTGAAGCGGGAGTTCTGGTAATAGCTGGGCATTATAAAGGGCCATAAACTCCCGGATCAATACACTGATGGATGTGCCATCCGAGATGATGTGGTGCATATCGACTATTAACAGATAGGAATTCGGGGTCAACACCATCACAGCGACGCGTAAAAGTGGCGCACGGGACAAATCAAAGGGACGGATGAAATCTTTGATTAAAAAATGCTGGGTTACACATTCATCTATCTTAAATTCCACCTGGTTATGAATTCTTTGCACGGGTTCTTCGGCCACGATAAAAAAGGAAGTTCGAAAACTTTCATGGCGCTGGATTAATTGCCCAAACGTATATTCCAGTTTTGCCAGTTCCATTTTTCCTTCTAGTTTCATGACCTCGGGTAAATTGTAACTGGTACTGGTTTCTTCCATTAACTGGAGAAAATACAAGCGTTTCTGCGCGGAAGACAACGGGTAAAACTCCCTGGTTTCGGCAGGCGCTATAGACACAAAAGATTCTTCCCGGCTACTGCATATTAATTCAGCCAAACCTCGGAGCGTGGACCTTTTAAATATTTCTGCCAGGGGCACTTTGACATTAAACTCTTTATGAATCTTGGCAATCAACATGATGGCTTTTAAAGAGTGACCGCCCAATAGGAAGAAATTATCATCTATGCCTATTTTCCCGGCTTCAATCGTCAGTGTTTCAGCCCAAATCTTAACGAGTCGTTGTTCGGTGCTATTTCTTGGGGCCGTATAATCGTTTAGCGGGGTTAAGTCTGGTTCAGGCAGTGCTCTGCGATCGACTTTCCCGGTGGGAGTCAAGGGAATCTGCGGGATGGGCACAAAATAAGCGGGAATCATATGGTGGGGTAAATCCAAGGATAAGATATTACGCAACATGGACACATCCAAATTTGTGTCTGGTGCTAAAACAACATAAGCACATAAATATTTCTCGGCTGTGGGGGATTGTTTGACAACCATAACCGCCTCTTTAACCCCCGGGATATTCTTGAGGTGGCTCTCTATTTCCCCGGGTTCAACGCGAATGCCATGTATTTTCACCTGCTGATCGATGCGCCCCAAAAATTCAATATTCCCGTTATCCAACCAACGGGCCATGTCACCAGTGAAGTACAAGGTATCTTCGCCGGGGAAAATATTTTTCACAAATTTATTTTTTGTCTCTTCAGCGCGACCGAGATACCCCCGGCCCACTTGTTGCCCACCGACTACCAATTCACCAGCGATACCAATGGGCAGAAGATATTTTTCTTGGTCCAAAATGTAAATCCGGGTGTTGGCAATAGGTTTGCCAATGCTTGGGAATAGCGGGATATCACCCTCTGGGTCAATAGTCAAGGTGGTGACGACATGGGTTTCAGAAGGACCATAATGATTGTGCAAATAGATGTGCGATGCTTTTAAATATAAGCGTAAAGGGTCATCCACCACGACTTGTTCACCAGCGGTCACAATATGCTCGATAGAACCAGCAGGCAGAATGATATCGTGACTCTGACTAAACATCATTTTCAAAAATGACATGGGAAAAAACAGGGTCTTTATCTGATTTCGCACAATCAACTGGAACAACTGGGGGATACTGTTACGCGTATCCTCGTCAATGAGGGTTAACTGTCCACCACAAAGCAGAGTTGAAAATATCTCCTGAAAAGAGACATCAAAACTGATAGTTGTAAATTGCAAAACGCGGCTGAAATTGATCGGCGTAAACTGATACTGAAACTTCAACAAGTTGACCAGATTGGCATGTTGCAGCATGACACCTTTGGGCTTCCCAGTAGAACCTGAAGTAAAAATCACGTAGAGCAGATTGGAACCACAATGAATAGCAGGTAGTTTTTCTTTCACGCCAGCCGCGTTAGCACTATAAATGGTATTGTCGCGTATATCCAGGGTCGGGATAGTCGCAGTGATACGGGAAGTGTCGGAGTCCATGGCAAAATTAATCAGCAATGCGGTCATCAGACTATCTTCGATCATAAATTGTTTTCTTTGGGGTGGGAACGTGGGGTCGATGGGCAAATAGGCAGCACCGGCTTTCATGATGGCCAACAACCCAACAATCATTTCGAAAGAACGTTCCACCATCAGCCCCACAATATGATCTTGGCCCACGCCCTGGTGGCGCAACACTCTGGCCAAGCTGTTGGCCCGTTGGTTCAATTCTTTGTAAGTGAGGAAACCGTGGCCAAAAATCAGGGCGGTTTTATCTTCATGTTCGCGTGCGCTTGTTTCAAACAAACCATGAATAGTGTCGTGAACGTTGATCGCTTGAGTCACGCCATTGGAAAATTCGAGGATGCTTTCTTTTTCTATTACATCCATGATTTCGATTTGGGTCATTCTCATACCGGGGTCAGCGATAATGGCAGCCACGATATTTTTAAAATACTGGCAAAAGCGCTGGGCGGTTTCCTTTTTAAATAAAGTCGTGCTGTATTCCAGGTTAAATACCAAACGGTCCGCTATTTCTTTGCCATCCAGGTTTAAATCGAATTTAGCGGTTTTGTTTTCATATGCAAATGGTTTCATGTTCAGACCAGGAGTGGCAATTTCTTGGATTTCCATGTTTTGAAACACAAACAGCACATCGAACAATGGGTTTCTGGACATATCCCTGTTTTTAGCTACCTGGTTCACGAGGTTTTCAAAGGGGTAATCTTGATTTTGATAGGCATTTAATGTGCCTTCTTTTAATTCCTTTAAAAAGACTTGGAATGTTTTTTCGCGTTTGGGATAGTTTCGTAACGCCAGGGTATTCACAAACATGCCGATGATATTTTGCAATTCCTCGTGTCTTCTGCCAGCGATAGGTGTGCCAATAATGATATCTTCCTGGTTGCACAGTTTAGCCATCCAGGTGTTACAAATCGCCAGGATAACCATGTACAGGGTAACCTCTTGTTTTAAGGCGAGGGTATTTAATAACCGGGTGTGTTCCGGGCTAAGTTCAAAAGACAAATGATTGCCTGCAAAACTCTGCATGATGGGTCTGGGATAATCGGTGGGCAAATTCAAAACCGGGATATCATTGTGATATAAACGAAGCCAAAAGTTTTCCTGAACAACCAATGCCTCCATATTTGATGTATCAGCTTGCCATGCGGCATAATCCTTGTAATGGATCGGTAATGGCGGTAATGCAGCATCCATGTAAAAGGCAAGGATATCTTTCTGAATGATTCCAATAGATGAACCATCAGCCACAATATGATGAACATCGACTAACAGGGCATAATTTTGACTATCTTTTTTTATCAGTGCAACGCGCAAAAGCGGAGCTTGGGAAAGATCAAAGGGACGGCTGAATTGTTGAATAGTAGATAATAAATACTGCTCTTTCTCTGTCCCGGCCATTTGGGTGGCATTATAATACTGGAATTCAAAGGCCACTTCAGGGTGAACAACTTGGACAGCCTCACCATCAACGAGTATAAAGGAAGTTCGCAAACTCTCATGTCTGCTGATCATGTGTTTGAATGCATCGGCAAATTTTATTTCAGCCAATGTCCCTTCCAGGTGGATCGCAGTCATAATATTATAGCCAGTGCCATTGACATCCAACTGCTGGAGAAAAAACAATCGTTTCTGTGCTGAAGACAATGGATAATAATGTTTTTGTTCCACAGCGGGAATAGACTGGTATGTTTCCCCAGCGCCTTGTTTAATATAGTCCGCTAATTCACGGATCGTGGGGCGTTTAAATATTTCTGCCAGCGGAATTCTTACCTGGAGAGTTTTGTGGATTCTGGATGTCACGGAAGTGGCTTTTAAGGAGTGCCCGCCGAGGAGGAAAAAATTATCATCTATGCCCAGGGGATTCTGCACTGCATTTAGTCCTAAAATATCGCTCCAAATAGCCGCCAATTCATTTTCGATTTGGTTTCTGGGAGCCATATACCCGCCAGTCATCTTTAATTCAGGCGCGGGTAACGCCTTGCGGTCGATTTTACCAGAAGAAGTGCGGGGGATTTTTTCGAGTGGCACAAAATAAGCGGGAATCATATAATCGGGGAGATGGCTCTGTAAATATTGCCGCCATTGGGATGGGGAAATCTCCTGGTTGGCCACTACATCTAACACGATATAAGCAACTAAACTCTTATCACCCACCAAATCTTCTTTAACCGTGACCACAGCATCAATAATGTGCGGGTGTTTGAATAATTGCTTTTCAATCTCACCCAGCTCAATACGAAAGCCCCTGATTTTCACCTGGAAATCAATTCTACCCAGAAATTCTATATTCCCATCGGGTAACCAGCGGGCCAGATCACCCGATTTGTAAAGTTTGCCAGAAAATGTCGCCATTGTGGGCAGAGAAATAAATGTATCATGGGTCAGTTCGGGGCGATTCAAATAACCACGGGTCACACCCGGACCAGCAATACACAGTTCACCAGCCAAACCAATGGCTTGAAGCTTGGCCATTTTATTTAAGATAATGACATGGTAATTGGTGATAGGTTTTCCAATGGGAACAGCATCTGGAATAGGCGCTGCACAAGAATAATAGGTGGCGCATACAGTGGCCTCGGTGGGGCCGTAAGTGTTATAAACCGCTGCGGTTTGCATCAGGTTATTTATATATGGCGCTTTCAAAACATCGCCACCGCTGATATAAATACGGATAGGAAACTTGCTGTCTGCTTTATTCAATTCGTTTAACATCAGCGGCGAGGCAGTGATGAAGGTAACTCCATGTTTGAAAATAAACGCGGCCAATCGCTCCATATCTTTGACACTATCGCTATCTGGGACGGCCAGTTTGCCGCCTTTTAAGAGGATAGGATATAACTCTTCCACAAAGGCATCAAAAGTAAAAGAGGCTTGCTGGATAACAATATCTGCTGGGAATAACGTATACTGCTGCTCAAAAGCATAGATGTAAGCCAATAAATTACCATGCTCTACGAGCACACCCTTGGGACGCCCTGTGGAACCAGAAGTGTAGATGATGTAGGCGAGATTTGTGGGAGTAATGGGAGGTATGGGAGTTATGGGAATTATGGGAATTATGGGAGTTATGGGAGTTATGGGAGTTATGGGAGTTATGGGAATTATGGGAGTAGGGGGAGTGGCTTCTTGGATTATGGTTGCGGTGAGGAGGATTGTGGCGGCGCTGTCTGATAATATAAATTGTGTGCGATCTTCGGGATAGTCGGGAGCGATGGGTAGATAGGCACCACCAGCTTGTAATATTGCCAATAACCCGATGATCATTTCTACGGAACGGTGGATTTGAATGGCGACAATATGCTCGGCTTGCACGCCATGGGTTTGTAAATAATGGGCCAATTGATGGGATTTTTTAAATAATTCGGCATAGGTTAATTGGTTACCCTTGTTATTTTCGTCGCTGATGGCTATAGCATCGGGAGTTCGTTGGGCTTGTTGTGCTAATAATTCATGGATCATCCGCGTAACAGGGAAAGGAGTGACCGGGGTATTGAATACTTCCAAGAGGTGACGCTTTTCAGACTCTTCCAATAGGTCGATCTCCGCGATTTTGAGTGCGGGGTTTTCCAGCACGGTCACAAGTTGTGCTAATATATGTAATAAATGAGTGGCAAATCGTGCGATGGTCTCCTGTTTAAAAAGCGCGGTACAATATTCCAGCAAACAGTGTATCCGATCCTTTTCCTCGGTTAATTCAAAGGTAAGATCGACCTTGGCCGTTTTCAGTTGCGATGGAAACGATGTAAACGTAAGCCCCTCTACTGACAGGGAGGGGAATTCAAAATTTTGCACCAGTAACATCACATCAAAAATGGGATTACGACTAAAATTGGGAGCCTTCTCAACGTGTTTAATCACTTCACGGAACGGATAAACCTGATTCTCAAATGCAGCAAGCGCACCTGTTTTTACATCCGCCAAGAACTGCCACAACAATTGACTCTCCTGAATTTGATTGCGTAGAACCACGGTATCCAATAAAAGACCAATGAGCGGTTCCAAATCCGTGTGGTTCCTACCCGCGATTGGAGTGCCAATAATCATATCTGGTTGTCCGCTGTAATTATTATTATAATGGTATAATGTAATCTCTAATGCGGTTAAGGCGACCATGTACAATGTGGCACCGGATTTTTCTATTAAACGATTGATCTTGTCTTTTAAGGGCTGTTGGATTTCAAACTCAAGACTATCCCCGGCAAAAGATTGCACGGCAGGCCGGGGGAAATCCAACGGCATTTCCAATACGGGGAGTTCGCCAGCCAGAAGAGTGAGCCAATAATTTTCCTGTTCCTGCAATAAACCGGAGGATAATTGATTCTGCTGCCATTGGGCAAAATCTTGATATTGAATACGTAATGGCGGCAGATGATTTTCCACACCACCATAAATAGCGGTAATTTCCCTGACAAATATCGCCATGGAAGAACCATCGGAAATAATATGATTCATATCAAAGATCAAAATATGTTTCTCCGCATTTTTCCTGATCAAACCAATACGCAGCAACGGCGGCGTGGCAAGATCAAAGGGGCGAATAAAATCGGCTATCTCACCTTCATAATCGTCGATTGTAAATTCCACGGCCTCGTGAACTCTCATCACTGCTTTCTCCTCTAATAAATGAAAGGAGGTTCGTAACATGTCATGTCTGCGAATTAATGACTTTACAGCTTGCTCCAAGCGTTTTTTATCGAGTTTGCCAGCTACTTCCAGAATTAATGGGATATTGTAACTGGTTCCTATCCCTTCCAACTGCTGCAATATATAAAACCGTTGTTGTGAAGATGACTGGGGGTAATATTCCTTTTTTTCCACGGGTTGAATACTCTGGAATACACTCTGCTTCCCCTGACGGATATATAGCGCTTGCTGACGGATAGTTTGCGATTTAAAGATTTCGGCCAAGGGGATTTTAACATCCAATTCCCGGTGGATTTGGGAGATGAGAAACATGGCTTTTAATGAATGACCACCAAGATGAAAGAAATTATCATCGATTCCTATGGGGGACATGTGCCCGGGATCTCTTCCCAGAACCTCGTGCCATATGTCAAGCAATTTCTTTTCTATTATATCCCGCGGTGCCGTGTACGTTTCGCCCACAGTTACGCTAGGTTGCGGTAAAGCCCGGCGATCTATTTTTCCATTGGGGGTCAAGGGGATTTTTGGTATAGGTATAAAATAGGTGGGGATCATGTACTCTGGTAATTGACTGGCCAGATGTTCCCGCAATTCCACCGGGTTGTATTCTTTTTCAAAAACACAATACGCACACAGCAATTTATCCTTTGATTTGTCTTCATGCACCAATACGACAGCCTCTTTAATACCACTGATCTTCAATAAACAATTCTCTATTTCCCCCAGTTCAATGCGGAAGCCACGTATTTTTACTTGCTGATCTACTCTACCAAGAAATTCAATGTTGCCATCTGGCAGCCAACGCGCTAAATCACCGGTTTTGTAGATTGGCAGGGATGATGTGGAGAGGGTGTCAGGCGATATAAATGTATCATGGGTTAATTCGGGACGATTTAGATATCCCCTGGCCAAACCACTACCACCAATGTATAACTCGCCATTTATTCCCAAAGGAACAGGTCTGTATTTTTTATCCAGTATATATAGCGTGGTGTTGGCCAATGGTTTCCCAATAGGTATCGTGGCGACGTTGCCCTCTATGCCATTGATATCATAATACGAAGCATAAACAGTTGTCTCGGTAGGACCATATACATGGATGATACGATCTTTGCCCAGGTAATCCAAGGCTTTTTGGGAATGTTCCAACGATACGCGCTCCCCACCAAAAAGAACTTTCCTGATACGCGCAAAACATCCAATTTCCAAATCCACCAGCGCGTTAAATAAGGCGGTGGTTATAAAAAATACCGTGATTCCTTCATTTCGAATCATTTTCGCCATCCGATCCACGGCCAATACATCGCCCCTTGAAATCAAAACCAGGACAGCTCCATTCAAAAGTGCTCCAAAAATATCAAAAACAGAACCATCAAAGGCATAATTGGATAACTGCAAAATACGATCTGAAGAACTTAAATCAATATAATTGGTGTTTTTAACCACGCGGGTGATATTGGAATGGATTGTTAACACACCTTTGGGTTTGCCGGTAGAACCGGAAGTGTAGATGACGTAGGCGATATTTGTGGGAGTGATGGGAATTATGGGAGTTACGTGAGTAACGGGAAGTATGGGAGTTACGTGAGTAACGGGAGTTATGGGAAGTATGGCACGAATTGTTTCCGAGGTTAGGAGAATTTTGGCGGCACTGTCGGATAACATGAATTGTTTGCGTTCTTCAGGGTAACTGGGATCGATGGGCATATAAGCACCCCCGGATTTTAAAATGCCCAGAATGCCAATGATCATCTCTAACGAACGTTCAATGATAATGCCTACTATTGTATCGGGTAAAATGCCTTTTTCCAGCAATACATGGGCCAATTGATTGGCTTTATTATTTAATGCTTGGTAGGTTAATTGACATTGTGTCAAACCAGGGTAACCTATCATTTCGCCGATGATAGCGATATGGTGGGGGGTGCGTTCGGCTTGTTCCGCGAATAATTGCGGGATGGTTTTGTCTGATGGGTATGTCGTGGTCGTATTATTAAACTCATATAAAATCTGGTTCCGTTCTTCGCTGGATGTGATTTGAATATCGGCCAGGGTCACGTCTTTATTTTCCATTATCGCGGCCACGATGTTCTTAAAATAAGTGCAAAACCGTTTTAATGTTTCCATTTTAAATAATTTTATACAAAACTCAAAGACCAGTTCCAATCTTTCTGCCACTTCCACTACAGTTAAGGTCAAGTCAAACTTGGATGTTTTGATTTTTCGGGGATACAGGGCGATTTGTAATCCAGGAATTCCCTGGGTCTGGGCGCCAATATCTTGCAGGGTAAACATGGTATCAAATAACGGGTTACGACTAATATCCCGTACTACCATCACCTCTTCAACCAGATCCTCGTACTGGTAATCTTGATTCTGGAAAGCATTTAAGGTCCTCTCGTTCACTTCAGCCAGAAAAGCGGCGAAGCTTTTTTCACCGGCAGGATAGTTCCGCAATGCCAGGGTGTTAACAAACATACCGATGATTTTTTCGAGGTCAGCATGACTGCGCCCGGCCACCGGCGTACCCATCACAATATCTTCCTGACCACTTATTTTAGATAGAAAAATAGTATACACGGACAACAACACGGTGTACAATGTGGTTTCCATTTTTAAAGCCAATTCTTTTAATGCAGTGGTTGTTTCAATACTTAAAACAAAACGGATACTGGCTCCTGCAAAACTCTGCATGGCGGGACGGGCATAATCGGTGGGTAAAGCCAGCACCGGGATTTCTTCCGCGAAAATATTTTTCCAATAGGCCTTTTGCTGAAGAAGGCTCTCGCTGTTTTTGATATGATGCTGTCTCTCTGCATAGTCGATGTAGCGTAAACCAGGCGCGGGCAATTCGCTTCCGGCAAAAGCCGCGGTAAACTCTTGGAGAAGAATATCCATTGACATACCATCAGAAATAATATGATGCATGTCCACAAGCAATAAATGCTTCTCTGCTTCCAATTTAACCAATCCGACCCGCAACAAGGGGATCTGGGATAAATCAAAAGGCCGCAAGAAATATTCCATGTGCGCCACCGGATACTCTTCTATTTCCAATACAGCCTCAGGGTGAATGATCTGCACGGGTTGCTCGGCCATGGTTTGAAATGAGGTGCGGAAACTTTCGTGTCGCTGGATGAGCGTAGTCATAGATTGATGCAGCCTCAGTTTATCCAGAAGACCATCCAATTGCCATACGGCAAAAACATTGTACGTGGTGCCAGTTTTATCTATTTGTTGTAAAAAGAATATTCGTTTCTGTGCGGAGGACAGGATATAATACTCTTTTTCTTCCACGGGCTCTATCCTGACATATTGATCCCTGATCGCATACTGGATATATTCGGAAAGTTCCATGATCGTGGGCCGTTTAAATATCTCTTGCAAGGAAATAACGACATTAAATAATTTGTGAATCCGGGATAGTAGTGAGTTGGCTTTTAATGAGTGGCCACCGAGGTGGAAAAAATTATCATAGATTCCAATCGGTGTCTCCACATTTAATAATTCAGACCAAATCTTGACCAATTCAACTTCTATTGGATTCCTTGGGCCAAAGAAATCTTTGTCAGTAGTCATTGTGGGAGCAGGTAATTTTTTGCGGTCGATTTTACCAGTAGAGGTCAGGGGTAGGGATTCCATGCGGACAAAATAGGCAGGGATCATGTAATCGGGTAATTGGGCAGCGAGATATTCGCGGAGCTGCTGTGTTGTGATCTCTATATAAGAAACAAAATAAGCGGCAATATAGATTTTTTCTGAACCGGGACTCTCTAACGCCTCTTTAGCAACAACCACAACCTCTTGAATATAGTCATGTTTTAACAACCGATTTTCTATCTCTCCCAATTCGACACGGAAACCACGGATCTTAACCTGGAAATCCAACCGGCCCAGGAATTGAATATTACCATCAGGCAACCAACGTGCTAAATCGCCGGTTCTGTAGAATTTAGTAGCCGAACTAGGCAATGTAGACGGGGCGAAGAACTTGTCGTGGGTTAATTCGGGGTTATTCAAATAACCAAGAGCAATCCCAGCACCACCGACAATCAATTCACCGGGCACACCAATAGGTAACAAATGATTGGTTTTATCCACGATATACGCGGTGGAATTGGCAATAGGTTTGCCAATGGGAATATTTTCGGAATAGTCGTGCTGGATTAAAAAGGTGGTGGAAAAGGTGGTGTTTTCGGTGGGGCCATAACCATTGATGATGTTTAATTCGGGGTAATAGCTCCGCAAGCTGGAGATATGGATGGGCGATAAAACATCGCCACCCACAAGCAAGTTTTTCAAGCCAGCGAACGTGTCAATATCGGTTTGTTGTATTTGGTTAAACAATGGGGCGGTCATCCACATGGTACTAATATGATTCTCTTCTATAGCGGCCTTTAATTTCTCCGATGTGATGATGGTTTCCTTATCAACGATAACGAGTATTAACCCATTTAATAATGCGCCCCAAATTTCAAAGGTAGAAGCATCAAAAGCCATGGCGCCAGTTTGCAAGATACTGTCACCGGGAACAAATTGGACATAATTTGTATTCTTTACCAAACGGATTACATTCTGATGGGTGACTATCACACCCTTGGGGGTGCCGGTGGAACCGGAGGTATAAATAATGTAGGCTAAATGGGTGGGAGTGATGGGAGTTACGTGAGTAACGGGAGTTATGGGAGTTATGGGAGTGGCTTCTTGGATTAGGGTGGGGGTGAGGAGGATTTTTGTGTTGCTGTCGGTTAGCATGTATTGTTTGCGATCTTCGGGGTAGTCGGGGTCGATGGGAAGATAGGCGGCACCGGATTTTAAGATTCCTAATATGCCGATGATCGTAGATGGGGAACGGTCACCGATAATGCCGATGATGTCACCGGGTAGTGTGCCTTGTTGGATTAAAAAATGGGCCAGTTGATTGGATTTTTCGTTTAATTGGGCATAAGTGAGTTGCTCTTCCCCGATGTTTTGACCGATAATAGCTGTATTGCCGGGTGTTTGTTCGGCCTGTACGCTGAATAATTGGGGAATGGTTTTGGTAGCGGGGTATTTTGTGGTGGTATTATTAAAATCATGTACAATCTGGTTCTTTTCGGCGCTGGATAAGATTTGTATGTCGGCAATCGTCGCGTCTGTATCATTGATTACCCCGGATACAGTGCTCTTAAAATACGCGATAAACCGTTGAATGGTTGCTTCTTCAAATAACCGGGTACTGTATTCAAACGTCAGTTCCAATTTCTTCTCTGCTTCTAAAACGGTTAATGAAAGATCAAATTTGGCGGTTTTGTTTTCCTGTGGATAGGGCACGAATTTTAAACCGGGAATCTCCACGGCCTCGGTGGCGGTATTTTGCAGGGTAAACAAGGTATCAAACAACGGGTTACGACTGACATCGCGTATGATATCGACTTCGTCCACAATATCTTCGTACTGGTATTCCTGATTCTCAAAGGCTTTTAACGTCCTCTCCTTTACTTCAGCCAGAAAATCGCTGTATTTTTTCCCAGGGGTAGGATAATTCCGCAATACCAGGGTGTTGACAAACATACCGATGATCTTTTCGAGGTCTGCATGCCTGCGTCCCGCAATAGGGGTTCCGACAACAATATCTTCCTGACCGCTTAGCTTCGCCAGGAAGATATTATATAAAGACAGCAGCACCATGTACAGCGTCGTTTCTGTTTGTAATACCAGTGCCTTTAATGCGGCGGTGATTTCGCCGTTCAGTTCAAATTTTATCCTGTTTCCTGCAAAACTCTGGACTGCGGGCCGGGCATGATCGGTGGGCAGAACAAGCACGGGTATTTCTTCGGCAAATATTTTTCGCCAGAATACACCCTGATTATAAAGTTCTTCACTCGCTCTATCACGACGCTGCCGCTCAGAATAGTCTTTATACTGGAGCGTGAGAGGGGGGAGTTCTTTTCCCACGAGAAAGGTGGCAAATTCATTGGCAAGAATCTCTATGGACATGCCATCGGAAATAATATGATGCATGTCCACCAGCAAGATATGTTTCTCTGCCTGCAACTGGACCAACCCGACGCGCAACAACGGGGCAGTGAACAAAAAGAAAGGGCGGATAAACTCGCCAACATGCGCGACGTCGAGATACTCAAATACAAAGGAAACATTGGGGTGGATGATCTGCACGGGTTCTTCATCAAGAATGGTAAAAGAGGTGCGGAAACTTTCATGCCGCTGGATGAGTTGGGCTACTGCTTGTTCCAACCGGGGTTTATCAAGGGTTCCTTGCAATATCCACGCGGCTGAGATATTGTACGCGGTGCCGCCGAGGTCCATTTGCTGGAGAAAGTATAAACGCTTCTGGGCAGAAGATAAGGCATAGTAATGCCTTTTTTCCACGGGTTCTAGGGTGATATACTTCTCTGCCACGGCATTTTGAATATAATCGGCCAGTCCCCGGATGGTGGGTTTGATAAATATCTCAGCGAGAGGTATTTTTACATTAAACACTTTATGGATGTTGGCTAGTAATAAGGTGGCTTTTAAAGAGTGCCCGCCCATTTGAAAGAAGTTATCATTCATGCCTATGGGATTCTCCAATGGCTCCCTGCTTAAAATAGTGTACCATATGGCGGCCAATCTCTCCTCTGTTTCATTGGCTGGGGCGACAAAACCACCGGACTTTTTTAATTCGGGGTCGGGCAGGGCTTTCCGGTTCACTTTTCCGGTGGGGGTCAGCGGCATTTTATCCAATTGAACGAAGTAAGCGGGGATCATATAGTCGGGTAAATTGTGGGCTAAAAACTCTTGCAACTGGGAATCCGCTAACTGGGTGTCGCCCACAACGTAGGCAACGAGATATTTATCCCCGGCGTTATCTTCCTTGGACACAACAACAACCTCGCGTATGGCGTGATGTCTTGATAATTGGTTTTCAATCTCACCGAGTTCTATTCTGAAGCCGCGTATTTTAACCTGAAAATCAATACGTCCGAGGAATTCAACCCTCCCATCCTTTAACCAGCGCACCAGATCACCCGTTTTGTAAAATATCGGGGACAAAGTAGACAAGGGCGACGATGTAGGCAAAGAAATAAATTTTTCACGGGTGAGTTCGGGGTTATTTACATATCCAGCGGACAAACCATCGCCGCCAATATACAATTCACCGGTGACATTGACTGGACACAGGTTAAAATAGTGATCCAACACCAGTAGAAGGCCATTGGCGGACCGAACACCAATGGGTACGCTGGTCAGATTGGCATAACGGACATCATCCCCGCGAAAAACCTCCAATACGGCTGAAATAATGGTGGCCTCAGTGGGACCATACATGTTAAACACACGGCAATCATCCCTAACGGAGTCAAAACTGCGTTTCACAAGATCAACAGTTAATTTCTCAGCTCCCAAGAACAGGTATTTTAAGGTTTCAAGTTTAGGACGGTTGCTGATAAAGTGCTGGTACTGGGTCGGGGTCATATGCAACACGGTGATACTGTTTTCCTTCATAAAGGGAATACATATGGCGGGATTGAGGACGATCTCCTCGGAAACAACCACCAAGCTGGCACCAGTGGTGAGCGTGATAAATATTTCCCACACGGACCAATCAAAATAATAGGAAATATTCTGCAACACGCTGTCATTGGGAGCGATACCGAGGTGTTTGTACCCCCAGTGCAAAAGGGGGCAGAAATTATGGTGGGTGATTGACACACCCTTGGGTTCGCCGGTGGAACCGGAGGTGTAAATAACATAGGCTTGATTACTGGGAGTTATGGGAGTTATGGGAATTATGGGAATTATGGGAGTGGCGGCTTGGATAGCGTTTTTGGTGAGCAGGATTTTTGTATTGCTGTCTGTTAACATGTATTTTTGGCGCTCTTGGGGGGCGGTGGGATTGATGGGCAGATAGGCGGCTCCGGATTTTAATATGCCTAATATGCCGATGGCGGTTTCAATGGTCCGTTCACCTAAAATGGCGACAATGTCGCCGGGTAATACTCCTTGCTGGATTAAATGATGGGCCAATTGGGTGGATTTCTCGTTTAATTGGGCGTAGGTTAATTGGCACGGTGGGAGATCAGGGGAAATAATGGCAATGTTATGGGGGGTTCGTTCGACTTGTTCGGTAAATAATTGGGGCATGGTTTTATCAGCGGGGTAAATGGTGCGGGTATGGTTCCATTCATGGATGAGGCGATGGATTTCAGCTTCGTCGAGCATGGGAAGATAGGCAATACAGGTGTCGGGTTGTTGAATAATTGTTTCCAGGAGACGGGTATAGTGCTGAATCATACGCTCCATGGTGGGGGCATCAAATAGGTCAACATTGTATTCCCATTCAACGAGGATCTGGTCGTGATGGATGGCGATTATACCGTCAGCCTGTTGCTGCATGGGGGGGACGACGACGAGGTTGAGATCAAACTTGGCGGAACTGTTATAAGTATGTTCGAGAAACAATTCAAGCCCAGGCAACCACAAATGATCGGTGGGTGTGTCCATAAAACTGAATATCACCTGAAAAAGAGGATTATAACTCAAACTCCTCGCCTGCGCCATGACCTCGACTATCTTACCAAAAGGGGTATCCTGGTGTTGATACGCCTCGATACAGGTTTCTCTAACACGGGATAAATACTGGCTAAAATTCATGTCGCCCCGTGTATGGGTGCGTAGGGGGAGGGTATTAATGACCATGCCCAGCATGTCTTCCGTCTCTTTGTAACTGCGATTGGCCAGCCCGGTACCGGAACAAATATCCTCCTGGCCGGTGTACCGGTATAAAAGTGTTTTGAACACGGCCAACATGGTCATAAATAAAGTAACGTTATGGGTGCGGCTGAATTCTTTCAATTGTTCGGTGAGCGCGGGGGTGAGACGGAATTCGATCATGGCGCCATTGCCGCTCATGACATTGGGCCTGGGTCGATCACCGGGAAGTTCCAAAACAGGAATCAAACCAGCAAGTTTTTCCTGCCAGTAATCAAGATGTCGTTTTAAACGGTCGCCCTGTAGATAGGCGCGTTGCCATATGGCATAATCGGCGTATTGAATGGGCAGTTCGGGCAAATCATGGGTTCTGCCCTCGGAGTATGCGGTGAATATTCGGATGAACTCGTTTAACAATACCCCCTGGGTCCACCCATCATGGATTAAATGGTGCTCGGTCAACACCATGATATGCTCGGTTTGGGTGAGTTTCAAGAGAGTGATACGCAACAACGGACCCTTTTCAAAATCAAAAGCCTTGCGCCCTTCCTCGCTGACCCAGTGTTCCATTTGTTCCTCGTTCATCTGGAGCACGGGAATATTAAAATAATAGGGGGGCTTCACCTGCTGCACGGGTATACCATCCTTGGTGATAAACACGGTGCGCAAAATTTCATGACGGCGAATGATCTCGGTGAAGGTTTGTTCCAACAACACTGCTTCCAGTTTCCCCTTGATGCGAATCACACGGGGCACAAAGTAAGCGGTGTTCTCGGCATCAAGTGCTTGTAAAAACCACAAGCGTTCCTGCGAGAAAGAGAGGGGAATATCACCATCCCGTGAGGCGCGGGGAATGGATGAGGTGAGTCGTTCATGTGTTTCTATCTCTGCGGCCAGGGCTTTAATAAAGGGCCGTTCAAAGAACTTGCGCATGGGGATTTCCGCGCCGATTTTTTCGCGGATCAGGGCGATACACCGTCCGACACGGATGGAATCGCCACCGACATCAAAAAAGTCGTCATTGATGCCGATGCGTTCTATCGCCAATAAGTCCTGCCAGATTTTTAGGAGTTTTTTTTCTGTAAAAGAAACAGCGGCTTCATATTCGACACCGGTCACGATCGTGTTTTCATCGGGTTGTGGCAAGGCTTTCCTGTCGATCTTGCCATGAACGGTCAGGGGTAATGCTTCCATGTGGATAAAATAAGCAGGAATCATATACTCGGGCAGTTCACGCGCCAGGTGTTCCTTTAACATGGAAACGGTTAATATTTTGGCTGAGGCGGCGACATAATAGGCGCAAAGATAACGGTTCCCGTTCTGTTGTTCGCCATCAATCACGACTGCACCGGCGATATCGGGATGTTTTAACAGGGAACTCTCAATTTCTCCGAGCTCAATGCGGTAACCACGAATCTTTACCTGGAGGTCGATGCGTCCGAGGAATTCGATATTGCCATCGGGTAACCAGACGACGAGATCCCCGGTTTTATAAATTTTAGCGGACGATGTGGATGATGTGGATAGGGAGATAAATTTGTCGTGGGTCAGTTGGGGATTGTTGAGGTAACCCTGTGCCACGCCTGCACCGGCGATACATAATTCACCGGCAATGCCTACGGGCTGTGGATTGAATTGTTTATCCACTATATATAACTGATGGAGGGCCGTGGGCTTGCCAATGGGAATGTTGGCGCTATCGTCCAGAGTTGCGGCTTGTTGGGCAGTGAGGGTAAAGATAGCGCAATTGATCGTGGTTTCGGTAGGGCCATAACCATTGTGGATTTTGCATTGGGAATCGACTTTCGCGGCAATAGTTTTGACAATTTTACCGGTCAAGCGTTCACCACCGAGATGTACGATTTTTAGTTCCGGCATCTTCTCCCCGCTGGCAGCAATACTATTAAAAAACACGGGGGTGGAGTGAATGGTATTAATAAAATTCAGATTTATAATGCGACTGTACTGGCGGTAATCACCGATAACTTTCTTGTTGACGAAAACAAGGGTCCCACCATATAATATAGTGGTTAACAATTCGAATACACCAAAATCAAAGGTATAGGACAAGTTCTGCATGACGCGGGTATGGGAACCGAGAGCGAAATATTCCCGGAACCAGGTGAAGAGGGGGATTAAATGGCGGTGGGTGATGGGCACACCCTTGGGCCGTCCGGTGGAACCGGAAGTATAGATGGTGTAAGCGGGGTCTGTGGAGGATGGAAATGATTGTGATGACGGGAGTGATGGGGTGGAGAAATCTTCATCAAGGCAAAGGATATGTTTAACGAATGGATTCTGGGCGACGATCTCCCGCACGTTTTCATAATTCACGCGGTCGGTTAAAATTATACTGATGTGACAGTCATTAATAATATAATTGACCCTATCCTTGGGGAAAGTGGGGTTGATAGGGACAAACGAGTTCCCGGCTTTTAATATCCCCAGCATTCCAATGGGAAGTACCGGGCTATCCTCGACTATTAAAGCGATATAATTATTCACGTTATCCTCCTGTCTGGTTTTTTTTTAATGCGTTGTCCTGAATTCACGGCCAAGTTTTAGAAAAGACTAGACTAACATAGTCGAACTGGCCACAGTTATCCGTGGGACTTATAAAAATGATTGCGAATTCGGGTTGTGGGCTTGGCTTGTTATTAAAATCGACTTGTACTATATTTTTCGATAGGCTACCGCTTTTGAATGGGTGATCATTTCAAAGAAATTATATCTTTTAATACTATATTTTAACCTTTAAACTGATTAAAATATTTTTATATTTTAATAAAAAATTATACCATATTGGAATAATTTTGCAAATGCCTAGAATACTCCAAATTAACCCAAAAATAGGCACTATAAGGCCAGAACTCTTTTGAGAAATTGGTTTTGAATGAGGAATAAAAAAAATATTTGCCCACGAATTATACAAATTTAGTCGAAAAAAATGTTATATTTCTCCGACTTACCGATTATTGGGGAATGGTTTGTTTTATTTTAATTCCTGTTCAATAACTGTTCTGAATAATTGGGCAAACTGGGTGATTTGTTCCTTGTCTCGGAAGATAGAGTGATGGTCGCCGGTGATTTCATGATAAATAACGGGATTGTGGCAGTACTCTTTCCAGAATTCGACGCGATCGGGGTTCAAATTGGCCCAGAAAAAATGGAGGAAAAAGTACTGTTTTGGGTTCAGATGATATTGTCTTGAAAATCAGGGAGACGTTTGAGTCGAGAGTCCATAGTGGCAAAAAGGCATTTTTCCCTGCTTAATGCAGTAGCCAGATGAATGGCATCGATCCATTCAATCGCTTTCGACTGTCCGTCAGGCATGGTGACATAAGCGGGGATTTGGAGAAGAGGTAAAAATAATGAATCATCCACGGGGGCGACAACAAACCATTCGGGTGGCTGATCGATAAAGCCACTGAATTGCTCCAACTGAAATCGATTCTCGGCGATCTCCTGGAATTTACGGGCGATTTCAAGAAATGCAACGGTGGAAGCGACAATCCGATGTACTCCTTGATCATCGTACATGCGAATTATTTTTTGCATCTCCCTGACTACTGGCATTCTCAAAAATTTCGTGGGTTCTACAAGACTGACATTAAAATGTTTCTTCTCTTTCCATTGCTCAAAATATTGCGCCAGGAAATCCGATAAGACATGGGTGTCCAAGACGATATCGTGCATCTATTCCTCATCCGAAGGGGTGATATTTTTTGCCATCTGTTCAAAAACCTCTGCGGACCACCATGTATTGGGGGTAATCCGTAAAGATAGGTAAGTTATGGAATCCCGGGGGGATATTTTACTGGAAGCAGCGATTCTCCAAGGTACTATTTCTTCGTTTTCACTCAATTCTTCAAACATGGTCTCGCTCAATCTTTCCCTATCCAGCTCGGCAATTTGAATTTGCCCGGAAGCCACGGGCCCCTCTTTGAATTGATTAAAAATAATCTCTATCTCTGCCGATGATTTTAAGGTATTTTTCTTATAATCCTCGGTGATGTACAACAAATCGCCCACGGAACAAATTCCCAGATTAGACTTTTCTTCTATGTCTTCTTCCAACTCTTGCTTCTCAAAATATCTTTTTAGTTCCGCGAATGGGACAAAGCGAGTTTCCATGGTATTCTCCCACCGTTACTCTTCTCTTAAATCCACAATGGGTTTGGACAGGGGTGCGATTTTTTCTTCAATATCGGGTTCCATGGGATTGATGGTGTTTGCGGTTTTTTGAACCATTGCCATTGTTATTTCCGTCACGTTTTCTTCAATCGCTTTTTCAATCAGAGTATGCAAAAGTTTCAAGTAAAAACCGGGGACACTGTTAGAAATTTTTAAGGCTTCCTGCAACACGGGTTCAGTAAAAGGAAACAAGGTATCTGTTCCGGTATTCTCAAGCCGAGACGCGTTAATATAGGCTTGGGCCAAAGGAATGGCAAAACGTTCAGCAACAGGGCGAAAGTAAATGGTGTTTTCATGAGCGGAATTCCCGCCACCAATGGAAGCAAACCGATCCATTCCCGCTGCTTCCCAGTGGGGCACCATTAATTCTTGGAGGTATGGATGAATGGTAAAAAGCACGCTATAAAAAGAGTACTTGGTATTTTCAAAATCGCCATCAATAAAAAAATGGCGGAGGTTATCTATAAAGGTTCTTCTCTCCATTCTATTCAAGGGAGGGAAGACCTTCTCCAATTCATCAAATAAGATAATGCCTTTGGTAAATCCTGCTTTTAGGAATATTCTGATTAAATCAGAGAATAAGATACGATCCCCGTTCTTTCGCCAATAGGCATCCGATTGGTTATCCATGTAGCGGGTTAATACTAAATTGCCATTGCCTCCAAACGCCAGTATATCGGTTAATTCAGCATCAATGTTCAGCTTTTCAAGAATAGACTTGATGGCATGATTTAAATTGCCAGTCGAAACCTTCTTTTCTTGCAGCCAACTGTCCTGACCCAGAGTTTCAACCAGGTCATCGCCCACTTCATCCAGAACATTTTGTGGTATCAGTCCAGAAAAGGCTTTTAATCGGCAGATTGCCTCATTGATAATGTTTTGGTCAACCAATTGCTTGATAATAAGGCGGGATATCTTCCAGAAGTGGTTATAGTGTCCGCCGGGGATAGGTAATATGTAACTGGCGAAAATAACGTGATCACTCTCTGATAGCTCTCCGCCGAAATCTTTCATAATCCTATTTTTCTCATAATTCAAAAACGCAGTTTTGCCAATGCCACGACCTCTCCGGGTGGTGAAATCCATTAAAAATGCGATTCTGTTGGTCTCGGGCTTTGAGGGCTTGGGGATTAACAGTTTTTCAAATTGTTTTTCCTCATCTTCTACCAGTTGGTGGCAATAAATAGAACCATTTTCTCGATAATCGGCGCTACCAATAATTATTCCTGGGCTCTTGGGAAATGGATTTTGTCTAAATTGGAACCGCTCATAGGGATTTGGTTTTTTTATCTGCGTACTCTCTTTTGCTATGCGAAATTTATTACTCATGGGATACTCCTATATTTAATTGTGCTTCTCAATTCTTTCAGTTTTGGTCATGGCAATCAGTGAATAAGGCTTTCCATCCAAGATGACGGGGCGTCTGAGTTTTTGATAACCACCGCCCTGATCTTCGCGGATATCCGATTCCAGAGAAATGGTATATAATTGGTGGTGTGGTCTGTCACTCTTTAATCCAAGTACGGACGATTTAAGAAAAAGATCGAAGAGTTCCGCACTTATTCTTAATTGCTGGCACACTTCATCCCGGACATCCATCAGCGAGACATACAGGGATTTAACTAGAGTATAAAAGTGTTGGTGCTGGCGATATAGGATGTCAAGGAAGTTGTTTATGCTGGCTTCATTGATAGGGGGGTGATGTAAAAATAATTTTTCCCCGATAAGATTGGTTATATTTTCCAGTAAAACAAAAGAATTGGAATTCGTATTGCTTTTAAATACCGAAACTGGAAAAATCAGGCGGCCAGGTATCTGGGGATGGGAATCGGTATAATGAATCAAACCCAGTTCCGCCAGACGGGGACACCAAGCAATGTAAATACGGAAAGATAAGGGCTGTTTTTCAGAATCAAAGTCCACTTGTGATGTGATCGGGTTCTTATTGCCAAAAAGAAGGTTGACTGCGGCTTCTATCATGGCATTAAATAAACGGAGACGGGGTGCATATGTCTCCATTTTTCCTTTTTCTTTTTTATCTTTTTTTTTTGGTTTTGCCGTAGTGCGGGGTTGTACTTGACTTAAGCGGGTCCATTTATTTTTTACTTCCGTCAACCATGTTGTTTCATCAATAGGGAACGCCCCTGTGCAAGTTTTATTGATTAAGCGGATGGAAGCCCCGGCTTGTTCGGCCAGTTCATTGTCCCATTCTTTGTTTTCCCATTTTCTGGCTTTAGGGTGCCAATTGGGGAGTGGTGCGGGTATCACGATTTGTCCTTGTCCTGACGGATTAAGTTCCCAAAGACGGTTTACAAACCAGCCGGGAATGATGTACAACTGATGCATTTCTATAATTAATTGTTGGGTAAAGGCATTTCTATCAGACTCATACAAAAGCCAGAGAGTCTTGCCTTTTTTTGTTAAAGTAAATCCAGGTGCTCCGTGTTTGGTTTGTTTTTCTAACCAATCAAAGTTTATCAATTCACGAATAAGGTCATCAATCACCCTTCTACTTAATTTTTTGATAAACATCAAACCTTTTACTCGATTTGACAATCCTTCAGTCAGTTGTGGTTTTGTAAATTCGCCCTGTTTTTCACCAATTTCCAACGCATCTATAAAAAGTCTTAGATCAGTGAAAAGACCAACTTTTCTCTTTGGTGGTTGCGGCCAAAACAGTTTTTGCTTGTAGAGAGGTTGCACATTCATAGATTCAATTTATCGCAATTTCTCCATAATGTCAAGGGGAGTCGTTTTAAAAAGGCAATTCTTGTTTTGGTTCTTCTGGCGAGGGCGAGAACTATGTGCAGAGCAAGCACAAGATTTGCCCTAACGATAACGAAGAAATGCATAGTAATTCAAAAAAGGCTTTAAAAAATTCTTTCAGATTCCAATTCTCTTGCAATGGATTGGCGACCGGAAGGAAATTTAAAGAGTTGCCACTTAATATTTCCTGCCAGATGGGAGCTAGGGTTTGCCAAAATCTATTTAACCATAAAGGACACGAAGAAGAATAAGAAGAAAAAAGGATATAAGAAAAAAACTCGCGTGGGATGGAGCATTAATGCAATAGTTTAGAGAGTAAGGGGGGTAACAGAAAAAGGTAATAGGTGTTTATTTTTTCTGGCGTACAAAAACATAATTAATTCAATAGCACGAAAGGCAGAGATTTCAGTGTTGTTATCGCCAATCTTAGCGCATACTCCTCTACGAAATGCCTCAAAACCAGTCTCCTTTTTGGTCTCTTCCAAGCCATGAATATACTTCTGATATTTATCAATCTTTTTGAGCTTATTGTAACTGGCAGGCTCATTAAAAACGTAGGTATAGATTAAAGAGTCCCAAATCGCAAATTTTTCCGGTGCCACAAAATGAAGCAGCTTCGAAGCACCAACAAGAGAATGGTTCACTAATTTCGCCAACTTCTCCAAATCGTTATATTTACCAGGAATATACCCAGATTCCTTTACTTTCTTTAAAATAACTACGCCACCCTCAAGGCTTACCTCATTTGGGTGCAAATGAAGAATTGTGGGCATCCATCCATATATCATATGCGCTCCACAAACAAGGTCCTCCACCGAAAATTTATCTATCCCCTGAAAATATTTAAGAATATGAGGATAGGAAATTATGTAAGAATCCTTTGGGTCAACCAGTGTGTCAAGGTCCATTTCTAATACGGCCTTAATCCGATTAATCATTTCATTTGTCATGTTTTCTCCTTTGTTCCAAGACTTTTTTTTAATTAAGCACTGTGGCAGAGCAGAATTAATGCAATCATAGCATGGTATGCCCGACTAGTCAATAGAAAATGGTGAATCTATTCAGTTTTTTGCACGCCACCCAACATCTTTCGAAATCCTGGTCATCCATTAATCCCCTTTGCTTATTAATGATAACCCATAAATCACTCAATGGCAGGGTTTTACTGCCCTCGATTCCACAAAAAATACTCAACCGCCAGGTTTTATTGCTCTCGATTCACAAACAAAACTCAACCGCCAGGTTTATTCGTCTCGATACTAAAAAAAAAACTCAACCGCCAGGTTTTAAAGCCCTCGATTCCAAAAAAAAAACTCAACCGCGAGGTTTATTACTCACGATGCTACAAAAAAGACTGAACGGCGAGGTGTGGAAGGTGAATGGCCACCTAAAAACCTGGCGTCTGAGTAAAAAACCTGAACCGTGAGGTTAAAAAGGTGAACCGAGAGCAAAATTTCGTGTCGGTTGTACTTAAAAAAGTGAACTGTCAATCTTTAGTGAGAAACGTCAGGTTCTGGGACGGAATCCCCTTTTTTTTGCTACTACATTTAACAAATTGCAGCAAATGTGGCGCAAATAGGCCGGGGTTTTGAGGAGGGGAGGTTGAAATCATTGGTTTGCACCCAAGGCTTTTTGCTGTTGGCGTGATTTTGCTTTTCGGGCACGAAGAGGTTATAGTTTTGGGGAGAGATTTTTGGGCAGGGAAGGATAGTGCCGTCCAAAAAACTGAATAGATACAAAATGGTGAGAATAAAATTCTCCCGTTCAAAAAAGTCTCTACAATCCACAGACCTATCAACGTGTTACGTTATTACTGCTTCAATAACCTCTCTGAATTTACTTGCAAACTCTGCGATTTGCTGGGTATCTCGGAAGATAGAGTGATGGTCGCCGGTGATTTCATGATAAATAACGGGATTGTGGCAGTACTCTTTCCAGAAATCAACGCGACCTGGGTTTTGATTGGCCCAGAAGAAATGAAGGGGGACATGAATCTTGCCATTAGGAAAATAATGCGGGCTGGCATTTCTGTGGGTGCGACTCAAATTAAGATACTGAACCAACTCTTTGCCTGTAAGACCAAAATAATTGGGAAGCGCAAGAGCATTGTTAATGAGTAATTGCCGCAATTGCTCTACCATGGCAGGTTCAATGGCTATGAACTGGGCAGTCTTAGTCCATAACAAATCGAGATCCTCTATTTTATCCAACTCGGTGGCGGCGCCCATTGACATAAAGAATGGTCTGATAAAATTCTTCTCGGATTCCACGGTAAACGTTTCATAAGCAGTATCAATTAAACAATCAGGACCAGAACAATCGACAAGACCAAGGAACGATACCTTTTCCCCGCTTCTCTCCAATTGCAACGCCATCTCCAAACCAAGATGCCCACCCCAAGACCACGTGAAAAGATTGTACGGCCCATGGGGCTGAACCTGTTTGATTTGTTGAATGTAACGGGCCGCGATTTCTTCAACGGTAATATTTAGGGGAACATAATTATTTAGTTTTTCTGACTCTACACCCCAACAATTATAACGGGTGCCCAATTGTTTGGAGAATTCCATGTACGCGCCAACATCACCAAGTACTTCATGCAGGAAGAAAATATTCAGAACGGATTGGGGGGAACCATTTAACATGACAAAGGTCTGAGGAATGGTGGTGGACACATCGGGCAATTGCACTCCACTTAAATAGTTTTCCAATGCAAGAATGGTAGGATAAGCAAACAGGGTAGCGACGGGGATGTCTTTGGCGAGTTTTTCCCGCAATAAATTAGCGAGTCTAACGAGATCAAGGGAGTTGCCACCGAGATCAAAGAAATTATCCTGAATACCGATTCTCTCCTGGCCGAGAACGTCCTGCCAAATGGAAACAATGGTTCGTTGCATGGCGGTGACGGGTTCCTGGTAGGTATCGGTGGCGGGAAAATCGGTTTCCAATGGCAGGGGGAGCTTGGGACGATCGATTTTGCCGTTGGGGTTCAAGGGGAGGTGGTCCAATGGCACAAAACAGGTGGGAATCATATAGTCGGGCAACTTTTTCTGGAGATACTCTTTTAATTGGGCGGTGGTGGGGATGTTTTCCACGGTGGTAAAATAGGCGCATAGGGAATGGCGGTGCTGGTTCTTTTGATCAATGACAACGGCTTCTTGGATCAGGGGGTGCATGTTTAAGAGTTTCTCGATTTCTCCCAATTCAATTCTGAAACCGCGTATTTTTATCTGGGAATCTATGCGACCGATGAATTCAATGTTCCCATCAGGAAGCCAACGGGCTTGATCCCCGGTTCTGTATAATGTAGTGGGTGATGGGGAGAGGATTGAGGAAGAGAAAAATTTGTGGTGGGTTAATTCGGGGCTATTTAAATACCCCCGGGCCAATCCATCACCGCCAACGAGGAGTTCCCCGGGAATACCTATGGGTAATAATTGATCGTATTTATCGACGATATAGGTGGTGGAATTGGCAATGGGTTTGCCAATGGGAATATCCTGGGTGTATTGCTGTTGGATTAAGAAGGTAGTGGAAAAGGTAGTATTTTCGGTGGGGCCATAACAGTTGATGACGTTTAAGCGGGGAAACTCTTGTCTGACGCGATTGATATGGTCTGGGGAGATGACTTCGCCCCCGGTGAACAAATTCTTTAAACCGGTATAGACCTGGATATCGGCTTGTAATATCTGGTTGAACAGGGGAGAAGTGATCCACAGGGTAGTGATATCATTGGTCCTAATGGCGGCTTTTAACGTTTCAGGGGTAAGTATGATTTCTTTATTTACCAGGACGAGCTTTAAACCATTTAACAACACACCCCATATTTCAAAGGTGGAAGCGTCAAACTCCAAGGCGCCGGTTTGTAAAATAGAGTCGCCGGGATTAAATACGATATAGTTGGTGTTTTTTACCAAGCGGATGACACTGCGATGTTCGCTCATGGCGCCTTTGGGCTTGCCGGTGGTGCCGGAGGTGTAGATGATGTAGGCGAGATGGGTGGGAGTAATGGGAATTATAGGAGTTATAGGAGTAATAGGAGTTAAAGTAGTATTAGGAAGAATAGGAGTTATAGAAATGTGATCTTGGATGAATTGTTGGGTGAGGAGGAGGTTGGCGGAGCTATCGGAGAGCATGTATTGGATGCGATCCTGGGGGTAGTCGGGGGCGATGGGGAGATAAGCGGCACCGGCTTGTAATATGGCGAGTATGCCGATGATCATTTCTATGGAACGGGGGATTTTAATGGCGACGATGCTTTCGGGTTGAACACCAAGTGCTATTAAACAATAGGCAAGGTGACTGGATTTATGGAATAATTCGCGGTAGGTTAATTGGCAGTCGTTGTTTTTTTGTCGGATTAGGGCGATATAATCGGGGGTGCGTTGGGTTTGTTCGATGAATAATTGGGGGATGGTTTTATTGGCGGGGTACGGGGCGGCGGTGTCATTAAAGGCGATTAATAGTTGGGCGCGTTCTTGGGAAGATAATAAAGTGAAATCTTTGATCTGCAACTCTTCATTGGAAAGTAATTGCTCAACGGCTACTTGAAAGTGCTGGGACATACGATGGATATAATTTGGGTCTATGGCATTGGCATTGTAATTGAAGGTGATGTTTAACTGTTGGGAAACAGACAAGAGAATGTTCAAATCATAATTGGTCTGCCCAAAAACCTGGGCATGGGTGATGTTTAATGATAAACCCGAACTTTTATGGTGCTCTTTGCCATACTCTTCTAACTGCTGGGTAATGGGATAATTCTCAAATACAAGAAGATGATCAATAAGATTTTGCTTCAATGGGGTGAGGGCTTGAATATTGGCCAATGGATGGTAATGATGGGCTTCACATGCAAGTGCTTGAGCTTGGACGGTTTGCAAGAGGGTATAAAATTTCATGGCCCCGTGAAAACGGATGCGCACGGGAATGGTATTGATAAATAACCCGACCATGGACTCAACTCCCTCTAATTCAGCGGGGCGACCGGAAACAACGGCACCAAAAACAACATCCTCTTTGCCGGTATATTTTCCCAGATGAATGGCCCAAAGGGTCTGCACCAATGTATTCATGGTGACATGATACGAACTGGCGAGGTCATTGAGTTGGTTTGTTTTTGCACTGTCTATGGTAATTGCAAGACTTTGATTGAGATATTTTTTCTTGCCGGGTAGGGCCTCATCTCTGTTGATTTTTGCTTTTGAAATGGGGGTTTGTTCTTCAAAGCCAGCGAGATAGTTTTGCCAATACTGGGTTGAGGTTTCTTTATCTTGTTTTTCGAGCCATTGGATATAGTTTCGATAGGGTAGTACAGGGGGTAATTGATACGCTGTGTTCTGAACAAGAGCGGTATAAATTTGGAACAATTCACTGTTGATTATCTCAATACACCACCCATCCATCAAGATATGATGTACGCTCCAGACAAACTGGTGGCTGCTGTGGTCGACGCGTAAGATGGAGGCACGCAAGAGGGGGTCTTGGCTCAAATTAAAAGAAGTGCTTTTATCTTTGTCAAGAAACGCTTGAACAGCCTGTTCCTTTTCTGCGTGATTGGGGAGAAAACTGATATCCTGAAAATAAAAAGCAACGGGCCGATTTTTTAAAACGATTTGCAAGGGACGAGGAATATCTTTATGAACAAAAGCGGTACGCAAAATATTGTGACGCTTCACGAGTTCATTCAAACTTTTTTCGACGAGGGGAATATCCAGAAGACCGGATAACCGAAACGTGGTTTGTTGGAAATAGGCTTGGGAGAAGGGGTCAAGTAAAGAGTGAAATAACATGCCTTCTTGCATGGGAGACAGGGGGTAAATATCATCAACCTGGGGGTAAAAATCTAAGAGGCGTTGGAGGGACTCAATGGTCAACTGCTGGTAGGTAAAATCACTGGGAGTGGGTTCTATTGTCTTTTTGGCAGAACAATAGGCAATGATATGCTGGAGTTCAGTTAAAAAATAGTGGGATAAAGTGGTGATGGTTTCGGGTTTGTATTGGTTTTTATTGTAAGTAATCGTCAGGGTAAGCTGGTTATTGACGGTCATGCTGTTTATTTCGAGTTCGTAGTCGCGTTGATGGTTTAAACTGACGAAATTACCCTTGGATTCCTTGGCGATTTGAAATAATGAAGTGGTATTGGTTTGAGTATCAAATTGGCCGAGATAGTTGAATATAATTTGGGGCTTTAAAGTAAAATTAATATTAACGTTCTGGGCTGCGGATTGGCTACTGAGATATTTTAATATGCCATAACCAATGCCAAAATTGGGAATTTTCCTGAGGGTCTCTTTAATTTCTTTGATCTGGCGTCCGGTGTGCTGGGCATAAGAGATATCCAATAAAACGGGATACTCGGTGGTAAACCAACCGACGGTGCGGCTAATATCTATTTCAGTAGCTATCTCTTCTCTACCGTGTCCTTCGAGGGAGATCAAAACTCGCTCTTGTTGAAACGTTTTTTTGATTGCCAAACCGAGGGCAGTTAATAATATATCATTGATTTTGGTTTGATAACACTGGTTCACTTTGTTTAACAGCAGGGTGGTATCGTTTTCGGGGAGGGTAAAGGTGAGATCAAGGGTATCTTTGAGTGTATTCTGCTTGATCTGGAAATCTTTTTGAATAGGGGGTACATGGGTGGATTCCAGTTGGGTCCAATAGGGAATCTCTTTTAATAAGGATTTATGCTGGGCATATTCCTGTAATTTTTCAGACCATTGCTTGAAAGAATCTGTTTTTGGGGGTAAGAGTGGTGTTTGCTGGGCGAGAATAGCGGGGTACAATGTCTGGATATCTTCGATTAATATGCGCCAGGAAATGCCATCGGTAACCAGATGATGAATTACAATCAATAATCGGTCACCATCATCGAGATGAAACAAACCCAATTTTAAAAGGGGACCTTTTTCGAGATTAATACTTGCTTGCATGTGGTTAAGAAGTTCATTGAACCTTTCTAAAAAATTATCCTGCTGCCTGAGATCGTATTCTTGGAAGGAGAGGGGCTGGTTGGGACCTAAATTGATCTGTTGCATCTGGTGAGTCTGGGGATCGGGTTGAAAAATAATACGGAGTGCATCGTGAAAATCTTGAATCATGCTAAAAACCTTTTTTAAAGCTTCTATATCATATGGAGTGGGTGCATAAAACAATACGGCCTGGTTATAATGATGGGGTTCGGCATGGCAAGCATCAAAAAATGCGCTCTGAATGGGGGTTAAAGGAATAGAACCACTAACTGGGGCTTGATGGGAAAGACGTTTTATTTGTTTGACATGGGGGGATAATAAAGAGATGGTGGGGTATTGGAAAATATCTTTCATTTCGAGCTTATACCCGGTACGGTTCATCCGTGACATGATCTGAATGGATTTGATTGAATCACCACCAATATAAAAGAAATTATCATGGATGCTGATATGCTTTTTTCCTAACACGGCCTGCCATATCTCAACCATTTGTTTCTCAATGTCATTGCGTGGGGGGGCATACTCTTCTGTCAGTTGGGATTGGGGGGCGGGTAAGGCGTGAATATCCAATTTGCCATTGGGAGTCAAAGGTAATTTCTGCAATGAGATAAAATAGGGAGGGATCATATAGGGCGGAAACAATTGGGATAAATACTCTTTTAATTCTGCGGGTTCAAGGGGGGAATGGGGCACGAAATAAGCGCATAAATAATTGTCGTGGTTGGGTTGCTGTCTCATCTGCACGACCACTTCTTTGATAAAATCATGTTTCAGCAATTGGTTCTCAATCTCGCCGAGTTCAACGCGAATACCATGAATTTTAACCTGGTTGTCTAATCGTCCCAAGAATTCTAAATTGCCATCGGATAACCAACGACCTAAATCACCGGTTCGATAGCAAGGCGTGGGTAGGGAGTGGAACTGTACAAACTTCTCGGCAGTTATTTCAGGGCGGTTTAAATAGCCAAGGGACAAACTGGAACCCGCGAGACATAACTCTCCGGTAACGCCAATAGGACATAAAGCGAGGTTCTTATCAAGAACATAAACGGCGACATTGCTGATGGGTTTGCCAATCAAGGCTTTGAGACTGTGGGGATGGAGTTCATAGGCGGTGGTATTGACGCTATTTTCAGTGGGGCCGTACTCGTTAAATAGGCGGACGTGGGGTAAATGGTTAAAATGCTTGTGAATCAATTCATCGGGGAAATTATCGCCGGCACAACAGATCATTTTAATATGCTTTAAATCCGGGGCGATCTCTTCGAGCATCACATTGTAAAAAATAGGCACGACGATAAAATGGGTGACGTGGTGTCTGGTGATGATTGTTTTAAGCACGGTGAGGTCGGCACGTTCTTCATCGTGGATAAGCACGAGACACGCGCCACCGAGTAAAGGGGTGAAAATATCGGTGACTGAACTGTCAAAGAAATAGGGCGGCACTTGCAAGGAGATGTAACCGGGAGCATATTGATAATTATTCTTACGCCAGATGATGGTATTCACAATGGAACGATGTTGGACAAGTACGCCTTTGGGAATCCCGGAGGAACCTGAAGTATACATGACATACGCGGGATCAAACACACCACCAGGGGGAGGTGGGGTTGGGGAATAGGTTTTGATTTCTTCTTGAAGTTCCTCGCTGGCTAGAATAGTTTGAAGTGCAGGACATTGAACGTGTAGGGGGGAAATCTTGGGGAGATATTTTTCCTGGGTAATGATGATTCTTACAGAGGCATCATTTAATACGAGTCGTATACGTTCACTGGGGAGGGACACATCCATGGGAACATACGCAGCACGCGCTTTCATCACGGCCATTAGGAAAAAAATCAATTCAATGGCACGATCCAGTAATACGAGAACAGTATCTCCGGGTTGAATGTGGGCCTGGGAAATTAAATAATGGGCGAGTTGATTGGATTTTTTGTTTAATTCAGCGTAGGTGATTTGGCACCCTGAATCTTTTTGTCCGATGATGGCAATATGGTCGGGAAATTGTTCTGCTTGATCAGCAAATAATTGGGGAATGGTTTTGTTGTCAGGATATGGGACGGCGGTATCATTAAAATCTTCGAGCAATTGCTTCTTTTCTGCATCGGGGAGCATGTCGATTTGTTTCAATTGTTGTTCTGGGTTCTGGAGCAGAGTTGTGATTATGTTTTTAAGATAACCGGTGAAGCGCTGGATGGTTTCTGGTTTGAAGAGCTGGGTGTTGTATTCAAGAGTAAAAGAAATTTCCTCATTAAATTCAAAACATATTAACGTTAAATCAAATTTGGAAGTATGCCGCTCAATGGCGCAGGGTTCGAGTTTCAAACCTGGGGCTTCGATGGTGGGGATATCCTGGTTCTGCAAGACAAACATGGTGTCAAACAATGGATTACGACTGGCATCCCTGTTTTGTATTACTTTATCCACGAGTTCTCCATAGGGGTAATCCTGATTGGAAAACGCGCTTAATGTTTTCTCTCTGACTTCTTGCAAAAACAAGAGCATACTCTTTTCCCCGGCAGGATTATTTTTCAAGGTCAAGGTGTTGACAAACATGCCGATGATGGGGGTTAATTCGGCAAAAGAGCGACCGGCGATGGGTGTGCCAACTACAAATATTTCCTGATTACAGAGCTTGGCTAAGAATATATTGTAAACGGCCAACAAGACCATATATAAGGTTACCTGCTGCTGCAACGCGAAGCTATTTAATGAGCGGGTATATTCTGGTTCCAAACTAAAACGCACCACACTACCCGCTTCACTCTTAACCGGGGGCCTGACAAAATCAAGGGGCAAATCCAACAAGGGGATATTTTCTGCAAATTCGTTTAACCAAAAGGTTTCTTTCTGTTTGATGACCTCTGGCCATTGAGACTCCCACGCGACGTAATCTTTGTATTGCAGCACGAGTGCAGGCAATACCTGCCCTTCATAAAAAGCCATGCACTCGCGGGCTAAAATACCCATGGAAGTACCATCAGAAACAATGTGATGCATGTCGACCATTAACAGAAATTGCTCTTCTGCAACTTTAACGAGAGCGACTCGCAATAAGGGGGCAAGTGAAAGATTAAAAGGACGGATGAAGTCATTGATAAATGCCTCCGGCGGCTCGTTGAGTCGCTTTTGAAAAAGCTCGGCAAAACTTTTATCTAATGTAAAGGATACTGTGTCTTGGATTTTTTGGATGGGGTCTTCATCTAACATGTGAAAAGAGGTTCTGAAACTTTCATGCCGCAATACTAATTTCGCAAACGTTTCTTCGAGTTTCTCCAACTCAATCTTGCCACGCAACTTAAATAACTGGGGGATATTATAAGCGGTGCCTGTTTCAGCCATGATCTGCAAAAAATAGATCCGCTTTTGCGTGGACGATAATGGATAATACGATTTTTTCTCGGTGGGCTCTATAACAACATGCGCCCCGGTTTCTGTGCCGTGAATGGTTTGACTATTCTGAATAAAATGAGACAACCCGCGAATGGTGGTTGTCTTAAAGAACTCAGGAATAGGCACACTGGTATTAAATTCACGCCGAATCTTCGAGGCCAATGCAGCTACCTTTAATGAATGACCCCCTAATTCAAAAAAATTTGCCATCACACTGATGGAATCCTGTTCTTTACGCAACACCTCTGACCAAATCTGCTGTAATTTCCTCTCGCTTGCATTAATCGGTTCAATATAATTCTCAGTGCGGTCTACTACTGGTTCAGGCAAGGCATTTTTGTCCGTTTTCCCATTCGGTAATACCGGAAAAGATTCCATAAACACGATATGGGCAGGCACCATAGCCTCTAAAAACTCCTTGGCAAGATACTCTTTGATAAGGGTAGCACTCAACAAAGAACCAGTGACAGGCACGATATAAGCACATAGGTATTTCTCGCCACCGGGCTCATCCCACGCTTTAACAACTACCTCGCGAATATGAGGGTGCGCCAATAAACGGTTCTCAATCTCCCCGATTTCAATACGAATCCCGCGAATTTTTACCTGATTATCAACTCGACCGGTGACTTCAACATTCCCATCAGGAAGCAAACGACCCATATCACCGGTTTTATATATCACATCATTTGGATGGTTTCCATACGGATTCTGGATAAATAGCGCTTGGGTTAATTCGGGTAAATTATAATACCCGGCAGAACGATACGGGGTACGAACATAAATCTCACCTAAATGACAGTGATGACACGCTTGCTTTAAACTATTTAAAATCAACGCTTGTGCGCCATTCATTGGTTTTCCCACGGGAATAATAGAACGGTGACCGTCTGCTGGTAAAATAGGATAAAATAACTTGGCCAAAGTTGTCTCAGTGGGACCATATAGATTAAATAACTGAATGCGCGGCGCAAACAACTGCATAAAATAATGGACATCTTGTCCACGCAATAACTCGCCAGCCAAAAGAATATATTTCATATGAGGGAAACGCAGGGGGCTTTCCAATTCGGAAACGAGTTGCTTAAACAACGAGGGCACGATGTGCATCAAGGTGATTTTTTTCTCTTCCAGCCAGTGGCTCAACTCTTTCATATCTAATAAAGTGTGCTGGGGGGGAATACAACAGGTCCCACCTGCCATCATGGGCAGAAATACATCGCGCAAGAACATATCAAAGGAAGGGGAAGTGATCTGACTGACATTAAACTGCTGGTCCACGGCAAATTGGGCGATCTCCCATTGGATAAAATGAATCAAACCGGGCTGACGCCCCAGAATCCCCTTGGGCGTGCCAGAAGAACCAGAAGTAAAATTGAGATAACACATTTCATTATACACGGGCGCAAAAACAAGGGGCACTGGTCCAGCCATCACTTCCAAATAAAACAGGTTTTCCACTTGCGCCACAGTGTTCTTTTCCAGAATCAATGCCTGTAAGTTTGTGTCACTGGTGGGTTCCTGTGGCGCTGCAAAAATCTCTGCAAATTTTTGAAAATACGGCCCATTGGTAATCACCCATTCGGCTTGCGACAATTCAATCATCTTCTTGACCCGGTTTACTGGGAGTAATGGGTCCACAGGCACAAATACATAACCACATTTGAGCACGGCGACAATAGATTGCAGTAACAGCGCGGAACGCTCAAGAAGAATAATCACATGGGGTGTGGCTTGAACGCGCCCATGCAAGAAATTGGCAATGTGGTTGGAGGTGTGTTCCAGTTCCCCGTAACTGACACGCTCGCTTTCGCTTTCAATGGCTATTTTCTCAGGAGAAGAATAAGCCCATTGCGAGATAATTGCAACCACTGATTCGGGTGGCGTGGGCAAGAGGTCTTGTTTTTGATAAAAAGCAGTGATGGGATCATTCACTTCACCATTGCTCATCTCTGGCATGGGGCGGGTGGTTAATTGCGCGGTAGAACGATTGGTTTCCTCCAAAATCCGCTCAATAATCACCACAAAATCAGCCAACAACGCTTTAATCGTATCCTCTTTATAAATAGAACGCTTGTACACGGCAGATAATAAAAATTGCTTGTTTGGTGTGGTGGTATCGGTTATATAAAGCGTCAAATCATATTTGGCTGCTGTCTCATCCATCTTGAGGGGAATCATTTCAAAGTCCAACGTGCTTATTTTTTTATTGGGTTCCTGCGGGAAATAATTGAATAAAATACTGAACAGTTCGTTTTTCTTTAAAGTACGACTGGCGCGCAGTTTTTCTGCTAACATTTCATAGGGATAGTCGCGATTATTTAACGCTTCCATCACTGTGGCTTTGCTTTTAGACAGATGACTCAAAAAGGGTTCCTGCGGATCAATGGTCGATCGAATCAACACCACATTCAAAAAGATACCAATTAACTCTTTTAAGTCCAGATGATCCCGCAACGTGGACGGAATCCCAAACGTGACATCCCATTGATCAATATTACTGGCCAGAGCCAATTCAAAGACGGTCAGTAAAAAAATAAACTTGGTGATCTGCTGGGAAAAACAAAACAACTCGATTTTCTGATACAACTCCGGTCCGATTTCCTGGTTGAACACACCGCCCTGGTCTTGTGCTTCGGAATCAAAATAATCACTGGGAAGCGTGGTAAATACAAGCCCCTGCATGCGCGATAACCAATAGTTCTGCTGGGAAAAAAGCGACTCTTCTTTTAATGAACGATACTGCCAGGTGGTATAATCTTTATATTGCACGGTTAATGGCGGAACACTCTGCCCCTGATAAAAACGCACAAAATCATTGATCAGAATTTCAACAGACAACCCGTCAGCAATAATATGATGCATGTCCACCACTAACAAAAATTGCTCTTCCTCTAACTTGAGCAATGTTACACGCAACAACGGGGCCTGGGAGAGATCAAAGGGTTGGATGAATTGTTTTACTATTGCCTCCGGCGGCCCGTCGGGGAGTCGCTTTTGAAAAAGCTCCGCAAAACTTTTATCTATTTTAAAGGATAAGGTGTCGTGGATGATTTGGATGGGGTCTTCTTCTACGATGTGAAAGGAGGTTCTGAAACTTTCATGGTGCTGGACTAAACGGGCAAATGTATCGGCCAGTTTCTCGCCATCCACTTTTCCCTTTAACTGCATCACCTCGTTCATATTATAAGCGGTGCTACTCAGATCCAAACTCTGCATGAAATACAACCGCTTCTGCGCAGAAGACAATGGATAATACTCCTTCTTTTCAACTGCCTCGATCCTGATATGCTCCTCTTTAGTGGCATCTTTAATATAATCAGAAAGCCCACGAATAGTCGGCTTCTTAAATATCTCGACCAATGGTATCTTAACATGAAACTCCTTGGCTAACCTGGAAGTCAACACATTGGCTTTTAAGGAGTGCCCACCGATCTGAAAAAAATTATCATCAATACCGATAGGCATATCAGGCAAAGTATGTAAGACGTCACTCCAAATAGTCTGCAATTGCCTTTCTAATTCATTGCGGGGCGGAGTATAACCTGCACCGGCATTCAACACGGGCGGTGGTAAGACTTTGGTGTCAATTTTCCCATTGGCATTCAACGGCAGTTTCTCCAGTGGTACAAAATAAGCGGGAATCATGTACGCGGGCAATACCTCGGAAAGAAATTCGCGCAATTTGACTGTGTCATATTCCTGTTGGGAAACAAAATAAGCACACAGATATTTTTCACCCGGTACCTCTTCACGTACTATGACCACCGCTTCTTTTACGCCCATTATTTGCAATAAATGGTGCTCTATTTCGCCCAGTTCAATGCGAAACCCACGGATTTTTACCTGCTGGTCTATTCGACCAAGAAATTCCACATTCCCATCAGGCAACCAACGCGCCAAATCACCCGTTCTGTAAAATTTTGGGGATGAAACGAATGATAGCGGCAGAGCTAAAAATTTATCATGGGTTAATTCGGGGTTATTCAAATAACCCGCAGACACACAATCACCGCCAATATATAATTCTCCCGTGATGTTTATGGGGGATAGCTTAAAATAGTGGTCCACTATTAAAAGAGAGCTATTTCCCACCGGTTTCCCAATCGGTACACTGGTGAGGGTTTCATAATTGTTTTGTTCCTCGCGGGTGATCTCCAACGCCACCGAAACAATGGTCGCTTCAGTCGGACCATACATATTAAACACGCGGCACCCCTCCACCACACTGGCAAAACTACGTTTTATCAAATCCACTGTTAATTTTTCTGCTCCTAAAAAAAGATAACTTAATGTATTAAACAATAAACCACTGCCAATCAGATGCATATAGTGGGTGGGGGTGATATGCAGAATGGTGATGCCATTTTCTTTCATAAATAGAAAACAAGCCTCTGCATTCTGTGTGATTTCATCGGAAACCATCACCAACGAAGCGCCAGTAGTAAGCGTAATAAAGATTTCCCATACGGACCAATCAAAATAATAAGCAAGATTCTGCAACGCCCTATCTTTAGAACTAATTCCCAGATGGGTATATCCCCAATGCAGTAATGGCGAAAAATTACTATGAGTGATGGGCACACCTTTGGGGTTACCAGTAGAACCAGAAGTAAAAATAACGTAAGCCAGATCCGTGGGCCGAAGGGAAGGTAAATCACAGACGTTTACTTGCGATTGCTCATTCATTTCAATGGGATGAATAATATAGGTCTGTCCTGCCCACATTTTTACGGCGTCGTGTTCGTGGGCAAGAAGGTCGGTGGTGACTAACAGTTGTGCGCTACACTCTTTTAAAACATAAAGGGAACGTAACGCAGGAGCTTGCGGATTTAATGGCGCATAAGCTGCCCCTGATTTTAATATTCCCAGGATACCAATGATCATTGCCAATGAACGGTTTACCATAATGCCCACAATAGAACCCGGAGTGACACCCTTATTAATTAAATCATGTGCCAATTGGGTGGATGTTTCATCTAATTGGCAATACGTTAATTGGTACCCACCGTTATTGGGATCACTTACCGCCATGTGATGGGGAGTTCGTTCCGATTGTTCCCTGAATAATTGCGGAATGGTTTTAGGGAAGGGGTAATGGGTGGTGGTGTTAAATTCATATAAAATTTGCTGCTTTTCCTCGGCAGATATTATTTCCACTTGGGATAATGTTGTATGCTTATCGTTTAAAACAGCCGCTACCGTGTGGTTGAAATAGGTGATAAAACGGTGGATGGTTTCCGGCATAAATAACTGGGTGTTGTATTCAAAAGTGAGATTTAACCGATCATCCGCCTCTATCACAATTAATGAAAGATCAAATTTAGCTGTTTTGTTTTCCCGTGCATAGGGCGTTAATGTAAGTCCAGGAATGGTAATATCACCACCCGTGGTGTTTTGCAAGGCAAAAAGCGTATCGAACAACGGGTTCCGGCTCACATCGCGAGGGATCGATAACGTCTCTACCAGTTCCTCGTATTGGTATTCCTGGTTCTCGAAAGCTTTTAACGTGTTTTCTTTGAGCTGAGAGAGAAAATCGCTGAACTTTTTTTCCTGCACGGGATAAGTGCGCAACGGTAAAGTATTCACAAACATGCCAATGATCTTTTCCAAGTCTGCATGACCCCGGCCCGCAATGGGCGTTCCGATTACAATGTCTTCCTGATTGCAAAGCTTGGATAAGAACGTGGCGTATAAAGCGATTAATACCATATATAATGTGCCCCTTGCTTCTAAAGCCAATTGACGAAGCGATTGTGTGATCACGCCGTTCAGTTCAAACGTACACGCATCCCCGGCAAAAGTTTGCATGGTGGGACGCACGAAATCAGTGGGTAAATTGAGTACGGGAATCTCGCCAACAAATTCATGGCGCCAAAAGTGTTCCTGTGCCAAGACGTTTTTACTCTCTTGCTCACGGTTTTGCCAAGTGGCATAATCTTTATACTGAAACGCGATAGCAGGCAATTGCTCACCGGCCATTAAAGCTGAAAATTCATTGGCTAAAACGCCAATAGACAACCCATCGGCAATAATATGATGCATGTCCACGATCAACAGATGATCTGTTTCCCCAATTTTTCCCAAACCAACCCGCAACAAAGGCGCTTGCGCTAAATCAAAGGGACGAATGAAAGTTTCCACTCGTAAAGACTCCTCGTATGTTATGGCAAAAGGAACTTCCGGGCAGATTCGTTGCACTGGCTCTTCATTAATCACAATAAACTGGGTACGGAAACTCTCGTGTCTTTGAATGAGTTTTTTAAAGGTGTGTTCCAGATGATTTATATCAATAGTACCGGTTAATTGCCAAACCTCAAACACATTGTAGGTGGTGCTGGTGTGATCCATTTGCTGTAAAAAATACATGCGTTTCTGCGCGGAAGATAATATATAGTATTCCTGTTCTTCGACCGGAAAAATCTGGAAATAGCGTTCGCCTGTAGTGTGGTGGATATAATCGGAAAGTCCACGGATAGTGGGCCGTTTAAATATCTCGGCCAAGGGTATTTTGATATTAAAATTCTTATGAATCCGGGATACCAGCGAAGTGGCTTTTAACGAATGGCCACCCAATTGAAAAAAATGTTCGTCGATACCAATCGCGCCATCTTTATTTAATACTTCCGACCATATTTTTACCAGTTTTACTTCAATGTCATTGCGTGGCGGGTGGTACTCGGTGCCAGTTAGTCGTGATGGTTTGGGTAACGCGTTACGATCAAGCTTGCCGTTTGACAGCAGGGGGATTTCTGGTAAGGGAATAAAATAAGCGGGCACCATATACTCGGGCAAAAGAGCGGCTAAATACACGACGAAAGCTTCGGGATTAAAAGTGGTAGTGTTTTCAGCAGAAAAAATGCGGGGGACAATATAAGCGCACAGATATTTATCGCCGCGCTCATCTTCTTTGGCAATGACCACTGCATCTTTGACTTCCGGGTGCAATCGTAATTGTCCGGTGATTTCTTCCAATTCAATCCTGAACCCGCGAATTTTAACTTGCTGATCAATTCTACCGAGGAATTCAATATTGCCATCCGGTAACCACCGGGCCAAGTCTCCGGTTTTATAAATTCGTTGTGACACAACACCGGATAGAGACAGGGTGATAAATTTTTCGGCGGTTAGTTCGGGTTTATTCAAATATCCCTGGGCCAAACAGTCACCGGCAATACATAATTCACCGGGAACAAGAATGGGCAAACATAAATCAGCTTGATCAAGAATAAATACCCGCACATTGGCAATTGGTTTGCCAATAGGAATAAGGGTGGGAGATAAAGATTGCGAACAATTAAAATGAGTCATATCAACGGTCGCTTCCGTGGGACCATACGCATTAATTAATTGGGTTTGACCTGCGGGTAGGGCAAAAACGGTATTAAATGTTTGCACCAATTGGGGGCGTACTACTTCAGCACCAATAAAGACCCAGCGCAAGGTATTCCATTCTGGATTACTATTATTCAGGGTCAGATATTCCAAGAATACGTTTAATGCGGAGGGCACAAAATCGATGGTTGTCACTTTATGTTTGGTTATGGTGTCAATGATGAGTTCCGGTTGGTTCTCTGCACCCAGCGGCAGTAAGCACAGGGTGGCACCGGGTAGAATCCACCGGAATAATTCGCACACCGAAACATCAAAAGTAAAAGGAGTTTTCTGTAATATGACATCGTGTTCATTTAAGCTATATTTATCTCTAACGAACTGCAAGCGATTAACCACGGCTTGATGGGAGATTAAAACCCCTTTGGGTTTGCCAGTGGTGCCTGAAGTGTAGATGACATAAGCGGGAGTAATGGGAGTTATGGGAGTGATGGGAGTTATGGGAGTTACGTGAGTAACGGGAGTTATGGGAGTAATGGGAGTGGGGTCTTGAATGAGGTGTTTGGTGAGCAGGAGTTTGGCGGCGCTGTCGGATAGAATGAATTGTTTGCGATCTTCTGGGTATTGGGGGTCGATGGGTAAGTAGGCAGCACTGGATTTTAATATGCCTAGTAATCCAATAATCATTTCGATGGAACGGTCTACCATAATGGCAACGATATTTTCTGGTTGAATGCCTTGGTTTAATAAGTAATGGGCCAATTGAGTGGATTTTTTATTTAAAGCAGCGTAGGTTAATTGGTTTCCCGTGTTGTTTGCGGCAATCAGAGCCATATGATCGGGGGTTCGTTCTGTTTGGTCGACGAATAATTGGTGAATGGTTTTGTTTTGCGGGTAATCGGCTGTCGAGTTGTTGAATTCAAATAAGAGGCGGCTCTTTTCATCGCTGGCGAGAATGTCTAATTCAGATAGTGTGGTTTCTGGGTGTTGGGAAATGGTTTCCAGGATTATTTTGAAATGGGTGGCCAGATTTATGATGGATTCAGAAGCAAAACACTCCGGGTTATAAGAGAATTTTATTTCAATATGATCGAATAACAAAATCCCCAGGGTTAAATCATAATGGGTCATTTCCACCATTTCATGGGAATGCAGAATTAAGGGGCAACCATCGGGAATTAAACGGTTATCCAGGGGATAATTCTCAATGACGACAATCGTATCGAATAATGATTCATTACCCACCAGGGGACTGTAATCCATGATTTCCAAGAGCGGTGTATTCTCAAATTCCTCGCGGGCTTGCAAGGCTTTATCGGTTTGCAAAACAATTTCGCCCAGTTTGAGCAGGGCTGAAGAGTGAATACGTAAAGGAATAGTATTGATGAATAAACCAACCATCTCTTCGATTCCTTTGATACGGCTTGACCGGCCTGAAACAGTGGTGCCAAAAATAACATCGTCACTACTGCCATATTTTTGCAGCAATAATCCCCAGGCGGTATAAAAAACAGCGGCCAATGTGATCCGGTTGTTCTTAGCAAAACGTTCTAACCTATTGGTTAGCTTCGCTTCCAGAACCAGAGAAAGATTTTCCTCGGATTGAAGGCCATTGGGTTGCGTTTTTTTAATCGGGAGTGTTGTGGGTGTTTCAAAACCAGCCAAGTTTTCCTGCCAGAAACGAGTTTGCTGGTGAATGTCCTGGTTTGAAAGGTGTTGGATGAACTCTTTGAAGGAAGTTTTAACCCGGAGGGCTGTTTTTTTCCTCTGGGATTGATCGTGATACGCTTGGAAGAATTCTTTGAGAAGAATACCGTTACTCCAGCCATCATAAATGATGTGGTGGTTGCTGATGATCATTTCATAACTTTCAGCAGCCAGTTTGCAGAGCAGGATGCGCCAGGGAACGTCTTGTAGATCAAAAGGGACTTGTCTATCTTTGTCTTGAATCTCTTGCAGCCGTGTTTTTGTTTGGTTGCTGTCTGACAGATCATAAAAGGTGATTTGGGGCGTATGTTCTTTTAGGATGATCTGGGTCGGTTTTTCTAGTTTTTCCCAACGGAACACTGTGCGTAACATTTCATTGGTTGCGGTGACTAGTGACCATGCTTGTGCAAATTTATTTACGTCAATATGCCCCGCGAGTTTCAGGCTTAATTGTTCGTGGTATTGCACGCTTTGGGGATTTTCCAGGTAATGAAAAAGCATTCCTTCTTGCATGGGGGTTAGCATTAAGATATCGGCAATATTTTTCCTTTCTAAGTGTCTCATTTTTTTCACCTTCAGGTTATTAATTTCTGGTAAGCTACCGCCATTGAATAAAGGGTCATGATAAGGCGGTTAAACGGATTTTGAGCATATAAAGGTTACCTTTTTCTTGAAATGCCATTATATCATAACTAGGTTGCTTTTCCAATACCAAAAAGTATTACCCAGTTGTTCACCAGCATAATTCCCATTAACTTGATCGAATACGTGATTGTGTGCCATATTATAAACTCCTCCCAAAATGGAAAATGGTAGAGAAGTTATGGAAAAGAATCTAACCTGTACAAATCCTATCCAAATACACTCATTTATGCTATAATAGATCAAGGAGTATAGAATGATAGAAAATACTGTGGAAAAAATTGAATTGTTTAATACAAGATTGGATGCCTTGTACCGTCAAGTATGTGGTTGGCTTGATGAAGAGAGTATCGCCTTCACAAGCAGTGAAAGTCTAATAACACTTGATGACGGGCCAACTGGGGCGTATGAAACAAAACGGCTGGATATCTTTATTCAAAACAATGAGCGATTGTTTTCTATCATTCCTTATGGAATAATGATCATCGGTGCGGAAGGGCGAGTAGAATTGTCAGGCGAAAGTGGCGAAGAAAGTCTGGTTTACATTCATGAAGAAGAACCTTCTGCCATTACTGAAAAATCAGCCAGCGAAAAAGAAAAACTGTTCGGTAGATTGTTCAAAAACTCAAGAGAAGAAGGATGGCATTGGGTGGATGATAAAATTATCGGAAAAAAACCACTTCTTACAAAGAATGTTTTCCTGGCTTTATTGGAGATAATCAATTGAGCTTGAATATAGACGACCTGGTGTCTATTTTTGACGATTATTTAACCATTCAAAACTCGCTGAAAATCACTCGACGGTCACTTTCAGAGAAAACTCCTCTATCCAAAAACCGTACCATCTTCGATGAAATGAAATATAGTGAAGCAGAAAAAAAACTGAAAACCGCCAAAAAAGAATTTTCAAATTTGATTGTTCTTTCTTTGTTTGCCCAGTTTGAGCGGCAATTACGGGATGAAATTGCTGCTAAAAGTTCCAAACTACTGGAGATTATACCCATTGAGTTGGCCGAAAGTTTGAATCAACTGACTCAAAAGGAGATGGAAAGATGGCGTATTGAGGAAGTCATTGATTTATTCAAATTTGCAGTGGACGGAAACCTTCGTGGACAAATGAAACAAATATTGGAATATCGGAACTGGCTTGCACACGGAAGAAACGTCAATAAATTACCATCTATTCGAAAGGCAGACCCGCAAACCACGTTTGATTCCATTTTAGGTTTTATCACTCAAATCCAGCATTATTATCAGCACCAGTAGTAATTCTTATCTTCCCATCTATAAAAATAGGTGATAGCGGTGAGAAGGTTTGTCGGTTTGCTGGATGATTTCCGTTTTATTTTAATTCCTGTTCAAGCACATCGTTAAATAATTGGGCAAACTGGACGATTTGTTCCTTTTCCCGGAATATGGAATGATGATCACCGGTTACTTCATGATAAATGACGGGATTGTGACAATACTCTTGCCATGTTTCATAGCGTTCCTGGTTTTGATTGGCCCAGAAATAATGGAGCGGGGTTTCTAATTTCCCAACTGGAATATAAATGGGACTGGTATTGGCATGGGTGCGATTAATATTGAGGAACTGGATCAATTCTTTGCAGGTTAATTGCTGATAATTAGGTAATGCCAAGGCATTAATAGCAAGTAATTGTCTGACTTGTGCCACCATGGCTGGGTCCTTGTCTAAAAAATCCACGGCAAAGTTCCAAAGCTGACCAAGATCATGGATGGTATCCAAATCCGTGGTGTCACCGGTGGCTTTCAAAAAAGGGTTTAAAAATTTTCTTTCGGATTGTAATGTATAGGGTTCAATCGGTATATTACGTTTGTAATCGGGACCAGAACAATCAAAGAACCCTAAAAAGGATAAGGTCTCGCCCATTTTTTCGAGTTGTAACGCGATTTCTAAACCCAAATGCCCACCCCAGGACCAAGTCACCAGATTGTAGGGACCAAAAGGCTGGATTTGTTTGATCTGGCGGATATAGTTGGCTGATATCTCTTCAATAGTGGTATTAAGGGGAACATAATTTTTAAGCTTCGGGGCTTCGATACCCCAACAATTAAAATGACTGCCAAACTGGGTGCAAAATTCCATGTACGCCCCGACATCACCCAATACTTCATGCACGAAAAAGATATTGCCCCGCGATAGGGATGAACCATTCAACAAGACAAAATTTTCCGGCGTGGGGGTGACATCAAGGAGTTGGTTCTGCATTAAATAATGGTCGAGCTGGTTTATAGTCGGATAGGAAAACAATGTGGCGACTGGCACTTCCATGTGCAGCTTGGCGCGCAATTGATTGGCAACTCGTACAAAATCCAAGGAGTTACCACCGAGTTGGAAGAAATTATCTTCGATACCGATCTTGTCCCGTTTTAATATGTCCTGCCAGATACTGGCCAGGGTGTGCTGCATTGGGGTGACTGGTGCTAAATACGTGTCGTGGGTAAAAAAATCAGCTTCATTGGGTTGAGGCAGCTTGTGACGATCTATTTTCCCGTTACTATTCAAGGGGATGTGGTCAAGTTTAATCATAAAGGCGGGAACCATGTAGTCGGGTAACTTTTGGGCGAGGTATTCTTTTAAGGTGAGGGTAAGTTCTGTGGATTGAGTTTGTTCATGGGTGGTGAAATAGGCGCAGAGATAATGTCTTTGATTTTCTTGCCGATCAATGACCACAGATTCTTTAATGGCAGGGTGAGTGTTTAAACAGCTTTCAATTTCGCCCAATTCTATTCTGAAGCCACGGATTTTTACTTGATAGTCGATACGTCCTAAGAACTCTAAATTGCCATCGGGTAACCAACGGGCTAAATCACCGGTTTTGTAGAGTCTTGGCGATAAATTGGGGATTGAGATAAATGCAGCGGCAGTGAGTTCGGGGTTGTTGATGTAACCTGCGGCAAGACCAGAACCACCAATGTACAATTCACCGGCAATGCCAAGAGGTTGCAGGCTGTGGTGGCTATCTAATATAAAAATGGTAGTATTGGCAATCGGTTTACCGATATTTAAGGACTGGGTGCCGGTTACATCTTTGACAGTGGACCAGATAGTGGTTTCGGTAGGACCGTATACATTGTATATCTTTCCTTGGCATAGGGTGCGCGTATGGTGCAACAAATCGGCGGGAAAAGCTTCGCCTCCGACAAGCAGGGAATGGAGGTGGTTTAATGCCCGTGATGCGCTGGGGTCAGCCAGAAATAATTGCAGGCGGGAAGGAGTGACTTGAAGAATGGTGACGTGCTGACGCTCCATTAAATCACCGGCCAGGGTGGGGTCGATTTGTTCGGCTTCGGTTCCTAAAATTACTTTGCCGCCAGTGACTAGCGGGATATATATTTCAAGGCCAAAGATGTCAAAACAGATGGTGGTTAATGATAAAAGAATATCGGTGGCTTTAAATTCAATAAGACGGGTCATACCACAAACAAAATTAACCAGGGCGTGATGCGGGATCATTACACCTTTGGGTTTTCCGGTGGAACCGGAAGTGTAGAGAATATAGGCGATATTTGTGGGAGGAATGGGAGTTGTGGGAATTATGGGAAGTATGGGAAGTATGGGAGTTATGGGAGGTATGGGAAGTATGGGAGTGGCGTCTTGGAGGAAGTCTTTGGTGAGTAGGAGGTTGGCGTGGCTGTGAGTTAACATGTAAGATATACGGTCTGCTGGGAAGTCGGGGTCGATGGGTAAATACGCGGCACCGGTTTGTAGAATGGCGAGGATGCTGATGACGATATCTAGGGTTCGGGATAGTTTGATGGCGACGATATGATAGGGGAGTACGCCATGGACGATTAAATAATGGGTTAATTGTTGGGATTTTTGTAGTAATTGAATGTAGGTTAATTGTGTTTGGAAGGGAGAGCCGATTAATGCAATAAAATCGGGGGTGCGTTGGACTTGTTCGCTGAATAATTGATGGATAGTGTTGTGTGCGGGATATGGGGCGGCGGTATTATTGAAGGTTACTAATAACTGCTGCTTCTCTTGGGGGGAAAGGAAGGTGATGTCTGCAATGGGTAACTCTTGGGAGTGCAGAACCTGCTCAAAACCAACAAGGAAATGGTGGGCTAACTGGTTGATATAAAAATCATCAAGGACATTGGTATTGTATTGAAAGGAGATTCTTAATTGCTGGGTACCGGATAACATGACGTTTAAATCATAATTGGTTTGCTCAAATACTTCGACCTGGGTTAATTTAAAGGTTAATAATAACTTGGTGTTTTTATTGTTCTCGCCGCCATACCCTTCTATTTGTTCGTCAAGGGGATAATTCTCAAATAAGAAGAGGTGATTGATGAGATTTTGCTTCAAAACACTGCGGGATTGAATTTGTGCCAATGGATGATAATGATAGACTTCACTGGCCAATGCCTCGGCTTGAACTGTTTGCAGAAGATGGATAAATGTGTGGTCTCGTTTAAAGCGGATACGAACGGGAATAGTATTGATAAATAAACCCACCATGGATTCCACTCCTTCCAATTCAAAGGGACGTCCTGAAACGACTGCGCCAAACAGAACATCCTCTTTGCGCGTATATTTTCCTAACAGAATCGCCCAAAGCGTCTGACTCACGGTATTCATGGTGACATGGTGCTGCGCGGCCAGGGCGTAAAGCAACTCGGTCTGCTGGGAATCCAATTGAAAGGAGATGCGTTTATTATTATACGTGACTGGCTCCTGGGTTTTATAGGTTTTGGGCTTTAAAATATCGGTTTGTTCAGTAAATGAAGCCAGATAGTTTTCCCAATATAACCCTGACTCGTCTTTATCCTTGTTTTCCAACCAGGCGATATAGTTGCGATAGGGTTTAATGGGCGGCAGTTGATAGGGCTTGTGCTGGACATAACTGCTATAAATCTGGAAGAATTCACTGTTAATTATGCCGATACACCAGCCATCCATCAAGATGTGATGAAAACTCCAGATAAACTCATAGGTGGCGGCATCCAACTGCAAAATAGCAGCACGGACAAGGATATCGGTACTTAGATTAAACGGTGTTTTTTTATCCTGGGTTTTAAAATCGCGGATAAAATCCTCTTTTTCCTGACTGTCCGATATGTGACTGATGTCTTGAAAATAAAAACGCACTGAACGACTGTGCAACACCACTTGCACGGGCCGGGGAATATCTTTATAAACAAACGCAGTGCGTAAGATATGGTGACGTTTAACCAGTTCATTGAGACTTTTTTCCACCAGGGGAATATCCAATTGCCCTTGCAAGCGGAACGCGGTTTGTTGGAAATAGGCGTGCGAAGATTCGTCTAACAAGGCATGAAATAACATGCCTTCTTGCATGGGTGACAATGTATAGATATCGGCAACGTGGACATAAACATCCAACACCTGTTGGAGCTGTTCAATGGTTAATAAACTGTAAGTAAAATCACTCGGAGTGGGTTCAACATCTTTTTTGGCGGCACAAAAGGTAATAATATGCTGGAGTTGGGAATGAAACAAACGGGTTAGAGTGGCAATGGTTTCCGGTTTGAAGCGGGTGTTTAGATAGGACACATTCATGGATAAGCGATTGTTGGCGAGCATGCCATTGATCTGTAATTCATAGGCGGGAGCAGTGTGGGGGCTGACAGAAAGACCGGTAGATTCTTTGGCAATGTGAAATAAAGAGACATGTTTGACATCGGCATCAAATTGACCCAGGTAATTAAAAATAATTTGCGGTTTTAAGGTAAATGGCACTGACAGGTTCTGTGTACTGAGATATTTTAATAACCCATACCCGATCCCTTTATTGGGAACTTTCCGCAAGGTCTCTTTGACCTCTTTAATCTGCCGACCCGTGTCTGTAGCATAAGAGATATCCAACAACACGGGATACTCGGTGGTAAACCAGCCCACGGTGCGACTGATATCGATCTCCTGGGCAATGGATTCTCTACCATGACCCTCCAGGGCAATTAATACATGGTGGTGACCAAAGGTTTTTTGCATGGCAATCCCCAGGGCCGTTAATAAGATGTCATTGATTTCAGTGTGATAACATTGATTCACTTCATGTAACAGCAAAGTGGTTTCGGCTTGGGATAACATGAAGGATTCATGCGCGGGTTCGGCGAAGGTTTTTTCTGTACTGGAGCAATCACTGTTGATGGGGGCAATGGTTTGCGATTCTAAGTGTGCCCAATAGGGAATTTCTTGCAATAGGGTCTTATGTTGGGCATAGACATGTAATGTATCGGCCCAGTTCTTGAAGGAATCGGTTTTTAAAGGTAAAACCGGGGCTTGGCCACTGGTTATTTGTTGATATAGGGTCTCAATATCTTCGAGAAGAATGCGCCAGGAAAGACCATCAATCACAAGATGGTGAATCACAATCAGTAAGCGGTCCCCATCCGCACGATGAAACAAACCGAGTTTGAGTAGTGGTCCATGTTCCAGATTTATACCTTGTTGAATGTGGTTGATTGTCTCTTCCATCAGGGTTATATTATTCTCGTGGTCGGTGAAGTCGTATTCTTGCAGAGAAAGGGGATAATCCAACCCGTGATTTCTCTGCACTACGTCCCCGGTTGACGAATCGACTTGATAGGTCATACGCAAGGCATCGTGATGGACTTGAATGTGATTAAAGACTTTTTTTATTGCCTCTGTTTGAATGCCTGCGGGCGCAAAAAGCATTAGGGCTTGATTATAATGATGGGAGTTGGGCGAATACGCTTGAAAAAAAGTCTTCTGAATGGGAGTTAACGGCACAACACCACAAACAAACGCTTGATCGGGGACTCGTTGCACCTTTTTGACATGGGCGGATAATTCAGCGATGACCGGGTATAAAAAGAGGTCTTTCATTTCTACTTTATAACCCGTGCGATTCAGCCGCGACATAATCTGGATGGATTTGATCGAGTCACCGCCAATATAAAAGAAATTATCATGGATACTGATACTCGGTTTCCCTAACACCGCTTCCCAAATCGCGACCATTATTTTTTCCAGTTCATTGCGTGGCATTGTATACGCTTCAGTTGTTTCTGTTTCTGGAGCGGGCAGGGCATTCATATCCAATTTCCCATTGGGTGTCAGCGGTAACTTTTCCAATGGCATAAAATAGCTGGGAATCATGTACGCGGGCAACCGTTCGGCTAAGAACTCTTTTAAGAAGGCGGCGGTGCAGGAAGGATCGGGGAAAGAGTGGGGCACAATATAGGCAACAAGGAATTGGGTTTGGTTATGTTCCTGACGCAACAAGACCGCGACTTCTTTGATATGCGCCACTTTTAATAATTGATTCTCAATCTCGCCGATTTCAATACGCATGCCGCGAATCTTGACTTGATTATCAAGCCTGCCTAAGAACTCTAGGTTCCCATCGGCTAACCAGCGTCCGAGATCACCGGTTCGATAACAACGGGTGGAAAGAAAATGAATAAATTTTTCTGCGGTTAATTCAGGACGGTTTAAATACCCACGGGCCAAACTGGAACCAGCTAGGCATAACTCACCGGTCACACCAATGGGACATAATTTCAGAAAAACATTCAGCACATACACGGCGACATTACTGATTGGTTTCCCAATCAATGCTTTGGGACTGTGCGGGTGCAGTTCATAGGCAGTTGTATTCACGCTGTTTTCAGTGGGGCCGTATTCATTGAAGATACGCACGTGGGGTAAACGCTCAAAATGCTTGCGAATCAATTCATCGGGAAAATTATCGCCGGCACAACAGATCATTTTAATATGTTTTAAGGCAACAGCAATCTCTTCGAGCATGACATTGTAAAAAATAGGCACGACAATAAAATGGCTGACATGGTTATTAATAATTGTGTTTCTGAGCACAGTGAGATCGGAACGTTCTTCATCCCTAATTAACACTAAACGTGCGCCACCGAGCAACGGGGTGAAAATATCAGTAACGGAACTATCGAAAAAATAAGGGGGCACTTGTAAGCTGACGTGACCGGGGGCATATTCATAATTATGCTTCCGCCAGATGATGGTATTTACAATCGTACGATGTTCAACCAGTACGCCCTTGGGAATTCCCGATGAACCGGAAGTATACATGACATAAGCGGGGTCTGTTTGGAGACCAGGAAGCGGAAGGGGACAGGCATTGGGATTGATTTTATCGTGCAGCTCCTCAATACAGAGAATGGAATGAAGTGCAGGACATTGGTTCTGAAAGGAAGTGAGCTTGGGGAGATAATTGCGCTGTGAAATAATAACCGGGATAGATGCATCATTACATACCAACTGTAACCGTTCAACTGGCAGCGAGACATCTACAGGAACATAAGCGGCACGTGCTTTTATAATTGCCAAGAGGACAATAATTAATTCAATGGAACGATCCATTAATACGGCGATACAGTCTCCAGGTTGGATGCCTTTGGTAGTATAGAGGTAATCGGCGATTTGATTTGATTTTTGATTTAATTGGGCATAAGTGATTTGTCCTCCACCCGATGTTGGCCCAACAATGGCACTATGATCCGGGGTTCGTTCCGTTTGCTCATTGAATAATTGGTAAATGGTTTTATTGTCTGGGTAAGCAGCCGTTGTGTTGTTAAAAACGAATAACAATTGGTCTTTCTCCGCTGGCGGTAGCATCTCGATATCAGCAAGATGTTGGGCTGGGTTTTGCAGTACTGTGGTGAGCAGTTCTTGCAAATAGGTTGCAAATCGCTGGATAGTCTGGGAGTTAAATAGTGTTGTGGCATATTCTAATGTGCAAGAAATAAGCTGATCCACTTCAATACAAATCAGGGTTAAATCAAATTTGGCAGTATTGTGTTCATAGCCATAAGGTTCTAACTTCAAACTGGCATTTGCCAAGGTGGGAATCTCCTGGTTTTCTAAAACAAACATGGTATCAAACAACGGATTGCGACTAGTTTCTCTGTTTTTCACAACGCTGTCAACCAATGCGTCATACTGGTAATCCTGATTGGCAAAAGCGTTAACTGTTTTTTCTTTTACTCCTTGCAGGAATGAATAAAAACTTTGTTGTGGCGCCGCAGTATTTTTTATAACCAATGTATTCACAAACATGCCAATCACGTGCTCTAAATCTGCATGTGAACGTCCTGCCGTGGGTGTACCTACCACAATAATTTCCTGGTTGCAAAGCTTGGCCAAGAAAAGCGAATATAAAGCCAATAGGACCATGTACAAGGTGACTCCCTGCGCCACAGCCAATTCATTTAACGCGCGGGTTTCAGCCGCATTGAAGGAAAAACTAAAATTACAACCCTCATCACTCTTAAGCGCAGGTCTAACATAATCGAAAGGCAAATCCAGAGCGGGCACTGCTTCGCTGAACTCTGCTAACCAATACGATTCTTGCGCCTTGATTTTTATCTGCTGTGCTCTTTCCCACAAGGCATAATCTTTATACTGGAGCCGAAGCGCAGGCAAGGGTTGTGCTTCATATAAAGCCATGAACTCGTGAACCAATACACTGGTAGACATTCCATCAAAAATAATATGGGGCATGTCCACCATTAAAAGAAATTGCACCTCTGCAAGTGGGACAAGCGCTACTCGCAACAATGGGGCCTGGGCTAAATCAAAGGGACGGATGAACTCTGTAGAGATTGCCTCCGGCGGCCCGTCGGGGAGTCGCTTTTGAAAAAGCTCCGCAAAACTTTTGTCTATTTTAAAGGAGAGAGTGTCTTGGATTCTTTGGATCGGTTCTTCGGCTAACATGTGAAAAGAGGTTCGGAAACTGTCATGCCGTTGCACTAACTGTGCAAAGATGGCTTGCAGTTTTTCCCATTTAATCCTGCCTTGCAACTTTATAATCTTGGGCATATTATAGCTGGTACTACTGGGCTCCATCATTTGCAGAAAATACAATCGTTTCTGCGCCGAAGATAATGGATAATACTCCTTCTTTTCCACTACCTCGATCTGTGCAAATGTCGTCTTCTGCGATTTTCCAATCAACTCCCCCAAACCCGCAATTGTTGCATGAGTAAATATCTGCGCCAAGGCGATTTTTATTTCCAATTGCTTGTGTATCCGCGACATCATCGTCGTAGCCCTTAAAGAATGACCACCCAAAACAAAGAAATTATCATGAATACCAATCTTCTCTTCACTCAACCCCAATATCAACCCCCATATTTCCCGTAACTTTCGTTCCACATCATTACGCGGACCTTCATACCCCGTGGCCAGAGGAGTTAATCCCGGTTCAGGCAAGAGGGCGCGATTTACTTTACCAGTGGTTGTTAAAGGAAGCCGTTCCAGTGGTACAAAATAAGCCGGGATCATATACTCGGGCAAACACTTGGCTAAATACTCCCGTAAAACCAGCGCATCCACCGCTTTAGTTTCTTTCTCTTTCATCACCACGTAAGCACAGAGATATTTATTGTGATCATTGGCAGTTTTGGCAATCAGAACCGCCTCTTTAATCCGGGGATGTTTTAACAATTGATTCTCTATCTCTCCCAATTCAATCCGAAACCCTCTGATCTTCACCTGGCTATCGATCCGCCCCAGAAATTGCACAGAACCATCCGTTAACCAACGCCCCAAATCCCCCGTTTTAAAAACGCGAACTGCTTCCGTGGACAAAGAAGACAATTCACCCAGAGATATAAATTTTTCCGCCGTGAGTTCAGGGTTATTTAAATACCCAAGGGAAACACCTGCCCCACCAATAAACACTTCACCTGCTACGCCGAGAGGAACCACTTTTTTTGCTGCATCCAATACATAAATTTGCGTATTGGCAATGGGTTTGCCAATAGATAAAACGGGTGGGATTGTTTCCCCTTGTTTTATCTTCAATTCGATTGACGTTACTGTTGTTTCTGTGGGGCCGTACTTATTATAAAAGTCACAGTGCGGATTCCACGCTTCGACCAAAGCGAGGGGACAGATATCGCCGCCGGAAACAACGCGTTTTAAATGATATTCCTTTGACACGCTCAATAAAGTTAAAAATGAAGGCCCAGCATGAAGATGGGTAATAGCTTGCTGGATTAAATAGGCTTCTATTTTCTCGATATCCAGAATTGTTTCCTTGGTGGTGAGCACCAATACCGCCCCATTAAGGAGTGCGCTATACACTTGTTCGGCTGAAGCATCAAAACAAAGGTTAGAGAACTGCAAGATACGATCATCAGCCACAATATCAAAAAACCGTGCCTGATAGGTAATAAAATTAAGCAATGAAGCATGTTCAACTAGAACTCCTTTGGGCGTGCCGGTAGAACCGGAAGTGTAGATGATATAGGCGACATTAATGGGAGTGATGGGAGGAATGGGAATTATGGGAATTATGGGAATTATGGGAGTTACGTTAGTAACGGGAGTGGAATCTTGGATGAATTGTTTGGTTAACAGTAGTTTGGCGGAGCTGTCTTGAAGTATATAATTTATGCGTTCCTGGGGGTAATCGGGGTCAATGGGAAGATAGGCGGCACCTGATTTTAATGTGCCGATCATGGCGATGATAGTCGTTATTGAACGGTCGGCCATTATTGCTATAATATCACCCGATATTACTCCCTGTTCCATTAAAATGTGGGCCACTTGAGTGGATGTATTGTTTAATTCAGCATAGGTGAGATGGCACAAAGAATCTTTTTCTCCAATAATGGCTATATTGTCAGGAGTTCGGACTGCTTGTTCTATGAATAATTGGGGAATGGTTTTTGTTTTCGCGTAATCGGCGTCCGTGGTGTTAAACGCAAATAAAATCTGCTCGCGCTCGGCAAGTGGGAGGAAGTTTAGCGCGGCTATTTTTTCTGCGGGATTAGCCAATACTAAAACCAGAAGCTGCTTATAATAATGGGCGATTCTCTGGATTGTTTCTGCTTTGAATAAACCGGTGCTGAATACAAAATTACAGACAAGCTGCTGCTCCACTTCAATACACATCAATGTTAAATCAAATTTTGAGGTATGCCATTCAATCCCATAGGGTTCCAGTTTCAAACTTGGTGTTTTTAAGGTTGGAATATCCACGTTTTGCAAGACAAACATCGTGTCAAATAACGGATTACGTCCCGCATCCCTATTTTGCAGGACTTTTTCTACCAATTCTCCATAAGGGTAATCTTGATTGGCAAAAGCACGTAATGCTTTCTCCCGAACTTCTTGCAAAAAGACAAGCACACTCTTTCCGCCTGCCGGATTATTTTTTAATAGTAACGTATTAACAAACATGCCAATGACCGGGTCCAATTCTCCATACAAACGACCCGCACTAGGGCTTCCCACTACAAAAATATCCTGATTGCACAGCTTGGTTAATAATATATTATAAACGGCCAACAAGAGCATATATAAAGTGACCTTGTGCTGCAACGCAAAAAGGTTTAATGCGCGGGTTAATGACGCATCCACACGTAAACGGAACTCACTGCCAGCCTCACTCTTAAGCGCTGGCCTGACAAAATCAAGTGGCAAATCCAACAAGGGAATATTTTCCGCAAATTCACGCACCCAATACGCTTCTTTCTGCTTGATACTTTCTGGATGCTGCGTCTCCCATACGGCGTAATCTTTGTATTGCAACATCAACGCAGGCAATAATTGCCCTTCATACAATACCATGAACTCCCGGGCTAAAATACCCATGGACGTGCCATCAGACACAATATGATGCATGTCCACCATTAACAGGAACTGCTCCTCTGCCATTTTAACTAAAGCCACACGTAACAACGGGGCTAAAGAAAGATTAAATGGACGGATGAACTCGGTGATAAATGCCTCTGGCGGCCCGTCGGGGAGTCGCTTTTGAAAAAGCTCCGCAAAACGTTTATCTAATGTAAAGGAGAGAGTGTCTTGGATTCTTTGGATCGGTTCTTCGGCTAACATGTGAAACGAGGTGCGAAAACTGTCATGCCGTTGCACTAATATGGCAAATGCTTTTTCCAATTTTTCCAGTTCCACCTTGCCCCGCAATATAAAAACCTGCGGGATATTATACGCTGTACCTGTTTCTGCCATAATTTGTAGAAAATATAACCGCTTTTGTGTTGACGATAACGGATAATACGCTTTTTTTTCAGTCGGCTTGATAACGACATGCCCCGCAGTTTCTGTTCCTTGAATCGTTTGCATATACTGCGACAACCCGCGAATCGTAGTAGTCTTAAAGAACTCGGGTATTGGCACACTGGTATTAAATTCGCGGCGAATCTTCGATGCCAACGCCGCTACTTTTAACGAATGACCGCCCAATTCAAAAAAATTAGCCAGAACACTAATCGTATGCAGCTCTTTGCGGAGTACTTCTGACCAAATCTTCTGTAATTTTCTCTCCCGTTCATTTATTGGTTCAATATAATTCTCTGTCTCTAGCAGCTCTGGTTCAGGCAATGCATTTTTATCTGTTTTTCCATTCGGTAATACTGGGAAATAGTCCATAAACACCACATGGGCTGGCACCATGGCTTCCAAGAATTCCTTGGCAAGATATTCTTTGACATCAGCGGCACTTAATATGGCACCAGGAACAAGCAACAGGTAGGCACATAGATATTTCTCCCCATTGGACTCATCCCACGCTTTAACCACTGCTTCACGAATATGGGAATGCGCCAATAACCGGTTCTCAATCTCCCCGATTTCAATCCGAATGCCCCGGATTTTTACCTGCAAATCCACCCGGCCAGTGACTTCTATATTCCCATCAGCCAGTATCCGACCCATATCGCCTGTTTTATAAATTAAATCATCAGGATGCGTGCCATACGGATTTTGGATAAAGAGCGATTGGGTTAATTCTGGTAAATTAAAATACCCGGCAGAACGATACGGTGTGCGAATATAAATTTCTCCCAATTGACAGGGAAAACAGGCTTGTTTTAAACTATTTAAAATTAATGCTTGTGCTCCGTTCATTGGTTTCCCTACCGGAATAATTGAACGGTGACCATCCGCTGGTAAAATCGCATAAAATAACTTGGCCAAAGTAGTTTCAGTGGGACCATAAAGATTAAATAAGCGGATACGCGGTTCATACAACTGCATAAAATAATGAACATCCCCACCGCGTAACAACTCGCCAGCTAAAAGAATATATTTCATATCAGGAAAATGCAGCGGGCTCTCCAATTCAGAAACCAATTGCTTGAACAATGAGGGCACAATATGCATCAGGGTGATTTTTTTCTCTTCCAGCCACAGGATCAACTCTTTCATATCCAACAACGTGTGTTGTGGGGGAATACAACAGGTTCCACCAGCCATCATGGGCAGAAAAACATCGCGTAAAAACATATCAAACGAGGGCGAGGTGATTTGACTGATATTAAAGTGCTGATCCACGGCAAATTGATTGATCTCCCATTGAATAAAATGAATCAAACCGGGCTGACGCCCCAGAATTCCCTTGGGTGTGCCAGAAGAACCAGAAGTAAAATTAAGATAACACAACTCATTATATATCGGTGCAAATGCCAATGGCACAGGTCCTGTTTCCGCTGCCAAATAATACGGTTTCCCTCCCAACGCCACAGGATTCTTTTCTATAACCAGTGTTTGTAAGTGTATGTGATCGGTGGACTCTATGGGAGAGATAAATATCTCTGCACATTTTTGATAATACGTCTGATTGGTAATCACCCATTCCGCCTGTGACAATTCAATCATCTTTTTGACCCGGTTTACCGGCAATAATGGGTCCACTGGCACAAATACATAACCGCATTTAAGCACGGCGACAATCGCTTCCAGTAACAGTGCCGAACGTTCAAGCAGAATAATCACATGGGGTGTGGTGTGGCTTTTCCCGTGCAAGAAATTGGCAATCCGATTTGATTGGTGTTCCAACTCCGCGAAACTGACACGCTCATGTTCGCTTTCAACTGCGATTTTGTCCGGGGAAAGCCGGGCCCATTGCGAGATGATTGAAACCACCATCTCTGGTGACGACGTGGATGATGGCTGCGTGTGATAAAAAGCAGTGATGGCATCATTCCCTTCCCTAAACATCAGATCCGGTATGTGGCGCATGGTTAATTGCGCATTAGAACGACTGGCATCTTCCACTACACGCTCAATAATGGTTACAAAATCAGCCAGTAAGGTTTTAATCGAATCCTCTTTATAAATAGAGCTTTTATAGACCGCAGATAACACTAAATGATTGGTTGCTTTTGTGGTATCTGTTCTGTCCGTCTTATCCAATAGATAAAGCGTCAAATCATATTTGGCTGCAACCCTGTCTATTTTTTGGGGGATTATCTCAAAGTCCAACGTGCTTATTTTTTTATTCGCTTCCTGTGGGAAATAATTGAATAGAATACTAAACAATTCGTTATGCGTTAACGTGCGACTGGCACGTAGTTTTTCTGCCAATATTTCGTAGGGATACTCCCGATTCATTAACGCTTCCATCACGTTGGCTTTGTTTTTTGATAAATGCTCTAAAAAGGATTCCTGCGGCTCAATTTTCGCCCGAATCAACACTACATTCAAGAATATCCCAATCAACTCTTTTAAATCCAGATGATCCCGCAACGAAGACGGAATTCCAAAGGTGACATCCCATTGATCTATGTGGCTGGCCAAAGCCAATTCAAAAACAGTCAGTAAAAAAATAAACATGGTGATCTCATGCAAATGGCAAAACGCTTCAATTTTAAGATATAACTCGGTCCCAATCTCCTGGTTAAACACGCCGCCCGTGTCCTGCGCTTCGGAATCAAAATAATCACTGGGAAGTGTAGTATACATAAGCCCCTGCATGTGCGACAACCAATATTTCTCCTGGGAAAAAAGCGCCTCTGCATTTAAAGAGTGATACTGCCACGTGGTATAATCTTTATATTGAACCGGCAACGGCGCCAAACTCTGACCCTGATACAAACGCACAAAATCATTGATCACTATTTCAATAGACAACCCATCAGCAATAATATGATGCATGTCCACCAATAAAAACGAGTACTCTTCAGCACATTTAACCCACTCCACCCGCAACAACGGCGCCTGCGCCAGATCAAAAGGGTGAATGAATTGTTTTACTAATGCCTCCGGCGGCCCGTCGGGGAGTCGCTTTTGAAAAAGCTCCGCAAAACTTTTATTTAAGGTGAATGATAAGGTGTCGTGGATGATTTGGATGGGGTCTTCTTCTAACATGTGAAAAGAGGTTCTGAAACTTTCATGCCGCGCTACTAACCGGGCAAACGTATCTGCCAGTTTCTCCGCATCTACTTTGCCTTTTAATTGCATCACTTGATTCATATTATACGCTGTACTCGACACATCCAAACTCTGCATGAAATACAACCGCTTCTGCGGCGAAGATAATGGGTAATATTCCTTTTTTTCCACCGCTGCAATCCGAATATGCTCCTCTTGTGTGGCTTCTTTTATATAATGCGCAAGCCCACGAATCGTCGGTTGCTTAAATATTTCCACCAACGGGACCTTCACATGAAACTCCTTGGCTAACCTGGACGTTAACGAGGTCGCCTTTAACGAATGCCCACCCATTTGAAAAAAATTATCATCAATTCCCACCCCATCGCGAACTAAATCTATGCCCAACACACCACACCAAATCTCAGCCAGTTTATTCTCCAGCATGTTTCTAGGCGCCACATAACCAGAACCAGCCGATCCCTCCGGTGGCGGCAATGCCCGACGGTCCACTTTCCCACTCGCTGTTAACGGTATCCGTGGCAAAGCAATATAATGAGCAGGAACCATATAATCGGGCAATACTTTTACTAAAAACTCTTGCAATAACGGCACCGACGACAACGCCACCAAAACATAATACACGACCAGAACAATCTCACCCTTTTTATCTGCTAACGCCACAACTACCGCATCTTTAATGGCCGGATGTTTCTTTAATTGAGCCTCAATCTCTCCCAATTCAATGCGAAAGCCCCTGATTTTAATCTGAAAATCCAATCGACCCAAGAACTGAATATTCCCATCACTCAACCAACACGCCATATCCCCGGTACGATAAAGCCGATCCCCCAAAACAAATGGATTGGGCACAAATTTTTCAGCAGTTAAAGACACATTGCCTAAATATCCTCGTCCTACCTGAATCCCACCAATCAATAATTCCCCGCTGACCCCGATGGGTTGTATATTATTATTTCTAGCCACAATATAAATACCCGTATTAGACACAGGTTTGCCAATACCGGGCAATTGGGGAATCTCACCCCGAGGATCAATGGTCAACGTGGTAACCACATGGGTCTCAGACGGTCCATAATGATTGTGCAGAAATATCCCCCGCTCCTTTAAGAATTTTTGCAACGTTTCATTCACCACCAATTGTTCACCTGCTGCAATAATATGCAAAACACAGTCCGGGAATAACGGGATATAGTCAGGTTCAGAAAAAACAAAATTTAAAAAGGCAGGCGGCAGAAAAAGAGTCTTAATCTGATGCCACTGGATAAACTCAAATAACCGGGGCACATCACTTTTCAGCTCATTCTTGGGTAGAAACAACGTGCCCCCAACCAACAAGGGCGAGAATATCTCCTGCACAGAAACATCAAAACCAATCGCGGCAAATTGCAACACGCGGGAAAATTCAATCCGAGTGCGCTGGAATTGGAACGCCATTAAATTAATCAAGGTACGATGCTCCAACATCACACTCTTAGGCTTGCCCGTGGAACCGGAAGTAGAAATCAAATAAAGCAAATCCTGCGGCGTGTTGATCGGTTTCGGATTGGTATAAGGCATTTGTTCCAATGGCCTGGAAATCTGGTCCAGAAAAATCACTTCCCGCTGGGAACGGGTAGATAATACTTTATCTTGTTGACGAATATACGCCACACCCGGAATCGTTTCCAATATCTTGTCATTGGGCCAGCTATTATTATGGGCTATCATCTCTTTTACCAGATGAGCCATGGTTAATTCCCCTTCACCCAGTACCGCCAGATTGATCTGATGATCCTGAAGTATTTGTTTATAATCCGAAGTCGCATACGGACCACCGGCAATAATAGGAATAGTCAGACCCCAATGCCGCAGCAAAGACACGGTGCGATGGAAAAAATCCTTGTACATTGATAACGTGCGTAGACCGATTAAGTGCGGTTTATAAAGAAAAATCTGCGCTTGCAACCCATCATAATTATCAAAATCAATCCTGGACTTCAGTACTTTAACCTCGACCTCTTCTCCCAGTTGTTCTTTTAAATACGTTGCCAGATACATCAATCCCAACGGTTCCGCTCCCACATCATAAAGAGAGTGGCTACTATCCGAGCGAAAATATTGCGACAGATCCAGCAATAAAACCCGCAATGCATGCTCCTTGCTAGGCGGCATTGGATAAAAAGCCTTGATTCTCTGGCTAAACTGGGGCGCGGCCCAGCGTGTTTCAGGAATAAACTGAATGGGACCCAATTCATTGGCAGTAATGTCCGCACATTTAAGAATATCGGCAAACGATTTAATATCCACGGGTAAATAACTGTCATACTTCTGTACCAATTCATCCGCAGTAAAACTTTTCACCTGCTGTTTGATGACATGGAGCAACCGTTCCTTGGAAAAAAAATACTCGTTGGTAAAGCGTGCCTGATACTCCCGTACAAAATCCTTTGCAAACGGAAGCGTTTCCGGTAATTCATGGAACGCGAGAGTGGCAGAGGCTTCGATTAATCTCTGATTAACACCATTTTTTATAGCCAGTTTCGCCATATCTGTATTGGGGAAAATTTTGAGGATATGCAGGTTCGGGAAGTGAATCCATTTAAAACTTTTTAATAACTCCAGTGTTTGTAACGCTTCCGCTTCGGTTTCCGTGGGGAACCCAATCATCATTTCCAGTTCCAAGACCACGTGCGGGTATTTTTGGGTGATATAGTGAACGTTTGCCGCGAATTTTTCCAGGTTCAAGTCTTTGCCCATCAGTTTTTGCAAGCGCGGTGAAGCCGTTTCCAAGGCCAGTGCCATATTCACCGTGCCTGCTTCTATCATCAGATCAATAAAATCAGCGGTCAGGATATCCCCCCGTAACCCATTGGGGAAAAAGAGTTGCAGATCGTATTTATTCCTGATAATCGTTTTAAAAAATTCACCGCTGTTCTTTTTATTGAGGTTAAACACATCATCAATAAAAACCACTCGTTTCATTCCCGCTTGATAGCAGGTGTTTATTTCCGCAAAAATATTTTCTGCGCTGCGTATCACGTGTGTTTTGGGCCAAATCTTATGACAGAAGGCGCATTTATACGGGCAACCACGGGTCGCCTGGATATTCATGGTGTATTTAGCCGGTGCAATCCCGATAAAATTGTGATACTTGTCATAGTTGATTAATGTTCGATTGGGATGGGGTAACCCATCAAAGTTAATGATCTGTGCCCGGTTGGCTGTCACCTGGGGCACGACTTCGGGAACGTCTAAACGTTGCAACGCGCTAAAAGAAAGAGCATGCGATGTCTTTTCATCTGTTAAAAAATAATGACCACCACTATCTTCCATAATAGCTAAAATCCGTTGCGCTGGATACTCCGGGTTGATCGGTAAATAAGCGCCCCCTGCTTTTAATATGCCCAGTAGCCCCACAATCATCTGAATAGAACGCGGCATCATCAACGCTACAATCGTATCCGGGCCAACTCCTTTTTGTCTTAACAAATGAGCCAATTGATTGGCCTTGCCATTTAACGCATCATAGGTAATCGCTCCCTCCCCAAACACGGCAATAGCTGCCGGGGTTCGTTCCACCTGTTGTTCAAACCAGTGCTGAATGGTTTGTTCTTGTGCATAAGGTGTCCGGGTATTATTAAATGCAACCAATAGCTCGTGCTTCTCCACCGGCGATAAAATTTCGATTTGGGCCAGTGCCACATCCGGGTGGGAGACCACAGTTTCTAAAATAGTCAAGTAATACGCCATGAACCGGTGGATCGTTTTTGTTTTGAATAGTTTTGTGCCATACGCCACTGTAAAAAAGAGCGCGTCTTGCCGTTCTTCTGCCATCAGGTACATATCAAAGGGCGCAATATACGTTTCAAAAGGCAACGGGGTAATCTGTAAGCCTGCTATTTTAATATCTGCGGTATTCATGTTTTGCAAGATAAACATCATGTCAAATAACGGGTTGCGACCCAGATCACGATCAGGTAATATTTCTTCCACCAGATCATCAAACTGGTAATCTTGGTTTTCAAATGCAGCCAGGGCTTTTTGTTTGACTTGCTGGAGGAAGTCTTTGAAGAAAATCTCTTTTTCCAGGTTTATTTTTATAGCCAGCGTGTTGACAAACATCCCGATGATCGCTTCCAAGTCCACGTGCCTGCGTCCCGTGGTAGGAGTTCCCACTATCATCTCTTCCGACCCACTCAAACGCCACAACAGCAGATAATATATCGCGATCAGCATCATAAAAAGAGTCACATCCTCTGCTTGGGCACGTTTTTTTAACTCTTGGCTTGCCGCTGGAGGCAGAGAAAAATAAATCTTTTCCCCGGCAAAGCTCTGGACCAATGGTCTGGGGAAATCCTGGGGAAGTGTTAACCTGGGAATCTCCCCGGCAAACTCAGCCAACCAATACGCCCGTTGTTTTTCTATCGCCCCGTTTTCTTTTCGTTGCTTAAACCATAACGAATAATCCTTGTATTGTACATTCAAAGGCATAGGGGTTGTCCCATGATACAGGGCAATAAAATCCTTGATAAAGATGTCGATGGATATCCCATCGGAGATGATATGGTGCATACTGGCCATTAAGATGTGGCTATTTTTTGCAATTTTAATAATACCGACCCGGAACAGAGGGGCTTTCGCCAAATCAAAAGGTTGTAAAAAACGCTGGTTTATATCTTTTAGCTCGGTATTGTCCAATAACTCGTTCTGAGTTAAAATTCTGTCGGGTTGGCTACTGTGTTCTGTTAATTCATAAACCGTGATGGAAAAATGAATGGCCTCATTGGGCAGAATCTTCTGGACGGGTTGATCATGGACAAGAAAAAAAGCAGTACGTAAACTTTCATGTCTGGCCACCAATTGCGCCAGGCTTTTTTCCAAGCGTGGCATGTCCAATTGACCTTCCAGGTGAAACACATCGTGCATATTATAATTGATGCTATTGGTTTCCATAAAGTACAGGATAAATAACCGTTGTTGTGCCGCAGAGAGCGGGTAATATTCTTTAGTTTCTACCGCTGCAATGGCTGTGAAGCTATCTTGGGGTAAATTTTCGTGGGCGGTCATATAATCTGCCAGAATCCCGATAGTCGGGTTGGCGAAAATCTCTTTTACCGGCACCACCACGTTTAATTCCCGGTGAATTTTGGATACCATATTCATCGCCTTCAGAGAGTGCCCGCCCATGCGAAAAAAATTATCATGGATACCAATCGGTGTTTCAACACTCAATACATCCGACCAGATTTCTGCTAATTTCTCTTCCATCGCGTTTCTGGGCGCTTCATAGGCTTGACTTGTGATCCATTCTGGCTCAGGTAACGCGTGGCGGTTGATCTTGCCGTTTGACAGCACGGGCATTTCTGGCAACCAGACAAAATAAGCTGGAATCATGTAATCCGGTAATATAGCCGCTAAATATAATGTCAATTGCGCAGGACTTAAGAGCGGTGTTTCCAGTGTGGGCTCAACACGGGGCACAAGATACGCGCAGAGGAATTGATCATCTTGGCCGCGATCCTTTACTACCAATAACGCATCTTTAATATTTTTATGTGTTAATAACTGACTTTCAATCTCCCCCAATTCAATGCGCAGTCCGCGGATTTTAACCTGGTGATCAATACGGCCCAAAAATTCAATATTCCCATCCGGCATCCACCGGGAGAGGTCACCCGTTCTGTAAATGAGTAAAGAACTCGTGGACATTGGAGCGGAAAAAGAAGCAATGGGGAATTTTTCGCGGGTCAGTTCCGGGTTGTTTAAGTAACCCATGGCCAAGCAGTCACCAGCGATACATAATTCGCCTGGAATTCCTATGGGTTGTAAGCAACCCACTTTATCCAGAATAAATACACGGGTATTATGAATCGGTTTGCCAATAGGAACTATGGCTGAAGGTATACTGCTTGAACAATTAAAAAAAGTGACATCCACAGTGGCCTCAGTGGGGCCATACGCATTGATTAATTGCGCGTGACTCCCTCGGGCGGTCACAATTCTATTAAAATTGGCTACCAATTCAGGACGAACAACCTCTGCGCCTGCAAATACCCACCGTAAACTTTGCCAATGGGTGATCCCATGTTCCAATGATAGAAATTCCAGGAAAACAGTTAACATGGAAGGCACAAAATCAATGGTGCTCACTTTCTGTTTTGCAATCGCATCTAAAATAACCTCCGGTTGGTTTTCTCTGTCAAGCGGAAGGATGTATAATCTGGCACCAGGAAGAATCCAGCGGAATAATTCACACACGGAAACATCAAACGTAAGGGGCGTTTTTTGCAAGACAACATCGTGCTCATCCAAATGATATTGCTGTTTTAGGAAATATAACCGGTTGACCACGGCACGATGGTTGACTAGTACTCCCTTGGGTTTGCCGGTGGTGCCGGAAGTGTAAAGGAGATAGGCGGGGGTAATGGGAGTGATGGGAATTATGGGAGTTGTGGGAATTATGGGAGTTACGTGAGTAACGGGAGTTATGGGAATTATGCGAGTAATGGGAATTATGCGAGTAATGGGAGGGTGATGGAGGGAGTCTTGGATGAATTGGGAGGTGATTAGGATTTTGGCGGAGCTATCGGCTAGCATGTATTGTTTTCTGGTTTCTGGGCTGGTGGGATCGATGGGTAAATAGGCGGCTGCGGATTTTAATATGGCGAGGATGCCAATGACCATTTCTAGGGAACGATACATCATTATTCCTACAATAGTGCCGGGTAAAACACCGTTTGCGATTAAGGTGTTGGCTACTTGGGTGGCTTTATTATTTAATTCATGGTAGGTTAATTGAGAGTTACCACGGGTAGCTGCTCCAATGATGGCTATAAAATCGGGGTTTTGAGCCACTTGTTCGGCGAATAGGTGGGCGATGGTTTTGTCTTGCGGATATGGTGCGAATGTATTATTAAATTCATATAGCAGTTGTTTCTTTTCGTCTGCTGATAGTATTGCTAATTGGGAAAAATTCCTTTCTGGGTTCGCCACCATATATTCTATAATAGCTTTAAAATGAAGGGCCATATTTTGGATACTTTCTTTTGCAAAACACTGGCGCTGGTAAGAAAAAAAACATTCAATCTCTTTAAAGGGCATAATACCGACAGTCAAATCATAATGGGTCATCTCTTCCATGGCAAATGAATGGATCGATAACGCGCTATCCGCGGGTAGTAAAGCACTATCCAAAGGATAATTTTCGATCACCACTATCGTATCAAACAACACTGCACCACTCCCTAAAGGACTGTAACCTGCGATATCCAGCAACGGTGTATTTTCAAACGCTTCACGTTCCCGTAATAGCTCATCCGTCCGTAATACCAGGGCGATTAATGGTTCATCCGCCAATGAACGGATTCTTTGCGGAATCGTATTAATAAACAAACCCACCATATGCTCCATCCCACTAATACTGGCGCTCCGACCAGACACAGTCGTGCCAAAAAGAATATCCTCTGTCCCGCTGTATTTTTGCACCAAGAGTCCCCAGGCTGAATAAAACACTGCGGCCTGTGTGACATGATGACGTGTCACAAACGCATCCAACTGCTCTTTTGTAGCCGACCCCAGCACAAGGGAAAACGTTTCCACTCCCATGACCCCGTCTGTTTTTGTTTTTTTGATTGGCAGTTCCGTTTGTGCTTCAAAATTATCCAGATATGCGCTCCAAAACTGCTCTTGTTGCTCGTTATCCTGGTTCTGTATAAATTTAATGAACTCTTTAAATGGTGTTTTAACTGGAAGCAGTGTTTTTTTACCCACACACAGGTTGTGATAGGCCGTAAAAAATTCTTTCAGGAGAATCCCGTTACTCCAGCCATCATAAATGATGTGGTGGTTGCTAATAATCATTTCGTAATGGTGTGGAGATAGTTTACACAAGATAACACGCCAGGGAACTTCATGTAAATCAAAGGGGGTTTGCCGATCATTATTTTTAATCTCAAGCAGTTGCGCTGCTTGGCGATCTAAGTCTACAGCGGTGAGGTCATAAAAGAGAATTTTGCAGGCATGTTCTTTTAAAATGATTTGTGTTGGCTTTTCCAGTTTCTCCCATCGGAAGATTGTGCGCAGCATTTCATTGGTTTTTGTCACAGTTTGCCATGCTTTTTCAAAGTTTAACCTGTCCACTTCTCCAAAAAGTTCCACGCTTAATTGTTCGTGGTATATCGAACTCTGCCCGTCGTGAAGATAATGAAAAAGCATCCCCGCTTGCATAGATGTCAACATCAGGATGTCAGTTATGTTTTTACTTTTAAGTTGTCTCATCTTTTAACCTCATTTAGCTTGATTTTTGATTCATAATTGGCTTACCCACACTCATATTTTTTTATTTATAGCCATATTAAGTTTGCAGAAGGGCATATTCTCCTGCTTAGCGAAAGAGCTTTCGCTATAGCGAAAGTTTCTTCTGTATAGCGAAAGGTATTTCCTGTATGGAGAAAAAGCACACCTGCATAGAGAAAAAGTACACCTGCATGGAGAAAGAGTTTTCCTGCATGGAGAAAGAGTTTTCCTGTTTGGTGAAAGAGTTTTCCTGCATGGTGAAAGTGACTCCTGTTTGGTGAAAGTGTCCCCTGTATGGTGAAAGTATCCCCTGTTTGGTGAAAGTGTCCCCTGTTTGGTGAAAGTATCCCCTGTTTGGTGAAAATGCCTGCATTTCAATGAAAGAAAAAGAAGACCACAGATTACACAGATTAAAATGATTACGCAGATTGGTTTATTTCTTTTTGTTCTAGTCATCTTTTAATCTCTGTCAATCATTTTAATCTGTGTAATCTGTGGTCTTCTTTTCTTTCATTACCTATAGCCTGAACAGTTCCTATTTTAATTCCTGTTCAATCACATCGTTAAATAATCGGGCGAACTCCGCGATTTGTTCCTTTTCTCTGAATATAGAATGATGATCGCCATGAACTTCATGATAGATTACTGGATTGTGACAATAATCGTGCCAGGATTCTTCTCTATTTTCGTTCTGATTGGCCCAGAAAAAATGGAGTGGGGCATTAATTTTCCCAATAGGCTGATAAATAATACTCGCCATACGGTGGGCACGGTTCACATTTTGATAATGAACCAATTCACTACCAGTTAGCCCAAAATAATTAGGTAATGCCATAGCATTGGCAATAAGTATTTGTCGCAACTGCTCCACCATATTGGGATCATGGCTTAAAAAATCCACGGCCATAGTCCACAGCGCTGTGATATCATCTAGCTGTTCTAAATCCGCGTTAATTCCCGCTGCATCAAAGAACCCCTTTATATATTTTCTTTCAGAAACCACTGAAAAAGGGTCTATACTCATATCTGGAGTGTAATCGGGACCGGAACTATCTATAAAAGCCAGGAAAGATACTTTTTCACCCATTCTTTCCAATTGCAGGGTCATTTCCAGTGCCACGTGCCCACCCCACGACCACGTAAAAAGATTATACGGACCAAAAGGCTGGACCTGTTTTATCTGCTGGATATATCTGGCAGCTATCTCCTCTACTGTGACATTTTTAGGGACGAAATTCTGTTGATCTTCCGCTTCGATACCCCAACATCTGAAGTAAGTACCCAATTGCTTGGAAAATTCAGTATATGCTCCCACATCTCCCAATACTTCATGAACAAAAAAGATATTTTTTATGGAACTGGGCGCACCATTTAACATGACAAAGTTGTCAGGTATCGCGAATACGACATCAGGCAACTCGGCACTACTTAAATAGTCTTCCAAAGCGGCAATCGTGGGATAACTAAACAAGGTTGTCAAAGGGATATCTTTGCCCAATTTTTCGCGTAATTTATTGGCGACCCTGACGAAATCAAGAGAATTGCCACCAAGATCAAAAAAATTGTCTTGGATACCAATTTTTTGAAGACATAAGATATCCTGCCAGATGGCAACCATGATATGCTGCATGGGATTCTCTGGAGGTAAATAGATACTACTACTAAAAAAATCACTTTCTTGCGGTGGTGGAAGTTGTGGACGGTCAACTTTTCCATTGCTATTCAAAGGTATACTGTTGAGATGCACAAAACAAGAAGGAACCATATAAGTAGGTAATTTTTCCTCGATAAATCCCTTCAACTGGGCGTTAGTTGGAACACTCTCAATAGTCGTAAAATAGGCGCACAAGTAATGCCGTTGTTGGCTTTTCATGTCAATCACAACCGCTTCTTTTATGGATGGATGAGTATTCAGAATGCTCTCTATTTCACCGAGTTCTATGCGGAAACCACGGATTTTTACCTGTTGATCGATGCGTCCCAAGAATTCGATATTACCATCAGCTAACCAGCGGGCAAGATCACCCGATTTGTAGATTTTTGCGGACGACGCAGACGATGTGTAGGAATTAGCAAAAGCAGGCAATGATACAAATGTATCGTGGGTTAAATCCGGGTGATTAAGATATCCTCTGGCCACACTGTCACCGCCAATATATATTTCTCCACTGATTCCGATTGGAACAGGTTGATTGGTTTTATCAAGTATGTAAATGGTTGTATTGGCAAGAGGTTTGCCAATAGGAATAGTGAGTGCATTAGGATCAATCTTTTCAATACCATAATAGGAAGCATACACAGTAGTCTCTGTAGGACCATATACATGAATAATACGACCTTGACCAAGATAATCAAGGGCTTTTTGGGAATGTTCCACTGATACACGTTCACCACCAAAGAGGATTTTCCTGATATGACTAAGACATTGGATGTCTAAATCCACAAGAGTATTAAACAGTGCGGTTGTGATAAAGAATACAGTTATTTGCTCAGTTTGAATCTTTTTTGACAGACTGTGAATCGCCAATATATCCTCATGAGAGATCAGCACCAGCACTGCACTATTCAACAAGGCACCAAAAATATCAAATACAGAACCATCAAAGGCATAACTAGATAACTGCAAAATACGATCTTCGGGATTAATGGTTATGTAATTGGTGTTCTTGACTACACGGGTGACATTATAATGGGTGGTTAACACACCTTTGGGTCTGCCGGTGGAACCGGAAGTGTAGATGATGTAGGCAAGATTGGCGGGAGTGATGGGAGTGATGGGAGTTATGGGAATTATGGGAATTATGGGAATTATGGGAAGTATGGGAGTGATGGGAATTATGGGAGTGGAGTCTTGGATGAATTGGTGGGTTACTAGGATACTGGCGGCACTATCGGTGAGCATAAAGTGTTTGCGGTCGGGGGGTAAGTCGGGGGCGATGGGTAAATATGCAGCACCTGATGTTAGGATACCTAAGATGCCGATGATCATTTCAATGGAACGGTTTACTGTGATCGCGACAATTGTGTCGGGGATCACTCCTTGTGAGATTAACACGTGGGCCAATTGCATGGATTGTTTATTTAATTGGGCGTAGGTTATTTGATTTAGGCCATTGTGTTCGTTTTGTTCGCTTAAGGCGATGCGGTCGGGGGTATGTTGGGCTTGTTCTTGGAATAATTGCGGGATAGTTTTGTCTGCTGGATACGAGGTGGCCGTGTCATTAAACACGACTAATAAACGGTGCTTATCTTGGAGTGATAACATGGTTAATTCTGCTACTTCACAGGCTTCATTCTGGAGAAGCTGCGCAAATAAAACATGGAAATGATGGGCGATTTGTTCTACATAAAGCCCATCAACAGCAAAACCATTGTATTGAAATGAGATCAGTAATTGCTGCGTCTCTTCCACAATCACATTAAAATTATAATTGGTTTGCGCAAAGGATTCCACATTGGTTAACGCTAAAGATAATCCAGTCGCTTTACTTTTTGCAGGGCTATCGGCGGCTATTTCAATGGCGACTGGATAGTTCTCAAAAACGAAAAGATGCTCGATTAAATTTTGTTTTAATGGACTTCTGGATTGAATGTCAGCCAAGGGATGATAATGATACACCTCGCTGGCAAGTGCTTCTGTTTGGATTCGTTGCAGCAAGTGGGAAAATGGCATGTGTTCTAAAAAACGAATGCGCACAGGTATAGTATTGATAAATAAACCAAGCATGGATTCAACTCCTTCCAATACCGAAGGACGACCCGATACAACCGCTCCGAAAACCACATCCTCTTTGCGCGTATATCTTCCCAAAAGAATGGCCCAAAGAGTCTGGATAAGAATGTTTAACGTGACCTGATGCCGGGCTGCAAAACCATTGAGCTGGCTGGTGTGAGCACTGTTCAATTGAAAGGAAAAAATTTTATTATCATACGTGTTCTCCTGGTTTTTGAGCTTTGGTTTTAAAATGCCCGTTTGTTCGGTAAAGCCATCAAGGTAGTTTTCCCAGTATAAACGCGACTGTTCCTTATCCTGTTTTTCCAGCCATTGAATATACGTTCGATACGGTCGTAAAGAAGGCAAACTGGGGGCGATGTTCTGGACATAAGCACTATATATCTCGAAAAATTCACGATTGATAATGCCAATACACCAACCATCCATCAAAATATGATGAAAACTCCAGATAAATTCAAAGGTGACTTCATCCAACCGGAGTATAGAAACACGCATCAATATACCTGTATTTAAATCAAAAGACACCAGTTTATCGTTCTCTTTAAATTCCCGAACCACTGTTTCTTTCTCCTCGCTGTCAGCCAAATCACTGATATCCTGGTAATAAAAACCAGCCGCTCTATCTTTTAAAACAATCTGCACGGGCCGTGGCGTATCTTTATGAACAAAAGCAGTACGCAAAATAGGGTGACGCTTCACCAGTTCATTCACGCTCTTTTCTACCACAGGGATATCCAATGCACCGGACAAACGATAGGCAGTTTGTTGGAAATAAGTCAGGGAAAACGGGTCCAATAACGCGTGAAATAACATGCCTTCTTGCATCGGGGAGAGAGGATACACATCCACCGCATCAGGATACTGCTCCAACCAGGGTTCAATCGGAACCAGGGGAACAAAAGATTCTTCCTCCCTGGTTTGTTGCACTTCCAGTGACAGCATTTTCACGTGGTCAGCGAGCTGCGAAATCAGTGGATATTGAAATAAACTTTTCATTTCCAGTTGATAACCCGCGCTTTTTAAGCGCGATAATATCTGAATCGATTTAATCGAATCCCCCCCGATAAAAAAGAAATTATCATTTATCCCGATATTTTTTTTCCCTAATACCCCTTCCCATATGGCCACCATTTTTTGTTCCAGTTCATTGCGTGGCCCTGTATAGGCTTCACTAGGTTCGGTTTGCGGGACAGGCAGCTCATTCACAGCGATTTTTCCATTCGCAGTCAGGGGTAATTTTTCCAGAATATAAAAATAGGTAGGAATCATATAAAGCGGCAGGGTTTGCGAAAGATATTCTTTTAATTTTGCCGGTTCCAAGACCGATTGAGCGCTTGTATGGGGCACAATATACGCGCACAAATAGCCATCATTTTCTTGCCGGTGCAAAACAAATACCTCTTTGATGTGTTCATGCTTTAGCAATTGGTTTTCGATCTCACCTATTTCAATACGCAACCCGTGAATTTTGATCTGATTGTCTAATCTGCCTAAAAATTCTAGATTACCATCAGCCAACCAGCGCCCCAAGTCGCCAGTACGATAAAATAGGGGAGTGGTATGCAAAAAGAGCTGCGTTTTTACAAATTTTTCATATGTTAATTCAGGACGATTCAAATACCCACGCGCTAAACTGGCACCCGCCAAGCATAATTCCCCGGTTACACCAATGGGACACAACCCAAGATGTGTATCCAGCACATAAACGGCCACATTATTAATCGGTTTGCCAATAAGCGCCTTTGGACTGGCTGGTTTAAGTTCATAGGCAGTCGAATTGACGCTGTTTTCCGTGGGACCATATTCATTGAAGATACGCACATGAGGCAAGCGCTCAAAATGCTTGCGGATCAACTCGTCGGGAAAATTATCACCCGCACAACAGATCATCTTGACATGGTTTAAATCTGCGGCAATCTCTTCAAGCAACGTATTATAAAATATTGGCACCACAATAAAATGAGTGATGCTATTTTTAGTAATGGTTTTTCTTAGCACAGACAGATCAGAACGTTCTTCATCCCGAATCAGTACAAGCCGGGCACCACCCACTAGCGGGGTGAAAATATCAGTGATGGAACTATCGAAAAAATAGGGAGGCACTTGCAAACTGACATAACCCGGCGCATATTCATAATTAGTTTTCCGCCAGATAATCGTATTCATAATCGTGCGGTGTTCAACCAGCACACCTTTGGGAATTCCTGTAGAACCAGACGTGTACATGACATAAGCAGGGTCAAACGCATTACCCGTGGCAGGTCTGGCAGAGGAAAAAGAATTGATTTTCTCGTGCAGGTTTTCCAAACACAGAATAGAGTGCAGTATCGGACATTGAGTTTGTACAGCTTCGAGTTTTTGCAGATAATGGGGTTGTGAAATGGCTACCGTGATCGACGCATCATTCAAAACGATGCGGATGCGATTCGCTGGCATGGCAATATCCATCGGCACATAAGCAGCACCAGCTTTCATCACGGCAAAAAGCGTGATGATTAATGCTAATGAGCGCTCCATTAATACGGCCACCCGGTCACCATTCTGGATCCCTTTCTCAGTTTGCAAATAATGGGCGAGTTGATTGGCCTGCTTATCAACAAGGGCGAAAGTTATACTGTATTGCTCAAATACCAATGCCACATGGTCTGGGAATCGGTCTACCTGATCAGCAAACAATTGATAAATTGTTTTATTGTTTGGGTATGGAACAGCGCTATCATTAAAAGCAAATAATACCTGCCTCTTTTCCGCAGCCGATAAAAATGTCAGTTGGGCAATCGCCAATTCTTCATTTTGCGTCACTTGTTCCAATAGGAGGAGGAAACAATCGGCCATCCGTTTGATGTCCGCATACTCATAAACATTCGCATTATATTGAAAGATTCCTTGCATACAATCAGCGATGCTGAATATGAGGTTAAAATCATAATTGGTTTCCTCAAACACCTCGGCCTGGGCAATTTGGAATGACGTTTTATTATTATTATCTAACCCGTTATAGCCTTCTAGTTGTTGGGCAATTGGAAAATTCTCAAAAATCAAGATATGATCAATTAACGCTTGTTTCAAAATGCTCCGGGATTGGATTTCAGCCAGTGGGTGATAGTGGTAGGGTTCAGACGCAAGCGCTTGGGCCTGCACTTTTTGCAACACTTGCTTAAATGTGCTTTGTTGATCAAAACAGATGCGTACCGGGATCGTATTAATAAATAATCCGACTATCGCTTCAACACCTTCCAATAGCGAGGGCCGCCCAGAAACAACCGCTCCAAACAAAACATCTTCCTTATTATTGTATTTACCCAGCAAAATACCCCAGATTGTCTGGGTCACGATATTCACAGTCACATGATTCCTGGCAGCCATGTGATTCAACCCCATTGTTTTTTCCTCGTCCCATTGCAGAGCAATAGTTTCATTGTTAATGCTGTACTGCTCTTTAGATACACTCTTTAACCGGGGAACCGGGGTTTGTTCAGCAAAAGAATCAAGGTATAGATCCCAATATTGGATGGATTTTTCCTTGTCTTGTTGTTCCAACCATTGAATATACGTGCGATATGGTTTTACCCGGGGCAATTGATAGGGTTTGTTCTGCACGTGAGCGGAATAAATGTGAAAAAATTCACTATTAAGAATACTAATACACCAGCCATCCATCAATACATGATGAAAGCTCCAGATGAATTCATAGCAAGCTGTAGCCAACTTCAGTATCGAAGTGCGCACAAGTTTGTCCTGACTTAAATCAAAAGCAGAACTCTTATCTTTGCGCTTGAATTCAAGGACAAAATTCTCTTTTTCCTCGTCATCACCAATAAAACTGATATCCTCGTAATAAAATTCTATCGGTCGCTCTGTTAATACCACCTGAATCGGACGGGGAGTGTCTTTGTGCAGAAAGACAGTACGTAATATATCATGACGTTTAACCAGTTCATTAAGACTTTTTTCCACCAGGGGGATATTCAATTCGCCCAGCAACCGATAGGCTGCCTGTTCAAAATAAGTGCTGGCAAACGGGTCCATCAAGGCAAAAAATAACATGCCTTCCTGCATAGGCGATAATGTATAAATATCATCGACAGCCGGAAAAACAGCCAATACCTGTTGCAGGGACTCGATTGTCATGTCAGAATAAGTAAAATCACTGGGCGTGGGTTCAATATTATCTTTGGCAGCACAAAAGGTGATCACATCGGTCAGTGCAGCCTGGAAATGATGGGATAACGCGGCAATAGTTTGCGGTTTAAAATGGGTTTTATTGTAAGCAATAGTCATAGTCAAGCGGTTGTTCGCTGTCAAACCATTAACCTCAAGTTCATACTCGCGTTCGAAGTGTAAACCGTGCGTTTTACCACTGGACTCCGTGGCGATTTGAAAGAGGGAAGTGGGTTTGATATCCTCATCAAACTGGCCGAGGTAATTAAACACCAGTTGCGGCTTTAATGTAAAATCATTTTTTGTGTGGTTAGGTTCCTGGTGCAGATATTTTAATATACCATAGCCGATTCCTTTATTGGGAATTCTTCTGAGCGTTTCTTTTATTTCTTTAATCTGGCGTCCAAGGTTATTGGCATAAGAAAGGTCAAAAAGAACAGGATAAACAGAGGTAAACCAACCCACAGTTCGACTACTATCAATATCCTGCGCAATATTTTCCCGGCCATGACCTTCCAGGGAGATAAGCAGGCGGTTTTGTCCAAAGGTTTTTTGACAAGCCAATCCCAAGGCAGTCAGCAAAATGTCATTGATCTGGGTTTTATAGCACTGATTAACGTTGTTAAACAGTAACTGGGTTTGCGTCTCTGTCAAACTAAAAGAAATATCCTGCGTATCACTAATGGCATTCCCAGCGCCAGCAAAATCCTTTTTTATAGCAGGTAAACTCTGGGTTTCCAATGCCATCCAGTACGATTTCTCCTGGAGCAGTGTTTTATCAGACGCGTAATCCTGTAATTTTTCAGACCAATACTTAAAAGAATCGGTTTTTGCAGGTAAAACAGGCGTTTGCTGGTTGGTTATCTGCGTATATAACGTCTGGATATCTTCAAACAATATGCGCCAGGACACCCCATCCACCACAAGATGATGAATGGCAATTAATAAGCGGTCGCCATCTTGGAGGTGAAACAAACCAAGTTTCATTAGCGGGCCTGTTTCCAGATTGATACTCCCTTGAATCCCATTGGCTTTCTCTGCCAATTCATTTAAGAGTGCTTCTGAATGACTGGACAAGTGCGTGAGATCATATTCCAGGAGAGAGAGCGGATGGTCCAGTCCTTGATTGATTTGTTGCACTTCTGTATTGTCAACTTTAAACGTCATACGCAGTGCATCATGATGTTCTTGAATTTTAGTAAAAACCGTTTGCAGCGTTTCTTTATTGAATCCTGCCGGTGCATAAAGCATAACCGCCTGATTAAAATGATGGATGTCAGCGACAGAAACTTCAAAAAACAATTTCTGGATAGGTGTCAGCGGAATTGATCCAGTTACTGTTTCTTGAGCTGGGACACGGCGGATTTTTTTCACATGGGGCGCCAATTCGGCAATGACAGGGTATTGAAAAATATCTTTCATTTCCAGCCTGTACCCGGCCCGATTCATACGCGATAAAATCTGGATGGATTTGATAGAATCACCACCAATATAGAAAAAATTATCCCTGATACTAATATATGTTTTCCCCAACACCGCTTCCCATACTGCCTGTAATGTTTTTTCGATTTCAGTACGCGGTGGCAGATATAGCGCTGGTATTTGCTTAAATTCTGGTTCTGGTAAAACCTGGCGGTTAACTTTCCCATTCGCTGTAAGCGGGATTTGTTCCAGTGGCACAAAATAAGCGGGGATCATATAGTCAGGTAAGCGACCTGACAAGAAAGTTCTTAATTCCAGGGATTCCAACGGGGATTCTTCAGGGGCTTTTACGACAATATACGCGCACAGATACATATCCCCAGGGTGGCTCTCTCTGGCCACAAGAACAGCCGCTTTGATTTTAGGATGAGTTAACAATTGATTTTCAATTTCTCCCAGCTCTATTCTAAAACCGTGTATCTTAACCTGGGTATCCAAACGACCCAAATATTCGAGACTGCCATCCGCTAACCAGCGCGCCAAATCACCCGTTTTGTAGATTTTTGTAGATGATGTCGATGATGTAGATGATGGGGATAGAGTCGAAAATGATTTCTGGGTGAGTTCGGGGCGATTCAAATACCCCCGGGTTAGACCTTCCCCAGCAATGATTAACTGTCCCGGTAAACCAATCGGAAGTAAATTATCCTGTGGATCCACGATAAAAATCCGGGTATTGGCAATGGGTTTCCCAATAGATATAATAGCAGCCGGTTGGACGTCTCTATGAATAGAAACTTGAACCGTTCCTTCTGTGGGGCCATACTCATTGATCAGTTCCAGCCAGGGATACATCTGTTTGCTTTTTGCCACAAGATCAGCGTGAAGGGGTTCACCACCAAGGGTCACCACTTTTAAACTGGATAATTCATTTGGCGCAGAAATATCCAGTAAACCGCGATACAAGGAAGGCACATAAAAGAAATGGGTAATCCCCTGCGACTGAATAATATCCTTGAGACGAATAATATCCTTCATCTCCTCACGACCCGGGATCACCACGGAAGCACCAGACACAATAGGCGTAAAAAAAGAGGTTAAAAACCCATCAAATGAAAAAGAAAACAATTGTAGCGCACGATCATGCACCTGGAATTGATATTCGCGCATGCGCCAATATATAGTATTAAATATATTACCATGCTCAACCAAAACACCCCTGGGCTTGCCAGTAGAACCGGAAGTGTAGATGATGTAAGATAGATTTGTGGGAGTGATGGGAGTTATGGGAGTGGTGGGAATTATGGGAATTATGGGAATGATGGGAATTATGGGAGTTATGGGAATTATGGGAATGTTTTCTTGGATGAATTGGTGGGTTACTAGGATACTGGCGGCACTGTCGGATAACATGAATTGTTTTCGATCTTCTGGGTATTCTGGGTCTATTGGAAGATAGGCGCAACCGGATTTTAATATGCCCAGGATGCCGATGATCATTTCAAGTGAACGTTCGATCATGATGGCAATAATAGTATCCGGTAACCCCCCTTTTTCTAGCAATACGTGGGCCAATTGATTCGCTCTTTTATTTAATTCAGAGTAGGTTAATTGGTTTTGTGTTCGCTGGGGAGATACAGTTGGCCCAATAATGGCAATATGATCAGGGGTTCGTTCGGATTGTTCATAGAATAATTGATGGATGGTTTTTTCTTTTGGATAATCTAGCGCTGTATTGTTAAAATGAAATAATATCTGCTCTCTATCCTCAGACGTTAGAATCTGGATTGACGATATTGTCGCGTTGGGGTTCTCCAATAAAGAAGATATAACCTTCTTGAAATAATGGGTAAATCGATGGATCGTGTCTTGTTTAAAAAGTGGAGTACTATATTCGATAGTACACGAAATTTGCTCTGCATGTTCTGTGCATATGAGCGATAAATCGAATTTGGCTGTATGCTGCTCATATGGATATGCCCGCAACTGCAAACTCGAGTTTTTAATGGTCGGTATATCCATGTTCTGCACCACAAACAGCGTGTCAAACAATGGATTACGCCCGGTTTCCCTTTGTTTGACTAACTTCTCTACCAATTTTTCATAAAGATAATCCTGGTTGGCAAAGGCGTTTATAGTATTTTCTTTTACTTCTTGCAAGAATACAAGCATGTTCTTTTCATGACCAGGATAATTTTTCAGCACCAGAGTATTAATAAACATGCCAATAACTTCTTCCAGATCCGCATGCGGTCGTCCCGCAGTCGGTACACCCACAGCAAAAACCTCCTGATTGGTAAGCTTGGCTAAAAAGATATTATATATAGCCAACAATACCATATACAATGTGGCCCCCTGCTGTAACGCCACACTCTTTAATGCCCAGGTATCTTGGCTGCCCAAATTAAAACTCAACGTATTTCCTGCAAAACTTTTTACCTTCGGTCTCACATAATCCAGCGGCAAATCCAATACAGGGATTTCATTTGCAAATTCCTTTAACCAGTAGCTTTCCTGATCAGCGATTTTTTCTTGCGCATGGCTTTCCCATAACGCGTAATCCCGGTAATGAATCCGCAGCTCAGGTAATTCCTGTGCTTCATACAAAGCCATAAAATCTCTGACCAACAGACCCATAGATGTACCATCGGAAATAATGTGATGCATGTCCACCATTAAAAGAAATTCCCCTTCTGCCAGTTTAAGCAGGGCAACTCGCAACAACGGCGCCAAAGATAACGCAAAGGGACGGATAAATTCATTGATCTCAGTTACACGGCCATCAATTTCAAAAAACAAGTAGTCATGGATTCTCTGCATGGGTTCTTTATCTATCGTATGAAAGGAAGTTCTAAAGCTTTCATGTCTCTGGATTAGCTTGTTGAAACTATTGGCCAGTTTTTCGCGCTCGATATTTCCTTCCAGTTTCAAAATCTGGGGCATATTATACGCGATACTCGTTTCTTCCATGATTTGCAGAAAGTAGAGTCGCTTTTGAGCGGAGGATAATGGATAGTATTCCTTTTTCTCCGCTACTTCGATGTCTGCGTAAATACTTTCAGCGGATTTATTTATAATTTTAGCTAAACCTGCAATCGTAGACGTCTTAAATATCTGCGTCAGGTCAATTTTTATGCTCAGTTCTTTATGAATGCGCAACATCATGGTAGTCGCTTTTAAAGAATGTCCACCCAATTGAAAAAAATCATCATGGATACCAATTTTATCTTTATCTATCCCCAGTAACAAGGACCATATTTCCACCAATTTATGCTCAATTTTAGTACAAGGGGCGACATAATGGGACGAAATCCAGTTCGATTCTGGATTCGGCAAAGCGTTCCGATCTACTTTACCATTCTGTGTCCGGGGGATACGGTCCAGTGGCATAAAATAAGCCGGGATCATATTGTCAGGCAAACGACTGGACAAGTATTCTCTTAATTCCAATGGCGCGATGGGCGTAGTCACTTCACCACGACAAACAAAGTAAGCACAAAGATATTTCTCACCACTTTTACCTTCATTCGCAATCAGAAAAACCTCTTTGATTTTGGGATGGGTGATCAATTGATGTTCAATTTCTCCCAACTCAATACGGAACCCCCGTATTTTTACTTGCGTATCCATGCGACCGACAAACTCCAGATTCCCATCAGCTAACCAGCGCGCTAAATCACCAGTTTTGTAGATTCTTATAGACGATGTCGACAGAGTAGACAGAGTGGAGAATTTATCGTGCGTCAGTTCTGGGCGATTCAAATAACCACGTGCCACACCTTTTCCTGAAATGATTAATTGACCCGTGATGCCAATAGGAAGCAACTTATTTTGCTGATCAATAATATAAATCCCGGTGTTGGCAATCGGTTTCCCAATAGATATCAAAGACATCGGTTGCACATCCCTGTAAATGGAAGCCAACACGGTGCCTTCAGTAGGGCCATACTCATTGATAATCTCAAGCTGTGGGTATAACCGTTTGCTTTTCTCAACCAGATCGGCTTGCAGGGATTCACCTGCCAATGTCACTACTTTTAAACTGCTTAATTCCTTGCCACTGGTGATCTCCAATAAAGCACGATACAAGGATGGAACCGCTATAAAATGAGTGATTCCAATAGACACAATGATTTCCTTGATACGGGTGATGTCTTTTACTTCCTCAGAACCGGTTAAAAAAACTGATGCCCCAGACAGAATAGGAGTAAAAAAAGCAGTTAAAAACCCATCAAAAGCAAACGAAAATAATTGCAGGGCACGATTACTCTGGGTAAATTGATATGCCAACATACGGTAATATATAGTATTAAAGATATGGCAGTGCTCCACTAAAACACCCTTGGGTTTACCAGTGGAACCGGAAGTATAGATGATATAAGATAGATTTGTGGGAGTGATGGGAAGTCTGGGAAGTATGGGAATTATGGGAAGTCTGGGAGTTATGGGAATTATGGGAGTGTTTTCTTGGATGAATTGTGGCGTGAGTAGGATACTGGCGGCACTGTCAGATAACATGAATTGTTTTCGATCTTCTGGGTATTCGGGGTCTATAGGAAGATAGGCGCTACCGGATTTTAATATGCCGAGGATGCCGATGATCATTTCAATTGAACGTTCGATCATGATGGCAATAATAGTATCCGGTAACCCCCCTTTTTCTAGCAATACGTGGGCCAATTGATTGGCTCTTTTATCTAATTCAGAGTAGGTTAATTGGTTTTGTGATCGCTGGGGGGATACTGTTTTTCCGATGATCGCAATATGATCAGGGGTTCGTTCGGATTGTTCATCGAATAATTGGTGGATGGTTTTATCCGTTGGATAATCTATCGCTGTGTTGTTAAAATCATGTAAGATTTGATTCTTCTCTGCAAACGATAATATTTCGATTTCTGATAACCTTTCGTTCGGATTCTGGGTCACAGTATGGATGATTTTTTTAAAATAATCAATCCAATGTCGGATCGTCTCGTCCTTAAACAAGCGCGTACAATATTCAAAAGTGAAATGAATCACACCACCACCCTCTACAGCCTCAAGGGTCAAATCAAATTTGGATATGTCAGCAGTATAAACAGACAATTGTTTCATTAAAGAAGAACCACGACTATCAGTCCCAAGTTCACCCTTTACTGCGACAGTCATATTCTGCAACACAAACAACACATCAAACAAAGGATTGCGAGACGTGTCCCTTTTTAATGATAAGAGTTCTACCAATTCTTCGAACTGAAAGTCCTGGTTCTCAAACACTTGGATAGTCCGCTCTTTAACATCCTGTAAGAATTCACTAAAGGTTTTTTTACCGTCCGGGTAATTCTTCAATACCAGAGTATTAACAAACATACCAATGATTTGTTCCAGATCCGCATGGCGACGACCCGCCACTGGCGTTCCAATAATGATATCCTCTTGGTTGCTCAGCTTAAACAACAACACATTATATATAGCCACCAAGACCATGTACAAGGTCGCCTTATTGTTCTTTGCCAATTGGTTCAACAACTCCGTCTCCAGCAAATCCAGAGTAAACGACTGGGTCTTACCTGCAAAACTATGCACCATAGGACGTGCATAATCGGTTGGCAGATTCAGCACAGGAATATCTCCCACCAGTTGGTTTAACCAAAATGTTTTTTGTTGGATAACCAGTTGTTGCTGGGTTTCGCTGTTCTGCCACTCGGAATAATCCTTGTACTGGAGCCGGTTCGGGGGTAATTGACCATGATTGTATAATATCCCAAAATCTCCCTTTAATATGGCATGGGAAACACCATCGGATATAATGTGATGCATATCCACCAGCAATACATGTACCCCTTCCTGAATAAGAAAAAGACCAACACGCAGGAGCGGCGCTTTTGCCAGATCAAAGGCACGGATAAAATGGCGCTGGGAGCTCCCATCCGCGTAATACTCGATAGCAAACCCCACCTCATCACAAATACGTTGCACAGTTGCATCATTAACCATTACAAAACACGTTCGTAAACTTTCATGCCGTCTGATTAATTGTAAAAAAGTCTGTTCTAATAGGGAAATATCAAGAACTCCTTCAAGCACAAAACCTTCCTGAATATTATAACCAGTATTGCTCGGTTCCATCTGTTGGAGAAAGTACAGGCGTTGTTGCGCGGAGGATAACGCGTAGTACTGCTTCTTTTCCACCGGTTCAATGGCATCATACAAGTCTTTTGACAACAACTTTACTTTCAGGGATAAGTCCCGTATGGTGGGGCTATTAAATATTTCCGCCAGGGGTACTTTTACATTCAATTCCTTGTGAATCCGCGAGATCACCATAGTCGCATTCAAAGAATGACCCCCAAGTTCAAAGAAATCGGCGTGTATCCCAATAGACTCAACAGGTAACCCCAATACTTGCGACCAGATGTGTACCAGTTTCATTTGGGTTTTATTTTCAGCCGCCACATACGCACTGCCTATCTCAATAGTAATTTCAGGTTCAGGCAACGCTTTACGATCCAACTTGCCATTGGAAGTCAGGGGAACTTTTTTGATCGGGATAAAATAAGCCGGGATCATATACTCGGGTAATTCTTGCCCCAGGTATTCTTTTAATTGTTCCTTATTTATAGATTCTATAGCGTTGTGGTTGGTTTTACAAACATAATAAGCGCACAGGTATTTATTGCCGCTCGCATCCATGCGGTCCAAAACAATACCATCATTAATAGCAGGATGGTTTAATAATTGGCTCTCAATCTCGCCAAGCTCGATACGATAGCCACGGATTTTCACCTGATGGTCTTGGCGGCCTAAAAACTGCATGTTACCATCTTCAAACCAGCGGGCCATATCACCCGTGCGATACATTTTCGTGCCGGGTACATACGGATTTGGAATAAACTTGTAAGCACTTAATTGAGAATCATTGATATATTCTAACGCGAGGCATTGACCACCAATAAAAAGATCACCAGGAACACGCAACGGGCATACCTCTAAATGGCTGTCTAAGATATAATATTGCGCGTTTTGGATGGGTTTGCCATAAGGAATACTGGGCCAGTTCGGGTCCACCGTATTAATCGGATAATAATTAGACCAAACTGTGGCCTCCGTAGCACCACCAAGACTAATCACGCGCACACCCTTAAACGTTTCCCGCAATACATCGGGCATAGTGACCGGAATCCAGTCCCCGCTTAAAAATACGAGGCGTAAACAACTTGTTTGGGGATAATTGGTGACTTCATGAAAAAACGGAACCAATTGTTGCAATGCGGCAGGCGCTGAATCCCAAAAAGTAATACCCTCGGTGATAATAATCTTCAACAGAGCCGAAGGATTCTTGATATCCTCGGCAGCCACAACACGCAAACAAGCGCCCACTGCAAGAATCCCAAAAATATCGTACACGGAAAGATCAAAACTCAATGACGCCACAAATAAAAGTTTATCAGGGTAACCAACCGCAAAGGTCTTATTCACCCATTCAATCACATTGATCACTGGGCGATGAGTTTCCACGACACCCTTGGGAGTGCCAGTAGAACCAGAAGTAAAGATCACATAAGAAATATCTTCGGCCTTCGCCATCGGGGAAAGATTCGCCACAGTCTCATGCGTGATCTCTTCAGGTCCAATCAATTCTTGACCCAGAAATAATTCACGGCTGGCAGGTTCAAGAACATCCAGGCAAAATATATGGGTAAGCAGCGGCAATGTTTGCGCAATACGTCCTACTTTGAGCAGTTGCGCTTCATTGGTAATAATAGACTGAATATTTAAAGATTCGCTAATCTTGCGAATCCGTTCATCCGGTAGATAGGGTTCCATGGGCACATAGGCTCCGCCAGCTTTTAAGATGGCCATCACAGCCATCACAGCATAGAGCGAACGGTCCATAATCACCGCAACCAAATGGCCGGGAGTTGTACCCCGTTTTCTTAATAGTTTGGCCAATTGATTGGCACGTTGATTCAATTGTAAATAGGTCCACTGGTAAAGACCATCCCGGTCGATCACGGCAATTCTTTTGGGAGATTTTAACACTTGCTCTTGGAACAGTTGGTGCATGGTTTTTTGACTGGAATAGGGAGTGGCAGTCTGGTTGAAATCATATAAAAGCTGTTGCTTTTCAGCATCGGGAAGAATAACATTCTTTGACATCAATGAGTCCGGGTGATTCATATACATATTGAGGACACGTTCAAAATAAAGACAGCTTTTTTCAACCACGCGCTCATCCAATACCAAGGGCCTGTATTTCGGTTCTAACACCAATCGGTTCAGGGTGATATCCACTTCAAAATCGAAAAGAGTATTGGTGTCCTCGCTTCTGGGTATTGAAAGAGGCCGTTTCGTGGTGACCTGGCCCGTGGTATCACTCACTTCAACTTGTTTGAAGACATGAAAATCTCTAAAATTGAACAAGGTATCGAAGATAGGGTTTTTATCCTTGCTCTTCTCCCCAATAACCTTGGCAATTTCGAAGAGTGGCATACGTTCATAATTTCGTAGCTGCTGCATTTTTGCTTCAACAATACCAATGTAATCACTCCAACTCTTCCCACCAGGAATAAGCACCCGCACTGGCACAGTGTTCAAAAAACAACCGAGGATATTATCGCCATCTTGTTTGACAGGTCGATTATTGGACACATTGCCCACCACCACATCCTCTTCATTGGAGAGGATATTCATAATAAAAATATAAGCGGAGAAAAGCAGGTTCTTAAGGGAGGTATTATGCTTTTTGGCAATTGCCCGCAATTTTGCCAGGGATTCACTACCCATATCGTATCTGAATATCTTCATGTTCACGCTAGTGATATCGGTTTTCACGGTTTCAAAGAAATTCAAGCGGTTATAATCGGCCAGTTCTTTTTTCCAATAGTCAATAGCTTGGGCGCGTTGTTTTTCTACCATTTCACAAATCACAGCATCTTTATAATCCGCGACCAGGGGTTCGGGGTGGAATGCGGGTTCTGTTGCCAATTTTAAATACAGATTATTCACCTCGGTAACCATAGAAGCCATACTCCAACCATCCAATATAGCATGATGAAATACAAATACCACCAGCAGATTATCTTTGTCCAGTTGACAAAAATTCATTCTCCACAATGGCGGGACAGAGGTATTAAACGGATTTTTACGATCCGCCACCGTCCACTGGTTGATAAAGGTTTCTTGTTGGACGTCGTCTTTATCAGAAAGGTCATGGTACTCTATAGGCAGGGGAATTTGTTTGTGTACAAGGTGGACATGTTCCTGGTAATCGCCCATATTAAAACTGGTTCTCAAGATGGCATGTTTTTCCATCAATAAGGTCAGGGCTTTTTCCATACGTAACCTATCAAAGTCGCGATAGACCAACGAGTATATAAACTGATCATGATAGAGACCGGAGCCACTATGTTTTAAATAATGAAAGGCAATCCCTTTTTCAATATCGGTCATGGGGTAGATGTCAGCGATATTTTCCATGGTTGGGATTTCTTTGGCGATTCTATCCTTCAATGCCTCGATATCGGAAATGATCTGCATTTCATTGGTCAGATCAATAACCGCAGGATGAAGCGCCATCTTTTCAGCCAGTGTCGCCACAGTGGTTTGAGTATAAAGATCAACGATACTGATAGACGTTTTTAATTGGGCATTAATTAAACTGACCAAACGAATGGCTTTAATGGAGTCGCCACCCATGTCAAAATAATTGTCATTTATGCCGACTTTTTCCAATTTTAGAATCTGTGCCCATAGCTCGGTTAATTTTTTTTCCAGTGCAGTTCTCGGTGCGATATAGTCGTCAAGAACAACCTCGGGTAGTGGGAGAACTTTTCTGTCGACTTTTTGGTTGGGTGTCATGGGGATTTGGTTTAATTTTACAAAATAAGAGGGAATCATATATGGCGGCAGATGTGTGGCAAGGTGTTCTTTCAAATGGGAGACATTAAATTTTTCAGGAGTTGTGGGCACCACGTAGGCACACAGGGATAAATCATTTTCCTCACCAATGGTTAGCACCACAGTATCTTGAACATCTTCATGTTGCAGCAAGCGGTTTTCGATTTCCCCCAATTCAATGCGAAAACCATGAAGTTGAACCTGATGATCCATGCGACCGATGTATTCCATATCGCCATTCTCCAGTAAACGGGCGAGATCGCCAGATTTATACAACCAATCGCCGGGTTCGTAGGGATTGGCTACGAATCGTTCGGCAGTTAATTGGGGCCGGTTTAAATATCCCTGGGCCACGCCAACACCACCGATACATAATTCCCCAACTGTTCCTATAGGAACTTGTTGCAAAAAACGATTCAAAATATAAACAGCAAGGGTAGGAATGGGGCGTCCGATATTACTACTCTGGGCGGTGATCTCCTCTTTTCCTATTGCTTTATAGGTGACATGCACGGTGGTTTCAGTGATACCAAACATATTCACCAGGAGTGTGTCTGGGTAGCGCTGGTACCACTCTTTTAACTTGCCAGGCTTTAACGCTTCACCGCCAAAAATCACATAACGAAGTGTTAAAGCGGCGGTCTCTTGCTGCAATTCCTCATTAATAAAATTATAGAAAGCAGAGGGAGTTTGATTTAACACGGTAACGCGGTGCGTTTGCACTATTTTTTGAAACAAGGAAGTATCCAGGGCAATCGGACGGGGAATCACGACCAAACGGCCACCGTAAAAAAGTGCGCCGTACATCTCCCACACGGAAAAATCAAAACTGTACGAATGGAACAAGGTCCACACGTCGCGGTCATTAAAATCAAACTGGAACTTATCATTGAACAATAAGCGGACGACATTTTTATGGGGGATCATGACACCCTTGGGTTTTCCAGTAGTACCAGAAGTATAAATAACATAGGCGAGATTTGCGGGCGTAATGGGAGTTACATGAGTAATGGGAGTAATGGGAGTAATGAGCTGGGCTTCTTGGATGACTTGTTCGGTTATCACGATTTTTGTACCACTGTCAGATAGCATGAATTGGATTCGATCTTGCGGATACTCGGGGTCAATCGGTAAATAGGCACCGCCAGCCTTTAGCACGCCAATAATAGCGGTTATCATATCAGGAATACGGGGCAGTAGAAGCGCGACAATGGTATTGTTGATGACACCATTTTCCCGTAAGTAATGAGCCAAACGGTTGGCTTTGGCATTTAATTCGCGGTAATTCAAGGCAATCGTGCCTTCGGCCTCAATCACGGCAATATTATCTGGTGTACGCGCCACCTGTTCTGCAAATAATTGATGGATAGTCTTGTGGGTAGGATATGGGGTATCTGACAGGCAACACACAGCCAATAATTGTTGCTGCTCTGTTTCGGAAAGGATGTCTATCCGCGTGATGAGCTGTTCTGGATTTTGAAGCACGGCAGATATAATCTTTTGCAGATAAAATGCAAATCGTTGGATGGTTTCTGCTTTAAACAGATTCGTCGAATATTCCAGAGTGCAGGAAATATGTTCAGTCAATTCAACACATATCCAAGTCAAGTCGAATTTGGCAGTAATATTCTCATGTGCATAGGGTTCCACCATCAAAGCAGGGCTTTCCATAGTGGGGACATCCTGGTTTTGGAGCACAAACATGGTGTCAAACAGTGGATTGTGACTGGTATCCCTGGTTTTTATTACTTTGGCAACCAAATCTTCATACGGGTAGTCCTGGTTGGCAAAAACAGCTAATGTTTTTTCTTTTACATCTTCCAAAAAAGCGAGAAATCTTTTTTCATTGATGGGGACATTTTTAAGTACCAGGGTATTGATAAACATGCCGATGACCTGTTCCAGGTCCGCATGGGGTCGGCCTGCGGAAGGAGTTCCCACCGCGAAAACTTCCTGGTTGCAAATTTTTGTTAGGAATATAGTGTAAACTGCCAGCAACACCATGTACAAGGTGACACCCTGCTGCAAAGCCAGGGCTTTTAAGTCCCGGGTACTGAGGTTGTCAATGATAAAACTAAAAGTATTGCCAGCAAATTGTTGAATCTGGGGGCGCACATAATCGAGCGGTAAATTCAATGGGGGGATTTCATCTGCAAATTCTTTTAACCAGTAGGCTTCCTGTTTGGCGATTTCGTCTTTGCGATGGGTTTCCCACACGGCATAATCCTTGTAATGGAGTTTAAGGAGTGGTAATGGCCGTGCTTCATACAGATCCATAAATTCTTTAATCAACACTCCCATGGAGGTTCCATCGGAGATAATGTGATGCATGTCCACGATTAAAAGATGGACGTTTTCCTCCAACCGCACTAGCCCCACCCGCAAAAGCGGTGCGTGGAACAAGTCAAAAGGGTGGATAAATGCGTTGATAAATTCCTCGGCAGTTGATTTGGCATGCCCGGCAAAACTTTTTTCTATTTCGAATTCGACGGAGTCAAAAATTCTCTGCACAGGTTCTCCAGCCACCAAAAGAAAGGATGTTCTAAAACTTTCATGCCGTTGTATTAACTTCCCACTAGCGTCTTGAAGCCTTTCCAACTCAATTTTTCCTGCCAGTTTCATAACCTGGGACATATTATATACCGTGCTGGTAGCTTCCATCATCTGGAGAAAATACAACCGTTTTTGCACGGATGATAAGGGGTAGTATTCTTTCTTTTCGATTACCTCAATAGGAGTATAGTTCATATGAGCCGATGTGGCGATGAGTTTTGCCAATCCAGAAATAGTGGGGGTCTTAAAAATGTGCCCGATGTCGATTTGGATGGCCAACTCTTTCTGCATTTTCATCATCAGTGTATAGGCTTTTAGGGAGTGGCCACCCAATTGAAAGAAATTATCATTGATACCAATTTTATTCTTTTCAATTCCCAATACCGCCGCCCATATGCTGACCATTATTTTTTCAATATTATTTCGTGGGGGGGCATATCCGCCCTGTCTTTGTACTTCGGGTTCAGGTAAGGCCCGCCGATTTACCTTTCCACTGGCTGTCTGGGGCATATGCTCTAAGGGCACAAAATAAGCGGGAATCATATAGTAGGGTAAACGATAGCCCAGGTATTCCCTTAATATAATAGGTTCAATGGGGAGTGCGTCTTGACCATTGGGAACATAATAAGCACAGAGATATTTATCATCAACACTGGTTTCACGGGCCATTACAATAACTTCTCTCACATCGGGGTGGGTTAACAATTGATTTTCAATCTCGCCCAATTCAATACGGAACCCCCGGAGTTTGACCTGCTGGTCAATGCGACCCAGAAATTCTAGATTACCATCGGACAACCAGCGCACCAAGTCACCAGTCTTGTAGAATTTAGAGTTGGGAATAGCAGAAGTCGATAGGGTGGACAGCACTATAAATTTATCGTGGGTGAGTTCAGGTCGATTCAAATAACCCCGCGCTACACCAGTACCCGCAATATATAATTCGCCAACGACACCAGCAGGTAACAAATGGTCATATTTATCAAAAACATAAAGTCTTAAATTCGCCATGGGTTTGCCAATGGGGATACTGCCAATGCCATTCCAATCAGTCAGAGAATAGCGACTGGCATACACGGTACTCTCGGTGGGTCCATATATGTTTTCCAGCTTGATGGTGGTGTTTAAACGGCGAAATGTGTTGACGTATTGGGCTGACACGGTCTCACCTGCTAAAAAGATATATTTCAAACTGGATAAACGATGGATATTTTTGCTGTCCAATTGACTGGTAAACACATTAAACATGGAGGGCACAAAATTGATGTGGGTGACGGCGTAGGATTCAATTCGAGTGGATAAAACCTGCGGATCTTTTTCGCCATCCGTTTCTAATAGGGCCAATCTCCCACCACCAATCACCCATCCAAATAACTCGGTAACAGAGACATCAAACGTATACGATGTCTTTAAAAGGTAGGTATCGGATGCAAGGAAGGGATATTGATTTTGCATGGCACCCAGTACATTTATAACTGAGCCATGTTCTACCATCACACCTTTGGGTTTTCCGGTGGAACCGGAGGTATAAATGATATACGCGAGATTCGTGGGAATTATGGGAGTTATGGGAATTATGCGAGTTATGGGAGTTATGCGAGTTATGGGAGTTATGCGAGTTATGGGAGTTACGTAAGTAACGGGAGTGTTTTCTTGGATGAATTGTGCGGTGAGTAGGATACTGGCGGCGCTGTCGGATAACATGAATTGTTTTCGATCTTCGGGGTATTCGGGGTCTATAGGAAGATAGGCGCTACCGGATTTTAAAATTCCCAGAACGCCAATAATCATCTCGAAGGAACGTTCCACCATCAGAGCAACGATATTATTTTGGCCAATACCGCGATTTTGCAGAGATATTGCCAACTGGTTGGCGCATTGGTTCAATTCTTTGTATGTGATGGCATTCTGGACAAAAATCAGGGCGGTTTTATCTTCATTTTTTTGCGCTATTTTTTCAAACCAACCATGGAGGGTCTCGTGAAAGTCGATGGTTTGGGTGATCCCGTTGGACATTTCCAGGATGCGGCGTTTCTCTTCATCGCCCATTATCTCAATATGGGCAATTTGAATTTCTGGGTCCTTTAGTATAGCGGCAACACTATTTTTAAAATATTCGCCAAAGCGGTGGGCGGTTTCCTTTTTAAAAAGTGTGGTGCTGTATTCCAGATTAAATAACAATTTATTGCCTATTTCATTGACTTCCAAGGTTAAATCGAATTTGGCTGTTTTGTTTTCATATTCAAAGTGTTTCATAATCAAACCAGGAATAGTGATGGCTTGGGTTTCCATGTTCTGAAAGACAAACATTACCTCGAACAAGGGGTTTCGGGAGGTATCCCGGTTTTTGACGACTTGGTTCACCAGGATTTCAAAGGGGTAATCTTGATTTTGATAGGCATATAATGTGTTTTCTTTTACTTCCTTTAAAAAAACTTGGAATGTTTTTTCGGGCTTGGGGAAGTTTCGTAATGCCAGGGTATTAACGAACATCCCGACGATGTTCTGCAAATCCTCGTGCCTTCTACCAGCAATTGGTGAGCCAATGATGATATCTTCCTGGCTACTTAACTTTGCCACCCAGGTATTACAGATAGTCAGGAGCACCATGTAGAGGGTCACTTCTTGTTTTCGGGCCATTGTATTTAATGCTCGGGTCTCGTCGGGATTGAGTTCAAAATATAAATGATTCCCCGCAAAAGTCTGCATGATGGGTCTGGGATAATCAGTGGGTAAATTCAAAACAGGTATTTCTTCTTTATAGAGGTCAAGCCAATAATTTTCCTGGATCACTGATGCCGCGATACTATTCTTATCTAATTGCCATGCAGAATAGTCCTTATAATGGATTCGCATGGGTGGTAGTGATTCTGAAGCGTATAATGAGAGGATATCTTTGAAGATGATTCCGATGGATGACCCGTCTGCTATAATGTGATGGATATCCACCAGCAGGGCATAATTTTGGTTGTCTTGTTTTATGAGTCCCACTCGTAGGAGTGGCGCTTGGGATAAATCAAAGGGACGGGAGAACTGTTGCAGGGTAGACAATACATACTGATTTTTTTCCTCATTCTCCATGCCACTGGTACTATAATATTGGAATTCAAATGGGACGTCGGGGTGAACAACCTGAACGGCTTCACCATCAATGAGTAAAAAGGACGTTCTTAAACTCTCATGCCGGCGTATTAATTTTTTGAAAGTCTCGACAAATTTAATCTCATCCAATATACCTTCCAGACTCATGGCAGTCATGATATTATAACCGGTGCCAGTCAAATCCAACTGCTGGAGAAAATGTAATCTTTTCTGGGCGGAAGACAAAGGATAGTATTGTTTTTGTTCCACTTCGGGTATGGACTGGTATTTTTCCCCAGATTCTTGTCTAATAAAATTGGATAATTCTCTGATGGTGGGACTTCTAAATATTTCACCTAAAGGTATGTTTACATTGAGTGTTTTGTGAATCCTGGAAGCCAGCGAGGTGGCTTTTAAGGAGTGACCGCCCAAGAGGAAAAAATTCTCATCTATGCCCAGAGGGGTGAGCAAGGTATTTATATTTAAAATATTGCCCCATATTTCAACCAATACTTTTTCTATTTGGTTCCGTGGTGCCACATACCAGCCAGTCATTTTTTTTTCAGGCGCGGGTAAGGCTTTGCGGTCGACTTTTCCAGAGGAGGTCAGAGGTATTTTTTCCAATGACATAAAATAAGTAGGTACCATATAATCGGGCAGAATGCTTAATAAGTATTCTCTTAACTGAGCGGGTAAAATTTCCTGATTAGTGATAATATAGGCGACTAAACTCTTATCGCCGAAGGAATCTTCCTTGACCTCAACGACGGTATCGGTTATTTGTGGGTGGGTGAGTAATACATTTTCGATCTCACCCAACTCGATGCGGAATCCTCTAATTTTCACTTGGAGATCGATTCTGCCCAGAAATTCGATATTGCCATCCGGTAGCTTGCGGGCGAGGTCGCCGGACTTGTAAAGTTTATTGGGGAAGGTGGATAGAGAGATAAATTTATCATGGGTAGTTTGGGGTTGATTTAAATAACCCCGGGTCAAACCGGGGCCGGAAATACACAGTTCACCACCCAGGCCGATGGCTTGGAGTCTGGACATTTTATTCAGGATCACCACGTGGTAATTGCTGATGGGTTTTCCGATAGGGAGATCGGTTGCAAATAGCGATTCACAATGATAATACGTGGCACATACGGTGGACTCGGTGGGGCCATAGGTGTTATAAACTTCTGCCATTCCGAAGAGGTTATTAACGTATTGCCCTTTTAGTACATCTCCACCGCTGATATAAATACGAATGGGAAATCTGATTTCAGATTTGTTCAATTCATTTAGCAAGAGTGGTGAGGCGGTGATAAGGGTGATGCGGTGTTTCAAAATAAACGCGGTCAACAACTCGATATTCTTGACATGATCTTTATTCGGCACGGCCAGTTTGCCGCCTTTGAGTAGGATAGGATAAAGTTCTTCCACAAAAGCATCAAACGTAAAAGAGGCTTGCTGGATAACGGTATCCGACGGGAATAATTTAAATTGCTGTTCAAAGGCAAAAATATAAGCTAACAGATTGCCATGCTCTACCAGTACTCCTTTTGGTTTTCCGGTGGAACCAGAAGTATAAATAATGTAAGCGAGATTTGTGAGAGTTACCTGAGTAACGGGCGTTACGTGAGTAATGGGAGTAACCGAAGTGGCTTCTTGGATTAATTGTTCGGTGAGCAAGATTTGGGCATTGCTATCTGCCAACATAAATTGTTTTCGATTCTCGGGGTATTCGGGGTCAATGGGAAGATAGGCACCACCGGATTTTAAAATCCCCAGGATGGCGATCATCATTTCTATGGAACGGTTTACTATCAGGGCGACGATGGTGTCGGGTAATACGCCTTTTTTTACTAATATTTTGGCTAATTGACTGGATTTAGTATTTAATTCAGCGTAAGTTAATTGGCAGTCCCTGTTTTTCTCCACGATGAGGGCGATGGAATCGGGGGTTCGTTGGGCTTGTTCTGCTAATAATTCGTGGATCATTCGATTAACTTGGAATGGTGTGTCTGGTGTGTTGAACTCCTCTAAGATGCGGTGTTTTTCGTGTTCATCCAACAGGTCAAGATCGGCGATTTTAAGGGATGGGTTTTCCAGCAGGGCTACCATTTGTCCTATTATATTTAACAAATGGGTGGTAAATCGTTGGATCGTCTCCTGTTTAAAAAGTGCGGTACAGTATTCCAATGAACAATGTATACGATCTTTTTCTTCTGTCAGTTCAAAGGTAATATCCACCTTGGCAGTTTTGATCTGCGATGGACGGGAAGAAAAAGTGAGCCCTGCAACAGACAGGGATGGCAATTCAAAATTTTGCACCAGTAACATGATATCAAAAATAGGATTATGGCTAAAATTGGGTTTATTCTCCACGAGCTTGATGACTTCACGGAACGGGTAAACCTGATTTTCAAATGCAGATAGAGCATGGGCTTTCACAGTCTGTAAAAACTCCGATAACAATTGTTCTTCCTGAATGGGAATGCGCATGACTACTGTATCTAACAAGAGACCGATGATGGATTCCAGGTCAGCGTGATTCCTGCCAGCGATAGGAGTGCCAATGATCATATCGGTTTGTCCGGTATAATAGAACAGGGTAATTTCCAATGCCGCATAAGCAATCATGTAAAGGGTAGAACCGGATTTTTCCATTAATCGGCCAATTTTTTCCTTGAGGGGGTGTTGGATTTCAAAATTAAGAATATCCCCGGCAAACGATTGCACGGTAGGCCGGGGAAAATCCAGGGGCATTTCCAGTACTGGCAGTTCTCCATTGAGAAGTTGGAACCAATAATTTTCTTGTTCCTGCAATAAACCAGAGGCTAATCGTTCTTGCTGCCATTGGGCATAGTCTTGATATTGAATTCTTAATGGGGGCAGTTGATTTTCTGTACCTCCATAAAAAGCGGTAATTTCTCTGACCAATACAGCCATGGACGTGCCGTCAAAAATAATATGGTTCATATCGAATATTAAAATATGTTTTGTTGCAGTTTCCTTGATCAGTCCCATTCGTATCAACGGGGCTATGGAGAGAATGAAGGGACGAATAAAATTCTGCATCCTTCCAAAATATTCTTCAATTTCAAAATCCACCTGATCATGAATTTTCATTACTGGTTTCTCTTCGAGTAAAAGAAAGGATGTTCGTAAAATGTCATGTCTTTTTATCACGGATTTTATTGCATTTTCCAGGCGCTTTTGATCCAGATCGCCTTCTACTTCGAGAATAGCGGGGATATTGTAGCTGATGCCAACACCTTCCAACTGCTGTAAGATAAAAAATCGTTGTTGGGAGGAAGACTGAGGATAGTACTCCTTCTTCTCAGCCACATCTATATGCGTGTACTTATTTTCGGTGGAATTTTTTATAAGCAGAGCTAAACTTGCGATAGAGGAGTTCTTGAATATTTGCGCGAGGTCAATTTTTATATTGAGTTCTTTATGTATCCGGGACATCATGGTGGTGGCTTTTAAGGAATGTCCGCCCAAATGAAAGAAATCATCATGAATGCTTATTTTAGCTACTTCAAGGCCCAGTAATGACGACCATATTGCCACTAATTTTTTCTCAATTTCATTGCGTGGAGAGACATAATGAAAGAGTGCTTGATTGCTATTGGGTTCTGGTAGAGCAGGTCGGTTTACTTTGCCATTGGGTGTCAGGGGAATTTTTTCCAGTTGCATAAAATAGGCAGGAATCATGTATTCGGGTAAACGACTGGACAGGTAGGTTCTTAATTCCAAGGAATCAATGGGGTTTTTTTCATCGTTTTTTCCAACGAAATAGGCACAGAGAGTCTTGTCGCCACTGCTATCTTCTTTAAGGACAAGAATGGCATCTTTGATTTGTGGGTGGGTCAGTAATTTATTTTCGATTTCTCCCAGTTCAATGCGGAAGCCCCTGATTTTGACCTGCTGATCGATTCTGCCGAGGAACTCGATATTGCCATCAGCTAACCAGCGGGCGAGGTCGCCAGTCTTGTAGATTTTAATGGATAATGTGGTGGATGTGGAGGATGTAGAGGCTGTAGACATTGTGGTTGTTGTGGTCGATATGGATAGAGAAATAAATTTGTCATGGGTGAGTTGGGGATTATTTAGATAACCCAACGCTAGGCCATCCCCACCCACAACGAGTTCACCGGCCAGACCGATGGGAGATAGAAAATTAGCTTTATCAAGAATATATGCGGTAGAATTGGCAATGGGTTTGCCAATGGGAATATTAAGACTGTATTCCTGTTGAATTAAAAAGGTAGTGGAGAAGGTGGTGTTCTCGGTGGGACCATACCCGTTGATGATATTCAATTGGGGGTACTGTCGAAACAAACGGGAAATATGGGGCGGGGAAAGCACATCGCCACCTACTAACAGATTCTTCAAACGGGCAAAAATACAAATATCGGCTTGCAACAACTGGTTGAACAACGGCGCGGTCATCCACATGGTGCTAACTTTATTCTCATTGATGGCGTGTTTCAATTTTTCCGGGGTGAGCAGGGTTTCCTTGTCTACGATGACTAATTTTAATCCATTTAATAATGCTCCCCAAATCTCGAAAGTGGAGGCGTCAAATTCTAGGGCGCCGGTTTGCAATATACAGTCATCGGGTGTGAATTCTACATAGTTGGTGTTTTGTATTAGCCGGACGACATTTTTATGGGTGACGATCACGCCCTTGGGAGTGCCAGTGGAACCGGAGGTGTAAATGATGTAAGCGGGGCTAGTGGGAGTGATGGGAGGAATGGGAGTTATGGGAATTATGAGAGTTGAATTTTGGATCAGGGTTTTTGTGAGCAGGATTTTGGCGTTGCTGTCTGCCAGCATGTATTGTTTGCGGTCTTCTGGGTAGTCGGGGTCGATGGGCAGATAGGCGGCACCGGATTTTATGATTCCTAAGATGCCAATGATGGTTTCGGAGGAACGGTCGCCCATGATTCCGACGATATCACCAGGTAATACGCCCTGTTGGATTAAATAATCGGCCAATTGATGGGATTTATTATTCAAATCCCTGTAGGTGATTTGACTTGTCCCGATCAAGGCGATTTGATCTGGGGTTTGGGCGGCTTGTTCGAGGAATAATTGATGGATGGTGTGGTGGGCGGGGTAATTCGCGGCGGTATTATTGAAATGAAATAGAATCCGATTCTTCTCCTCGACGGAGATGATCTCTACTGCGGATATTTTTATATTTTTATCAGCAGTTACTGCGGACAGGAGATTCTTGAACATCAAACTAAACCGTTGGATCGTCTCGGCTTTAAATAATGTTGTACTGTACTCAAAAGTCAACTCTATAGTTGCTCCTGTTTCCACGGCACTTAATGAAAGATCAAATTTGGATGTTTTGTTTTCCAATGAATGGGGGGTTATTTTTATACCGGGAATTTCTAGGGCTTGGGCGGTAATATTTTGCAGGGTGAACAAGGTATCAAAAAGCGGGTTACGACTAATATCACGGGTAATAACGACTTCATCCACGATATCTTCATACTGGTATTCCTGGTTCTCAAAGGCGTTTAAGGTTCTCTCTTTGACTTCTGTAAGGAAATGGCACCATTGTTTTTCCGGGGAGGGATAATTCCGCAAGGGCAAGGTGTTGACAAACATGCCGATGATTTTTTCCAGGTCAGCGTGTCTACGACCTGCTACGGGTGTACCAATTACAATATCTTCCTGACTGCTTATTTTCGCGAGAAAAATAGTATAGAGTGACAACAATACAATGTATAAGGTGGCATCACTATCGACGGTTTGTGCTTTTAATTTAGTGGTGATTTCGGAGTTCAGGTCAAACCTTAGGACGCCTCCTTCATAGTTCTGTACGGCGGGTCTGGGGTAATCGGTGGGCAGTTCAAGGGTGGGTACTTCCCCGGCGAACTGATCTTTCCAGTACTTGCCTTGTTGGAGAAGATAATTACTAGCTTTTTCACGGTTTTGCCACGCGGCATAATCTTTGTACTGAAGCCTCATGACTGGCAATTCTTGAGCGCAAAAAAGAAAGGTAAAATCATGCAGTAACACTTCTAAAGAGACACCATCGGAGATGATATGATGCATGTCTACCAAGAGCAAAACCTTTTCTTCTGCCAATTCTAGTAACCCGACACGTAACAAGGAACCCAAAGATAAATCAAAGGGACGTACAAATTCAGTTAATACTGCGCTGAGAGACGAGTCGTGATTTTTGGACAAAGAATATTCATCGATTGCAAATTCCAATTCATCATGGACCCTCTGGACTGGTTCCTCGGCAATCATCAGGAAGGAGGTTCTCATTGATTCATGCCGATGGCATAATTTTTTGAAGGTATGGAGCAACCTATTTTTATCCAGCGAGCCGATGAATTCCATCACCACTGGGAGATTGTAGGCGATGCTCTCCTGTTCTAATTGATTCAAGAAATAGAGTCGCTTCTGCGCGGCAGACAACGGGTAATACTCTTTGGATTCAACGGGCTCGATAGATACGAAGAGTTCTTTACGCTGACTTTTGAGTAATTCTGCGATGCCTCTGATGGTGGGCCTCTTAAATACGTCTGTCAGAAGTATCTTGATATTGAATTCTCTATGAATCTTGGAAATTAAAACAATTGCCTTCAGGGAATGACCACCCAATTGGAAGAAGTTGGCATCAATGCCGATTTTTTCTTCAGCTAAAGCGAGTGTTTCAGACCATATTTTAACCAGTAATTGTTCGGTTTTATTTCTGGGGGGGGTATAATTGGGCCCGACTGTTTTATTTGGTTCGGGAAGTGAGCGACGATCGACTTTACCGCTGGGGGTTAGAGGGATGTGTTGGAGAGGGACAAAATAAGCGGGTACCATGTAATCGGGCAAATGGGGGGACAAAATACTGGCGATTGTGGAGACATCTCCAGCAAACACGGGGTCCAACACGACATAGGCACACAGATATTTATCTGCCTGAGTATCTTGCTTCACGACAACGACGGCATCCTTGATGAAAGGGATGCGCTTGATATGGCTTTCTATTTCGCCGGGTTCAATACGAATGCCACGTATCTTGACCTGCTGATCCAAACGGCCAAAAAACTCGATATTGCCATCGGGAAGCCAACGGGCAAGATCCCCGGTACGATAAAAAGTCCGGCTAATGGGAAAAAGATGATCCACAAATTTCTGGCGTGTCTCTTCCTCCCGATCTAAATACCCCCCGCCTATTTGTAAACCGGCCACTACCAATTCCCCGGCCACTCCCACGGGCTGTAAATGGTTGGCTTTATCCAGAATATAAATGGTGGTGTTCATGATGGGTTTCCCAATGGAAGGAAACTCGGGGATATCTTTGCTGGGGTCGATGGTTAAGGTGGTAATCACGTGGGTTTCGGAAGGGCCATAATGATTGTGCAGATAGATGTGGTTCTTGTGCAAATATTCCCTGAAGCGATCCTCCATGACGACCTGTTCGCCAGCGGTCTGGATGTGGGTCACACTCGTGGGGAAAGTTTGGCTGTACTCTTCCTGGCTAAATATAGCTCTTAAGAAGGTCATGGGCAAAAACAGGGTCTTAATCTTATTTTTTGCAATGAATTGGAATAATTCGGGGATATTATTCCTGGTTTCCTCTGGGATCAGGTATAACTCACCGGCGGCAAGAAGAGTGGAAGAGAGTTCGTGGATGGACACATCAAAACTAATGGTAGAAAACTGCAATACTTTGGTGCAATCAATATGGGTATACTTATGGTGAAACTGGATCAGGTTGACCATGTTGGTATGTTTAACCAACACACCCTTGGGTCTGCCAGTAGACCCGGAAGTAAATATGACATAGATGAGATCGGAACCATCATTCACATTCGGCAGTGTTTCTTCAGCGTCAAGGGGGAAATTCTGGTATATGTTTGGTTCACTGATATCTAACACCGGGATATTTTCTGGGATATGGGTAAGCGTGGGGTCTATTTTATAATTGGTGAGCAGGAGGGTCATGTGGCTGTCTTCGAACATGTATTGTTTTCGTTGGGAGGGCAGGTTGGGGTCTATGGGCAAGTAGGCGGCTCCGGCTTTCATGATGGCCAGCATGCCAATTACGATATGGAAAGAACGTTCCACCATCAAACCGACGATGTGGTTTTTGCCGATGCCACGACTTCGAAGTAATTTGGCCAAGCGATTGGTGATCCGGTTCAACTCCTGGTAGGTCAACCGTTCTTCACGGAACACCAGGGCGGTTTTATCTTTATTTTCCAATGCTATGGCTGCAAACAAGCCATGGATGGTGGCATTAAGATCAACAGGTTCAGTAACCCCATTGGCAAAGGCAATAATTTGGTTCCTCTCTTCTTGAGCCATGATATTTATCTGGGAAATTTTAATGGCAGGGTTCTCCAGAATGGAGGCGATAATATTTTCTAGATAACGGCAAAACCGTTGGATTGTTTCCTTTTTAAATAATCTGGTGCAATATTCCAGGTGAAATACCAATTGGTTATTAAGTTCTATAGTCACGAGGTTTAGATCGAATTTGGCGGTTTTGTTTTCATAGGGATAGGGTTTTAATGAAAGACCGGCGTTGGTAATTTCTGGTATTTCCATGTTTTGCAACACGAACAATACATCGAAGAGTGGATTGCGCGAGGTGTCCCTGTTTTTGACGATCTGCTCGACGAGACTCTCAAAGGGGTAATCTTGATTTAAAAAAGCATTTAGGGTATTGGTTTTGACCTGGGTTAAAAACTGGGCAAATGTTATCTGGGGAAGGGGGGTATTCTTTAAGGGGAGGGTATTGACAAACATACCAATGACCTGCTGAAGATCAGCATGAGGGCGTCCAGCAATGGGTGTGCCCACGACGAAAACGTCTTGGTTGCTTACCTTGGCTAAAAAGATATTGTATACGGCAAGTAAAACCATAAACAAGGTACTGCCTTGCTGCAAGGCTACGTTTTTTAGGGCCTGGGTGGTTATACTATTCAGCTTAAAGCCGAGATTACTGCCTTCAAATTGTTGAACCTGTGGGCGGGCAAAATCGAGGGGTAACTCCAACACGGGGTTCTCGTCTTTGAACACGTCTAACCAAAAAGCTCCTTGGCGGGTAATAATTTCTTGGTGATGAAACTCCCAGCAGGCATAATCCTTGTAATGAAGGTGGAGGGGGGGCAATACCTGCCCATCATAGAGTGCCATAAACTCTTGGGCTAATATGCCGGTGGAAGTGCCATCGGCGATAATATGATGGATGTCGACGATCAAAAGGAATTCGACCTCGGCTAACTGGCGGAGACCGACGCGTATTAATGGCGCTAAGGAAAGATCAAATGGGCGGATAAAGTCTGTGATATGGGAACAAATGTCGCCAGGCTTTAAAAATTGCGGGGCCAAACGACTATTTATTTTAAATGCCACGGTGTCATGAATTTTTTGGATAGGTTCTTCAGCTACCATTAAAAAGGACGTTCTGAAATTTTCATGCCGTTGGATTAATTTTCTGAAAGTATCGGCCAATCTTTCCAGTTCAAGTGTACCTTGTAGTGCCATGACCATGGGGATATTATAGGCGTTGCTCTGTTCGTCCATCATCTGGAGAAAATAGAGGCGTTTTTGGGCGGAAGATAAGGGGTAGAAACTTTTTTTCTCGACTGCTGCGATGGCGTGGAACTGTTCTTTTTTAACTGCTTGGATATATTGGGCCAATTCACGAATAGTGGATCGTTTAAAGACTTCTTCTAGGGGGACTTTGGCATTAAATTCTCGGTGAATTTTTAAGGTGAGGGAAGCGGCTTTTAAGGAATGGCCGCCGAGTTCAAAAAAGTTGGCTTGGATGCCGATTTTGTCCTCGGCTAAAGCGAGAACGTCGGACCAGATTCGGGATAATCTTTTTTCTGTCTCGGTAATGGGAGCGATATATTCTTTTAGATTGCCCATTTCAGGTTCGGGTAGGGCTTTGCGGTCTATTTTATGACTGGTGGTCAAGGGGAACTGTTCCATTTGCACGAAGCAGGCGGGAATCATATAATCAGGTAATTGAGTGGCGAGGTATTCACGCCACTGGTTACTATTAGCGGTGGTTCGTTTAACAATATAAGCCACGAGGAACCAATCATCAGCGGCATCTTTTTTAGCAGTCACAACAGCTTCTTTGATGGATTCATGTTTTAAGAGGAGGGTCTCAATCTCGCCGAGTTCAATGCGATAACCGCGAATTTTTATTTGGGAATCCTGCCGCCCGATTAACTCGATCTGACCATTCAATAACATACGGCCAATATCGCCGGTCCAATAGAGGGTGCCGAATACGGGGTCGGTGGTAAATACTTTTTGTGAAGCTTCTTCATTGCGCCAATAACCGGGGGAAAGGTGGGATGATGCGACTACGATTTCCCCGGTTTCAAAAGGTCTGGCTTGTTTTTGGTTGTCTGTGACTAAGAATACTTTGGTTTGATCCAATGGGTCGCCGATGACGATTTTACCAATGGGCTCATGGGCATGAACAAGCCAGATGGAACTGACGGAAGATTCGGATTGACCGTATACATTGGCCAACATGGAGTGGGGGAAAAATCTCTGGCACATGGTGACATGATGTTGCAACACGGGTTCACCACCGAGGATGATGGCGCGTAAATGGTGAAATTCTTCTTGACCAGTGAGGGTGTTGACGAAATAATGATATAATGAGGGAACGGAATGCCAGATAGTTATGTGTTCTTTGATGAGGAATTCGGAGAGCTCAAGGGAACCGGCGCTTTGATCACGTTTGAGACTGAAGGGATACAGTGTTGCCCCGGTGAGCAAGGCGGCGTATATATCCTGCTCGGCACCATCATGAGAGAAGGAAGAGATCAAGGTCAAGCGGTCTGACTGGGTAATAGAAAATATCCGCACCCAATTGCGCACATAATAATAGATGTTCTGGTGGGTTTGCGACACGCCTTTGGGGTGCCCGGTGGAACCGGAAGTATATATAATATAGGCGAGTGGATTGACTTCACTTTCCCTGACGGGATTCTCTTCTGAGCCGGGTGTGGTTTCCTCTACTTTGTTTATATTGAGGTGGTTTATATTAAGGAAAGGGAGCTTGTTTTCGTTGGCTAAATGGCTGGTGAGGGCTTCATTGTGATCATCGGTGAGAATGAATGCGGCCTGGGCATCTTTTAACATATATGAAAGCCGCTTGGCAGGATAATCGGGGGCCAAGGGTACATACACCCGGCCTGCTTTCATTACGCCCAATAAGGCGGCTATCATGTGGGCACCATGATCAAAAAGGAGTCCTATGGTCCCGATATTACCGAAAACGGGTTGTTGGTTTAAAATAAAATGGGCGATGCGGTTGGCATAACGGTTGAGTTGATCATAGGTGAACTGGATATCTAGGGCTTTTACTGCGACGTGCTCGGGGGTCTGTGGCACTTGTTTTTCAAAGGTGTTTATGAGTATGTTTCCCTGAGAATGAGGATATTCTTTCTGGACATGACTCGGGGTTCGGTTGAAGGAATGGGCGGGGGTGGAGTTGAGGTAATCGGTGTAGCTTTTTTGCGGGGCGCTTAAAAAGAATTCCACGAACTGGTTATACTCTGCAACGATGTATTCAATGGTGGCGGTAAAGAAGAGTTCTTGTTTATAAGCCCATGTGATCAGAATACCATTGTTACGTTCGTTGATGTAAGGCTCGATGTCAAATTTTACCTCTGACACCTGGGAAAGATGGGGATGGTTTTCTGTCTGGTTCAAGGGTATTGGAGACGTTTGGCCGAGATTGAGCATATTAAATGACAGGGGAATTTCGGGGTACTTCATATTTAATTCTTCAAAGACCAATTCCATGGGATAACCCTGATGCTTAAGAATTTCAAGTACCTCTGTATTGACACGATGTAGGAAACTATTAAAAGATTCCCGGGTGTTTACTTGAATCTTAAACAATTCGGTACTGACGAAGAAACCTAAGATGGGATGCAAGGACTCGTGCTCGCGACCAGCGTTAACAATAAAACAGGAAATCTCTTCCTGGTTGGAAAAACGACGGAGTAAAAGAATATAAAAGGCAAACATGACGACAAAAAGGGTGGTGTTAGACTCTCGTGCAAGTTTTTTCAGCTTTTGGGTTTGTGCTTCTCCGAGCCAGGAAAGATAATGGGCGCCTTTTCGTTCATTGCCCTTTCTGGGACGATCAGTGGGAAGCTGTAGGGTGGGAATCCCATCTTCCAGTCTCTTTTTCCAGAACAGATGGGTCTTCACTTTGATTGCGCGGTTGGCTAATTGTTGATTGGACCACAGGGCGAAATCCTTGTACTGGATTTTTAAGGGTTCTGGATTAAATTCGACGTGGGTGGTGAAGCCTTCTTGAAAAAGGAAGAATTCCTTTTTCAGGAGTTCCATGGACCAGCCGTCAGTGATGATATGGTGCATATTGAAGATTAAGGCATATGAAGTTTCAGCCAGTTTTAAAAGGATTACCCTGAAGAGCGGGATGTTAGACAAGTTAAAGGGTGTTGAAACTTCCTGATTATATATAGTAGCGATTCTTTGTTGTTGTTCCTGGGGTTGCAACGGCGATAAATCGAATATTGGCATGGGAACTGGTACTTGGTGTTGCACGATCTGGACGGGTTCATCCTTCACAATGATAAATCCGGTTCTGAAACTGTCATGGCGTGCGATAATCCGGTGCAGTGTTGTTTCTATTATTTCTGGGTGTATGATTTGTTCTAATCTGACTATTCCGGGTAAATTATAAGCGGAACTCTGCGGGGTCATCTGCTGAATGAACCAGAGGCGTTTTTGGTTGTAGGAAAGTTCATAAAAAGCTCGTTCTTCTGCTGGCTCTATAGCCAAATATTTTTCTTTGGCACATGCTTTGATAAATTGGGCCAATCCTCTGATGGTTTGGTGTTTGAATATCTGCGCCAGATCAATTTTGATATCCAGGATTTTATGAATCTTGGCGATAATCGTGGCCGCTTTTAATGAATGTCCACCCAATTCAAAGAAATTATCATCTATTCCGATTGGGTTCTGGTTTGATTCGCGATTTAAAATATCACTCCAAATGTCAGTCAATCGTTCTTCGATTTCATTTCGTGGGGCGACATATAACCCTGTAGTTTTTGCTTCTGGCTCCGGTAAGGCGCGGCGATTGACTTTTCCTGTGGGCGTCAGTGGTAGTGTAGCCAATGGCACAAAGTAAGCGGGGATCATATAATCCGGCAAATCCTTTGCTAAAAACTCTTTTAATTGGGAAGGGGACAACAGGGTGTTGGCCACCACATAGGCGACGAGATATTTGTCCCCGTCTTTATCTTCTTTGGACACGACGACGGCTTCGTGTATGGCGGGGTGTATTAATAATTGATTTTCGATTTCACCCAGTTCAATCCTGAAGCCTCTGATCTTGACTTGGGAATCGATTCTACCGAGGAATTGGATATTGCCATCGGGTAACCAGCGGGCCAGATCGCCTGTTTTGTAAAAGCGTTGGGCTTGGGGAGAAGACAAAGATAAGGTGATAAATGTCGTGGCGGTGAGTTCGGGATTATTAAGATACCCCTCGGCCAGACACTCTCCCATGATGTTTAATTCACCGGGAATTCCAATGGGTTGTAAATTACTGGTTTTATCGAGAATAAATACCCGTACATTGGCCATGGGTTTGCCAATGGGAATAATGGGCATGGGGGTTGGTGGTGAGCAATGATAATAGGTGACGTCCACGGTGGCTTCAGTGGGGCCGTATGCATTGATTAGTTGAATGTGATTGGCTTTGGCAAAAACGGTATGAAAGGCGGCCACTAATTCAGGCTTAACAACCTCGGCACCAATAAATACCCAACGCAGGGGAAAGTGATTATGAATGACACGATTGGTCATCCATTCCAAAAATACATGTAATGCGGAGGGGACAAAATCAATGGTGGTCACACGATGTTTGGTGATAGTATCAAGAATGATCTCCGGCTGGTTTTCGCCATGGATTGGCAGCAAACATAATGTGGCACCTGGAAGAATCCAGCGGAATAATTCACATACTGACACATCAAACGTAAAGGACGTTTTTTGTAAAACCACATCTTGGGCATCCAACTGGTAATTATTTTTTACAAAAAACAATCGGTTCACAACGGCTTGATGGCTGACTAACACTCCTTTGGGCTTGCCAGTGGTGCCGGAAGTGTAAATGACATAAGCGGGAGTTATAGGAGTAAGGGGAGTTATGGGAATTATAGGAGTTATGGGAATTATGGGAGCCTTAAGCAAACTTTCTGTCAGCACGATGTTAGCCCCACTATCCCTTAACATAAATTGTTTTCGATCCTCTGGGCAATCGGGAGCGATAGGTAAATAGGCAGCACCTGATTTTAATATGCCGATTATGCCGATTACCATTGCAACGGAACGTTCTATCTGAATTGCCACAATAGTATCGGGGAAAATGCCCATTTTTATTAAAACGTGTGCCAATTGCGTGGATTGTTGGTGCAAATGGGAATAGGTGAGTTGGTTTTCCGCCATGTTTTCCCCGATGATGGCGATGTGGTCGGGGGTTCGTTGGGATTGTTCGATGAATAAGTGGTGGATGGTTTTGTCTTTGGGGTACTCTACGGTTGTATTATTGAAATCACATAAAATTCGCTTCTTTTCCTGGCTGGATATAATTTGTATATTGGCGATTGCCTTGTTTTTACGATCTAGTACTGACGTGACGGTGTTGATAAAATAGGTAATAAACCGCTGGATGGTTTCCGGGGAAAATAATTGGGTGTTATATTCGAAAGACAACTTTAATTTTTCAGTGAGTTCTACTGCACTTAAGGAAAGATCAAATTTAGATGTTTTGTTTTCCTGGGGATAAGGGATCAATTTTAAGCCGGGGATTTCTACAACTGGGGCGCTGGCATTTTGCAACACAAACATGGTATCAAACAGAGGGTTACGACTGACATCCCGGGTTATAGCGACTTGCTCTACCAAGTCTTCATACTGGTATTCCTGGTTCTCGAAAGCTTTAAGTGTTCTATCCTTGATTTCATTGAGAAAATCGCGCCATGTTTTCGCAGCGGTGGGGTAATTTCTTAATGCCAATGTGTTGACAAACATGCCGATGATCTTTTCTAAATCAGCATGCCTGCGACCTGCAATCGGTGTCCCAACAACAATATCCTCCTGGTTGCTTATCTTGGCCAAAAAGATAAAGTATACGGCCAGTAAGACCATGTATAGTGTGGCGCCGGACTCTAATACGATGGTTTGCAAGGAGCGGGTGATAGAATGGTCTAGCTCAAAATGAAAAACATCGCCTGCAAAACTCTGAATCGGGGGACGTCCATAATCGGTGTACAAATCGAGCACGGGCACTTCGTTTTCAAACTCCTTTTTCCAGAATAATTCTTGTTCCTGGAGGTGTTGACTTGCTCTTTGACGACTCTGCCAACTGGCATAGTCTTTGTACTGGAGGTTTAAGGGCGGCAACAGGGAACCTGCAAAAAAGGCGCTAAATTCGCTGGCCAGAATGTCCATTGAGAAACCATCGGAGATAATGTGATGCATATCGACCAGCAAAATAAATGTATCTTTAGTTAATTCTACCAATCCTACCCGTAACAATGGGGCGATGGTTAAATCAAAAGGCCGGCTAAAATCAGGAACCTGTGAAACTTCAAGATATTCGAGGGCAAAGGGAACATCAGGGTGGATAAGCTGCACGGGTTCTTCATTAAGCACAACAAAAGCGGTGCGAAAACTTTCATGCCGTTCTATCAATTTTGCCATTGATTGTTCTAACCTGGGTTTGTCCAAATTTCCCGCCAATGTCCAGGCGTCTAAAATGTTATAGGTGGTTCCGGTTTGGTCCATTTGTTGTAAAAAGAATAACCGCTTCTGTGCGGACGATAGGGCATAGTATTCCTTCTCTTCAACGGGTGCGATCAGGATGTAATGCTCGCCAATGGCATTGCTGATATAATCGGAAAGTCCGCTGATGGTAGGTTTTTTAAATATCTCTGCCAATGGTATTTTGACATTAAATAATTTGTGGATTCTGGATAAAAGTATGGTGGCTTTTAAGGAGTGACCGCCCAATTGGAAAAAATTATTATTGATACCGATGGCGGTGTGTTTCATTAATAATTCAGACCATATCTTTGCCAATTCTTTCTCTATTTTATTCCTTGGCGCCTGATATTCCTGGTATTTATTTGCGTTGGTAAATAGTGGTTCTGGTAATTTTTTCCGATCTATTTTTCCATTGGGGGTCAGGGGGATTCTTTCCAGTGGAACAAAATAGGTGGGAAGCATGTATTCTGGCAATTCGTGGGCCAGTTGTTCGCGTAATGCGGAGGGGGTATACTCTTTTTTTGAAACAAAATAAGCACAGATTGATTTATCTTCTGAACCTTCCTGGTGAACCAATACTACGGCTTCTTTTATGTCGCTGATCTTTAATAAACAATGCTCGATCTCGCCCAGTTCAATGCGAAAGCCCCGGATTTTTACCTGGTGATCGATGCGGCCTAGAAATTCAATGTTGCCATCTGCAAGCCAACGGGCCAAGTCACCTGATTTGTAGAGTTTTGTGGATGGGGTGAATGGGGAAGAGATAAATGTATCATGGGTTAATTCCGGGTGATTTAAATACCCTCTGGCCAAACCATCACCACCGATGAATAGTTCTCCGCTTATACCGATGGGGAGGGGTTTTAAATTTTTGTCCAGTATATAAATGGTGGTGTTGGATAGCGGATTGCCAATGGGAATCGTGTAGGCGTTGGTTGCGATTTCATTGATAAAATAATAGGTGGCATAAACGGTCGACTCAGTCGGACCATATACATGGATGATACGATCTTTGCCCAGATAAGCCAATGCTTTTTTAGAATGCGCCAATGATATCCGTTCACCTCCAAATAACACTTTTCTGATATGGCGCAAACAGCGGATTTCTAAATCGATCAGGGTATTAAACAACGCGGTGGTAACAAAAAATACGGTTATTGCTTCACTTTCTATTATTTCAGCCAATTGGTCTACAACCATTACATCTTCCGGGGCAATCAACACCAGGGTTGCACTATTCAAAAGTGCGCCAAAGATGTCGAAAATGGAACCATCAAATGCATAATTGGACAATTGCAAAACACGGTCTGATGAAGTTAAATCAATATAATTGGTGTTCTGAACAACACGGGTGACATTACAATGGGCGGTGAGTACCCCTTTGGGTTTGCCAGTAGAGCCGGATGTGTAAATGACGTAGGCGATATTGGCGGAAGTGATGGGCGTAATGTTAGTTACGGGAGAAACTGGAGTCGTGGGAGTATTGGAAATTATAGCATGAATAGTTTCTGAAGTGAGCAGGATTTTGGCGCCACTGTCTGCCAGCATAAATTGTTTTCGCTCTGCGGGGTAATCGGAAGCGATGGGGAGATAAGCAGCACCGGATTTTAAGATACCCAGAATAGCCACGATCATTTCTACGGACCGTGCCATCATAATTGCGACAATGGTTTCGGATAAAACGCCTTTGGTTCGTAACATATCGGCTATTTGATCGGATTGAGTGTTTAATGTGGCGTAGGTAAGTTGGCATCCCGGGTTGTTTTGTGCGCGGATGGCGATGTGGTCGGGATTTTTTATGGCTTGTTCCATAAATAGTTCAGGGATGGTTTTATGGGCAGGGTAGTGTGTGGCGGTAGTATTAAATTCATATAAAATACGCTCTCTTTCGTGGTTGGATAGTAGTTGTATTTCAGAAATGGCCTGATTTATATTGGGGAGTGTAGAGGTAATGGTATTTATAAAATAGGCGATAAACCGTTGGATGGTCTCTTCCTTAAATAAATGGGTATTGTATTCAAACGTCAGTTCCAAACCTTTATTTATTTCTAATACGGTTAATAAGAGATCAAATTTGGATGTTTTATTTTCCAGGGGATAGGGTACTAATGTTAAGCCGGGAATTTCCACGGCCTGGGTGGCGGTATTTTGCAGTGTAAACAAAGTATCAAAGAGAGGATTACGACTGATATCGCGTGTTAGGATAACGTCATCGACTATATCTTCATACGGGTATTCTTGATTCTCAAATGCTTTTAAGGTTCTTTCTTTAACCTCTGCCAGAAAATGTATAAATTTTTTTGCTGCATCTGGAAAATTTCTCAATGCCAAGGTGTTGACAAACATGCCGATGATCTTTTCTAGATCAGCATGCCTGCGACCGGCAATAGGGGTCCCAATCACGATATCTTCTTGACCGCTTAATTTGGCCAGGAAAATCGTGTAAAAGGAAAGCAATAGGATGTATAAGGTGGTTTCTGTTTGTAATGATAATGTGTTTAAAGCAGCGGTGATTTCGGCATTCATTGTAAATCTTATTCTATTTCCAGCAAAACTCTGGAGGGTGGGGCGGACATAATCGGTGGGCAGAGTAAGAACGGGTATGTCGTGGGCGAAAATCTCTCGCCAAAATTCTCCCTGCTTTAATAGTTGCTTGTTTCTTTGTTCGTGGTTTTGTTGTTGGGAATAGTCTTTGTATTGGAGAAGTAGTGGGGGTAAATCTTTTCCTGCCAGAAGGGTGGCAAATTCATGGCCAAGAATCTCCATGGACAACCCATCGCTGATGATGTGATGCATGTCGACCAGCAAGATATGTTTGTCGGTAGCCAATGGCACGACCCCGACGCGCAATAACGGGGCTGTAGCCAAAACAAAAGGACGGAAAAAATGGGCTACCATGGAAATATCGTGGTATTCGAGCACAAAGGGAACATGGTCATGAATGACCTGCACGGGTTCTTCTTCATAAACGATAAATGAAGTACGGAAACTGTCATGCCGTTGGATTAATTTTACCAAGGATTGTTCTAACCGGGATTGCTCCAGGGTTCCCTCCAGTATCCAGGCTGCAGAAATATTATACGTGGTGGCTTGGGGGTCCATTTGTTGGAGAAAGAACAAGCGTTTCTGTGCTGAGGAGAGGGCATAATAGTCGCGCTCTTCGACTGGTTCGATGCGGATATATTTTTCAGTCTCTGCATGGTGAATATAATGGGCCAAACCGCGAATAGTGGGACGAATGAATATTTCAGTGAGGGGAATTTTTATATTAAAGACTTTATGGATGTGGGACAGCAACAAGGTGGCTTTTAAAGAGTGTCCGCCGATTTGAAAGAAGTTATCTTCGATACCCAAGGGGTTTACCGTTGGGTCTCGATCTAATATATCATACCAGATGAGGGCTAGTTGTGTTTCTGTTTCGTTTGTGGGAGCGATCAAGTTGTCTATTTTTTTTATTTCTGGTTCGGGTAAGGCGTGATAGTCGACTTTTCCTGTGGGTGCCAGGGGGATTTTTTGCAATTGGATGAAACAGGCAGGAATCATGTATTCGGGTAATTGGGTTAATAGATGGTCCCGCAATTGGGTATCAGTCAACAGGGAATGCGCGACAAAATAAGCGGCCAGGAATTTATCGCCAAAACGATCCTTTTGAGGTAATACAACAACCTGGGAAACAGGGGGGAATGTTAATAGACGTGTTTCGATCTCACCCAGTTCAATTCTGAACCCCCTGATCTTAACCTGCTGGTCGATACGGCCCAAAAACTCGATATTGCCATCACTTAACCAACGGGCTAAATCGCCGGTCTTGTAGATTCTTGTGGAAAACTGAGTTGATAAGGGGAGATAGATAAATTTGTCCTGGGTTAATTGGGGATTATTTAGATAACCCAAAGCAAGACCATCTCCACCCACCACGAGTTCACCAGCGACGCCGATGGGGGATAGTTGATTGGTTTTATCAAGGATATACGCGGTAGAATTGGTAATGGGTTTGCCAATAGGAATATTATGACTATATTCCTGTTGAATTAAAAAGGTGGTGGAAAACGTGGTGTTCTCGGTAGGGCCATACCCATTGATCACATTCAAATCGGGATACTGGCGCCGCAAACGCGAGATATGTAGGGGGGAGAGGACATCGCCTCCCACTAAAAGATTCTTCAATCCGGCGAAAATAGTGGTATCGGCCTGCAACATCTGGTTGAATAATGGGGCAGTCATCCACATGGTGCTAACTTTTTGGTCACGGATAGAGGCTTTGAATTTTTCTGGAGTCAACAGTGTTTCCTTATCGATCAGAACCAGTGTTAACCCATTTAATAAAACACCCCATATCTCGAAAGTAGAGGCATCAAATTCCAATGCGCCGGTTTGTAAGATACAATCATCGGGATTGAATTTTACATAGTTGGTGTTTTTGACGAGGCGGATGACATTTTGATGGGTGACGATCACACCTTTGGGTTCTCCAGTGGAACCGGAAGTATAAATGATATAGGCGGGGTTGGTGGGAGTGATGGGAGTGATGGAACGTATGGGAATTATAGGAATTATGGGAGTGGAATCTTGGATTTGGGTTTTGGTGAGTAGGATTTTGGCAGCGCTGTCTGATAGGATGTATTGTTTTCGGTCTTCTGGGTAGTCTGGGTCGAGGGGAAGATAGGCGGCACCGGATTTTAAGATTCCTAAGATGCCAATGATAGTGGATGGGGAACGATCACCGATAATTCCGACGATATCTCCGGGCAATACACCACATTCCTTTAAATAATGGGCCAATTGCTGGGACTTGGTGTTTAAATCGCTGTAGGTAAGTTGGTTTGTTGCGATCAAAGCGATTTTTTCCGGGGTTTGGGCTGCTTGTTCCATGAATAATTCGTGGATGGTTTTTTCTTTGGGATAAGTGGTGGATGTATTGTTGAAATCATATAATAATTGTTGGATTTCATCTGGAGCGAGCATGGGTAATTGGGCAATGCGGGTGTCAGGATTGCTAAGAATGGCTTCGATAAGGCGGACATAATGATGGATCATTCGTTCCATGGTTTGGGTCTGGAAAATATCCACGTTGTATTCCCATTCCACCAGGATCTGATCGTTTTGGGCAGAGAAGGGGAAGTTTTCCTGTTGTTGCATGGGTGGCACTACTACGAGATTGATGTCAAACTTGGCCGAATAATTATGTGTGGGTTCCAAGTGTAATTCCAAACCGGGTAACCACAAATGATCGGTTGGGGTGTCCATAAAACTGAACAATACTTGGAAAATAGGATTATAACTTAAACTCCGCTGTTGCCCCAACATCTCCACGATTTTGCCAAAAGGGGTATCCTGGTGCTGATAGGCGGCTAAACAGGTCTCTTTAACCTGGGCTAAATAGTGCAAGAAATTCATGTGGCCGGATGGTTGGGTACGTAGGGGCAGGGTGTTGATGACCATGCCTAACATGTTTTCCATCTCTTTGTAACTGCGATTGGCCAACCCGGTGCCAGCACAAATATCTTCTGCTCCGGTGTACCGGTACAAGAGGGTCTTGAACACGGCGAGCATGGACATAAATAAAGTAACACCATTCTGGCGGCTAAAGTCTTTTAATTGATGGCTCATGGGAAGAGAGAGACGGAATTCTTTTAAATCTCCTCTACCACTCATCACGGAAGGTCTGGGGTGATCTGTAGGAAGTTCGAGCAAGGGGCGCAAACCAGCCAGTTTTTCCTGCCAATAATCAAGCTGTCGTTTTAAGCGGTCACCGTGGTGATAGGTGCGTTGCCAGATAGCGTAATCGGCATATTGAATGGGTAATTCGGGTAGATCATGCGCTTTTCCGGCGGAATACGCGGTGAAGATACGTATAAATTCATTTAACAATACCCCCTGTGTCCAACCATCATGAATCAAATGATGCTCGGTTAACACGATAAGATGTTCGGTTTCGTTTAGTTTCAACAGGGTAACCCGTAATAGGGGCCCTTTTTCTAAAGCAAATACCTTGCTGCCTTCCTGGTCGATCCAGTGGTTTAGCTGATCTTCTTGTATCGGAATAAGCGGGATATTAAAATAATAGGGTGGCAAAACTTGCTGCACGGGCAGGCCAGCTTTGGTCACGAAGATAGTGCGTAAGATTTCATGACGGCGAATGATTTCAGTGAAGGTCTGTTCCAACAATGTGGTTTCCAGTTTGCCTTTGATGCGGATGATCCGGGGTACAAAGTAGGCGGTATTCTGGGCATCCAGTGTGTGTAAGAACCATAGTCGTTCCTGGGAAAAGGAAAGGGGAATATCGCGATCACGGGTGGCTTTGGGGATGGATGATACGAGACGTTCCTGGTTCTCTATCTCTGTGGCCAATGCTTTGATGAAGGGTCGTTCGAAGAACTTGCGCATGGGGAGTTCAACAGACAATGTCTCACGGATCAGGGCGATACAGCGGCCTACGCGGATGGAATCGCCGCCGAGATCGAAGAAGTCGTCATGGATGCCGATGCGCTCTATAGCCAATAAGTCCTGCCAGATTTTTACCAGTTCTTTTTCAGTATGGGATACTGGCATTTCATATAAAACGCCGGTTACGATAGTGCTTTGATCTGGTAGCGGCAATGCTTTCCTGTTTATCTTGCCATGAACGGTCAGGGGCAAAGCGTCCAAGTGGATAAAATAGGCGGGAATCATATAATCGGGGAGTTGGTGGGCCAGATGTTCCTTTAACATGGAGACAGTTAATGTTTTTGTGGTAGCGGTGCTATAATAAGCACAAAGATAATGGTTCCCATTGGCTTGTTCTCCATCAATGACCACTGCACCGGTGATATCGGGGTGCTTTAACAGGGAACTCTCGATTTCTCCGAGTTCGATACGGTAGCCGCGAATCTTTACTTGAAAGTCAATGCGTCCTAAGAACTCAATATTGCCATCGGGTAACCAACGCACGAGATCGCCGGTTTGGTATATTTTAGTGGACGGTATGGACGTTGTGGACGAAATGGACATTATGGACGAAATGGACGGAGCAATAAATTTGTCGTGGGTTAGTTGGGGGTTATTGAGGTATCCATTCGCGACATGGGCACCGGCAATACATAGTTCACCGGCAATACCCAGGGGTTGGGGGTTGAATGATTTGTCGAATATATATAATAGGTGTAGCGCGGTGGGATGGCCAATAGGAATAGTGGTGTTGTCATCTAAACTGGCGCCTTGTGCGGCGGTCAGGGTGAATATGGCACAATTGATAGTGGTTTCAGTAGGGCCATAACCATTGTGGATGTTGCATTGGGGGTTTACTTTGGCGGCAATATTTTTGATGATGGTACTGGTGAGTCGTTCGCCACCGAGATGCACGATTTTGAGATGTGGCATCTTATTTCCGCTGGTGGCGATGCTATTAAAAAAAATGGGGGTGCTGTGGATAGTATTAATGCCATGACTGTTTATAATGTGACTGTACTGGCGATAGTCAGCGATGGCCTTTTTGTCGACGAAGAGAAGGCTGCCACCATATAATAAGGTGGTCATTAGTTCGAATACGCCAAAATCAAAGGTATAGGAGAGGTTCTGCAAAACGCGGGTATGGGTACTGAGGTCAAAATACTCTCTGAACCAAGTACACAGGGGAATTAAATGGCGATGGGTGATAGGTACTCCCTTGGGACGCCCGGTGGAACCGGAAGTATAGATGATGTAGGCAGGGTCTGAAGTGGAAGGAAAAGATGGGAGAGAAGTAAGAGAAGGGGTGGGGACCTCTTCGTCAATGCAGAGTATATGTTCTACGTGGGGATTTTGTGCCACTATTTCTCGCACATGGTCATAATTCACCCGGTCGGTTAAAATAATCCGAATACGGCAATCGTTAATAATATAATTGACTCTATCGCTGGGAAAGGAAGGATTGATCGGGACAAACCAGTTACCTGCTTTTAATATCCCCAGTATTCCAATGGGTAGAGCTGGACTATCCTCGACGATTAATGCGATATCATTCTTCATGTTATTCTCCTTTCAGGTTTTTTAAAGTGGGTGGCACTCATTTTATATTGGCTATTCATGAGCTGTACCTTTATGGGATAAATAGTTGTTTGATTATTGGGTAGGGATTGTGATTAATTTTGGATTGTTTTATTTATTGATAGGCTACCGCCTTTGAATTGATGGTCATATTACTGGAGACAACTGGCTTTTTTAAGAATATATCTGACCTGATTAATATAATAATATTTCCTAGCTTTTTTAAAAAGAGATTATACCATATTGTAGTCATTTTGCAAAGGCATGGGGGTGGCCTGGAAGCATCGCCACGTTTCAGAAAAAACTGGACTATCTGGACATACTGGACTATCTGGACTTACTGGACTTCACAAAACCTTTTATTTTTCGAGCTTGTCCAGTGCGTCCAGTATGTCTAGATAGTCGAGCGTGCCATGGTTATTGGTGGAGCTTATAAAAATGCTGGTGCATCCGGGTCGTATCTCTTCGGTTTTTGTATTGATTCGCTTCAGATATGGCAATACGTTTCTGGTTTCGATTCGGTTTCACACATAAGCCACATGCTTGGGCAATGATTTTTTTTGAGGCGAGTTAGATTGCAGGATACTCATGGTGATGGCGGGAGTATCAGTGTTCATTCTGGGTTAAAACATCATGGGAATGGGAAGCAATCAATGGGTTTTGGGGTACACTTATTCCTGGCTAAGGATTTATGGTTTAATTATGCCTTCTTCTCTGTAAAAAAGGGTTACAACGAGTGGTTGTTGCCTTTACAATTCCTTCTTCCTTGGAACGATGTGTCCTTGTTTGGGTGTACTTTGCCATTTTAGAAGTGGAATCAGTCATTTTCATGGTGAAATCATTACATGTTGTGGTGCAATCATTAAATGCAGCTTTGCAATCATTAAATGTTGTGGTGCAATCATTACATGTTGTGGTACAATCATTAAATGTTGTGGTGCAATCATTAAATGCAGTGGTGCAATGTCTAAATGCAGTGGTGCAATCATTAAATGCAGCGGTGCAATGTCTAAATGCAGCGGTGCAATGTCTAAATGCAGCGGTGCAATGTCTAAATGCAGTGGTGCAATGTCTAAATGCAGTGTTACACTATTAACTTGCAATACTGAAACGTGTTCTTTCCATCCTAAAGTATCTACTTGCACGAGTGCAACGTCCAAGTTCCGCTCTACTTTGCCTGCTAAAATTCGAAACTATGTCCCGGTAAACCTGGATTGCCTTTTTTCATTGATCAAGTGGGTGGAATATTTAAAAATGTGACAGGGATATTGGGTCTACCTTCCCCTAAAACCCAAAAACGACTAGAAACGAGGAACTTTTTGCCATTTTATGAACCTTCCCTGTTTTTTTTCGTATAATTTGGCAGCAAGTAAACCAATACTATTAAAATGGAAAAAAGGAGGAAGCATGCAACGAAGAGAATTTTGTGGAAAAGCGGGTGGAGCTGTGGCGGGGTTATTAGCAGTTCCTATGGCAGTGGATTTAGTGGGGCAAGAGGCACCGCCACCACCGAAGAAACCGAACTACAAGTTTGAAGTGGAAATTTTTGAAGCGCGGGAAGACACATGGTGTCATAAAAAAGGCGATAAGTTCCAGATTCCTGGGGATATGAACAAGATTTGTCCGTGGTTGATGTCCAGTATGCATGATTTTTTGGTAGCGTTGATGTTTGGGGGCACATTGCCTTGGAAATACGAGGGTACGCCTTATCAAAAAGTCATCAATGAGAAAGGTATTACGACGGAATTTGTCCGTTGTCCTGATCCCACTGCCAATTTGGTAGCCAAAATCACCAGAACGGAAGTCAGTTAGAATTTTTCCAAACGGGTAGAGACGTAGTGTGTTACGTCTCTACCTTTCTAAATTCTTTAAAGCAAAACTCGTGCCAAATCCTCTTTTTTATCTATAAACGTTCATTTTGCATCAAGATTACATGTCTTGCATCATTTGTGCTAGTATTTTGGGTGGCGTGCATCAAAATTACCAGTGATTTTGCATCAAATTTACCAGTCGCGAAATTTTTTTAGGTTATAATATGTATGGATCGATTGATTCTAGAAAAATTGATTGTAAACAGAGCAGACTGGTATAAATCCAACCGTCTGGAGTTATTTTGTTTGATGAAAGAAACCGGGATGCGGTTTAAGAGCGTGAAATTTTTAAAAAACAATAGCAATCAAAGAACAGGAGGATTAAAATGAGTCAGAAAATCAAGGTGATATTGATGATGTTTGTCTTGGTAGTGTTTTGTGCCAATTTGTCCGGGCAATATACGTACAATGATGCAGTTGAATTGGCAAAGAAAGGTGAGGTTGTAAACGAAAGCGGTAAGGTGGTTTTAAAGTTGGATAAAGAAATATTGAAGATATTGGCAATGTATGATGCGTCACTAATGAATACCCCTCAGAGTTCAAATGCTGTAACTGTTTATTTAAACAATCCATTTATAGAATTACAATTAGACTCAAATGGTACTACGTTTTCAATACCCGTGGAAGACTTACCACAAAGTTTAAAGGCTGGGATAGATAAGAGATCCACTGCTGCCGCTTCTATTACTGGTCTTATTGATACCACGACTCTTGTCTCTGGGCTGTCCAAGGTTCTAGTTAAAAGGGTAAAAGAGGAGTTGAGTGTTGCATTTTTTAAAAGATTCCAGAAGCTTATTGATGGTAAGAAATTTGAGATATTTGGAGTTCTATTCCCAGAGACAAAAAAAATCCTTGGTACAATTAATGAAGATATCTATAAATTTTCCTTATTCATTCAGAGTCTTCGTGAAGCCTTTGAAAAAGATTTGAGCAATATATATTCAGTTTTACCCAAAGCATTGGAAAAACTAAAAATAACTGAGGGCTCTAATATTGGAAAAATATTGATTCCGGCATTAGGAATCATAAATGCGATTAAACAAGATAAGTACCCTGCTGATATTTTATTTTGTGAGGAAACATCCAATTTTTTACATGCAGTAGGTGCGAAAGAATTTAATGAGTTTCATTCTGTGCTAAAATTCATTTCTAACTCATTACGGGACAAAAACAACAATGACCATTGGGTAGAATGGGAATCATTCGAAGTACTGATTAATAATAGCATCATGAGAAAGTTATTCCTGGGATTGATGTGGCAAAAATGTCCCAATATCAAAATTGGAGAAATGGAATTTAGGACTATCTTAACAAAGGTAAATGATAGTAATATTGATAAGGTGAAAACGAACATCAACTTCTTCGTATCAAAAATTAAACTTCTGGAAACCTATAGGTTAGAACTCAAAAATAAGAAAGCCAAAGGGGAAAATCCAACTTATAATGACTATTATAAGTTTTTTCGTGAAGTGTTGGATTCAGTAGAATATTCTGTTTTCTTTATTGAGTATGTTACAAAGAAAAATAACCTTCCTGAGGATGTTCAAACAATAATAAATGATATTAATAATGCAAATGGCAAAAATAATGCTCATAGCGAGTTTAATAAGGCTATTGCATATATCAGAATCGCTGGAGATATTTATCTAGATGCAAACCAGCGAAATTATGGTTCACTTATTTTTGATGTGGTCAGGCTCTTGGATGAAGCCATGGGAACAGAGGATCATAAATATAAAAAAATCAGAGGTAAACTGATGCAATATGGTGCTTTTATCGCGGCATTGGCAAAAGCGGAAAATTCTGGTAATGTGGCTGACCTAATCGAATCAGTTATACTACCAGCAGGCAGTTGGTCAATCAAAAAGAACTCTAATTTTAATATTGCACTTAATGCGTATGTTGGTGGTTCTTTATCTCTGTCGCCTTATAAAGAAATTCCCATTCAAACCAGTTCAAGTGATCAAGTTAATCCAGATACACACCACATCAAAGTGTGGGCGCCTGTTGGACTCTCTTTGAGTAAAGGTAAAATATCAAATAAATCAATAGGAAAGGTTATAAAATCTGTCAGCTTATTTTTCTCTGTAATTGACCTCGGCGCTGTGACTTCCTATCAGTTCAAAGAAAATGAAAAGGAAATTCCGAAGATTACATTAAAAAATATTGTTTCCCCAGGCATCCATGCAATCTTTGGGATAAACAGTTTACCTCTCTCTTTCGGGGTAGGATGGCAAAGGGAGCCACAGTTAACAAGTATTAGTAAAGATGTAGCAGGTGAAACTGTTACTGTAATTAATATGGATAATGTCTGGAAATGGAATGTCTTTATCGCTGTTGATATTCCCTTGTTGAACTTTTTTACCAAGTAAACAATAACAATCCGTTCACGGAGCAGGAGACGTCGAATCATTCGATTGTCCTCCTGCTCCAAACCCTTCTGGACACTCTGGACTTACTGGACAAGCTGGAAAAAATTCAAAGGTTTTGGGAAGTCCAGTTGGTCCAGAATGATCCGTGATTTCCAATTTATACATTGCCAGTAATTATTAAATTATGGTATAATAGGGCTGGTGAATGAACGAATGAAAAAAAGAAAACTGCCCATTGGGATATCGGATTTTAAAGATGTGGTGACAGGCGACTATTATTACGTGGACAAAACCCTGTTTATTAAAGAAATCATCGACAGCGGCGACAAAATCCTCCTCATTCCCCGTCCACGACGCTTTGGAAAAACACTCAACCTGTCGATGTTGGGTTATTTTTACGACCTCTGCCCAGATATAACTTCCCCTGCATCACAAATTCCATCATCCACATTAAACTCAGAAACTCACCTGCCAAATACCTATAAAAATTTATTCACCTCTCTGGCTATCACTTCGGCTGGTCAAGAGTATTTGGATAAAATGGGGAAATACCCGGTTATCTTTTTATCCTTAAGAGATATCAAGGAAAACAACTGGAAATCGTGTTTTGATAAGATCAAAGAGCTTGTCCAAGAAGAGTACCTTAAACATGATTACCTTTTGAATAGCCCTGTACTCAAACCTGCGGAAAAAGTGTACTATCAGAAGATAGTTGATTTAAAAGGAAACAGAGGGAACTATGAAAACAGTCTTCGTAAACTGCTTATTTTTTTGAGCCGATTTTACCGTGAACGGGTGGTTATTTTGATTGATGAATACGATGCCCCTGTTCATGCTGGTTTTAATAACGGGTATTATGAAGAGATCATTTCTTTTATCCGCAACTTCCTGGGTGGCGGGTTAAAAGATACCGATAAATACCTGGAAAAGGGTGTTTTAACGGGTATAATGCGTATTGCCAAGGAATCGATTTTCTCTGGCTTCAACAATCCTGGGGTCTATACACTGCTGTCAAATAAATTCAGCGACCATTTCGGGTTCACCGAAGAGGAAGTGAAAACCATGTTAGAGGATTTTCACGTGATAGATATGCTTGACCAAGTTCAGTTGTGGTACAATGGTTACCGCTTTGGGAACAAGGTCATTTATAATCCTTGGTCTATTATTAATTTTCTAAACGACGAGGAAAAGAAATTGCGACCTTACTGGATTAATACTTCCGACAATCAGATCGTAGATTTTTTACTATCCAAAGGTGGCATCGAACTTAGAAAAGAGTTGGAACAACTCATCCGTGGCGAGTCCATTGAAAAAGCCATTAATGAAAACATCGTCTTAAAGGAAGTCGCCCAACACGAGGATTTTTTATGGGGTTTCCTATTGATGGGGGGCTACCTGAAACAGACGGACGAAAGATGGAACCCTGCCTTTGGAAAATTTTATTATACTCTTTCTATTCCCAATGAAGAAGTAAAGGTCTCCTATTCTGGCATAATTGATCGCTATTTTTCCACCAAGATCGAAAATGAAAAACTGGAGACTATGCTCAAAGCCTTAATTGATGGCAACATTTTCCTTTTCGAAAAGATGTTAAAACAAGTCGTGCTGGCGGTATTCAGTTACCATGATTTCGGCGGCGAACCGGAGAAAGTATATCATGCACTGGTGGCTGGCCTCCTCATCTGGATAACCAATACGCATGAAGTAAGATCCAACCGCGAATCGGGTTATGGCAGATACGATATTATGATTATTCCTAAAGACCTTTCCTTAACAGGTTATATCATCGAGTTCAAATCGGTGAATATGGATGAAAACGAAACAGTAGCTACTGCATTGGAAGCGGCACTGGCTCAGATCAAAGCAAAAAAGTACGAAACGGAATTAAAAGAACGAGGCCTCACGCGGATCAAAAAATTGGCGATTGCCTTTTTAGGCAAAGAGGTTTTTGTCAAAGAAAGTTAATAATAAAAGTGTTAGTAAGTCCAAAATAACCTGAATCCAATCGCCACGTTTCTAAAAGAACTGGACACTCTGGACATACTGGACACTCTGGACAAACTGGACTTCACAAAACTTTTGATTTTCCTGGCTTGTCCAGTATGTCCAGAAAGTCCAGTTTGTCCAGAGTGTCCAGATTGCCACGGTGATCCGTGGCTCTTTTAAAAATGCTGGCAAATCCAAGATAATCTGATACCTATGCAAAATCCCTTAAATATAGTATAATACTGTTTGAACATTATCAGAAAAAATGTCAAACAATCAACTTATTTTAAGCTAAATACCCGTTTTTCCAAGGGCGGAAGCCTATTGGAAAATAAGACACACGGGTTTTTTATCCCAATCCATAACCAACAAGCAAGCCAATAGAGGTATACTAAGAAAAAAATGAAACAACTGGAACGAAAAAACATCGCGGACATCCTTATGTTAACACCCACGCAAGAAGGAATGCTCTTCCATTACCAAAAAGAACCGGAAAGTTCGCAATACTATGAACAATTAAACCTGGAAATCACGGGTCAGATTGATTTCGAGCTCTTTAAAAAAGCATGGCAGACGGTGGTCAATACGAATGAGATGCTACGCACGGTGTTTCGCTGGGAAAAACTGGAAAAACCAACCCAGGTTATTCTGAAAGAATACCCACCTAAGATCACTCTTTATGACCTGTCAATGGAAAACCCTGCTACGAAACATACTCTGTTGCAAGAGATTAAAGATAAAGAGCGACACAACAGGTTTGATCTGCAAGAGGTTCCTTTTCGCATTGTGCTGTGCAAGCTGACGGAAAAGAATAATGAAATGCTGATTTGCAACCACCATATCCTCTATGACGGCTGGAGCAACGGCATTCTTCTGAAAGAATTCTTCGGGGTATATCACGAATTGAGCCTGGGTAAAAAACCAATTCTTCCGAGAAAAACAGAATTTAAGGAATTCATCCACTGGCTTCAACACCAAGAGATAGAAAAGCAAGCCCAATTCTGGCAAGAATATCTGGCTGGCTCCGACCGGGCTGCGGAACTGCCAATCAAGAAATGGCAAACAGGAACCTTAAAAGGCGTGGCCACACATTCGCTTGTTTTACACAGGGATATGAAAGAACAATTGGAAACGGAGGTCAAAAACAACCGGGTTACCTTGGCGGCGGTGTTCTATACGGCCTGGGGGATATTACTGCAAAAATATAGCGGTAACGAGGATGTTTCTTTTGGCACAACTGTCTCTGGGAGACCGGCACAGATTAAAGGCATAGAAAATATGGTGGGCCTGTGTATCAACACGATTCCACTACGAGTGCAAACGGTGGGGGAAGAAAAATTAGGCGCGGTAGTAGCAAAAATAGATAAAGAGTTGCGGGCACGGGAGGCTTTTGAGAACTCGGCGTTAGTAGATATTAGGAAATGGAGTGGACTGGAGAGCTGGGAATCGTTGTTTGATACGATTGTGGTTTTAAATAATTACCCGCTGGATAATGGTTTGCTCCCAGAAGCGAGCCGCTTGAGAATTGGTTCCTATACTATGTCAGAAATGACCCATTATGATTTAACAGTGGGCATTATGCTGGAAAATGATATCACCATCCACTTCCTTTTCAAGCAGGAATGTTTTGAAAAAGAGGCGATTACGAGTTTAGCAGAACATTTTGAACGATTGATCCACCATATTATAGATAATGCCACGCAAAACGTGGGCCAAATAGAAATAATATCACAGGCTGAGAAGCACCGGATATTATATGAGTTTAATACAACGACCGGGGAATATGGAGATTATAAAAGTATTTATGGAATGTTTAATGAACAGGTGGAAAAAACACGGGATCAGATCGCGCTGGTCTCTTTCGCACACCATTTCCTGACCTATCACGGTTTAAAAGAACGCGCGGACAACTTGGGTTCTGTATTACAACAAAAAGGGGTGGGACCCAATACTATTGTGGGTTTGATGGTGGAACGTTCAGTTGAAATGATGGTGGGAATATGGGGCATTATAAAAGCAGGGGGTGCTTACTTGCCCATCGACCCGGATTATCCACCGGAACGGGTGCGTTTTATGCTGGAAGATAGTCAAACCCCTTTCTTGGTGACGGGTGCAAGATTTACAGGTGCCAGTGTGTTTCATGGGGAAGTAATCGATATTGAACAGTCCTGTGCCTTCAGGGATAAAAAGGAAACGGCAATAGGGGAGGATCAACTGGATCTGTTGTACATGATTTATACTTCTGGGTCTACTGGCAAACCCAAGGGCGTGATGGTTCCTAAACGGGGATTTGTGAACTTGCACCAGTGGTATATTGATGAATTTGCGATCAATCAGGACGATAATAATTTGTTGATAGCGCCTATTAGTTTTGATCTTTCGCAAAAGAATTTATTCTCCCCTTTTCTGACTGGTGGACGCCTGACATTATCGGCACCAGGAATTCCTGATTATGGAGAATTAACTCAACTGATTGAACAAGAACAGGTAACCATGATCAACTGTGCTCCGAGTGTATTTTACCCGCTGATTGAATTGAGTGACCAAAATGATTTTAGCGCGTTGGTTTCTTTACGTGTGATCGTTTTGGGTGGTGAACCGATCCGTTTGGAAAAACTGCAACGCTGGGTGATGTCTGAAGCTTATTTTTGCGAGATAATCAACACCTATGGACCGACTGAATGCACGGATATTGCCACTTTCTTTCGCATTCCTAACGACACGGTTCTGCACCCGACTATAATTCCAATTGGAAAACCAATTCCGCATGTGTGTGTGTATATTCTGGATAAAACCCAGCAGGTAGTGCCGATAGGTATTCCGGGTGAATTATATATTGGTGGGATTGGTCTGTCTAAAGGTTATTATAATAACGACTCATTGACAAAAGCCAAATTTATAGCAACACCCCATTTGCCTGAAAAAAAAGTGTACTGCACGGGTGATCTTACACGCTGGTTAGGAGATGGAAACATCGAGTTCTTGGGCCGAATTGACCAGCAAGTCAAAATACGGGGCTTCAGAATTGAATTGGGAGAGATCGAAAGTGTATTGGTCAGACATGAAGCAATCAAAGAGGCGGTAGTGTATGCGCGGCAAAGTGAAACGGGTGAGAATTATTTATGCGCCTATGTAGTACTTCATGACGGGCATCCTGTTGCTGTTTCGGTGTGGCGTGCTTATTTGGCGCAACAATTACCGGATTATATGATCCCGGCTTATTTTATGCCTATGGGACGTATCCCACTCACGCCAAGTGGAAAAATTGACTACCGCCACTTGCCTGTTCCTAAAACATATGACACAAATAAACGCTTAACAGCGGCAGAGAAGCAGCAATTATTGGCAGAGAGTGGTGCGTCACTTTTTCTGACCATGGAAAAAGCGTTGCGTTTCCTTCCTGATACTCTGTTACACGGATTAGAAGTGCCCAGCGTTGTGCCCCAGGTAACTGCGAAACGGCCCCAAATCACAGACTTTGATTCTTTACCGCATCCGAATCGCACATTGATTGACTATCGCAAGTATCATCGTAATATTGGTATGGCCCCGGCAAAATACACGGTGAATATTCAGGCGACCAGAGGGTGTCCTTATTTATGCGCTTATTGCCATAAAATTTGGCCGAAAACACATGTGATGCGTTCGGCAGAAAATATCTTCGCGGAACTGAGCGCCTGTTATCAAGCCGGGGTGAAACGATTTGTTTTTATTGACGATGTCTTCAACCTGAATAAAAAGAACAGCGCCCGTTTATTTGAAACGATTATTCAACATTATGATGATGTGCAACTCTTTTTTCCCAATGGGTTACGGGGTGATATTCTGACGCCGGATTTTATTGATCTGATGATTGCCGCTGGCACGATTAATATTGACTTGGCATTGGAAACAGCGTCACCGCGTTTGCAAAAACTGATCAATAAACAATTGAACCTGGATAAATTTATTGCCAATGTCCATTATATCACAAAAAAATACCCGCAGGTGGTTTTGGAAATGGAAATGATGATTGGCTTCCCCACGGAGACGGAAGCGGAAGCATTACAAACTCTGGAATTATTAAAAAGCTTTAAATGGGTCCATTTCCCCAATGTGAATATCCTTAAAATTTATCCGAATACAGACATGGCGCAACTGGCAATGGCGCATGGTGTGAGTCGTCGATTGATTGAGGCGTCGACCAATCTGGCCTTTCATGAATTGCCGGAAACATTGCCCTTTGCAAAGGATTTTGTCCGGGAATATCAGGCGCGGTTTGCCAACGAGTATTTTTTAGCCAAGGAACGGTTGCTGCACGTTCTCAAACAACAGGCGAAAAGTTTTACCGCCGAGGAATTGGTGCAGAAGTATGACAGTTATTTACCCGTGGATATCCGTTCTTTTGACGATATTCTGACGTGTGCGGAAATTACCCCGGAGGAGTTGGGACCGATGCAATTTATTTCCGGGGAACGAATGGCTGCGCCTGATTTTAATGAGAAAATAAAAGTTTTTTTTCCTTCCCAGCCCAGCTTGGTTAATGCCTTTAAGGTCTTATTGCTGGATTTGTCGCAATCATTTCGTTCGGAAAGTTGCCATACCTTGTATGATTTGGGTTCAGAGCCTTTGGGGTTGATGGCTCTGGCCAGTTATCTTCAGCAACAACTGGGTGAACAGGTGGAGGTCAAGGTACTGAAGTCGCGGATTGATTTTGATACGTTTGCGCAACTGCAAGAACAAGTTTTATTGTTTAAACCGCATCTGATTGGTCTGCGCACGTTGACTCTGTACAAAGATTTCTTTCATCGCACCGTTTCGCTAATCAAACAGTGGGGAATCGATGCGCCTATTATTGCGGGTGGACCTTATGCCACGAGTGATTATAAACAAATGCTCCAGGATCAGCTCATTGCTGTGGCGGTTCTGGGTGAAGGGGAATTAACCTTCCTGCATCTGGTCAAAGAGATGATGGTCTTTAATAATAATTGGCCCACAGATGAGATATTGGCAACCATTCCAGGTCTGGCTTATATTCGCCAAGCGGAAAAAGTGTGGCTCTTGGCCCAGCAATGTGAAATACTCAACTTGGAGCAGATCACGCCGGAGATATTTTCTGCCCTGTTGCTTGATGGTTCATCTGCGACCGATATCTTGACCTATATGACTGGTGATCCCAATGGTGCTTTTCCCCGTTTGCCCGGTATAGGTAAAAGTGAGACGTCTTTAACGAAACACACGGACATGGAAGCGGCATTGGTAAAAATATGGGCGGCAGTATTGGAGAAAGAGGGTTCGTTAGATATTGATGATAACTTTTTTCATTTGGGTGGACACTCTTTGAAAGCCACTTCGCTGGTATCGCGTATCCATAAAACATTAAATGTAAAAATTCCCTTGTCTGAAATCTTTAAACGCCCGACTATCCGTGGACTCGCGGAATATCTGGGCAATGCTGAGGGGGTACGGTTCCAAGGGATAGCCGCAGTAGAAGAAAAAGAGTATTATGGGGTATCATCGGCGCAGAAACGGTTGTATATTTTATCGCTCATGGAAGCCAATAGCCTCAATTACAATATGCACGACGTGTTCCACCTGGAAGGGGAACTGGATTTGGCAAGATTGGAAAAAAGTCTCACACAATTGATTGCCAGACATGAATGTTTACGAACCTCTTTCTTATTCATCCATGATGTACCCGTCCAAAAGATTGCTTTGGCCAGTGCCGTGGATTTTGCCATCGAATATTATGATCTGTGTGCGCTTAATTTGGTAGACAACGACCCTATGAAACATAGTGCGGTGGAACAGCTCAACCGTGCGTTCTTAAGGTCTTTTGATTTGTCTAAAGCGCCGTTGTTCAGAGTCGGCGTGATAAAAATCGCTGGCAACCGTCACATTTTAATGGCAGGCATGCATCATATTATCTCCGATGGTATATCGGTCAACATATTTATCAATGATTTTAGCGCGCTCTATCACGGGCAGTACTTACCGCCCATGCGTATCCAATACAAGGATTATTCGCAATGGCAGACCCAGAACAAAGAGCGCGGCGACAACAAAAAACAACGGGAGTATTGGTTGGCTGAGTTCGCCGGCGAGATTCCGGGCTTACCCTTGCCCTATGATTTCCCCAGACCCGTGGTGCAAAGTTTTGCCGGGGAGAAGTATTATTTTACGCTTCCCACGCCCCTATATATGGCCTTAAAGAATCGCCTGCAAAAAGAGGATGTGACGCTTTTTATGTTTCTTATCGCCAGCTACTATGTGCTGTTGTGGCGCCTGAGTGGTGCTACAGAGATCGTGGTCGGAACACCCACGGCAGGGCGTAGACACGCGGATTTAGAAGCGATTATGGGCATGTTTGTGAACACATTGGCATTGCGCACCAATCTGGAAAAAGAACGCTATTTTAATGCGTTCCTCCAACATGTCAAACAAAAAACTCTGGCTGCTTTTGAGAACCAGGACTATCAGTTTGATGATCTGGTGGAGGAGCTTTTGCCCAATCGGGATCTGGGTCGCAACCCGTTATTTGATATGATGTTCATCCTGCAAAATATGAATACGGCAGGAATTAAAATAGCAGGCTTAAAAATAACACCGCTGCCATTTGAAACATTTATCGCGCCCTTTGATCTCTACCTGATGGCTGAAGAACAACAAGAAACACTTTGTTTTACCGTGGGGTATTGCACCAAATTATTTAAAGCCGATACGATGCACCGGTTTTTTGGCTATTATCAGCAAATTCTTGCTACAGTGGTCACATTTCCCGAAGTCGCTTTGGCAGACATTGACATGTTAAGCAGCGCAGAAAAAGAACAGGTATTATTTGCCTTTAATCACACGGAAAAACCTTACCGGCAAGATTTAACGATTCAGCACTGGTTTGAACAACAAGTAGAACGAACGCCGGATGCGCTTGCCGTGTTGGGTGAGGGTTCGCTTCGGTATGGGGCGTTAAATAACAAGGCCAATCAATTGGCGTTTCTGTTGCGCCAAAAAGGAGTGCAACCCGATACTATCGTGGCCGTGTTGATGTCTCGTTCAGTAGATATGATCGTGGCTATCCTGGCAATATTAAAAGCAGGCGGCGCGTATTTACCCATCAACCCGGAGTATCCCGAAGAACGGGTGTTGGCTATTTTAGCAGACAGCGGGAGTGTTTTTCTGCTCACGGATAAAAACACCGCATTGCCTTTTTCTGTTAGCCGTTTAAGTGGTGTAACTGGCGCCGTGCTTCTGCCAGTGGTTACCAGCAAGCGTCAGCAGATTGCTGATTTTGATGGTTTGCCCCATCCCGATCGCACATTGGTTGATTATCGGAAGTATCATCATTATATCGGCATAGCACCAGCCAAATACACGGTGAATATCCAGGCGACGCGGGGTTGCCCGTATCAATGCGCGTATTGTCATAAAATATGGCCGAAAACTCATGTCATGCGTAGTGCCGAGAATATTTTTAGCGAGATAAACGCGTGTTACCAAGCAGGGGTCAAACGCTTTGTGTTTATTGATGATGTGTTTAATCTGAATAAAAAGAACAGTAGCCGCTTATTTGAAACCATTATCGCGCATTATTCCGATGTGCAGTTATTCTTTCCCAATGGCTTACGTGGTGATATCCTGACCCCGGATTTTATTGACCTGATGATTGCAGCGGGCACAGTGAATATTGATTTGGCCTTGGAAACAGCCTCACCGCGCTTGCAAAAGCTAATCAACAAACAATTAAACCTGGAAAAGTTCGCCGAGAACGTGCATTACATCACCACCAAGTATCCGCATGTGGTGTTGGAAATGGAAATGATGATTGGTTTCCCCACGGAGACCGAAGCAGAGGCCATGTTAACCCTGGAATTATTAAAGAGTTTTAAATGGGTTCATTTTCCCAATTTAAATATCTTGAAAATTTATCCCAATACGGATATGGCAAAATTAGCCATGGCAAATGGGGTCAGTCGGCAATTAATCGAGTCGTCGACAAATCTGGCGTTCCATGAATTACCCGAAACGCTGCCATTTGCCAAGGATTTTGTCCGGGAGTACCAGGCCCGATTTACCATCGAGTATTTTTTTTCCAAGGAACGGTTGCTACACGTCTTAAAACAGCAGGTTAAAAGTTTCACCGCCGATGAGCTGGTGCAGAAATACGACAGTTATTTACCGGTGGATATCAAATCCTTTGCTGATATTCTCCAGTTTGCGGATATCACGTCCGCAGAATTGGGACCCATCCACTTTATTCCCGAAGCACAAATGGCGGCGCCAGATTTTAATGAGAAAATTAAAACCTTTTATCCCTCTCTGCCCAGTGTGACCGGTGCGTTTCGTGTGTTACTGTTAGACCTCTCGCAATCGTTTCGCTCCGAGAGCGGGCATACTCTATATGATGTGGGTGCGGAACCGTTAGGTTTGATGTACTTGGCAACGTATCTCAAACAACAACTGGGGCCCAATGTAGCGGTGAAAGTGCTGAAATCCCGTATTGATTTTGATAGTGATGCGGAGTTACAGGAACAAGTAATCCTATTTAATCCCCAATTAATAGGTTTACGAACCTTATCCATGTACAAAGATTTTTTCCACCGCACGGTGGCGCTTTTAAAACAATGGGGTATCACTGCGCCGATCATTGCGGGTGGACCGTATGCCACGAGTGATTATAAACAAATGTTGGATGATCATCTTATTGCTCTGGCGGTTCTGGGTGAAGGGGAAATCACCACCCTGCAATTGGTACAAGCGATGATGGCGCAGCAAAACACGTGGCCCGATGACACGATTTTAGAGACTATTCCAGGTTTGGCGTATATTCGTCAGTCCGATAAAGTGCAAACCCGTCTCGCGCAGCGGGAAATTTTCTGGGTGGACACTATTTTGGCGACAATGGCGCATGACCCTGCGATTAATCCAGTGCATGTGAACCGACCAGAGGATTTACTTTATTTAATCTCTACTTCCGGTTCTACAGGTAAACCAAAAAGCGTGATGGTGGAACATCACACGCTGGTTAATCTAATGGAGTTCCAATTCCAGCAGACCCATATTTCATTTTCCAGCGTGTTGCAATTTGCTGCCATTGGGTTTGATGTGTCCATTCAAGAGATATTCTCCGCGTTGTTGTCCGGTGGCACCTTATTTCTGCCTGACAATGAAATGAAAAGCGACGTGCCCCGGTTATTGCAATTCATTCAACAGCACCAGATTCGTGTTCTATTTTTACCGCCTGCTTTTTTAAATTTTGTTTTCTCTGATCCAGAATATATCGCCAGTTTTCCTGATTGTGTGTTGCATATCATTGCCGCAGGTGAACAATTGGTGGTGAACGAGGCATTGCAGAAATTCCTCAAAGAGCGCGGTGTTTATCTGCACAATCATTATGGTCCTTCTGAGAGCCATGTTGTGACCACTTTGACCATTGATCCCACGGGTGAAATTCCTTATTTACCCGGTATTGGCGCGCCCATTGCCAATACCCGTATTTATATTTTAGATAAACATGACCATGTGTTACCTATTGGAGTTAGCGGTGAATTGATGATTGGTGGCGTACCAGTGGGGCGTGGTTATTTAAGTAATGTGGCCTTAACCGCCGAGAAATTTGTAGTGAATCCATTTGTGCCTGGAGATCGACTCTATCGTACCGGTGATATGGCCCGATGGTTAAACGATGGGAACATTCAGTTCTTGGGCCGTTTGGATTTTCAGATCAAAATCAGGGGGTTTCGGATTGAACCCGGTGAGATTGAGAACCAATTAAAGAAACACCCGGACATTCAAGACGCGATAGTGCTGGCTCTAGCCGATAAAAAAGACGAACTCTTTCTGGTTGCCTATTACGTATTATTTCCCAATCGCCCCGTTCCCTTGTTGCAGGCGTTTTTAGCTAATCTCTTGCCTGATTATATGGTTCCCGCCCATTTTATATCGTTGCCCAGCTTCCCTATGACTCCCAGTGGTAAAGTCAATCGTCGTGCCTTACCCGCGCCGGAAAATAATGCGGGAACAGAGTATGTGGCGCCACGAAATACGATTGAAAAGAAATTGGCAGACATCTGGGGTACAGTGTTGGGGAAAGATTTAGTGCAGGAGCTTGTGGGCATTGATGATAACTTTTTCCAAATGGGCGGTCATTCCTTAAAAGCCACTGCTTTAACCGCGCGTTTAGCCAAGGAGTTCCATGTCAAGATGCCATTGGTCGAGATATTTAAAAAACCCACGATTCGCGCCTTGGCAGAATCACTGGGAGACCATGTTAAAGAAGCGTTCCAGTGTATAGAACCAATTGAATCCAAAGAGTATTACCCATTAACCTCTGCCCAGAGACGACTCTATTTCCTCTATCAATTAGAATCCGTTAGTTTTGCCTATAATATGCCCGCCATCATGCAATTTAATGGTCAGTTAGATAAAAACCGGGTGGAAAAAACCTTAAAAAATCTAATTCAAAGGCATGAGAGCTTAAGAACATCCTTTGTGATGATCGGCGAAGAAACCGTCCAGCGCATTCACCCTGAATTTGAATTTGCCATAGCAGATTATACCCCGCTTGATAATGCCAGTTTATCGCCCGCTCACATCATCACTGAGTTTGTGCGGCCCTTTGATCTATCCCAGCCCCCCTTATTGCGCGTTGGGTTGGTCAAACAAGCCGAAGCACAATTTTTGCTGGTAGTCGACCTGCACCATATTATTGCCGATGGCACTTCCATCGGAATTATAATAAAAGAGTTTATGGCGCTTTATAGCGGTGCTGAACTGCCAGTCTTACCTATTCAGTATAAAGATTTTGCCGCATGGCAGAATGATAAAAAAAACAGGGACTTGTTGGTCACCCAGGAAAAATATTGGCTTGCCCAATTTGCCGAGGATATCCCTGTTTTAAATTTACGTGGCGATTATTCCCGCCCCCTCGTGCAGAGTTTTGCCGGGGATCGTTTGACTTTTGCACTCACTCTTGCCCAAACCCGTGCTTTAAAAGCCCTGGCCTTAGACCAGGACGTTACCCTGTACATGGTGCTCCTGGCCATTTGCACTATCTGGCTGGCTAAATTAACGGGCGATGAAGATATTATTATCGGCACACCCATTGCCGCCAGAAGACATGAACAATTGCAATCCATTGTAGGCATGTTTGTCAATACCCTGCCGTTACGAAACTATCCAGTAGCCACCAAAAACGTGGCAGACTTTTTAAAAGAAATAAAAAGCAGAACCGTGGACTCTTTTCAAAACCAAGACTACCCCTTTGAAGATTTGGTGGATCGCGTGTTCATAAAAAGGGAGACGTCGCGAAACCCGTTATTTGATGTTATGTTTGCCTTCCAAAACATGGAGATATCCGAGATTACTATTCCCGGTTTACAAGTGACCCCGCTCGCCCATGAAAATAAAACAGCCAAATTTGATTTAAATCTGGATGGACGGGAGAAAGACGAGCAATTGGTTTTTGAACTGGAGTATTGTACTAAATTATTCACAGCAGATACTGTCCGGGCGTTTAGTCGTTATTTAAAAAATATTATTACTGCTGTCCTCGCCAATCCAAAGCAAAAAATTGCCGCTATCCAGATTCTAAACCCCGCTGAGAAAGAGCAAATACTCGCTATTTCCAATGGTGTAAATGAGCCGCTAAATCTTCACGAGACGATTCATGCATGGTTTGAGAAAATAGCCCTGGAAAATAAAGATAAAACCGCGCTGGTGTTTGGCAATGCTTTTTTAACTTATCAGCAATTGCATCATAGCACCTCGTGTTTGGCTAAATTACTCAGAAGTTATGGTGTTGGCAAAGACCATATTGTAGGCCTAATGGTAGAACGTTCCTTTGAACTGGTCATAGGAATGCTCGCCATCATGAAAGCCGGTGGCGCGTATTTACCCATTGACCCCAAACTACCACCGCAACGAAAACAATTCATGTTGACTGACAGCCACATGTCTGTTTTGCTCACCAATTTTGAAATCGATCCCGACACTGCCACTTACATTGGAAATATTCCTAAATTGGATATCCGTGATGAAAGTATATATCGTTCCTATAATGAATCCACTACCGGTTGTGCCGATTTTCTGCCCAATCTGAATACCGGTTCCGATCTTGTGTATGTGATATTTACTTCCGGCTCTACCGGTAAACCCAAGGGGGTGATGGTCGAGCATACCAACATGGTGAATTTGATCCTATTCCATCATAAGTATACTAATATTGATTGCACCAAGGTATTGCAGTTTTCCACCATTAGTTTTGATGCCTCTATCCATGAAATCACTTCTGCTCTGTTGGCTGCGGGTCAATTATACCTGATTCCAGAGGAAACCAGGAATAATATTCCCGAATTATTCCTCTTCATTGCCAAAAATAAGCTTAAAACTGTATTTTTACCCATGACTTTTTTAAGAGCCATATTTAACCAGGAAGAATACGTCCATACTTTCCCCCGCAGTATCACCCACATCCAAACCGCGGGTGAACAAGTCGTGATCGAGAGTCCATTCATGAATTATTTAAAAACCAATGGGATATACTTGCACAATCATTATGGACCCTCAGAAACCCACGTGATTACCACCTTAACCATCAACCCATGGGAAGATATCCCTGAATTTCCCACCATTGGCAAACCCATCATGAATACGACTATATATATAGTAGACAAAGCCAATTTTATACAACCCATCGGACTGGCCGGGGAACTGGTAGTAGGTGGCTTACAAGTGGGTCGTGGGTATCTTGGGCGCGAGGATGAGACACGGAAGAAATTTGTAGACCATGTGTTCCCCACACCAGGATTTTTTTACCGCACCGGAGATTTAGCCCGTTGGTTGCCCGATGGGAACATTGAATTTTTTGGCCGTCTCGATCATCAAGTTAAAATTCGGGGCATTCGCGTGGAACCGGGAGAAATTGAGAGCCATTTAAAGCGCATCTCCTTTGTAAAAGATGCCGTGGTTGTGGTAAAGCAAGAAACCCAAGGCGATAATTATTTATGTGCCTATGTCGTATTGGATTCAGTTGACCATGTTTCAAAACTAGCCGGTATGTTAGCTGTTACATTACCTCTATATATGGTGCCCGCCTATTTTGTGCCATTGGAACGCATCCCCCAGACTCCCAGTGGGAAAGTGGATCGCCAGTCATTACCCGAACCAAAGTCAGGAACAGGCGAAGATTACACGGCTCCCAGAAACAGAATCGAAAATCTATTGGTTACCATATGGTCGGAGACACTGGGTATTGCCGTAGAAAAAATAAGCAGAGATGCCAGTTTTTTCCAATTAGGGGGACATTCCCTTAAAGCTATCATCTTGATCTCCAAGATTCATAAAGAATTTAATGCCAATATCCCCCTGATGGAAATATTTAAAAAACCCACCATCCGAGGTTTGGCCGAATTAATAAGCAGCACCGTTAAAGAAAAGTTTGTCGCCGTTGAACCGGTTGAAACCAAGGAATATTACCCCTTGTCTTCCGCTCAACAGCGACTTTATTTCCTATATCGTTTAGAGCCCCTTAGTGTTGCCTATAATATGCCCGCTGTGATGGAATTCATGGGTTCAGTCGATAAAAATAGAGTGGCAAAAACGTTCAAGGAACTCATTCAGCGCCATGAGAGCTTAAGAACGTCATTTACCATGATAGGGGAGGCCCCCGTCCAAAGAATCCACCCGGAATTGGAATTGACCATTGAAGATTTTTCCCATACCCAGCCCATGTTAAAAGAGTTTGTGCGTCCCTTTGATCTGTCACAGGCCCCCTTATTAAGAGTGAGGTTGGTTCTACCAGACACAGAAAAATTTTGGCTCTTGGTAGACATGCATCATATAATCTCGGATGGAATATCTATAGATGTGTTGCTGCAAAATTTTGCCCTGTTATATGCCGGTCAACCATTACCCGCGCTTCGACTTCAGTATAAAGATTATGCCGCGTGGCAGAACCGCGAGAAAGAGAGTGAGACGCTACGCAAACAAAGTGCCTACTGGCAAGCCGAGTTCACCGGGGAAATTCCCATCCTGGAACTGCCCACTGATTATGCCAGACCTGCCCTGTTGAGTTACGACGGCAGTTGTGTAAACTTTAACCTAAATCGGGAAACCACTGCCAAACTAAAAGTATTGGCCACAGAAACAGGCACAACCCTGTTCATGCTTCTGCTATCATTGTATACTATTTTCCTGGCTAAAATAAGCAACCAGGAAGATATCATCGTAGGTACACCTATAGCCGGACGCAGGCATGCGGACTTGGAACACATTATTGGCATGTTTGTTAATACCCTTGTGTTGCGGAACTATCCCGCTGGGCAGAAACCATTCAGCGACTTTTTAAATGAAGTCAGAGAGAGAACACTCAAAGCGTTTGAGAATGAAGATTACCCTTATGAAGACCTTGTAGCCAAGTTGAGTCTCATGCGCGATGCCAGTCGCAATCCGCTATTTGATACCATGTTTATGTTTCAGAATACCAACACCTCAGCCAATGAAATTCCCGACATAAAATTACTTCCTTATCCTCAAGAAATCAAAGCCGCTAAATTTGATCTTTCATTCACTGCCTTTGAAATCGAAGAGCAGTTCGAATTTATTATTGAATACAGTACCACATTATTTAACTCCGATACCATCCAGCGTTTTTCCACCTATTTCACAACCATAGTCTCTGCAATAATGGAAGATAAAAATGCCCCCTTATCCTCCATTCAAATTATTTCCAGCCAAGAGCGGAAGCAGATTTTATATGATTTCAACACTACCGCCGTGCCATACCCAGCCAACAAAACCATCCATCAATTATTCCTCGACCAATCCCAACGCACCCCCGATCACATTGCCCTCATCGTAGAAACAAACGGGAGTTGTTCGTTCACCTACGCCGAATTAAATAAAAAATCCACTCAACTGGCCCAAGTATTAATAGAAAAAGGCGTTGTTCCCGACACCATCGTTGCCATCATGGTAAATCCTTCTATTGAAATGATCATCGGTATCTTAGGCATATTAAAATCCGGTGCCGCCTATCTTCCCATCGCTCCCGATTACCCCGAAGATCGCAAACAATTCATCCTATCCGACAGCGCCGCCACTATCCTCCTCACCCCCCAATTCATTCAAGCCGCCACTCCCATCACTCCCATACTTCCCGTTACTCACGTAACTCCCATAATTCCCACAATTCCCATCACTCCCATCACTCCCACAAATCTCGCCTATATCATCTACACCTCCGGTTCTACCGGTAACCCCAAGGGCGTGATGGTCGAGCACCGCAATATATTTAATACCTTGTATTGGCGCATGCACGATTATCAATTTCAATCCCATCATCGTGCCATTCAATTGTTTTCCTTTGCCTTTGATGGATTTTTAACCGCCTTTTTTACTCCCATCCTGTCTGGTGTTTCCGTTGTACTCGTCAATAGTGCAGAAATAAAAGATATCTTCCGTATCAAGGAAATGATTGTTTCCTTTGGCATCACCCATCTCCTTTCCGTGCCTGCCCTGTATCAAGCCTTATTGGAGATTTGTACCCCAAACCAATTATCCAGTTTAAAGGTCGTCACGCTCGCAGGCGACGCCCTTCACTCTGATCTCGTAGAAAAAAGCAAACAAATACTTCCATTCATAGAAGTAATCAATGAATATGGTCCCACTGAATGCACTGTACTGGCATCTATTTATAGAAACGTCCAACCTGCCCCCATAATATCCATCGGTAAACCCATTGCCAACACCCAGATTTATATTATTGATCCCCATCAAAATGTATTACCCATTGGTTTACCCGGACAATTGGTTATATCTGGTCTGGGACTGACCCGAGGTTATCTAAATCGCCCCGAACTCACCCAAGATAAATTTTCTTCTCTCTCCTTATCGTCCACATCGTGTACAAACATCTATAAAACCGGTGACCTAGCCCGTTGGTTAGCCGATGGCAATGTCCAGTATTTAGGCCGTTTGGATGATCAAGTAAAAATCCGTGGCTTCCGCATCGAACTGGGAGAAATTGAAAATCAACTCTTAACCCACCCCCAAATCAAAGAAGCCATTCTTATGGCCTACACCAGTAACCGCAGTGATAAATATCTCTGTGCTTATATCGTGTTAAAAGAAACAGAAACAGAGCCATTGGATTCATTGTTATTAAGAGAATACCTCTCCTTACGTCTCCCCGAATACATGATCCCCGCTTATTTTGTGCCACTCGATCAGCTCCCCCTGACTCCCAGTGGAAAAGTCAATCGGCGCGCTTTGCCTGTGCCAGAAATAAACATGCAGAGTGGTGTTGTGCCCCCCCGCACTATAATCGAAATTAAATTGCTTGAAATATGGTCGGCCATCTTGGGCATAGCGAAAGAAAAAATGAGCATCCATGATAATTTCTTTGCATTAGGAGGCCATTCCCTTAAAGCCACCACATTAATTTCCCGAATCCATAAAGAATTGGCTATAAAAATCGACCTCGCGCAAGTATTCAAGAACTCCACCATTGCCTATTTAGCCAAGATAATAGAAAAATCCGTGGCTACTATTTACCAGCACATCGAAACCGTGGAAAAAAGAGACTACTACCCTTTATCCTCCGCGCAAAGACGTTTGTATTTTCTCCAGATCATGGACCCCACTAGCACCGCTTATAATATGCCCCAGGTCATGAAGTTACAGGGTCAAATGCAGCGGGAAAAGTTGGCCCATACCTTTGATCAATTGGTTCAGCGCCATGAAAGCTTCCGCACATCATTTCTCTTAAAAGATAGTCAACCCGTACAAATCATTCATGATACGTGCGAATTTAAAATAGACAGCAGTTTTGCCGATGTTAACAGTTTCATCCGTCCTTTTGAGCTTTCGCAAAGTCCCTTATTACGAGTCTCCTTAGTAGAAATTTCCCAAGCCCAATTTCTTTTAATCGTGGACATGCATCACATCATTTCAGATGGCACGTCCATTGCCATATTAGCCAAGGAGTTCATGGCCCTTTATGAAGATCAGGAATTGTCCCCCCTAAAACTCCATTACAAAGATTTCGCCCTGTGGGAAACCCAACATCATCAAGAAATCGCCCAGCAAGAGTTGTTCTGGTTAAACGAATTTGCCGAGGAAGTCCCTTTATTGGAGTTACCCGTGGATTATGTCCGTCCCCCAGTGAAAGAATTTGTCGGCTCCACCCTGAGTTTTACTCTGGACACTCCAACCACCCAGAGTTTAAATACTTTTGCTTTACAGCAAGGTGTCACCTTGTACATGGTATTACTCGCGGTTTACAATATCTTTTTAGCTAAGATTTGCAATCAAGAAGTCATCATTGTTGGCGCACCCACTGCCGGACGCGCCCATGCCGATTTAGAACACGTGATTGGCATGTTTATCAATACCCTCGTTTTAAAGAATCACCCCGCCCCAGAAACACCCTTTCACCTGTTCCTAAACGCAGTAAAAGAAAAAACAATCCACGTTTTTGCCAATCAAGATTACCCCTATGACGAACTGGTTGAGAAAATAATAAAAAACAGAGAAACCAGCCGCAATCCCCTGTTCGATACCATGTTTGTGCTGCAAAACCAGGAGATTCCCACCATAGAAAACCCCACCTTAAAACTCGAACCCTACCCATACCAATCCCTGACCTCAAAATTTGATTTAACATTAATTTGTATGGAAATCAATCACACCATTTCTTGCACCCTGGAATATTCTACCCGACTCTTTAAAGCAGAAACCATCCAGAACTTCAGCCACTATTTCCAACGTATTATATCCGCCATATTACAAGCCCCAGAGCAGAAGATATCAGCCCTAGAGATTATTTCCCCAGCCGAAAAACACCAGATATTATGTGATTTCAACAATACCGACGCCAATTATCCAAAAGATAAAACCATTCCCCAATTATTCACCGAACAATCCGCACGTACCCCCGATCACATCGCCCTAATCGGTCAAAAAAACTCTGGGTGCCAATTAACCTATTCCCAATTAAATCTAAAATCCACTCAATTGGCCCAGATATTAATAGAAAAAGGCGTTGTTCCCGACACCATCGTCGCCATCATGGTAAATCCAACTATTGAAATGATCATCGGCATCCTCGGCATCCTAAAATCCGGTGCCGCCTATCTTCCCATCGCTCCCGATTACCCCGAAGATCGCAAACAATTCATCTTATCCGACAGCGCCGCCAGGATACTCCTCACCCAACAATTCATCCAAGCCGCCACTCCCATAATTCCTATACTTCCCGTTACTCACGTAACTCCCATTCCTCCCATCACTCCCACAAACCTCGCCTATATCATCTACACCTCCGGTTCCACCGGCACACCCAAGGGCGTAGCCGTCGAACATTCCCAATTAGTTAATTTTATCTATCATATGGCCCATCAATATCAAAATATCACCAGCGATGATCACTGTTTGAGTCTCACCAATATTATGTTTGATGTCAGCCTATGGGAATTTTTCCTACCCCTCTCCTTTGGCGCCCGATTGGTGATTATGTCCGACCAAAAGAAATTCGACATCTTTGCTTTAGCCCACACTATTTTAAAAGAACAAATCACCCTCATTTATCTCCCCCCCGCATTATTAAAACCCATGCACGACCAATTAAAAAACCATTCCGGCAGATTACCCTTAAAGAAGATGCTGGTCGGTGTTGAACCCATCGTCGATAATATATTAGAAAGTTATGTCCGTTTGGTTCCCGGTATAATAATAATCAACGGTTATGGTCCCACCGAGACCACCATTTGCGCCAGTTCCTATCATTATACTTCCCATCCCCCCACCGGTGAAATCGTTCCCATTGGTTCCCCCCTTGCCAATAATCGGATCATTTTACTAGACTCCACCCATCATCTCGTACCCCCCGGAATTGCCGGTGAAATTTGTATTTCTGGAGCAGGTGTAGCCCGTGGCTATTTAAATAACCCCCAATTAACCATGGAAAAATTTAGCCCTTCCCCTTACTTCAACCAGCAACCCATGTATCACACCGGCGATATCGCCCGCTTATTACCCGATGGGAACCTCCGCTTTATCGGCAGAAGAGATTTCCAATTAAAAATCAGAGGATACCGCATTGAACTCGGTGACATAGAGAATCAATTATTAAAACACCCGCAAATCACCCATGCCGTTGTCCTAGCCAAAGCAGAACAAAACGGGGATAAAAATTTGGTTGCCTATTTTGTTTCAAAACGCGATGTTTCCCACATTGAATGGCACGACTATTTATTAAAAATCTTGCCCGATTATATGATTCCTGCCCTATTTATCCGCTTGGAAACAATGCCCCTCACCCCCAGTGGAAAAATAAACCGCCACGCGTTACCAGAACCTGAATTCAAACCAATTTCCAATCATTTTCTCCCACCCCGCAATGACATTGAAAAAAGACTAATCGAAGTATGGGAAAGTGTTTTAGGAAAAACCAATCTTAGTATCACCGATAACTTCTTCCATATCGGTGGTGATTCCATCAAATCCATTCAGATTCTGTCCCGTATGAATAGGGCAGGGTATAAAGTCGAAATGAAAGACATTTTCTCCTATCCCGTCATCACCGAATTAGCCCCCCATGTCAAAAAATTACAACGCGTTCCCAATCAAGCCACTATAACCGGATCAATCCCCTTGACCCCCATCCAGAAATCCTTTTTTGCAGCCCCCACCACTGACTGCCATCATTTTAATCAAGCCGTGATGTTTTATTCCCCCACCCGATTTCATAAAGAGACCATGCAAAACGTGTTCCACAAAATTCAAGAGTTTCACGATGCCCTACGTATGACTTACCAAATAGATTCTTTGTCCCATGAAGTTCAACAGATCAATTTAGGACTCGACTACCCCCTTTCCTTTGAGGAATATGACTTCACCCACTTAATAAATAATTCCGAGGCACTCCATGAGAAAATAAACACCATGCAATGCAGTATAAATCTGGAAAAAGGGCCACTAATGAAACTCGGTTTGTTTCACCTCACCGATGGCGACCGCTTATTGATTGTTATTCATCATCTGGTGATTGATGGGATTTCTTGGCGCATATTATTTGAAGATATCCAGACCTTATATACCCAGATAACCAATGGCCAAACTCCCGTCTTACCCCAGAAAACAGATTCCTTCAAACTCTGGTCCGAACAATTACAAAGCTATGCCCATTCGAAAGCACTATTACAAGAGAAATCCTATTGGACCCAATTGGATAACCAGATCGTACCCTCGATAAAAAAGGATTTTGACATCGTCGGGAATGCCATCAAAGAGTCCCACAATATCTCCTTTAAATTGGCCGAAACCGAGACTGAATTGCTATTAAACAAAGTCAATCAATGCTATACAACAGAAATCAATGATATCTTGTTGACCGCCTTGGGCTTGGCAATCAAAAAAACCTTTGGTACAAGTCGTGTATTAATCGCATTGGAAGGTCATGGTCGGGAAAGTATTTCCGGGGATATTGATATTAGCCGTACAGTCGGTTGGTTTACTACCGTGTATCCCGTGCTGTTGGATGTTTCCTATGCCGATCAAACCGGTCGCCAAATCAAAGAGATTAAAGAAACCTTACGAAATATTCCCAATAAAGGCATAGGTTATGGGTTATTAAAATATCTTACCGCCACCCCGCCAGCCCCTACATTTCAGGCAAAACCCCAATTGGTTTTTAATTACCTCGGTCAAATGGATACCGATGTTAATCATTTAACCCTCTTTCAAATCGCCAAAGAGTCCACTGGTAATCCCATAGACCTAAACTATCAACGGGAGTATGAATTGGAGATCAATGGTCTAATCTCAAACAACCAGTTGGCTATAACCATGTCCTACAATAAAAACCATTTCAAAACAGAAACCATCTCCACCTTTTCCCAGCATTTCCACACTGAACTCCAGCACATCATCGCCTTTTGTGTCACCCAAGACACCATCGAACCCACCCCCAGTGATTTTACTTACACACAATTGACCATCGAGTCACTCCAACAGGTATTGGAGATTTTCCCAGCGGTTGAGGATATTTACACCTTATCGCCCATGCAGGAGGGCATGGTGTTTCATGCCTTGTTGGACCAATCCTCCCATTCTTATTTCGAACAAACCGCGTTCCGTTTAGAGGGCCATTTAGACATCCCCATGGTAGAGAAAAGTCTCAATGAACTCGTTAAACGCCATGATATATTACGCACCGCTTTTATTCATAACTATTCTCCCCGTCCCTTGCAAGTCGTTTTAAAAGATCGCCCCATCGCCTTTTATTACCAGGATATTTGTTTCATTCCCAACCTCCAGGAGAAAGAAAATTTTATTCGTGAATTTAAACAAAAAGATAAAAAAACATCCTTTGATTTAAGTCAGGATCCACTCGTGCGTGCCTCCATTCTCCAGTTGGACCCCACCACCTATGAATTTATCTGGAGCTTTCATCATGTCTTGATGGATGGTTGGTGCATCGGCATCATCAACAGCGAGTTTTTCCAAATCTATTCCGCCTTTACCCAGAACAAACCCTATCAATTACCCCCGGTAAAACCCTATCGAACCTATATCCAATGGCTGGAAAAGCAAGATCAAGACCTGTCCGCCCAATATTGGGATCACTATCTCGATTCCTTTGAAGAACCAACCCACATTCTAAAAACACAGCCCAAAAATCTACAGCCGCAGCCCGGTTACCTTAATAAAAAAGTCTCATTCCAATTAGACCCCCAGCAGACCCAGCAACTCAATAAATTCGCCGCCCGTTGTAATGTCACCTTAAACACCCTTGCCCAGACCCTCTGGGGTATTCTTTTAGGAAAATATACCAGCACCGAAGACGTTGTTTTTGGAGCAGTCGTTTCGGGTCGCCCCTTTGAATTAGAAGGAGTGGAGAGCATGGTCGGGTTATTTATCAATGCCATTCCCATTCGTATTCGCTTTCAGCAGCAAATGACGTTTCACACCCTGATACAAATCATGCAAGCTGAACTTTTATCCAATGAAACATATTCTTACTATCCTTTAGCTGACATTCAATCCCGCACTCCATTAAAACAAAAACTCATTGATCATCTCTATGTGTTTGAGAACTTTCCCATAGCCCAACAAATTGAAGGAGATGAATATTCTTTTACCGTGACCCATGTTGACGTATTTGAGCAAACCAATTATAACTTCAACCTCGCTTTGTCAGAAACCACCCAATTAAACATCACCTTTCAATACAATGGTCTTGTGGTAAACACAGATTACGTCAATCAAGTCGCCCGACACTTCGCTTTGGCTTTTGCACAAGTGCTTCAAAACGAAGAATTAGCCATTGCAGATATAACCCTTCTCTCCCCAGAGGAGAAGCACCGCTTATTAGTCGAGTTTAATCACACCACCACCCTATACCCAACCACTAAAACCATTCACCAAATGTTTGAAGAACAATCCCAACGCACCCCCGATGTGATTGCCCTTTTCGGACACAAAAATGGCGTCTGCCAACTCACGTACCATGCCCTAAATATAAAATCCACTCAATTGGCCCATATATTAATAGAAAAAGGCGTTGTACCCGACACCATCGTCGCCATCATGGCAAATCGTACCATTGAAATGATCATCGGTATCCTCGGCATCCTAAAAGCCGGTGCCGCCTATCTTCCCATCGACCCCGATTACCCCGAAGATCGCAAACAATTCATCTTATCCGACAGCGCCACCAGTCTCCTACTCACCCAACAATTCATCCAAGAAGCCATTCCCATCACTCCCATACTTCCCAGAATTCCCATTCCTCCCATCACTCCCACAACTCTCGCCTATATCATCTACACCTCCGGTTCCACCGGCACACCCAAGGGCGTGATGGTGGAGCATCGCAATATATTTAATACCATATACTGGCGCATGCTCGAATATCAATACCGCATCAATGATCGTTCCCTGCAATTGTTTTCCATTTCCTTTGATGTCTTTTTAACCTCCTTTTTTACTCCCATCGTTTCCGGTGCCTCCGTTTTCCTCGCCAGTAAAGAAGAAATAAAAGACGTCACCCGTATCAAGGACATTATTGCAACCATTGGTATTACCCATTTTATTTATGTCCCTTCCCTCTATCAGGCTTTACTGGAGACCTCAGCCGCCAAAGAATTGTCAAGTTTAAAAATAGTGACCCTCGGTGGCGAGTCCTTTCAAGCCGATCTCATCGAAAAAAGCAAGCAGTTGTATCCCTTATTAGAGCTAATCAATGAATACGGCCCCACCGAATGCACCGTGCTTTCCACAATTTACCGCAACATCCAACCCACTTCCATCATCTCCATCGGCAAACCCATTGCCAATACCCGGATTTACATAATGGATTCACAAGACAATTTACTGCCAATCGGTTTAGCCGGCCAATTGGTTATCTCCGGCCATGGTCTGGCCCGTGGTTATATGAATCGCCCCGAATTAACCCGCGATAAATTTTCCACCCTGTCCACATCGTCCACAACAATCTACAAAACCGGTGATTTGGCCCGCTGGTTTACCGACGGCAATCTTGAATTCTTAGGCCGCTTGGATGATCAAGTCAAAATTCGCGGCTTTCGAATCGAACTGGGAGAGATTCAAAATCACCTGTTAACCCATCCCCAAATCAAAGAGGCCATTCTTATCGCCCGCGAAAGCAACAGCAGTGATAAATCTCTCTGTGCCTACATTGTTTTAAAAGCCGAAGAAAAAGACCCCGTCGATTCCCTCCAATTAAGACAATACCTTTCTGATCGCTTACCCGACTACATGATCCCCGCCTATTTTGTGCCACTCGATCACATGCCCCTCACTCCCAATGGAAAGATAAACCGAAAGGCTTTACCCAAACCCGAAGTAAAAACCGTGGGCAGTTATGTTCCCCCCCGCAATAAAATCGAACTAAAATTACGCGAAATATGGTCCGCCATTCTGGGCATAAAAAAAGAAACAATTGGTATGCATGACAATTTCTTTGATTTAGGTGGTCACTCGTTAAAAGCCACCACCATGATGGTGCGAATACATAAAGAATTGGCCACACAAATCGTTTTGGCGCAGATATTTAAAACCCCCACCATCGCCGGTTTGGCCCAATGGTTAGCCAGTGCTACACCCAGCGGTTACACCTCCATCGAGGTCTCCGAAGAGAAAGAATATTATCCCTTATCCTCCGCGCAAAAACGCCTCTTTATCCTCCATCAATTAGAACCCAGCAGCACCAGCTACAATATTCCCCAGATCATGAAACTATCCGGTCTCATCCAACCTCAAAGACTCAGCCATTGTTTTACCCTCTTGATCCAACAGCATGAAAGTTTACGGACCACTTTTTTACTAAAAGATGGGATACCCATGCAACGTATTCATGCAACCCTTCCCTTCACATTAGAATACACCGGCATCACCCCCCGGACCAATGCCCAGATCATCCGTGAATTTATCCGTCCCTTCCAGTTGTCACAAGCCCCCCTGTGTCGTGTCCAGCTAGTGCAACTCGATACCGATGAAGCCTTGCTTTTAATAGATATGCATCATATTATTGCTGATGGACTTTCCGTTGGTGTATTGATCCGCCAGTTCATGGCCCTTTATCAGGACCAACCGCTCCCAGATTCCCGCATTCAATACAAGGATTACGCGTTGTGGGAGAGCCACCGTCGCCAAGAAATTGCCCAGCAGGAATCGTACTGGTTGCAGCAGTTTTCCGAAAGCATACCCGTGTTGGCTCTGCCCTATGATTATCCCCGGCCCCGTGTCAAACATTTTGACGGTGATGTCCTCCTGTTTTCCCTTGATGCCAAGACCACTCGTGCGCTGCAAGTTCTCGCACAACAACAAGGTACCACATTATTTATGGTCTTGCTCGCCCTGTATCATGTTCTCCTCTCCCGCATGGGACATCAGGGCACGATTGTTGTAGGTACACCCACTGCCGGACGCCCCCACGCCGACCTCGAAGAGATCGTGGGCACCTTCATCAATACCCTAGCCCTTAAGAATGAACTTCAACCCGAACATACCTTCCTTCAATTCCTTTCTCTTGTCAGAGACAATACACTCGCCGCTTTTGCCAACCAGGAGTATCAATACGAAGAGTTAGTGGATCGTGTCGTGCAATTCCGCGATGCCTCCCGCAATCCTCTTTTTGATACCATGTTTGTCTTGCAGAACCAGGATGTCCAGGCCATGGATATTCCCGTGCTCAAACTAGAACCCCTCGTTTACCAACAAACCACCGCTAAATTTGATCTTACCCTCATCTGCGCTCAAGAAGCCGATCAAATTTCCTGCACCCTCGAATACAGCACCACTCTCTTCAAAGCAGAAACCATCCTGCGTTTCACCCACTATTTCACAACCATTATTTCCTCCTTATTGGCAAACCCCGCCCAAAAAATATATGGCTTCGAGATGATTTCCCCCGCTGAAAAAGAGCAGTTGTTATTTCATTTTAATAATAATACCACCACCCCGTACCCCACCACCCTAACCATCCCCCAATTATTCAGCGCCCAAGCCCACCGAACCCCCGACAATATCGCCATCATCGGAACCACAACCAGAGAATGCCAATTAACCTACGCCCAATTAAACCAAAAATCCACTCAATTGGCAAATATCTTAATAACCCAAGGCGTTATCCCCGACACCATCGTCGCCCTCACCAGCGAACGTTCAATAGAAATGATCATCGGCATCCTCGGCATCTTAAAAGCCGGTGGTGCCTATTTACCCATTGATCCCGACTACCCCGAAGATCGCAAACAATTCATGTTAACCGACAGCGCCGCCCATATCTTACTCACCAAACAATTCATCCAAGAATCCACTCCCATAATTCCCATACTTCCCATAATTCCCATTACTCCCATAATTCCCATCACTCCCGCAAATCTCGCCTACGTGATTTACACCTCAGGGACCACTGGTCAGCCCAAAGGTGTACTAATCACCCATACCAATGTCGTCCGTTTGTTTTTTAATGAGCGCTTCCAGTTTGATTTTAATGCGCGCGACATCTGGACCTTGTTTCATTCCTATGCCTTTGATTTTTCCGTGTGGGAGATTTTCGGTGCCCTTCTGTATGGTGGTCGTTTAATGATTATTCCCAGACAGATGACCATCGACACCCCCCGATTCCTGCACACCATAAAAAAACATCACGTCACCGTGCTCAATCAAACCCCTTCCGCTTTTTACAATTTCAGCAATGAAACCTTGTTGCAACAGTCCCCCCACTTAACCCTTCGATATATCATATTTGGCGGTGAAGCTTTAAATCCCGCACGGTTAAACCAGTGGTATAAGTCTTATCCCCACACCCGGTTGGTAAATATGTTCGGTATCACCGAGACCACTGTGCATGTCACCTATAAAGAGATCACCGCCACTGAAATCCATTCCGGGACCAGCAATATCGGGTCTCCTATTCCGACTCTTTCTGTCTATATTTTAAATTCCGCCCAACAATTAGTACCCAGAGGGGCAGCCGGGGAACTCTGCGTAGGGGGCGCCGGTGTTGCCAGAGGTTATTTAAACCGACCGCAATTGACCCACCAACGCTTTGTACCCAATCCCTATAAAACGGGTGATTGCTTGTATAAATCTGGTGACCTGGCCCGGTTTCTTGAAAATGGCGATATGGAATACCTCGGACGCATCGATCAACAAGTCCAACTCCATGGCTTCCGTATCGAACTGGGAGAGATCGAAACGCGCGTGTTACAGCACGAAAGTATCACCGATGCCGTAGTTCTAACCATTGGCGATGAAAACGACCTATCCCTTTGCGCCTATGTTGTGTCCGCTATCCCCGATACATTAAATATCCCCGTTTTAAAAGCCCACCTGGCCTTATATCTCCCCGAATACATGATCCCCGCTTATTTTGTCCCCTTAGAACGTATTCCCCTGACAGCCAATCGCAAAGTGGATAAAAAAGCCCTGCCCATCCCCCAGGTAAACCTCCACCATTATGTCCCACCCACAACCCCCTTGGAAGAACAACTCACCCAATTATGGGCTTCCGCCTTAAAATTGGACCAGGTCGGCATTACCGATAATTACTTTGATATCGGCGGTGACTCGATCAAAGCCATCCGCCTCGTTAGCTTAATCAATACCCGTTTAAAAACCGCTTTGGGTATTGTTGACCTCTATACCCATAACACCGTTCAAGAACTGGCCCAAAAAATGACCCTCCAACCCGTTGTTTTGGATAACACAGATGAAGCACACCTCCTATCCACTATGGCCGCCCTGAAAGAATCGATTCTCAAAACTCTCCCCTCCAACCATAACATCGCTGATATCTACCCCATGACCGATATTGAAAAGGGCATTGTTTTTTACTATTTAAAACATATTGGTACCGGTCTCTATCATGACCAATTTATCGTCCCCCTGGCTTTTCGCGACTTCGATTTCCAGCGCATGGAAAAAACATTGACCCTATTGATGCAAAAACATTCCATCTTAAGAACCAGTTTTAACATCGAAGATTTTGAAGAGCATGTCCACCTTGTCTACCAACATCTCCCGCTCCCCGTTCAATACCATGATCTCTCCACCATGAACCATCCCCAACAGGAAACCTTCATCAAAGAGAGCGCATTAACTGACCGCCTGACTCCTTTTAATGCCCTGATCCCACCCCTATGGCGCATGACCTTCTTCCGTCTCGGCAAAGACAATCTAATGGTGATGTTCGTTTTCCATCACGCCATATTGGATGGGTGGAGCACAGCGTCACTGGTCACCGAGGTAAATAATCTCTATTTAAAATTGGCCTCCGAACCCACATTCCAACCGGAACCACTAAGCGCCGATTATAAAGATGCCGTGATCAGTGAACTGTTGGAAAAACAACGAGGTCATACCATTACCTATTGGCAGGAAGAACTGGCCGATTACCACCGCCTCCATTTCTCCGAAACCGTCAAAAGCGATGTCACCACCCAGAACATGATTTCCATCAACAGGGACCTGGGCAGCGAAACATTAGAACAGGTGCGCACCGTAGCCAAAACACATGATACCTCGCTAAAGAACCTCCTCTTCGCCGCTTATGTGTATGTCATGGCCATTCTCTCCAATGAAGAGGATATCGTCGTGGGGAATGTTTCCAATAACCGTCCCGTCACTCCCGATGGCGATAAAATCCTCGGTTGTTTTTTAAATACCGTGCCCGTGCGTCTCACCATTCCCCAGAACACCAGTTGGGCCGAGTATATCCATATCGTTGAGGGGAAGATGAAAACCTTACGACACTACGAACGGATGCCTCTCTTTGAAATCGCCCGCGTCATTGGCGAGAAGAACAAGGATAAGAACCCCTTTTTTGATACCCTCTTCAACTTCCTTGACTTTCACGTGCTCAAACAGGTGGAAGTCAGCCATTTGCATGTTGCCACAGCCACCGATTATACCTTTAACATCCCCAGAAGCGAGGATACCAACACACTTTTTGACTTTGAAGTGAATATCACCGGCGGCCATTTGTTGTTAATGCCCAAATACAGGCCCATGGTTCTCCATCTAACCACAGTGGCCAGAAGCTGTTCTTATTTTGAACGTATCCTCCAGATGTTTATCCATCACCCCGACGCCCTCCTCTCCAAAAACGCCATTCTTCCCGATGAGGAAAAACAACAGTTATTATATGACTTTAACCAGACCGCCACACCCTATGCCAGCCACAAAACCATCCATCAACTCTTTGAAGAGCAAGTGGAGCAATCCCCGGAAAATGTTGCCGTGATCGATGTGGATGGCATAACAGAATGGACCTATTCGCAATTGAACCAACGTGCCAATACACTGGCCTTTCACTTGCGACAGCATGGTCAAACCCCCGGTGGTCTGGTAGCCGTGATGATGGACCGTTCCATTTATGCCGTACTGGCTGTGATGGGTATTCTTAAAGCAGGAGGTGCCTATGTCCCCTTGGAACCGTATCTCCCAGACGAACGTCTCCGCAAAATATTGGAATCCCTCTCCATGCAAACGATTATTACCAATCAAGCCCAGCTTCAGAAAGTCACCCGCCTTGCCAAGACCCTGCCCACTCTGTCCCATATCCTTTCATTGGATGCCATCGAACCTGCCGAACACGCGTTATTCTCACCCCCAGAACCCATAAACAATCTGCCGCCTATTTCCTGTTCCCAGGATATCGCGTATATCATCTTTACTTCCGGTTCCACCGGCACCCCCAAGGGTGTGGTTGAAACCCATCGCCCCGTTATCAATGTCATTGAATGGGTTAACAGAACCTTTCATGTTTCCTATCCCGATCGGCTTTTATTTGTCGCGTCCCTTGGTTTTGATCTTTCCGTGTACGATATCTTTGGTATTCTGGCCAGTGGTGCCTGTTTGCGAGTGGTGGCCGCAGAAACCATCAAGAACCCTTCCACCCTCTTGAAAATCATCATCACCGAGGGCATTACTTTCTGGGATTCCGCCCCTGCCGCGTTGCAGCAGATCGTGCCCTTCTTTCATGAGACCGTTGCTTATTCCCAACCCAGCCGTTTGCGTCTTGTCTTTTTAAGTGGCGACTGGATTCCTGTCACCATGCCCGATCTCTTGCGTGACACCTTCGCCGGTGTGCAAGTCATCAGCCTCGGGGGTGCCACCGAGGCCACCATCTGGTCCAATTATTACCCCATCGGCGAAGTAGACCCTTCCTGGCCCAGCATTCCTTACGGCAAACCCATTCAAAACGCCGCGTATTATATCCTTGATCCCCATTTACAATTATGTCCGCTCCGTGTTCCCGGTGACCTTTATATAGGCGGACAGTGTCTTGCCCGCGAATATATCCATGATCCAGAATTCAGCGCCAGCAAATTTTTCCCCAACCCCTATGTTCCCGGTGAAACCATCTATCGTACCGGTGACATGGCCCGTTGGTTTGAAGACGGCAACATGCAGTTCCTCGGTCGCAAGGATCACCAGGTAAAAATCCGTGGTTATCGCGTCGAGCTGGGTGAGATTGAAAGTATTTTATTAAATCATCCCGCTATTGCCGACGGTGTCGTGTTGGATCGTCGCGATGAAAGCGGTTCCACTTACCTGTGCGCCTATGTCGTGCCCAAACCCGCTACAAACACCCCCACCAAGGACGCATTAAAAACATACTTGGCCAACGAATTACCCGAATACATGATCCCCGCTCTATTTATCACCATTCCACAAATCCCCATGACTCCCAATGGCAAATTGGATCGCAAAGCCCTACCCGAACCTGAATTCCATTCCGATCTCACCCTCTATACCCCGCCCCATAATGCCATTGAAAAGCATCTTCAAGAGATATGGTCCATCTTGTTAGGGATTCCTGCGGAGAAAATCAGCACCCAGGATAATTTCTTCGATTTAGGTGGTCATTCCCTCAAAGCCACCACCATGGTCGCCAAGATACACAAGCTCTTGCATGTTAAAATCCAATTGGCTCAGGTATTCAAAAATCAAACCATAAGCGAATTGGCACAATGGATATCTCTAGCCACACGGGAAAAATATCTTACCATTGAACCTGCCGAAACCAAGGAATATTACCCGCTTTCCTATCACCAAAAACGACTTTGGTTTATCCAGCAATTAACCCCACGTAGTTCTGCCTTTAACATGCCCGGTATCGTCATGTTAAATCAGGCCGTTGACCCTAAAGAGATCCAGCATATACTCCAACAACTCATCACTCGCCATGACAGTTTCAGAACCCGTTTTATTTTGGTAAACGATCAACCCGCCCAGATCGTGCAACCCCAAGCTTCCCTGCCATTAAACGTGATCGACCTATCCCACCTGCCAACCGGGGAAAAAGAGCACCAACTCAATACCATCTATCACCAGGAAGTGACCACACCTTTTAATCTGGCCGAAATTCCCCTGTTTCGCGTGCAACTGGTAAAACTGGCTGAATCCCACTATTGTTTTATATTTAATATGCATCATATCATCAGTGATGGTTGGTCCATGGAACTACTGAAAAAAGAGTTCCTTCTGTTCCAAACCCAAAACCGAGCGGGCAAAGCCCTTGAACTGCACCCCCTACACATCCAATACAAAGATTTTGCCGTATGGGTGAACCAGCAGATCGCCACCCGCGAAATCAAAGAAAAAACCCATGCCTTTTGGAAGAAAAGACTGGCCAATGGCGTTCCTACTCTGCACTTGCGAAAGGATCACAGTCCCACCGGCCAAGAACGAAAAGGAGCCATGTTTGTCTCCCGCTTGGCAAACCCACCCACCCAAAAACTTAAACAAATCGCCCGTGATGCCAATACCACCCTCTTTGTGCTTTTGTTTTCCCTCTATATTTTGTTGTTGCATCGCTTTTCCGATCAAGAGGAGATTTCCTGCTCAATCGTCAGTGCGGGTCGGGAACATGAGGCCCTATTATCTGTCATCGGTTTTTTTGTCAGTACCGAGTTGTTTACCATCCGGGTCATTCCTACCGAACCCTTTCAACAATTCCTCGCTCGTGTTAATGAAGAGGTGCTGGCTATCTTAGCCCATCAGGGATATCCCCTTGAACTGGTTTTTGAAGAATTAAACATGAAGTACCCCGACTTGCCCGTGTGTTTTAATATGATGAACTTCGGCGACAGTCAAAACGAAGCGGCGCAAAACGAACGCGATCCAGAACCCCAGGTCCCAGTGACCCAGGAAGTTAAATTTGACCTGGAACCCTATGTCATCGAGCAAAAAAATAGTATTGAAATCCGCTGGTCATATAAAGCTGAACTCTTTCAATCCGCCACCATAGAATTTATGGTTTCCAAGTTCCACCAACTGGTGGATTTTTTCACTGCGGCCCCGGATAAGAGTTACCACGATTACCGCGACCATCAACCTGCCCATACCTTTGCCCGCCGTATAATCAAAGACCAAGAGGAGAGATAACATGCTAATCAATAAATTTGTAGAACAAGTATCACAAACCCCCCAGGCCATTGCCATAAAAACGCCGCAGCAAGAGTTCACCTATGAAGCGCTCAACCGCTATGCCACTCTTATCACCCATGCCATTCTAAATACCTCTTCCACTCTCCCTCCCAACGGCACTGTTGGGCTCCTTTTTAATCATGGTGCCCCCATGATTGCCGCATTATTAGGCGTGCTTAAAGCTGGTATGGTTTATGTTCCTCTCGCTCCCGATTATCCCCTTCAGCGACTCACTTATATGGTCACCGATGCCCAGATATCATGTTTGCTCACCGATGCCGCCAATGAAACCATTGCTATCACGCTAGCCCAAGAAAATAATATCCCTTACCTTAATATAGACGCAATCAAAACTGAAACCCTTCCTGTTGAAATAACCGAAATACCCACTAATCCTCTCGCCTATATTATTTATACTTCTGGTTCCACCGGACATCCCAAGGGCGTGTTGCAAACCCAGGAGAATGTTTATTATTATGTTCGCAATTGGATTCGTATCTTTTCAATTATCCCATCAGATCGCCTGACATTAATCTCCTCTTTCTCCCATGATGGAGCACAGCAAGATATTTATGCTGCCCTGCTCACCGGTGCCACCCTGTATCCCTTCAGTCTCAAACGGGATCAAAATGCCGGTTCCATCGAGTTGTCTCAATTCCTCATCCATGAACAGATCACCCTCTGGCACTCCGTTCCTTCCTTGTACCATTATTTTGCCAACACTCTGACTGGCAATGAACACTTCCCATTGCTCCGTTTTATTATCCTCGGCGGTGAACCTGTATTGACCCATCATGTTTTTTTGTTTCAGAAGTATTTCCCCCATTCCTCCCTCGCCAATGTTTACGGCCAAACCGAATCCTCGGTCAGCTCCATCTGGTTGGCACGTCCCGACACTCCCGTGGATAAAATTACTATTGGCACCCCATTGGATCGAACCACCATCTTTCTGATCAATACCCTCGGTAAAGAAGCCGAACCTCTGGAAACGGGTGAGATTGTCGTGGCTTCTCCCCATGTTTCGCCCGGGTATTGGCACGATGAGAACGCTTCTGAAAAGGTATTCACCCACGACCCAAAATTCGGGACTCTTTATTGGACCGGAGACCTCGGCTGTTTGTTATTAAATGGTCAGATTGAGTTTCTCGGACGACGCGATTCACAGATAAAAATCCGTGGCTATCGTATTGAACTACGGGAAATCGAATCCCTGTTGTTACAACATAAAGCCATCCAAGAAGCTGCGGTCACCGCCCGAAAAGATGCCGCTGGAGACTGGTTCATCGTTGCATATCTGATCACAAAACCAACCGTCCAGATCACTGTCCACCAGTGGCGGGAATATGTTGGTAACAGCTTACCTGATTATATGATCCCTTCCTATTTTGTTCCCATGGAACGGTTTCCTCTGACCACCAGCAATAAAATTGACCGTAAAGCTCTGCCGGACCCTGAGATCGGCAATCTCCCAGATTATATTCCACCCACTACAGACACTCAACTTGCCTTGACCCGCATCTGGGCCGAAGTACTGACACTTCCCGCTGATAAAATTGGCATCCATACCAATTTCTTTGAACTGGGCGGCCACTCTTTAAAAGCTGTTGCTCTAACCTTAAAAATTCACAAGCAGTTTAATGCTAAAGTTCCCTTGGAAGAGGTCTTTAAACGTGTCACCATCCAAGAACAGGCCCTCTATATTGAGACAGCGAACAAAGAACTCTTTCTATCCGTTGCACCCGCTGAAAAAAGGAGTTTTTATCCTCTCTCTGCCGCGCAGAAACGCCTCTACTTTCTCCAGAACATGGAAGAAACCAGCACTGGCTACAACATGCCACGAGTTATGCAATTGGAAGGGGAGGTCCATATAGATCGACTGCAAGATACCTTTAACATGTTGATAAAGCGGCATGACGTCTTTCGCACTTCCTTTTTTATGTATCAGGAAACACCTGTGCAACGTGTAGAGGACCACGTCGAATGGGCCATTGTATATCAAGATATCGCCACTGAGTCTATAGATAAATCTATCAACGCCTTTATCCGTCCCTTTGACCTCTCTCATGCCCCCCTGTTACGGGTAGTCTTATTGCGCTTGGCCGAAGATGCCCATCTTTTTTTGGTGGACATGCATCATATTATCTCTGATGGCACATCTATGGGTTTGTTGATCAAGGAGTTCATGGTACTGTATGAAGCCCGGCCATTACCCGATCTGCAACTCCATTATCAGGATTATGCCGTGTGGGAAAATCAGCGCCAAGCAGAGATTACCCAACAGCAAGCTTACTGGTTAACCCAGTTTGCCGATGAGATTCCCGTGTTAGAATTACCCCTTGATTATCCCCGCCCCCTGTTGCAACAATTTGCTGGGAATAGCCTTCATTTTATCGTGGACACGCCATCTACCAATGCTTTAAATACCCTGGCTTTGCAGCAGGGCAGTACATTGTATGTGGTTTTGTTGGCCCTTTACAATGTATTCCTTGCGAAAATCTGTAACCAGGATATTATTGCCATTGGCACTCCTACTGCTGGACGGCGACATGTGGATCTGGAAAAAGTCATCGGTATGTTTGTCAATACCCTCGTGCTCAAGAACAATCCAGCAGACTCCAAGAGTCTTACCTTCTTTTTGGCAGAGGTTAAAAGCAATACTTTAAGCGCCTTTGCCAACCAGGACTACCAGTATGATGCCCTGGTGGAGACTGTTGTAAAAACAAGGGACACCAGTCGCAACCCGCTCTTTGATACCATGTTCACGCTGCAAAACCAGGAGATACCGGCCATAGAAAACCCTGCTTTAAAGTTAACTTATTACCCGTACCAGCGTCAGACCACCCAGTTTGATTTAACCCTGATCTGCGTTGAAGGGACCAACCAGCTTGGTTTCACTTTTGAATACAGCACTGCTTTATTTAAGGAAGAAACCATCCAGCGTTTCAGCCACTATTTCCAAAAGGCGATCTCCAGCTTGTTGGCCAACTCAGACGAGACCATATCAGGTATCGAAATCATTTCCTTGGCTGAGAAAGAGCAGGTATTATTTATTTTCAACCACACCGAGGCTGCTTATCCCAGCGAAAAAACCATCCACCACTTATTCACCCAGCAGGCAGACCGAACTCCCAACCATATTGCCCTCATCGGTGAAACAAATAGGGAAAACCAATTAACCTACTCCCAATTAAATAAGAATTCAAATCAATTGGCAAATGTTTTAATAGGTCAAGGCATTTTACCCGGTTCTATTGTCGCCATCATGGTGGAACGTTCTATTGAAATGGTAATCGGAATACTATCCATATTAAAATCCGGTGCCGCTTATCTACCCATTGACCCCCAATGCCCCGAAGATCGCAAACAATTCATGTTAACTGACAGCGCTGCCACACTCCTACTCACCAAGCCATTCATCCAAGAATCCACTCCCATTACTCACGTAACTCCCATTATTCCCATTACTCCCATAACTCCCATAACTCCCACAAATCCAGCTTACATCATTTATACTTCAGGCACTACCGGCAAGCCCAAGGGCGTCATAATCAGCCATCAATCAGTAGTGAACCGCATGCAATTTGTCAAGGATACCTATCACCTCGACGCCCATGATGTGGTCTTGCAGAAAACCTCTTTTACCTTTGATGTCTCTGTCTGCGAGTTGTTTCGTTGGATTCTTCCCGGTGCAACATTGTGTTTACTGCCCACTGCGGGCGAAAATCAACCAGAGATCATTCTTGACACCATTGTAAAAAATAAAGTCACTACCATTGATTTTGTCCCTTCTGCTTTAAAAGTGTTTTTGGAACTCCTGACCACGGCTCAAGCCATCCACACCTGTTTTTCCTTGCGGTGGGTATTTATCGGGGCCGAAGTTGTCCGGCCCGAGTTGGTAGACATGTTTTATACGCTGATGGACCCATTAGCGGTTCAATTGATCAATGCTTATGGTCCCACCGAGGCGACCGTGGATGTCACCGCTTATTTTTGTTCCCCCCATGCTTCAGTTGACAATGTTCCCATAGGAAAACCCATGGCCAATACACGGGTGTTCATCTTGAATCGGGCCCAAGTGATGCAACCCATTGGAATCCCTGGTGAATTATGTATTGCCGGGGATTGTTTGGCTCTGGGTTATTTGAATCATCCTGAACTCACTGCCAATTCCTTTGAGGGAATGTCCACTACCCTGGAAAAAGTATACCATACGGGTGATTCAGCCCGTTGGATGATGGATGGCAATATTCAATTCCTTGGGCGTATGGATCATCAGGTGAAAATACGCGGTTTCCGCATCGAAATAGGGGAGATTGAAAATCGATTACTCACACATCCACAAATCAAAGAGGCTGTGGTGTTAGCTCGTACCGACGACGCTGGTGATATTACCCTTGTGGCCTATTTCGTGACCCAACATTCTTTGACTGACACACAATTGCGCGCTTATTTGGGACACTATCTCCCAGATTATATGATCCCCGCTGTCTTTGTTCCTTTGGAAACGATTCCCCTGACCCCCAGTGGCAAAGTCGATCGCCGTGCTCTGCCCGTGCCGGAAACAAAAGCATCCGGTGTTTATATCGCCCCACGCGATGATATCGAAGAGCAGTTGGTTCTTATATGGTGCCATATATTAAACCGGGATCCCCTTCTTAACCCGATTGGTATTGATGATAATTTCTTCCATCTGGGTGGTCACTCATTAAAAGCCACTGCCCTCACATTTAGGATTCACAAGGCACTCCACGTTAAAATACCATTGGCCGAAGTATTTAAAAACCCCACCATCCGAGGTTTTGCCCAATATATCAAGCATGCCGGAGGCGAACAATTTAACCCCATTGAACCGGTTGAAAAGAAAGAGTATTACCCTGTCTCCTCCCCGCAGAAACGATTGTATTTTCTACAACGATTCGACGAAACCAGTACAGCCTACAATCTCCCGCAAATGATAAAACTGGCTGGAACTAGTGAACCAGATAAAATTGCCGCTACCTTTACCAGTCTCATAGAACGGCATGAAAGTTTAAGAACCTCTTTTTTTATGCTACACAAGGAACCCATGCAGCGTGTTCACGATGTTGTTTCTTTTACCATGCCTAAACATCGTGCCCCTGTTCAAGAGTTTGTCCGACCCTTTGATCTTGCGCTGGCCCCCTTGTTGCGGGTTGAATGGGTATACAGTACTGACCATGAATCATTTTTAATGGTAGATATCCATCATATTATTGCTGATGGGACCTCTATGGGGCTATTGTTTAAAGAGTTTATGGATTTGTATGAAGCTCGGCATCTCGTTGCACTCCAACTCCATTACAAGGATTACGCAGAATGGGAACATGCCCGGCACAACCCTCTCGGCCAACAAGAAGCCTATTGGTTGGCAGAGTTTAAAGATGAAATTCCCCTCTTGGATTTACCCTTGGATTATCCGCGTCCCAAGATCAAGAGTTTTGCTGGCAGTGTTCTTCAATTCAACTTGGACAGCACACACACCCATGCTTTAAACCAGTTGGCCTTGCAGCAGGGGCTCACCTTATTCATGGTTTTATTGGCTATATATAATATCTTTTTAGCCAAGATTTGCAATCAAGAAATGATCTTGGTAGGAACCCCAACCGCAGGTCGTTCTCATGCTGATCTGGAACACATTATCGGCATGTTCATTAATACGCTTGTCCTGAAAAACAAACCCACCCGTTCAAAAAGTCTTTTGTCTTTTTGTTCAGAGGTTAAAACCAATACATTAGTCGCCTTTGCCAATCAGGATTTTCAGTATGAAGAATTGGTGGAGAAAGTGATGCAGTACAGGGATGTCAGTCGCACCCCTCTCTTTGATACCATGTTTGTTCTGCAAAATGCCGATATTCCTACTATAGAAAATTCTGTTTTAAAACTCGAACCTCTTTCCATTCAACAACACACCTCCAAATTTGATTTGACCCTGGTATGTATTGAGGTGGGGCAGCAGCTCTCGTGTATCTTTGAATATAGCACCGCGATATTTAAACCAGAGACCATCCACAGGTTTTCCAACTATTTCCACCATGTCGTATCTTCCCTGTTGGCCAATCCAAAAGGTTTTATTGCAGACATTGAACTAATTTCCAGTGAAGAGAAGCACCGTATTTTATTTCAGTTCAATGCCGCTTCTCTTGGCTACCCCGAGCAAAAAACCATTCATCAATTATTCGCAGAACAATCCGAACGAACCCCGGATCACATTGCCATTATCGGGCCAAAAAATGGAGCTTGCCAATTAACCTACCATGAATTAAATCAAAAATCCAATCAATTGGCCCATCTATTAATAGAAAAGGGCATTTGTCCCGATACCATCGTTGCCATCATGGCAAATCGTTCCATTGAAATGATCATCGGTATCTTAGGCATTTTAATATCTGGTGCTGCCTATCTTCCCATTGACCCTAACTACCCTGAAGATCGTAAACAATTCATGCTAACAGACAGCGCCGCCACTATTCTACTCACCACACAATTCATCCAAGAAGCCATTCCCATAACTCCCATAACTCCCATTCCTCTCATAACTCCCACAAATCTTGCTTACATCATTTACACTTCCGGTTCCACTGGCAAACCCAAAGGCGTTATGGTAGAGCATTGCAGTATATTTAATACCATATATTATCGGATGCAAGAATATAAAATGCGACCCCATCATCGTGCCTTGCAATTGTTTTCTTTTGTTTTTGATGGCTTTCTAACCTCTTTCTTTACTCCCGTGGTTTCCGGCGCATCTGTTGTCTTATTGAGTGAAGATGAAGTAAAAGATATGGCATGTATTGCCGAAATCATTCTGACCAAGGATATCACACATTTTATTTGTGTACCTTCATTATACCGCTGGTTATTGGAAACCGCCACCGCAAATGAATTATCCTGCTTAAAGGTAGTCACCCTCGCCGGTGAGCAGGTTCAACCCGATCTCGTGGAAAAAAGCAAGCAACTCTTTCCTTTACTGGAGCTTGTCAACGAATACGGACCCACAGAAAGTAGCGTTCTCACCTCCATTCATCGGAACATCCAACCCGATACCGTAATTTCTATTGGTAAACCCATTGTCAACACCAAAATATTTATAATGGATAAAGACAATCATTTCCTTCCCATCGGAATACCCGGTCAATTGATCATATCCGGTTCCGGTTTAGCCCGCGGTTATTTAAACAACCCCCAACTCACCCACCACAGTTTCTTTTCTCTATCCACATCGTCCACAAAATTCTATCAAACCGGTGATCTTGCCCGTTGGCTCCCAGACGGACGCATCCAATTCCTTGGCAGGATGGATCAACAAGTAAAAATCCGTGGTTTTCGCATTGAGCCCGGTGAAATCGAAAATCTGCTCTTAAAACATAACCAAATCAGAGATGTGGTTGTTGTTGTTACCGGCGAAGAAATCAGCGATAAAAGTCTTGTCGCTTATTTTGTGGCAGACACAGAGTTTTCCGGTACTGAATTAAGCGACTATTTATTATTAAGTCTGCCTGATTATATGATACCACTTTATTTTGTGCCCGTGGAAAAAATCCCCCGTACTCTCTCTGGAAAAATCGATCAACGGGCATTACCTGGACCAGAAGCCCACATCACTGACTGTTATATTGCCCCCCGCAATGAAATAGAAAAGAATTTGCTTGACATATGGTACGATATCTTAAGTAAGAACCCAATGGAGAACCCTATCGGCATGAATGATAATTTTTTCTTATTGGGTGGGCACTCCTTAAAAGCAACCTATCTCGCTTCCAGAATCCACAAGGCATTTGCTGTAAAAATACCTTTGGCGGAGATATTTAATAAACCTACTATCAGTGGTATTGCCCAGTACATTGCCTCTGCTGCGGGGGAAAAGTACACCGGGATCAAACCCGTGGAGCAAAAGGAATATTATCCCCTCTCATCCGCGCAGAAACGGCTATTTTTCCTTCAACAAATGGATAAAAACGCCACCGTGTACAATATCTCTTCAGCCTGGAACCTGGAAGGGGTCATTGATAAACCCAATTTCGAAAAATGTTTAGCCCAATTGATTCATAGACATCAGAGTTTTCGCACCGGGTTTGAAATTATCAATGATGAACCTGTGCAACGGATTTTTGACCCAGTGGTTTTTGAAATCCAATATTATCAATCTGCCCATGCTCCATTCATTCGTCCTTTTGATTTATCACAAGCCCCATTGTTGCGTATCGGTTTGGAAAAAATAGCCGAAGAGAAACATATATTGTGGGTTGACATGCACCACATTATCTCCGATGGTGAATCCATGGGAATACTGGTCCAAGAATTTGCCTCCTTTTTTGCAGGCACCCAATTACCGCCATTAAGTCTTCAATACAAGGACTATGCCGCATGGCAGAGCGCTCAAAAAACGAGTCAAACTCTTTGGGAACAAGAAACCTTTTGGTTAGAGGAGTTTGCCGAAGAATTTCCCCTGTTGGATTTACCTACCGATTTTGTCAGACCTACTGTGCAGAGTTTTGCTGGCGATGATCTCCCTTTTGAGATAGACCTCAAGATCGTCGATTCCTTAAAGGCTATGGCATCCCAAGTCGAAGCCACACCGTATATCGTGTTGTTGGCATGTTATACTATTTTCTTGGCAAAAATAAGCAACCAGGAAGACATTGTTGTGGGCACTCCTACTGCGGGCCGCAGGCATGCGGATCTGGAAAATATTATTGGCATGTTTGTTAATACACTGGCAATCAGGAACTATCCTGTAGCGGAGAAACGATTTATAGATTTTCTGCAAGAAGTCCGGGAACGGACATTAAACGCTTTTGACAACCAGGATTACCAATACGAGGATCTCGTAGAAAAGGTGACGACCACACGGGACCTCAGCCGGAACCCACTGTTTGATACTATGTTTGTGTTGCAGAATATGAACATCCAAAATATAGAAACCCCCGGTTTAAAATTCATTCCGTGGTCCCAGGAAAACAAAACAGCCAAATTTGATTTGACATTAACTGCCATCGAAGTAGGGGAGACCATGGCGTTTAATTTCCAGTACAGTACCCAATTATTTACCAGGGAAACCATCCAGCGCTTAATTACTTATTTTATCAGCACTCTCTCGGCTATAGTAAACAATAGAGAAACCACATTATCCAATATACAAATAATTTCCAGTGAAGAAAAACAGCGTATATTATATGATTTCAATAATACTGTTGTCAAATACCCTGCCAACAAAACCATTCACCAATTATTCACCGAACAATGCGAACGTACCCCCGCTCACATTGCCATCATCGGGTCAAAAAACATCGAGTGCCAATTAACCTACACTGAATTAAATAAAAAATCCGATCAATTGGCCCATATATTAATAGAAAAAGGTGTTTTACCCGACACCATCGTTGCCATCATGGTAGAACGTTCCATCGAAATGATCATCGGCATCTTGGGAATATTAAAATCCGGTGGCGCTTATCTTCCTATCGCTCCCGATTACCCCGAAGATCGAAAACAATTTATGTTATCTGACAGTGCCGCCTCAATTCTACTCACCCAACAATTCATCCAAGAATCCACTCCCCTTACTCCCATAACTCCTGTTACTCACGTAACTCCCATAACTCCTGTTACTCACATAACTCCCACAAATCTCGCCTACATTATTTATACTTCCGGTTCCACCGGACGCCCCAAGGGCGTGATGGTTACCCATCAAAATGTTGTTCGGCTTGTCAAAAACACCAACTATATAGAATTCGTTCCCGGTGATTGTTTATTGCAAACTGGTGCCTTGGAATTTGATGCCTCTACTTTCGAGATCTGGGGCGTATTATTAAATGGTTTAAAATTACTCATCGTGGACAAGGAAACCCTGCTCACTACTGAAAAGCTAAAAGTGTCCATTCAGAAAAATGATGTTTGCACCATGTGGATGACCGCCCCCCTATTTAACCAGATATTGCAAGCAGATAGTAGTGTTTTTGTTGGATTAAAGAATTTGTTAGTCGGAGGCGATGTGCTTTCACCCTCTCATATCTCGCGGTTACGTAGCCAGTACTCCCATTTGAATGTGATCAATGGTTATGGTCCCACCGAGAACACCACGTTCTCCACCACCTTTTTGATTCAACGGGAATATAACCTTAATATTCCAATAGGGAAACCCATTAGCAATTCCACCGTGTATATCTTGGATAAAACCAATCATTTATCGCCCATTGGTCTGCCCGGTGAACTCGTGGTGGGTGGTGATGGTCTTGCCAGGGGTTATTTAAATAATCCGCAACTAACCCATGACAAATTTCTTTCCCTGTCCATACCATCCTATATAATCTACAAAACCGGTGATTTGGCCCGCTGGTTACCCGATGGTAATATTGAATTCCTCGGTAGAATCGATCAGCAAGTTAAAATAAGGGGCTTTCGTATTGAATTGGGTGAAATTGAAAACCAATTGGCAAAACATCCGCAAATAAAAAATTCAGTGGTCATCGCCCACACCGATGAAAGCGGAGACAAAAACCTGGCCGCTTATTTTGTCGCCGATACTCCCCTCACCCATACCCAATTGCGCGCTTATTTATTAAAGAATTTACCCGCCCATATGATCCCCTCTTCTTTCACCCGCTTGGATCAAATCCCACTCACCCCCTCTGGCAAGGTTAACCCAAGAGCCTTGCCCAAACCTAAAATATTAAACCACACCCACACCTATCACCCCCCCGATGATACTATTCAGCAAACCCTCGTGGACATCTGGGCGAACATCCTTAAAATAGCCCCGCATAAAATTGGCATAGAGGATAATTTTTTTGAATTGGGCGGGCATTCATTAAGAGCCACCGTCATGATCTCCAAGGTTCACCAGAGTTTTAACGTTGAGATGCCCCTTGAACATTTCTTTAAGAATCCACGCATCAGCCATATGTCCGTTTATTTGCAGAATGCCCAGAAAAGTTCTTTTGCAGATATAAACCCCGTCGAATTAATGGAATATTACCCCCAATCTTCCGCGCAAAAACGACTCTTCTTTTTAGAACACTTTGAAAACATCGGCGCCACCTATAATATGCCCATGACTATTATTCTCCAAGAAAAAATAGATAAAAAGAAATTGGAATCCACCATAAACGCGTTGATTGTCCGTCACGAAACACTCAGAACCTCCTTTTTCTTATTGGGCAACCAGGCCGTTCAGAAAGTGTATCCAACCCTAAATTTTAAACTCGAAGAAGTGCCCGCCGATGCTAAGCCCGTAGCAGAAATAGTAAATGAATTTATACGCCCCTTCGATTTTACCCACCCCCCCTTATTGCGCGTGGGCATTGCAGAACTCCCGGAGCAAAAAATGGTGCTCCTTTTTGATATGCACCATATTGTTAGCGATGGTACATCCATGGGCGTTTTGCTCAATGATTTTACCGCCTTATTTAAAGATCAGGAACTCCCCCCCCTTAAAGTTCAGTATAAAGATTTCTCCATATGGCAGAATAATTTGTTTCACACCCATAAAATTTTTACCCAAAAACAATATTGGCTTGATATCTATGCTGACATTGCAGGCATCCCCAAACTGGACATGCCCACCGATTATCCCCGCCCCGCTGTTTTTAACTTCCAGGGCGATAATTACTTTTTTACTCTTAGAGGAGAAGATATCGTCAGGCTCAAACAGTTTTCCCTTCGGCATAACGCCACTACTTTTATGGTCCTGTTGGCCGTTTATAACGCGCTCCTCTTTAAATATACAGGCCAGGAGGATATCATCATTGGTTGTGATATTGCCGGTCGCCCACATATTGACTTACAACCTATTATCGGCATGTTTGTCAATGAACTCCCCCTGCGAAATCACCCTGAAGGACATAAATGTTTTAACGAATTTTTAAATGAAGTGAAAAAAACCAGTATCAAAGCCTTTGAAAACCAGGATTATCAGTTTGAAGAGCTCGTCGATAGCCTGAACACCCAGCGAGACCCCTCGCGAAACCCCATCTTTGATGCCCACTTTACTTGTCGAAACGAGGAAGCCACCCCACCCGTTAATGAAAGTATGGCGATGGTGCCCTATAAATTTGAAAATCCAACCGCAAAGTTCGACCTCTCTATAGACGCTTTTGAAAGAGCGTATGGACTCGATTTTCGCTTTGAATATTACACCAAAATCTTTAATAAAAACACCATTCAATCCTTGTCCCGACATTTTTTAAAGATACTCAAAGAAGTTCTTGAGAAACCCCATCTGTCATTATACCAGATCGACATGATGGAAAAAGAGGAAAAGCAACATATCCTTTTTGATTTCAACAAAACCAATAAAGAAGTCGTGCGCGATAAATGTTATACCCAGTTGTTTGAACACCAAGTCGATAAAACCCCCCACCGTATTGCCATCAGGCATAAAAATGAATCGCTTTCCTATCAAGAATTGGATAACCAAGCCAATCGTTTGGCCAATTACCTGCGTTATGAAAAAAATATCCGCCCCAATCATCTGGTGGGAATATGGATGAACCGCTCCATTTATTTCTTGATCTCCATTCTCGGTATCATGAAAGCCGGGGCCGCTTATATTCCCATCGAAACCACATTACCCGATGAACGTGTAAAGAAGATAATTAACAACGCTGAAATTGGCCTCGTCATTACAGAAGAAAAATTATCCCACCGTGCCAACCGCCTCCAGTGGGAATGTCCCACCTTCCATTCTTTCCTTATTATTGATGGCGATAATTCTTATGTTTTAGATAAGGATGAAGATATCCTTCTCAAGAGCGCCGCAGAACTCTGGAATTATGTTGGTGAAACTGCCAGTGATGATATCACCGGGGGTGGCTGGCTCACCAGTTATACCGGTGAACCTTTCACCAGCGAAGAAATGGCCGAATATACAGATAATACCTTGAAAAAATTAACCCCCCTGCTACACAAAGCGATGCGTGTCCTTGAGATTGGTTGCGCGTCAGGTTTAACCATGTATTCCCTTGCCCCCAAGGTCGGTTTTTATTATGGTACCGATTTGTCGCCCGCTATCATTGAGAAGAATAAACAGCGCCTTTTGGCCGGGCATTATGATAATATTACCCTTGCCGCGTTACCCGCCCATCAAATCGATCAAATCACCCAAAAAGAGTTTGATCTTGTTATCATAAATAGTGTTATACATACCTTCCAAGGACATAACTACCTCCGTTATGTCCTCCAAAAGGTCGTCCCTTTAATGGCAGAAAAAGCCTACCTGTTTCTCGGCGATTTGATGGACCAAGACTTAAAGCAAGACCTCATCCAGGAAATGAAAAATTTCAAACAGGCCAATCCAGAGAAAAACTATAAGACCAAGGTCAATTGGTCCCAGGAACTATTTGTTTCCCGTTCTTTCCTTGAAGACATCATGGCCGATAACCCTGTCATCAAACATGTCCAATTCTCCAATAAAATCCATACCATCCCCAACGAGTTAACCAAATTCAGATATGATGCTCTTTTAACCGTTGATAAAAGTAGTTCCACTCCCTCCCAAGGGAATAAGAAGCATAAATATCAGGATGGCCGTAGTTTTTTAAAACAATTTGCGATCAACCGGACACCCATGCCCGCCACCCCCGATGATCTTGCTTATGTCATCTATACTTCTGGCAGTACTGGTCAGCCTAAGGGTGTTTTGATTCATCAATTGGGCATGATCAACCATTTATATGCAAAAATAAGCCAGCTCTCCATCACCCAGGATGATATTATCGCCCAATCCGCCTCCGCTGGTTTTGATATCTCTGTATGGCAATACCTCGTCACCCTTATTGTGGGTGGGAGCACGTTTGTTATTGATAAAGAAGTCGTGCTCGAACCCCTCGAATTCTTACATGTGCTTCGCCAGGGGAAAGTCACCATTATGCAATCTGTCCCTTCATTAATTACTGTTTTTCTTGATGTTGTCGCCTCCGAAATTCATAAAGCATGTCCTCGCTTAAGATGGTTGGTTTCCATTGGTGAACACATCACCCCCATGCTTGCCAGGAAGTGGTATGAACAATTCCCCCACGTTAAAATATTAAATGGTTACGGCCCCACCGAGGCTTCCGATAACATCACCCATCATGTCATCCACGAAATCCCCCCAGAAACCCAACTCACTATTCCTATTGGTAAGCCCCTTCAGAATTACCATATCTACATCCTCGACCCCAATTTATCCTTGTGTCCCGTTGGCGTCCGCGGAGAAATTTGTACCGCTGGTATCGGCGTCGGTAAAGGGTACTGGAAAGATGCAGAAAAAACCGCGTACTCGTTTATTCCCAATCCATTTATCCATGAGATCAATGATCCCGATTATAAAACCGTTTATCGTACTGGTGATATCGGTTATTTCACGGCTGATGGTATAGTTGAGTGTTTCGGTAGAATAGATAATCAGGTCAAAATCAGGGGTAACCGCATTGAATTGGATGAGATAGAGAACCGCTTGCTGACCCACCCCCAGATCAAAGAGGTTGTGGTGATCGCCAGGAAAAAAGAAGGCGCAGAAAAGGCGTTGTATGCTTATATTGTCTCCCATGAGTCCCAGAACCCTGATAATCAACTGAATGTTGATTTATTACGCGATTATCTCGCCGCCAATCTCCCTGATTATATGATCCCCTCGTTTTTCATTAAAATTGAAAAGATTCCCGTCACCCCCAATGGGAAAATGGATCGTAAAGCATTGGTCCGCATTGGTGAGTCCCTTTATGCCGATATTGAATATATTCCCCCTTCCACCCCTATGGAATTAATACTTGAACAAATATGGAAGGACGCCCTTAAAGTCGAGAGGGTTAGTATTTATGATGATTTTTTTGAATTGGGGGGCAATTCCTTGACCGCTATTGTCGTCATTTCTGCTCTCAAAAAAGCCATTCTTAACGCATCTTTAATTGATATCATCACCAATCCTAAATTCAAGGAACAAGCGTTGATCCTCCAGACAAAAAACATGCCAAGCGAATCCCATGAAGATGTTGCCAATAATGAGGAAACCCAGTTACTCGCTAAATTGGTATGCATTGAAAAATTAAACAAGGGTCATAATGATAGAAATATATTTATCCTTCATCCCTTGCATGGCATGGTCAACCAATATGTGCCACTGGCTATATTATTGGAAAAAAAATTCAATGTTTATGGAATCCAGGCGAAGGGAGTAAATCCCCGCATCCCCGTTTCTTTAGCTCCAGGGGAAATGATAACCGATTACCTGGAGGAAATTCTGACTGTGCAAAAAATGGGACCTTATATTATTGCAGGCCACTGTATTGGCGCTTTTATTGGCTATGAAGTCGTGCGCAGGTTGGAGGTTCTCGGGCACACCGTGGAAAAATTAATTTTTCTTGATCATTATCCCTTTATGAAAGATCGTCCGCTCAGACGAATCCGCTTGATGGAACACTTCCCTTCTTTTCAGCGTTCTGCCCTGTCTAATTATGACAAACATTTTAAAAAAATACCCATCCCCGCCAATATTACCGTGGGTTTGGACATTGATGACCCCCGGGTTACCAGTGCGGAAAAGGAGTCACGCAAGCAGAATGTAGAATCCCAACTCAAGCGTCTGGGTAACAATGTGATGTCACCCGGTATTATTCATGCCCCCATGTTGATGACCCAAGCTATAAATGGCCTGTATCAGACTCTTACCGCCGAGGATTTTAAATGTATGACCAAAAGCAAAACCGATGTAATTAAAACTCCCGGCGATCATGATTCCATTTTTGCATCACCCGACGTTGAGGAATTGGCAAAGTTGATTATAAACCATGTCTGAGGCACGATTGGAAACTAGTAAATTGGTTGCAACCAAAATTAAAATAATAAAATTGCAGAATCTTCATGTTTTAACTTGATGATTGTATCAGTCTCTGGTATAATTAAAAATTAATTTATTTAAATTAATGGAAAATTAAAAAATGAAGCGATTTTTAAGAATGGCAACACGGTTGATTATGAAACAATTCGGTATAGTGACAGTATTAATAGTATTGATTATGACTCTTGCCTGTTCCTCTGGGAAAGATCATAATTCCAATGAAACCTACAATTTCAGCACATTTAAAGTAAAAAGGCCAGCCATATCCCATTTTTCGGAATGTGGTGAGATCAAAAAAGGAATTAAACTTGAGACATCCGATAAGTCTGTTTTTGGTTCCATTGGTCGACTGCTAATAGATAAAAAAACCGGCGATATACTGATTGGTGATTTCGATTCCAAAAAAATGGTGCTCCGCTTCAACCAAGAGGGGAGATTTTTGACCACGTATGGCAAAATTGGAAATGGACCACAAGAATATCAAAGATTAATTGATTTCGGTATAGCTGATAATGGTGATATCATTCTTTTAGCCAGCCCTAAATTAATAAAATTCTCCAGTTCCGGAACTTTTTTGCTTGAAAAAAAACTGGACATTGGTGCTCATAATATTGAAATTATTAAGGAAAAAATTTATTTGTCAGTTTTTCACTATCGGAATAAACGTAGAGAAAAAAAAGCCATACAAATGTATGATTTATTCTTGACCAATATTGGGGGAATTGGTCAATACGAAGAACGCTTTGAAAAATATGTGTTTTCAGGTAGCAGAACTATTGCGTCCAGTCAAAACCTTCTTTATTTTACCGATTCGTATGACCTTGGCTTGAACACCTATGATCTCACCACCCAAAAAATCTCTCATCTCAGAATTCCTAACAATAATTCTGTTCTTGATTCCGTCTGGGAAAAGAAACATTTTATTGAAGCAGACATGACCGAGATTAAAAAACGGTTGAATTTTTTTTCAATAATTTTCCCCATGGAAAACAATCTAATTCTGTCTGAAAACCATCGGGAAAAAAAAGTATTTGACTTATGGCGCTTAAACCTTGAAAAAAAGGAAGCTATCATTTATTCCAATTTCTGCTTTTATAAAAAAAAGGAAGGAAAGGAAAAAAAGCAATTGTTTTTCAGCCAAATTGCCGGTACAGATAAAAATACTGTGATTGCAGTTTTTTTTGACCCGGAGGACTTTAATAAATATAAAAATGATTACCCCGCGTTGAAAGATATCGAATTCAAATTTGACGACAACCCCATTCTAGCCTTCTATGAGTTCAATGAAAAATGAAACTTCCAATCATAAATTCGCCTGTTATGAAATATATGAAGGTCGCCGCCATCATTCTTGGACTGCTGATTGCCGTTATTGCCATTCGAAACAAGATTCAACTCGACCGATGCACCAGAGATTGCCACATTGCAAAAGAAACACTTGTTAACACCAAAGAAACCAATACCAAAATAGAAGAAGCATTAATCCAAGCCCAATATGCAGCCATGATTCATCTGGGAACCACCATCAAATTGGTAAATATGAAAAAAATATTCCCGGCTTCCTCCAATCCTGAGGAGGCCTTACCGGGGAAACATCCCAAGCTATTGCTGGTATTCAGTGAATTGAGTTGCAATGTTTGCCAAGATGAGGAAACAAGGTTTGGAGTCAGTATTGCCAATGAATATGGACCCGAATTTGTGATGGCTGTCGTGTATGCCACAAACCGGCAGTATGTTGGCAGTTATGTCCGCTTGAATCAGATCAATTTTCCTGTTTTTTATTGCCAAGATGAATCTTTCATGAAAGAAAACGGTATAAAAAATACCCCTATGATTTTTGTCCTTGATGAAGAAAACCGAGTGATTGCATCCAATTTCCCTTTGCCAGGCCATTTAGAATATTCCGAGCCTATCCACCGATTTTGTTATCACTATTTTAATAAGAGCAAGTAAAAAAATGGTTCTTTCTCAAATGGAGTGGCAGGATATTGTTTTAGGTACACTGATATACATCAAAAAGAGGTAAAAAAATGAAGCGATTTTGCGCTCTACCCATACTTATTGCTATATTAATGACGTTGCACTGCTCATCCGGGAAAAACCAATCATCCGATGAAGTCATGGATTTTGATACATTTAAAGTAAAAAGGGTTGACCTTACTCATTTCTCTCAATGTGGTACGATCAAAAAGGTAATTAAACTAGAAACCAATGACAACTCCGCTTTTGGTTCTATTTCTCGCTTGATCATAGATAAAAAAACCGGAGATATTCTGATTTTGGATACAGAATCAAGAAGAATGGTCCTGCGCTTTAATAAAGAGGGGAAATACTTGATCAGTTACGGAAAAATTGGAAATGGACCTTCAGAATATCAAGATTTATATGACTTTTGTCAGACAGAGAATGGTGATATTATCCTGTTAACCTCCCATAAACTTATCAAACTCTCCAGTACCAATGTTCTTCTGCTTGAAAAAAGAGTGAACATTAGTTCTAGTAAGATTGAAACGATTAGGGATAAGTTGTTTGTGTTGATGATAAACGATCAATCAAACCAGAAAGAAAAACATGCCATTGAGGTTTATGACTTATTCTTCTCCAATATCGGCGGCATCGGTCAACACGACTCGCGTTTTGAAAAATATATATTTTTGGCTAACAATAAGATTGCCACCCGTCGTAACCAGTTGTTTTATTCCCATGGATATGATTTTCAATTGAATATTTACGATTCCAACTCCCAGAAACTTTCACGACTTCGAATTCCTAGCAATAATTCGGCACTAGATGCGGTGTGGGGAAAAAAGAATTTTACAGAAGCAGACCGGACTACAATTAAAGGGCGATTGCATTTCTTTTTATATATCTTTCCAATGGAAGACGATCTGCTGCTATATGAAATATGCAAAGATGAAAATATATATTCCATCTGGCGTTTAAACCTTGAAAAGAAAGAAGCTATTATTTATTCCTATTTTTGCTTTAATAAAAACTGGCAAGTCAAAGACCAAAATCAATTACGTTTCGAAGGTATTCTCGGTGCCTATGATAAGGGATTTATTGCCGCTTTTTTCGATGCCGAAGAATTTAATAAATATAAAAATGATTACCCCGCGTTGAAGGATATCGAATTCAACCTGGACGACAACCCCATCCTAGCCTTCTATGAATTCAATGAAAAATAAAACTTCCAATCTTAAATTCGCCCGTTATGAAATATATGCAGGTCACCGCCATCATTCTTGGACTGCTGTAATAAGGTTTTTGGAAGTCCAGATAGTCCAGATGGTCCAGTAAGTCCAGATAGTCCAGAAATTTGCCAGTACACTTAGGCAGCCCAAAAATCAAAAATAATCCAAACACCCCCAATCCATGGTATAATAACATACATGAATAAAGCAGCCACTATCGCAGACAATAAACATCACTATCAAGAAATATACCAACAATTAAAATGGCTATCCCCAGCCCAAGCACGCAAAGCAGAAAAAGAACGGCAGATTTTATTAACCTATCTCGCCACTGCTGGAGTCACCACCGATTACCATCAAACCAAACTCGATTGCCGCTCCCTTTCCCCTGGCTGCCGCAGTTGTGGTGCAGGAACATGGTCCTGTCTATTTATCAATGGCATTTGCAATTGCCGTTGTTTCTATTGCCCCACTACCCAGCATGAAACAGGAGTTCCCACTACCAGTTCGCTTCTTTTTCCTAACGTGGTTGATTATCTCCAGTACCTTGAATACTTTAAATTTAAAGGCGTTGGGCTCAGTGGTGGCGAACCTCTGTTAACCTTTGACACCACCCTGCTTTACCTCACCGAAATCAAGAAAAAATTCGCCCAGAACATCCATGTCTGGCTCTATACCAACGGCACCAAAGTCACCGAACCAATTCTCCAGCAATTAAAAGAGGCTGGACTCGATGAAATCCGTTTCGACCTCAGCGCCAATGCCTATAATCTCGAAAACGTCACACTCGCCGCCCAGTATATCCCTACTATCACCGTCGAAATTCCTGCCATTCCCGAAGATTACCCGATATTAACTGCCACACTCATGCCCATGAAAGAAGCCGGTGTTCATTTCTTGAACTTACATCAAATGCGCGTCACCCCCCACAATTACCACGAATTTGTTAAACGGAACTATACCTTCTTGCATGGACCTAAACTCTCAATCTTGGAATCAGAACTAACCGCCCTGCGTGTCTTACAGTACAGTGTGGCAAACGCCATCGCTTTACCCATTAATTATTGTTCCTCTATTTACCGCAATCGCTTCCAAGCCTATGCCGTCCGCAAACGCCACGCTGAATGCATTTGCAAACCATACGAAGAGATCACCCTTACCGGAATGATCCGCACCCTGTGGCTGAAAGCCCATGAAAAGAGTCTTAACCCATTGATAGAAAAATTAATAAGCCACAACTACGACTCTGCCCTGTGGCTGTGGGATAAAACAACCAAAACCCTCTTTTTTCACGCCTCATTATATAAAGCGATTTATGAATGGATATATGAATGTATATATATATCGAAAGATTTTAGCAATGGGGATATCTCCCTTGGTCTCAGGTACCATATTTCCCGCATTCTTTCTCAAGTCACCTACAGAAACCCCTTCTTGGAAATTCAATTACCTTCAGGAAAAAAGCTGATCATTGAACGTCAACCCGTTTCCCCAGAGATACTATTCAGTGATGTCGAAGTTATGCATGCCTTTTGGCAAATGTTTTTAGCGCCCATTCCTATCCCTAACCCAGAAGCAGAATCCCTCCTTAAACTTATCCCAGAGGCAGAGATACTCATTGATTGTGAACGTATCCCCCAGGGTTTGCAGGCATATTATTGATTTTTTTCTAGCTTTTTACTTTCTTTTAACAGTCCACAGGCCGCTGCAATGTCTTGGCCCCGGGCTTTGCGTATCCAATAAAAAACCCGGGCCTCTTCCAAAATAGTACGAAAAACATCTATCTCTTCTTGTTCCGGTGGTAACCATGTGTAATAGGGCGAAGGGTTGTAAGGGATTAGATTGATCTTACAATGCAAATCTTTCACAAAACCAACCAATGAATGCGCATCTTCCCGCGACACATTTACCCCCCGGATCATGATATATTCAAAGAATATAGGCAGTCCTTCCCGTTCTGAAAATGTTTGTACACTTTTTTTAAGCATTTCCAATGGATATATTTTATTGATCGGCATCAATGCCGAGCGTTTTTTGTTGTCCCCGCTATGCAACGAGACAGACAGGCGCAATCCTTGTTTGTCCTCGATTAATCGTTCTATTCCCGGAACCACACCGCAGGTTGAAAGGGAAATCTTCCGCTTTGCAATAGCCAAACCCTGCGCGTCACGTAAAATGGTTACCGCTCCTTTCAGGTTGTCATAATTATCCAATGGCTCCCCAGTTCCCATAAATACCACGTTGGATACCTTTCCAGTTCCCATCAAATCATCTACCATAGTCACTTGATTGACCATCTCTCCTACCGTCAGATTACGGACAAACCCGCCCCGGCCACTTACACAGAACAAACAACCAAATTTGCAACCCACCTGCGAAGAGACACACACCGTACCCCGTTGGTCTTCTGGGATATACACGCATTCAATATTTTCTTCCTCTTTCCCTGCAACCAGAGAAATGGCAAATTTCTGCGTTCCATCTTGTGATATCTCCCGTTTCTTAGCAGTCAGGTTTGATACGTAAAATTGTTCCGTCATAAATCTCTGCACGGTTTTCGGAATCCCTGGTATACTGAAAAAATCATTGCAACCCTTCTTATAAATTGCTTTGAATATTTCCCGTGAATGGCACTCTTTGAAGCCCTTTTCTAGCAACAATCCATTTAGTTCTTCCCGTGTTAGTGCTTTGATATCATATTTTTTCATCCCGTTTTTTCTTATTATTATTGGAGGGGAAGCCTGCCCTCAGCATTTTTTCAAATAGGTTTGGATCGCGTTCCAAATTGCTGCCGGGGATAATTTCATATGATGCCCATGCATGTTAAAAGTGGCTTTATTTTGCTTGGCAAATAGTCTTATCCAGCGTCGTAATTTTTTTTTGAAAGAAACCCCGCGTTCTTCCAACGATTGATTCGCGATTCGTCCTGCTAAAAAAACCAGCAGTGAATAGGGGAGTGGGAGAAGCATAATTTTTTTTAATAATAGCTCTTTCTCATCGAAATTGGACTTCAGCCACAGCCGGTCATATTCATCCAGGCGACGTTCAAACTCATCCAGAATCTGGTGCCGCGTTAACGTCGGTATACCCAACACATCCAATTTTAACCAGGAGTTCCCGTATGATTTCCCTCCCATTAAAACAGGCATGGTATTATGCTTGTGTACAGAAGTGCAAATCAATGAGAAATGCGGGTTTTCAGTCATGGCATGCAAGTCATCGAAAAAATGTTTATCATATTTTGGGTCCAATTTTTTATTGCCCAGTAAAACATCATAATATCCCAATAGCAATAAATAATGTGTTCCCGGATGCCCCGCCCTGTTAAACAATTGTTGCAACCCTGTTGCAACCTCATCGCCCAGTTGCAGTTGTCCTTGAATTTCATGAATAAGGCCGCTATAATCTGCCGTGAAGGATTTTAAATTCACTGCTATTGTTTTAACCCCCGGTATCACACACCCCTGAATATCAATCAGGAGACGTAACTTACCGCTTCCCCGTGGGCCAATCACATTGATTGATTGATGTTTTGTAGTGGCCAAACGGATAATCTCCGAAGTCAATTCTGGACGTAAACAATGCCGTAAATCGAATGCTTCATGTACTGATGATATTAATTCGTTGCTCATGGTATATAATTATCATAATTTGCAGAAATATGCAACATATTTAATAATTCTAATTCTACCACCACCTTAATGAGAGTTATGGGAAGTATGGGAGTCATGGGAATTATGCGAGTTATGGGAGTTATGCGAATTATGGGATAATCATAAATATTCCCATTCCTCCCATACTTCCCATACTTCCCAGACTTCCCATTCCTCCCATAACTCCCACGTGCTTTTACCATAAAAGCATTTAATCGCATACAGAAGTATCCATTTTGTCCACTACCATACGTAATACAGTATAGTGATCTCAAACGCTTGGATTTCTTGAAGATGAGATACATCTAGATCAGAAACAACCAATTAGGAGGTTAAAAAATGAAAAAAAAATCGATGACCGTATTATTCTTGGTCAGTCTCTTAGTCATATTTATCTTGCTTCCCGGTAATGCATTGCATGCATCTCTAGTTGATGACTGGAAATCCCTTTTGGAACCCATTAATCCAGATTTTACCGCCTATATGAAGTCCTTAAAACAGGACCAGAAAGTTAGCGGTTCGGAATTTTTCAATCAGCTCGGTTATATCCCCCCCCCATTAAAATTATCCCATGTCAAAGGCGTGATCGATGAAGCCGTTAATACAACCTATCCCGCTTATTATGATTTACGCACTTTAGGAAGAGTCAGCCCAATGAAGGATCAGGGGCGCTATTTTAGTTGTTGGGCTTTCGCTTCCTATGCCTCGCTTGAATCCTGCTTGTTACCACAAGAGATAGTCGATTTTTCCGAGTGGCATCTCAACATCGAACATGGCTTTGATTATGGTTTGTATGAGGGTGGCAATGCGATAGTCACTGGCGCTTACCTTCTTCGTTGGAGCGGCCCCGTGTTTGAAAGTATTGTGCCTTATCCCTACAGTAGTAAATTAAGCAGTGTTATGCGGGATTTTCCCGTTGCCAAACATGTCCAGCAAGTCATCTCTTTACCAGAACGTACTGGCCCCTTGGATAACAATACCATTAAATACTTTGTCACCAACTATGGCCCCGTTGATTTTGCCATGTGTTTTTGGGAAGGTGCAAACTGGGATAACTTTACTTATTATGATCCCAAAACTCAACCCCAGAATCATCGTCTTGCCATTTGTGGTTGGGATGATAATTTTCCTGCTTCCAAGTTTAATACCCCGCCCCCTGGCAATGGTGCATTTATTGTCAAGAATAGTTGGGGCATTGGTTTTGGCGAACGTGGATATTGGTATATCTCGTATTATGAGATGTCTATACAAGAGTTAACCTCTTACAATAAAACTGAATCCGTGGAAAACTATGATTATATATATCAATATGACATGTTAGGTCGTTCTACTACCTGGGGTGAACGTGATTCTTTTGGAGCCAATGTATTTACTGCCATTAGTGCCCATCCATTGGAAGCAGTAGGGTTTTTTGTTAATGATTCCAATGTTTACTACGAGATCAGTGTCTATAAAAATCTTTCCCCAACCCCTACCGCGCCTATAGATGGAGTACTGGCTGCATATAAAAGCGGTACGCTTATTTATCCTGGCTTTTTTACTATCCCATTAGATACTTTGGTACCGCTGCAACCCGGCGAGAAGTTTTCTGTGGTTGTGAGTTGGCACAATCCCGCTTATCCCCGTGCTGTTTCTATTGAAATGCCCATTCCCAAACATAATTCCAAATCAGTTGCCAATCCCGGTGAAAGTTATATCAGTCTTGATGGCAGCAATTGGCGCGACCTCACAGAATTATTCCCCAATTCCAATGTCTGTATTAAAGCGTATACCCAGTTCCCCAGGTTAGATGTCCAGTTATCCGTCCATAGGCAGGTATACAACTCCTGGCTCATCTCCCGGGTGGGTGCAATTATCTCCTTTTCCGTCCCTGATTTAAATAAATCCGCCGCTTCTTTTATCAAGATTTATCGCAGTGAAAATGGCGGCCCGTACAATGAAATTAGGTCCATTCCCGTTTCACAAATCACCAATAACCAGTACTCTTTTTCCGACAGATATCTCGACACCGTATTAAAGTATGCCTATCGTGTCGTCGTATATAACGAAACCCAACTCGTCTTAGGAAAATCCATCGACATTATTATCTAGGAGAAAATAGGATGAAAAAAAATCGCTTGAGACAAATAATAGTCGTGTCGTTATTGTTAGTGATTGCTTTACCCGTTATGACCCTTCTTGGCACAAGCAGTCCAGCCAATCCTGGAGCCGATGTCACCCAGGCCGAAAAATTGATTGAAAAAGCCAAACACCAGTTCGGCCTAGTAAACGATTACCCCGCCGCATTAAAATTTATTGATGCAGCCATCCTTGAAGCAGAAACCCCTGCTATCAAGGCCGAAGCACTCATCAATAAAGCCTATATATTCTTCCTCATGAGAAAAAAAATTACCGCGTATAAACCGCTAATGGATGAAGCGTTACTCAACAATCCAGACCTAAAAACAGACGCGCTGTATTACCATAAAACCTTCGTGGGGATGTTTAGCCTCTTGAAAAGTAAACCTGTTGATTTTCTAGCGCAAGTTCAATTAAAGACCACTGAGGTCAAGGAATACAAACATCCCAAGCGGAAAAAGTTTTTTGTAAAAGTGGGTGCCTCCTCCGCCATATCTCTGGATCAACGATTCCGGGACATTTATTCTTTCGGTCACATTTTACCCCGCTTTGGTCTTGGATATATGCCCGGTAAACTGGTATACATTTGGGCCGATTTCAAATTTTTTACAGCCTCCAGTATGATTCCCGATACCGATATCACCACCACCACCACCCAGCGTTTTTTGTCTGGTGGAATTGGCTTTTTCGGACACATTTCCAAGAAACTTGATTTTAAAGTTGAATTGGGATTGGTTAATCACGCGTACAAGGAGGAAGCAATGGATATTACAGTATCTGGTTCTCTCGGTGGATATAACTTGGATAGTGCTTTGCTCTATAGTATTGGCAGATTCTTCTATATTGAAGCCTCCATTGGCATCCGTTCTGGGAAGAAAGGTGGTTTTCTCCCTGGACAGTTAAAAAGTGATGGGCTCCACACTGGTCTCTGTCTTGAATATAGATTTTAAGTCGTTATTTAGCCTATAATCCCTGTTCTTTCGGCCTAAATCCACCATCAAATTCTAAAAAACAAGTGGATGACATAAACAACGTCGATGAGATGGACAATATGGACCAAAAATGAACCCATTTTTTTGTCCACATTGTCCATTTAGTCCATATCGTACACAATAATTTTAAATAAAAGGCAAAGTAGAGGAGAACTTGGACATTTTACCATTGCAATGAGATACTTCAGGATGGCAGTGACACGTTTCACTCTTGAAAGTGAAGACTTTACCGTAACATTTAAAGATTGCACCGCAACATTTAAAGAGTGTACCGCAACATTTAAAGAGTGTACCGCAACATTTAAAGA
>CAZCVI010000007.1:0-187525 GCA_964502145.1 uncultured Clostridia bacterium
TTGCCTCTTTGCCGGCTAGTTTCATCATTTTTCCACCCGGTTTCGCCTCTTTGCCGGACCGATTCATCATTTTTCCACCCGGTTTCGTCTCTTTGCCACCCCATGTTGTCCCATAAAAATCTGACGCATGATTTTATTCCCGTTCTCCACGTCTTTGAGTCGCGGATTTACCCTTAAATAATTACGCGGAAACGCTTTTCTAAGCTATTATATTTCATTACACATCGCTTGTCAACACATTTCCCACGATATTGGCGAAAATTCTTTCTGGCTGTTACCCTTCCCTATGAACGCGAACTTATATTCGTTATTTCTTCTGGGGTTCTTGAAACTTTTGCAAGCACTCCTCGGAACAAAAGTAATGGGTCTCATGACCCTGTTTATAACTGATGGCTTGATTCTCAGGAATATACGTCCCACACACAGGGTCCCTCTTCATTTCGGCGATAATAGCGGCGGGGGTTTTATCCGTGTTACGCGGACGCTTCTTTTTTCTGAATAACAAAAAACCAAACCCCTCTCCTTTCCACAGGGCTCTGTAAAGAATGTAAATCAACACAAGCACCAATAACAGATTTAGAAAACGAATGGATATATACATAATGACAACACCACTAGACAAAGTATGATTCGGGCCTGGAGGTTAAGTTTAAGTTTTGCATAGAGAACACCACCGGCTGTACACTATCCAGATACTCCTTAACCTTAACCTCCACCATTGGCTTATCCGATGCTTTTGGTGGCACCCAAAATATCAAGACTGATGACGTGTCTCTGAATCTCGTTGGTACCCTCGTAAATCTGAAAGAGTTTGGCATCACGCATCATTTTTTCCACGGGATATTCCTTCATGTATCCATATCCACCCATAATCTGAACGGCATCAACAGTAATCCTCATGGCAGCATCAGTAGCCATAATTTTTGCCATGGCAGATTCCCGGGACGCTTTTTTATTGTTGTCCAACAACCAGGCGGAACGGTACACCATCAAACGGGCAGCATCAATTTCAGTGATCATGTCAACCAGCTTGAAGGCATTATGCTGGAAGGTGGCGATTGGTTTTCCAAATTGCACACGATTCTGCCCATACTTGAGCGCTTCTTCATACGCGGCACGCGCCAGTCCTACAGCCCCAGCACCAACAGCGGGACGAGCCATATCCAATGTTTTCATGGCTACAATAAACCCAAACCCCTCGCGTTTTAACAAATTCTTGGCTGGAATCCGGACATCATCAAAAAAAAGTTCGGCAGTATCAGAAGCCCTATGCCCCATTTTATTCTCATGCTTCCCCACAATTACGCCGGGGGTATCCATGGGAACAATAAACGCGGAAATTCCACGGGCGCCACGACCAGGATCGGTGGACGCAAAAATAACGCCGAGTTTGGCAACACCGGCATTGGTGATAAATGTCTTGGAACCATTGATGATATAATCATCACCATCTTTTTTGGCCACGGTCCGAATCATGGAATTGTCCGAACCAGCTTCCTTCTCGGTTAAGCCAAAGCAAGCAAAACTCATTTCCTTGCAAAAAGGCGGAAAAAACTCGCGCTTCTGCTCATCAGTGCCAAATAATACTATGGGAGTAAGCGCCAACGTGTTGGCCATAATAGATGTAAACATGCCGGAACACCCCCACCCCAACTCCTCGCACACCACGGCATTATCCATGTTGGAAAACCCGGTACCATCGTATTCTATGGGTATACCAGAAGTTAAATAGCCAATTTCATAGGCTTTTTTCATCACTTCCAGCGGTAATTCATTCTTTTCATCGTACTCAGCCGACTTGGGCCGCATCTCATTCTTTGCGAACTGCCGGGTTAACTCGCGCAGCTCTAATTGTTCTTCGGTTAATGAAAAATCCATTATCGATCTCCTACCATTACGGTTTATTATATTTTTATGTCCTAATTAACTTTATCTCGTTCAAAATTTCTTGCGCACTCTGATAGCGGTCCTCTCGTTTCTTCTCCATACACTTAAAAATAATCTCCTCCAATTTCTGCGGTACATCTTTGCGCAACTTGCACATCGAAGGGACAGGCTCAAACAGATGCTGGTAAAAGATATTCTCGCCTTTAAAGGGTACTTTCCCGGTAATCAGGTGAAAAAGCGAGGCGCCGGTAGAATAAATATCGGTCCGATGATCAATCTTAACGCCCTGTATCTGTTCAGGAGACATATAATAAGGAGTACCAGTAATCACCCCGGTTTCACCTTTTTTATTCTCACCCCGGATAACAGCCAGACCAAAATCCATGATTTTAATCTCTTTTTGCTTGGTGATCATGATGTTATGGGGTTTGATATCGCGGTGAATAATACCTTTCTTGTGGGAATAATCCAACGCCTTGAGCAACTTGATCGCCACAAACAGAATCTGCGGGATACTGAACTCCTTCTTGCGACGGATAATCTCCATGAAATTCTCACCCTCGATAAACTCCATGGAAATAAAATGATCATCATTGATCTGCCCGACATCATAGACAGTGACAATGTTGGAATGTGAAAGTGAAGCAGTGGAGCGGGCCTCGGTGATAAACCGTTCCAAACTCCGTTTATCCTTAATTAAATTATTATTGAGAATTTTTAATGCCACAATGCGTTTTAAAACGGTATCCTCTGCCTTGTAAACGACACCCATACCACCTTCCCCGGCCTTCTCGATGATTTTATAACGCTTGGAAGAGTTCTCTGAAACAAGGTCCATTTCCTTGTACTTCTTGATTAATTTCTCCACTTCTCCCAGGCGTTCATGGATGTCTTTAAAATTATAATCCTCGGTCTGTATGGCCTGAAATATCTCGAACGCCTGTTTAAATGTCCCGGCATTCTCATGGGCCAAACCAAGTACATAATACCATTCAAGATTGGCCTTGGTAATAGGTTGATCCTTTAATAATTTTCCCAGCTTTTCAATGACTAACTGGGGCTTCTTGTTCTTCAGAAAGATATTGGCCATCTGGGAAATAGCATCGATATAATCGGGGGTGTCACCCATGACCAGTTGAAAATTGGTCAATGCACGTTTATCGTCGTCGACCTTTAAAAAGCATTGCCCCGCACTGTAATATTCCCCATCTTTTTCGTACAATTCGCCCGCTTTTTGATATTTCTTGTATTTTAAGGAGATTTCCGCCGCTTGCTTCCATTCATGCGACATTTCAAACATCTTAACCGCTTCCTCTTCATTGCCCGCTTTCATGTAATTTTCCGCTGAAGCTTGGAAGTTCTGGTTCATAAAATAACAATATGCCGCTTTTTCAAATTGTTTTTCCCATTCGAACAGTTCTGCGGCGCGGATATGATCCTCCGCTTTTAAGAACCATGCCGCCGCATCCAGCGTCTGACCGCGGGCAAAAGCATCTTCCCCGCGTAATACACAGGCCACCTTGATATTCCCCTGCTTCTCATATAACTGCGCGGCCTTTAACGGCTGCTGGGCTTGCTCGAACAGTTTGGCCGCATCATCTATCCGTTCCAACCTTAAAGCCAGTTCAGCCGCTTTTTCATATTTCTTGTTTTTGACCAGTAAATCGTAGGCTCTCTCCACCTCGTCAATCGACACATACAACTCAACGGCTTTATACAGGTCCTGATCCATTTGTTCCGAGTTCTGGAAACCGATGGCGGAATCGGCATTCGACTGGAACCATTTTTCAAAACTCTCGGCAGCCCGTTTTAAATTCCCCGCTTTTTCATAGATATAAGCGGCCTTGCGATGGAACCCTTTCTTGGCATAGATTTGCGCGGCTTTTTCATAACGACCATGATTGTAATAGAGTTCTGCCGCCTCTTTGAAGCGATTATTGTCCTCTAATAACACGCCCGCCATTTCAATGTTCTTGCGTTTCATGTACAACTCGATCAGTTTATCAAAGTTGCCGCATTTCTTGTAAATTTCGATAGCCAGCGATTCTTTGTTGAGCTTTTCATATAATGCGCCCATCAAGTCGTACTGCTCCCCCTCCTCGTACGCACTCAGCGCCAATTTATACTCGCCACCCTCCTCATACAACTTGCCAGCCTCAAAATAATTTCCCGCTTTCATCAGCTTCTTGGCTTTCTTCATCAGATACGCCCGCTTGAAAAAAATGGAAAACAACGCATCAAATAAACTCTTGCCCTCAAGGTCAATAACCTTGGCCACCTTGAGCAATTCCAATGTCAATTTAAACACGATAAAAAGAATGAGAACAATCCCTACGATTTTTATCCAGGGCTGTTCATCAAGCAACTTAGTTATATCTTCCATTGTACATTCCAAAGTATACCAAACATAACCATAAAAATCAATTTAAAATTGACAAATTATGATTTAGAATATATACTTTTCTTGGACACAGGACCAACGTATCCGTTCTCACGTGATTTTTTAAGCTTGAAAATAAGCCTATAGGTAGCTAACATGAATATACAGTACAGTCAATTCAAAAAATTGAACTCCTTTCTATTGTACTTTTTCCCGGACCTGGATTTTGAGAGACGGGAGTTGGATCAGGAAAATACCGATATCCTGATCCAATATCTGGCCATTGTAACCGATGCCCTGTTCAAAGGCGAAAACCTGTACAAAAAAAGGAACCTCATCTTACCGGAAGGCAAATCGTTCTTTACGCGTGATATTGTCGACTTACTCTCCAATATCAGCCTGTTTCTCTATAAATTTGAGAGCCAAGTCTTCAATTTCACCCGGACTGAACGCCAAACCTTTATCTTCATTATCGAAAACGTCATCGATTATTTTAAACGATGCCGCTTTTTCGTGGATAAAAAAGATCGCCAAAACCTTTTTGTCGATTACCGCTTCTGGTTGGAAAATTTTTTCAAAATGTTCAACCAAAAAATATCCGGGACTATCTTTTCGAGCAAGAAACTGAACCTCAAAAACTTCTTCAATACCAATGACGCCATCCATAATGAATTAATCTACTCCAGCCCAGCCATCAGTTTTAGTATCTCCCCCTTTGCCATCAACCGCGATAATCGCACGCTCTTCCTCATCCGCATCACGGACAGCCAACTGGTGGCCCTGGATGTACAAGAAGAAAAAGAGACCATCCTCAAAAATATAAAGTATGACCTGAAAGTATACGAGTTCCTCTTTGCCAATTTCGAGTTCCACAGTGCCGACCTGTTCTACGATAAATTGAAAAAAGAGCGCCACGTGATGTTAGAGAAACGAGAGATCATCAGAAATGCCTGGAATTACCACAAGGAAAGACTGTACCAGGAAAGCTATAACGAGTTGAATTCCTTTGCTTTCGAAACCTTGGAGATGCCCCTCCTCTATTTGCTGCAAATCAGGAACATGGTCAATACCAACCGCGTGTTAGAGGTTAAAAAACTACTGCAAAAGTATATCCAACTCTTTCCCTATTACCCGGATGGCTATGAAATCTTGGGAGATATCCATCTCAAAGAAGAAGATTACGACCAAACACTCTTTTTCTACGAAAAAGTCCTGCGCTTGACCCAGAACAAACGGGTAGCAGAAAAAATAAAAAAAGTCCGCGAAATCCAGGAGAAAAACAAGGATAAAATTTCCAAGCAGAAAAACGAGAACTTATATGATCTTACGGAGCTGGTTTTTCACAGCGACGAGAAACTCCTGCCCCGGCCAAAAGAAGAACGGCAGATCGTGGAAATATTACTTTCAGAGACCCGCCGCAGCGCCATCCTCGTGGGTGAAAAGGGGGTAGGCAAATCTGCGCTGGTCCGTCGCATGGCCAGCAAAATCTTGAACCGGGAAGTGCCAGCCAAGCTGAACGATAAACGCTTAAAAGAGATCAATTTTGTGACCCTGCTCACCGGTTCCAAATACCGCGGGCAGTTTGAAGAAAAAGTATTAAAACTACTGGAAGATTTCAAGAGTCAGAATGCCATCCTCGTGCTGGAAGATGTCCATTTGATGATCTCCACCGGCGTGCCTCGCGGCACTTCCATGGATATGATCAACATCCTAAAAGCATTCTTAAAAGAAAAATCCATCCAGGTTATCGCCACTACCTCGTATGAAGAGTATAAAAATACCATTGAAAAAGACAATACCCTGATGGGGTTTTTCCAAAAGATCACAGTCAATGAAATGTCCGTGACAGATACCCGCAAAGTCTTGCGCAACCTTACAGAAAATGCCTTTACTACTGACAACATCATTGTTCCCGAGGACGTGATCGAACTGATTATCGAAAGTGCGCGCCGCGATATCCGCGAAAAAAAATGCCCGGACGCGGCAGTGATGATCTTTGATCGCGCCCTGGCCAAAGTCAAATACAAGATGCATATGGGCGAAATAAATAAATTTAAAATGGAAACAACGGATGTAACCGAAGTGTTATCCGATATGCTCAACCTGCCAGAAACCAATTTGCCAATCTCGCTGAAACAACGGTTACTCGATTTAAACGCTAAAATGTGCGCTGAGATAGTAGGGCAAAACGAGGCCATCGAACGCATCACCACGACGATCATCACCGCCAAGATGAATTTTGATGTAAAAAAAGAACGCCCTGATGGTGTATTCCTTTTTATCGGTCCCACCGGTGTAGGCAAAACAGAATCAGCCATCGCCCTGACCAAGGCACTTTATGGTTCTATTGATTATCTGATCCGGATAGATATGTCTGAGTACATGGAAAAGTATACTTATTCCCGTTTTGTTGGTGCCGCTCCCGGCTATGTCGGCTACATGGATGCCAATCAATTAACAGATAGAGTTCGGCAGAATCCCTATTCAGTCATTCTTCTCGATGAAATTGAAAAAGCGGATTCGCAATTATTGAATATTTTCCTCCAGGTTTTTGACGCCGGGCGATTGACCGATGCCAGGGGCAATGTGGTTGATTTTTCCCATACTACCATTATTATGACCTCCAATATCGGGACCAATCTCTTCTCCAAAACGCAAATGGGATACCACGGCGACTTGCAGAGCACGGATGTCTCCCATATCGCCCTGTTAAAAGCCTTGAAAAAATACTTCTCCCCCGAATTTCTTAACCGCGTCGACGAGGTCCTCATGTTTAACCAGCTAACAGAGCCCGACATCAGGACCATCATTGATATCCAGTTAAAAGACACCCGCGCACGATTAGAAAAAGAGGAAAAAGAACTGATCATTCACGAGGATGTAATGGAATATATTATCAAGAACGGGTATTCAAAAGAATACGGTGCCCGCCATATTGCCCGGACATTACGAAAACTCGTGCTTGAGAAAATCGCCATGGCTGCACTGGATAAATCCTGGGATGAAACCAGACACGTGATTTGTTCCATGGATAAATATAGCACCAACGAGGAGATACTCGTGCAATTGGGAATGGGTGCTATCGAACAATTAGAGGAAAACAAGTACATCAATAGCCTCAGTGCCGAACATTCCTAAGTCATAATGTAAATAAAGAAAAAAGCATGGACAGAACATGGAAAAAATACTGATTATAGATGACGAGAAAAACATCCAGGTTTCACTGGCCTCTATTTTTGAGGACGAGGGTTATACCACCTATTTTGCGGGTAGCGGGGAAGAGGGGTTCGAAAAATTTAAGAACATCAAACCAGATGCGGTGTTTTTAGATATCTGGTTGCCTGGAATAGATGGTTTGGAAACCATGAAAAAGATATTGCGGATCGACCCGTTGCAGATCATTATCATGATTTCCGGTCACGGCAATATTTCAACCGCGGTCCGGGCCGTAAAAGAGGGGGCTTACGATTTTTTAGAAAAACCTCTCAGTCTGGACAAAGTAATCTTTGTATTAAAGCGCGCATTGGAATACCGGAAAATCCTGGCCGAAAATAAACGGTTACGTTCGATATTAGAAGACAAATCCAACCGTGCGGAGCAAAAAAAAATCGCCCGGGAAAATAGCGATGAGATTTACTTTGAAATGATTGACTCGCCCCATTTCAAAACCCAGAAAACAGTGAAGACCAGTAATATTTTTTATGGCTTGGGGCTTCATTCGGGAATAAAAACAGGGATGGTCATCCAACCTTTACCGCCAGGCAAAGGTATCCGTTTCGAGAACATCTCCGAACCCGGTTATATTCCGGCCCGCGTCGAATATTTAGACACTACCTCGTACGCCACTTCCATTCGTAAAGACAATCTGGAAGCCAAAACCATCGAACACTTTATGGCGACCTTACATGCCGCAGGAATAACCAATCTTTCCATTAAAATCAATAAAGAAGTGCCTATTGGCGATGGTTCTGCCGGGGAATTTTGCGAATTTATTCGCACTACGGGCATCGTCGATCAAGAAGGCAGTATCCCAGAAATCGTCATTGATAAAACATTGCTCATCGGCACGGAAGGGAACGATGAAAAATTTATCAAGATCGAACCGGCGGATTGTTTCACGGTAAAATATACGACTATCTACCCAGAACCACTGGGCACTTCCAGTTACGAGTTCGTGATGAATTCTTTTGAAGACTTCGAACAAGAAATCGCACCAGCCCGGACCTATGGTTTTGTAGATGAATTGAATAAACTTTCCAGCATGGGGTTGGCCGAGGGTGGTAGGATGAACAACTTCATCCTAATTGATAAAGATCGTGTCATCAATACTCAGTTGCGGTTCGAAGAGGAGTTAGCGCGGCATAAAATCCTCGATATTATCGGTGATTTCTATTTAATTGGCCGACCCATTCGCGGCAAAATCACAGCTCAAAAAACCGGCCACACCGAAAATGCCCAAATGGTCAACCTAATCAAAGAAAACTTCCTATAGGGGACTGCGTCCCCATCTCCTATGTCACCATTGTAAGCTTACCCCTTTGGAGACGGATAGTTGAGTCCTTTAAATAGCAAAGGGGACTGCGTCCCCATCTTCTATGTCACCATTGTAAGCTTGCCCCTTTGGAGACAGCCTGGATTCACCATCAAATTCTTGAAAACATGGTGAGGCAATGTGGGAATTATGGGAAGAATGGGAATTATGGGAGGAATGGGAATATTTCTGTTTATCCCATAATTCCCATACTTCCCATTCTTCCCATTAACTTGGCGATGAGTCCTTTAAATAGTAAAAGCTTTTATACTATAATTTCGCAGAAGATGCAGGATTCGTCGACTTCTACTATTTTGGCATTCACACCCAGTTCTTTGCTGAGCTTTAAAAAACCGGATGCGCTCATGGTAGTCGCTTTAAAACCATCTTTGCAAATAATAACACCATTACCCGTTTGCTTCCAATCAATTTCCCCTAACAGCCCTTCATCCGCTTGCCTTTCAAACCATTCCAAGCGATGCTCCCAAAATTTATCCGCGTAACTGGAGAACAAAACCATTCCTTTAGGTTTAGTAATTCCAATGCTCGCCCGGAGTAATTCCTTTGGGTCCACATGAAAAGCAGAAATCCCATTTTGAATGCAAACCACCACATCAAAAGAGTGATCTTGGAAACAAGGATACAACGCATTGGCTAACACCAACGAACAATTGCCAAGTTGTTGGCTGTTCTCTTTTGCGAACATCAAACTGGACAATGCATTATCCAAACCTATCACCTGGGCTGCTTTTTCAGACAGGGCCGGTAATACCCGTCCAAAACCACAACCCAGGTCCAGTACCGTGTCACCCGGTACGATATGTTCCAACACATGATACATTTCTGCCCTGAAGTACTGTTGCACCCGGGGGGACGCAATTTCATAACACTTTTTCAAGCGCTCCGCCGCCAGTTTCTTCTGGTAATAGGTATCCGTCACCGTTCGCCTTTACTGGCTTTTTTCCAACTTGATGATCAATTTAAGATTCTGATCCGCCACAACCAACTTTTTTTCATAGGTTCTGAATCCCGGTTTGACTACTTCCAAGCTATACTCGCCCGGTTTAAGTCGTAGGTTTTCAATAATACCACTTTTTGGAGAGATACCCCAGAATCGACCATTCAAATAAATCGACGATTCTTCCGGTGCAATTTCCAGCGTGATATTCACCGATTTTGCACTTGCCGCTGGTTCTTCAAAAGTAGTTGTCTCTGGTGGCTCTTGTTTTGGTTGTTCTCTTTTTGGTTGGTATCCCGGTTCCCGTGTCCCCGTGTCCCGTGGTTCTACTGATTCAGTCAATTCTACCGGTCGCGGCGCCCTTGGTTTTACCGAGCCCGCGTAATCCCTGTCTTCCACCATTTTTAAACGTATCGTAATACGATGAGAGGAAAAATCATACAAATTGATCGGTTCTTCCCGGAACCCCTCTCTTTTAATGACCAATTGATTGTTCCTGGACGCCAATCTGAGCGCTGACTCCCAAGTGGCAAACTCATACGCATACCCGATTAATTTCCCATTCAACAACACCTGGGAATCATCCGGATCCACTTTAAGTACAATCTCATACTCCCGCGAATCCCACTCCCAATCATAAGGCACGTGAAGCGTGCAAGCAGTAAAGGAAACCAATATCAACGGTATTAATAAAATGACATAAAATACATTCTTCATTGCGCTTTCTCCTTTTAAAAATCAAACGATTCTTCAAATTTCTTCACTTCGTTTTCACCAGGATAATTAAGCAATTTTTTTGCCAACAACCCCGGCTGAACATGTCCTCTTTTAATGACATTTAAATTCCATACAATTCATCTGCAACACTTCTATTATATAAAATAAAATTATAAAAAAAAAGTGCCCAAAGTTACTTGAATTATTCCTGATACTTTGCTATATTAGCCGCAATAATAATGGAGGTAAAAAGATGAAACAAGTGTGGCGTGTTTTATTACTCATGTTTGTTCTTCAGTCCGTCGTGTGGGCGCAAGACCCCGATAATATCTCAATATATTATATACGCCCCGATGGTGGCACAGGCGAGCAGTGTACCGGTTTGGTTGATGCACCCTATCCAGGTTCCGGTGTTAATTTACCCTGTGCGTGGTCCCATCCTTTCTGGGCATTGGATCACAATGGCCAATGGAAAATTAAAGGAGGAGATACTATTATCATTGCTTCCGGCAGTTACATGATGGGTTACGGAGCCCCCAATACCGCGGGTTGGTGTAATCAAGATTATACCTATGAATGCCAACTACCACCACTCCCTTCAGGACCGGATGCAGAACATCCCACTCGCCTCCTGGGTGAAAACTGGAACAACGGCTGCTTAAATCCCCCGGAACTCTGGGGCACACAACGACCATGGCACATTATTGATCTGACCAATTCCGCCAATGTCTATATTGCGTGTCTCGAAATCACGGACCATTCCAGTTGCGTTGAATTTCATGCCAATACCGCAATAACGTGCCAACGGGATACTTATCCCTATGGCGATTGGGCAACCGCTGGCATCTTTGCTGCCGATGCAAACAATGTGACCTTAAAAGACCTCGACATTCACGGTCTCGCTTCCACTGGAATTCAAGCGGGCCGCATTTCCAATTGGAAAGTGCAAAATGTCCGCCTCGCCGCAAACGGCTGGGTCGGATGGGACGGCGATCTTCCCGAAGAAAACGATTCCAACAACGGCACACTGGAATTTGACGGGCTCATAGTGGAATGGAACGGTTGCGGCGAAACCTATCCAGAAAAAACGCCTTACGGTTGCTGGGCCCAGACAGCAGGAGGTTATGGCGATGGATTGGGCACAGGCCGCACCGGCGGACATTGGATTTTCCGCCATTGTATTTTCAATAACAATACTTCCGATGGCCTGGACCTCCTTTATGTTCGTGAAGCGGGCAGTCAAATCGAAATAGACGGGACCTTAGCCTACGGCAACGCGGGAAACGCGATCAAAACAAACGGACCGACCACGATTTCAAACAGCATTGCCATAGCCAACTGCGGTTTTTTCGATGGCAAAGCCTTTACATATCATGTCGATCATTGCCGGGCAGCAGGTGCCGCACTATCCCTCACTTTTCGCCGTGGTTCTACTATTTCCGTCGTCAATTCCACTATTTCAGGACACGGTGATTGTTTGGTCGGGGCAGAATGCGAGGGTTCAGAATGCAACGGCACGGAAAAATTCATCGTCGCCAATAATATCTTCGTGGGCAATCAGGAGTTCATGGATATAGAAGATACCTCCTGTTATATCTGGTTGGACCGGGAAAATTTTTATAATGTACAGGCCGATTATAATATTGTATACGGTGCCAAGATCAGTTCCATTCCCTTAGCCCCACATGATCTTACCCGGGATCCCCTTCTTGTCAACAAAACATTGCCCTCATTTGATGCTCGTTTGCAAGCAAAGAGTCCAGCCATTGATTCAGGATTAGCCGCAGGAAGTGTGGGTGGGTTGGTTCCCACGCACGATTATGTAGGTAACACCCGTCCAAAAGGAGCCGGGGTGGACCGCGGTGCATATGAATACGGCAGTAGCACCCCCATTATCAAAGGGCCTCCTTTCGGTTACTTTGATTCCCCCGAAGAAGGTTCCACCGTGTCCAGCAGTATCGCAGTAACCGGTTGGGCACTCGATGATACCGCCGTAAGCAGCATTAAAATCTACCGCGTAGCGGACAACATCCCAATATTTATCGGCAATGCAGTATTGGTGGAAGGGGCGCGACCCGATATCCAGCAAATCTATCCCCAATACCCTAACAATTCCAAAGCAGGCTGGGGCTATATGTTATTGACAAACTTTTTACCCAATAACGGCAATGGCACCATTACACTTCTGGCCTTGGCCGAGGATTCAGAAGGAAATAAAACAAGCCTGGGTTCTAAAACCATTATTTGCGACAATCTCCACGCGGTCAAACCCTTTGGTGCCATTGATACCCCCACCCAGGGTGGAACAGTATCAGGAAATAGTCTTATCAATTGGGGATGGGTGTTAACCCCTCTGCCCAATATGATCCCCACCGATGGTTCCACCATTGACGTGTGGGTGGACGGGAAAAATATCGGCAATCCTACGTATAATATATATCGGAATGATATTGCCACGTTGTTTCCTACTTATGCCAACAAAGATGGTGCGGTGGGGTATTTTAATGTGAACACCGGGGCGTATACAAGCGGCATGCATACCATACAATGGACCGCCACCGATAATAATGGCAATACCGATGGGATTGGCAGCCGTTATTTTAGCATATCTGCCCACGATGAGGTAATGCGTATTGGGAAATTTAATCTGGCCAATCTTAATCCCAGTGAATCACCAGCGCCAGCAAGTTCCGCTGGAGTATGGATAAAAAAAGGTTATGAACGCAATGAGAAATGGTTAGAAATTTGCCCAAAAGACACCGGGGCAATCGCCATAAATATTAACGAGCTGGAGCGATTGGAAATTCATTTTTCACCACCTCCATTCCATTCTATTCCAACTGCAGGTCACCCCACAATTGTAAATCTAACGCAGTTGCCTATTGGTTCATATTTAGACTCACTAGGAGAAGTTTTTTATTGGCAGCCGGGACCGGGATTTTTGGGAAAATTCCCGCTAACTTTCCTCAAACAAGAAAAGGATGGCACAATAAAAAAGATCGCATTATTAATACAGATTGGAAAACTAAAAGAAGATCGACGAAGGCCATAGAAGAAAAAAAGCCCTTTGTGTACAATGTAAAAATCTTAACGCAACGGGTCGAAGAGATATTCCAAGCCATTCACTTTAATCTCATATACCAATTTCAACATCTCGCCCAACTCCCCTTTGGGAAATCCTTTCTGCGCAAACCAGACAACATAAGGTTCCGGTAGATCGATTAACAGACGGTTGGCGTATTTTCCGAAAGGCATATGGGTTTTGGAAAGTTTTACCAAGTACTCACGGTTCTTCAAAAAGTCTGGTTTTTCTGTCGGGGTCATTTTATTCCGCTCCTTGTTCCTTGTTTCTAATTTTTGCCTGTTCCATTCCCAGATTCAGTTGCATTCATGATGGAGCTGAACAAGATAGTTTTATTCCTGCCCGTGCGTTTAGCTTCGTATAGAGCCAGGTCGGCATGGTGAATCATATCATCCGCTTTATGGGGAAAACCAATCACATTGTCCGCCACACCCAGACTGATACGGGGAGTCAAGGTAATATCGTTATGGACATAGGGCGTATTTTCAATATGGAGGCGTACCTTTTCCGCCACAACCTGCGAATCTCCTTCGCCACAGCCCGGTAGAATAAGCAAAAACTCTTCCCCGCCTAATCTACCGAAAATATCTTCATTGCGAACAATTTTTCGAATCGTGGAGGTGATTTGCACCAATATAAAGTCCCCCACCTTGTGGCCATATAGATCATTAAACGATTTAAAAAAATCTATATCAATCATGATACAAGATAAAGGTTGGTTATGCCGTTTGTTTCTGGAGAATTCTTTCGACAATGTTTCCAATAAAAATGCCCGGTTGTAGATTTGCGTCAAGCTGTCCGTGATTACTGATTGGTATAGTTCCTGATTTTTTTCCTCGATAGTTTCATTGAGGAGGAAAAGTGCTTCCGTCAGTTGTTCCATCTCTTTTTGGCGGCGTTTAATCTCTTTAAAGCTATCGCCCAGATGGAGAGCCGTATGGATGCGGGCGATTAATTCCACTTTATCATAAGGTTTGCGAATAAAATCTATAGCCCCCGCTTCCAATGCAATGCACATGTGTTCTGCGCTGGATAAAATACCAGTCGCGATAAGGATAGGGGTAGATGCCGTGGTTTCAGTGGATTTTAATTGTTTAATCGTGTCTATCATGGACATAGCCAGCGTATTACAATCCAAGATAATTAAATCCGGGTTCTCCTCCGTGACGATTCGGCAGACTTCCTGGCTGTTTTCGCAGTGGAAGTGCATGTACCCGTATCTTTCTTCTTCCAGCACTTCGACCATCAGCTTGTTTTCAGTGGGCAGGTCTTCTATCACCAGTATCTTGTATTGCCGTTGCTCTTTATTCTCATTCATCAATGGTTCTCTTTTCCATGAAACAACTAAATATATATCACAGCGAAAACCAATTGTAAAGTGTTCTAAAAAAATAACAGATAATCAAAAGTCCTCGAAAACGGTGGTACCACATAAAAAAAGTTCCGATTCAGCTTATAGTATAATTCAACCGTTAATTAAGAGAAGTTTTGTGATGACGTGGAAAGTAAGGGCGGAGGATGCACACTTGCAATCCTCCGGGTTGTGGTCTTAAATGTGGTAGACAGAAAATTATACTGCGGCGTACAGGCATAAATCAACAGTATCTCGCAGTATTAAATGATTTTTCTGGTAATTTTCTTTTACCGTATCCAGCATGGTTAGAGAAAGAGGATGATGGGTATTAATACCTTTAAATAAACGAGACACAATAACATTTCTCAGCCATTTCTCGCTTTCCTGCAATGAATGTGGCAGATGTCCAAGGTCTTTGGATAGACGGAGTCGCAGTGTCTCCAATTCTTCAATGGCCTTATTATCATTTCCGTTGATATGATGCAGTACACCAAGTACTTGCTCCAACTTGATGAGGGATGAGCGGTGTGGAAAATTTTGGATGAGCTCATTCCACGCCGAATGTTCTATAGATTGCCTTTTGATGTTTTTCGTACGCAGCCCCAACAACTTGAAACCAATGGTATTGGGATAGGACCGGGATAATTTAGAGAGAAATAACTGCGCGTCATCAGGGTTTTCATCGATTAGCCATAATCCCTTGGCCAGAAGTACAATGAGATTATCTGGTGCTTTCTCAAGTAAGCGAGCAAGAGAGGTGGCAACTTGGTGGTTATAATTTTCTTTTTCATCTACTTGTATATAGTGATTGCCACGTAATTCCACCATAATTTCACCAAGTTCAGGGGCCAAATCAAGCGATTCTGGTCGGATAGAACCAGGATATTTATGTTTTCCATATTCTTCCGGGACATTTGAACTTATCATGGAAACTCCACTTCGTTCAAGTGCTTTCGCCATTGCTATTCCAAAATCCATTACCGGTAAATTATGCTCAGGTCGAATAGAACCAGGATATTTATGTTTTCCATATTCTTCCGGGACATTCGAACTTATCATGGAAACTCCGCTTCGTTCAAGGGCTTTCGCCATTGCAGTTCTTCGATCCAAGGCGGGTAAATCATGAAATTCGGTGGTACGTAACGGTGCGTAGAAATCCAATTCGTCTTCTTGATACGATCTATCATAAAGATTTTTCCGGATTAGGGATGGGGATTCTGTTTTAAATATGAGTTCATCCATTTCAGATATCTCTTTCCCGCTGGTAATTCTTTCAAGTAGGTTTGCTGCATGCTTATCACTAGGATACAAAGTCATTGTCCCATGTAAAAGTGAAATGGCATCATCTTTTTTATGCTGCTTGAGAAGAACCAAAACCAGCCCGTTACGGCAAACCTTCTCATTTGGGAAATCTTCCATAGCTTGATAGTAAATGATTTCTGCAATATTCAATTTGCCTTGCTTTTCCAACAAGTGGGCCAAAATATTTCTAACTTTAACATTTTCATGAAACCGTCGTTTTGCTTCCCATAAGAGCGCCGTTGCTCGGGAGTGATTTCCCCGTGATATTTCAATATCAGCCAGCAGAACCCACAAGAAAGGGTCGTAAGGTTTCCATGTAAACGCTTCCTCTATTAACTCCAATGCCAGAGTTGAATCGTGGCACAACAACTTATACCCGATATCGGAAAAAGTGTTAACTAAAAAGGATGAGTCCCCAGTTTGATAGGTATAACGGCGATGATCTTCCACAAAAATCTCAAATTCACTCCGAAATTTTTCCAAAGGTAGGCTTTTTACTAGATTTAAGAAATAAGTTGTTTTTTCTATAGGAGGAGGTTGTATATATTTATTTGTGTTGTTCTTAGTATTATAGTGGGTGGACAGTTTGGGGATAACTTTATCCAGCCATTGGATTGGTAAATCATTATTCCGTCCATGAAGAAAAGGATAAAAATACTTGGCCCAGTACTGCTTGGAGCGGGGATAAAAGGAAGTGATGGAACGCATTTCCCGGAGCCAGAATTCCATCAATTCATTTTTGTTATATTTTCCTAAGGCTTCAGCCAAACAGATCACACCATTAAAGAGCGCATTGGGCAAGTCCTTTTGGGGGCTACCGTCTTTTTCAGGAAGTTTCCGCAATCCCATCAAACCAATGGCAGCGTAATCGTAGGGGAGGTCTTCTTCCAGCCGACACAACGACATCCACAGAGGCAGTAGTGAGGTATCTTTTTGTGTCAGCGCCAGCGTGCGCAGTAATTCGCCTTCTGGGTCCCGCGATGGATCGCTGTATATACTGCGTAGCCAGGATTTATCCATGACATAAATATCTGCCAGAAACGTATAGGTTAACTCAAGGTTCAGCCGGGATACGGCAATAAAGGTATCTTTTAGAATTCTGGCCCAACGGTTGGCAGGAATGTCTGCAGGAATTTTTCTCCAATTCTTTTTGAACCATTCCTGCATCACCTCGTCCAAATGATGGAGAGTTCTTTTGTTTTTGCTATGAAAAAGACGGAAAAGAATCTCATCTGTATCGTTCCTTTCCATTTCTCCCATAAATACCTTTCTGCATAGCAGTCTATCCAAGGCTTGCAAAGCATCTTTCTCAAAATTTTTCCACCATTCATCCACAAGAGAATACTTTTCTGTAGTCATTTTTATACCTTTAATTAATCGGCCAATTTGGCAGTTTTGTTTCGAATTTACCCAGCATCAAATCCAGATGAATTTTTCTTGCTTTTTCCAGTGTTTTTCCTGGTTGTTTGGTAATCCAACCGACCTTAAAAAGATAATCCGGGATATATTCGATACGGGAATGAAGAATTTCACTGTTTATGGAATAAGGATTCTTGCCACTATCTGACAAATCCAATGCTTGTCCCTCCTTCCACCCATTTTTAGGCGTAGGGCAAAAGAAAGGCGCGAGTCTACCATCCAGCACAGTGGGAATGGCGATTTTTTTATTATCATGCGGATCATCAAGGGTGGGAACATCCTTTACTGGATACATAAACATGAATACAGGAATTGGTTCTCCGTTGGTTGGAATCAGGTGCCCCAAACCAAACCTGTCCCGCAAACGATCTGCCCAATATTTATCATTGATCTTGTTTCCGTCAGCATCGAAAAAGATATCTTTGACCTCTCCCCAAAATCCTGCAAATAATGGACGATGATCTCTAACCCTGTTCCAGTGATGAAGAATAGCCGAGAGGATATTATTATTTTTCGGAGTGTTTCGATTTTCTATAAATTCTTGGATATCCCTCATCATTTCATCCAGAGTTCCCCCGTGATAACGTGTTAATCTGGAGACATTTTCGAGACGTACCAGAGATTGTTCCGGGTCTATTGAGGGGAATAGATTGATGTGATTTAATCCAGTAAAGGTTTCGGGTACACCGGGATTTATATGGATTTTATTCTCAAGGTAACTCTCGTGTCCTGATTTCCAGGTATTCCAATCCTGAATAGAGGGCTGATGGCTTTCGTAACTATCTTCCCGTTGTTCTGTCAGGCGTTCTTCCAAGATAAAATTTTCTGCGACGCAAGAACTTTCTGAATTTGGGCTTTGTGCCGTGGATTTAAGAAAGGCTGTAAAGCCAGTAAATTTTGTCCGTTTAAATGCCATAGTTATCACTTTTTAACTGTTTAATTTAATAATAACAGTTAACCTCCATGTCAGCTTATTTATATCAGTATGCAGTTAAAAAGTCAAGCTTTTTTCTTATTTGTGAAAATTATTTTCCAGATTTCTCTTATCCTATTCGCCACGGTCATCAATCAATACGTCTGAAAATATAGGAAAAAATTATTAAATCTTGATTTCAGACAGGTATCATTAGAGCTTAATGATGCATAAGGAATGATCTCCATAAAATTTGGATGACCACGGTTTCGGCATCACTGGCATCTGATCTTATATGAGCAGAGATTTGATTCTGAATGTGGATAAAACTTGCACGGTGTTGCTATAGATGTTATACGCTACGTCTTTACCCTGTTCTTTTTTTTTCTAAAATACACACATCATCCAAAGATAGGCATCCTACCTACTGTAGGATATTTTTTTACCTTCTCGTTACTTGCTTACGACCCTGTAATCGTTGCTTTTTTCCTGCTTTTAGTTTATAATATCATTTTGTTATTGTTATAATTTAACAGACTGGTCTCGGGAGTCATTGAACAACTACGGAGGTATAAGAAAACAATGCCTGGAACAACGGATTATATATTGGCAGAAATAGATAAACGGTACAGCGATTTGGCGCAGGGTTCTTGCTGCCTCTCCTGTGGTAAAGCCATGGATTACAGTCAACCCGTCCCAGGAGAAGTAGTGGTGGATATCGGTTCCGGTAGGGGTAACGATGTATTAAAGATGGCTATCGAGGTGGGAGAAGCTGGTTTCGCCTACGGTATTGATATCTCCGCAGGCATGATCGAAAAATCCCGTAAAATGGCAAAAAAAATGGCCCTCACCAATACAGAATTTATTCACACCAGCCTGGACGATTTAAAACTACCGGATAATACCGCTGATCTGGTGATTTCTAACTGCACCATCAACCACGCTCCGGATAAAATAAAGGTGTGGCAAGAAATATATCGTATCTTAAAGAACAATGGACGCTTTGTGGTCAGCGATATCTACTCCTCGGAAAGTATTCCTGAAGAATACGCCAACAACCCAATTTCGGTGGCAGAATGCTGGGCTGGCGCGGTAACCAAAAAAGAGTATCTAAACACTTTGGAAAAAACCGGGTTTAAAGAGATCCATTTGCTGGATGAAAGCTCCCCCTATACCAAAGGCAAAGTTCAAGTATGCAGTTTTACCGTTTTCGGCAAAAAAACAAAAAAGTGTTGCAATCAGCCCTAAAACGGTGTAATATAAAAAATGAAAAGGTGAACAATGAAATCTCTGATCAAACGTAAAGAAGTCAAAAACGGTAGTACACCGCAATCGACAGCCCAATGCTGCGCCAAAGTTTCAAAAGCAACGGCAGGCTGTCACGATTAACAGCAAAAGGGGGAGGCGGCCTTCCCGTTAATGCCGCCCCCCCCGTTTTTTTTAGTATGGAAGAAAACAAGCATTTATTATTATGTTCCCCCATAAGATAAATGCAAATACCCGAAATAATAGGTGAACCACATGAACAGTAATTTAGTACTATCAAAGTACAATATTTTTTCCAAACTGAAAGATTCCAGCGATCACTTCATCGTTAATATTCTCTCGGGAAATGCGGATATCTTAACAGAAAGCAAAGCGGAAGAACTGAAAAAAGGACACTTCTCCCATGTGGAAGAGTACTTGGAAAAAGGTTACCTTGTCGACCCCAAAGAAGAGGAGAAACGATACAAGTTAAAGTATTTGGAATTCCTACAACAACGCGATACGGATGAAATACAAATCTTCTTCGTGCCCCATTTCGCCTGCAATTTTAATTGTTCCTATTGTTATCAAGCAGATTATGAGTCGGACCCAATCCCCTTGAAAAAGGAGGTGGTAGATGCGTTTTACCATTACGTGGACCACGAGTTTTCCTGGCGACGCAAATACATCACTCTCTTCGGTGGCGAACCGCTGCTAAACAGTCCGCACTCGCGCCTAACATTGGAATGGATGCTAACGGGGGCGATGGAACGTCGCTTGGAAACTGCCATCGTAACCAACGGCTACTGGCTGGCCGAACACATTGATATATTAAAAAAAGGCCACATCCGCGAGGTCCAAGTCACACTGGACGGCACCGAGGAAATCCACGACGCCCGCCGCCAACTCAAAGATGGTGCCCCCACTTTCAACCGCATCGTGGCTGGCATTGATGCGGCATTAGAAAACAATATCCCGATTAACCTCCGCGTGGTCGTAGATAAAGAAAACGTAGATAATATGAAAGACCTGGCCAGTTTCGCGATGAAAAAACGATGGACAAAATACCCACACTTCAAAACCCAATTGGGCCGCAACTACGAACTCCATACCTGCGGCGTAGATCAAAACCGCCTCTTCTCACGCATCAGCATGTACGAAGCACTTTATAAAATGATTAAAGATTACCCGGAATTCCTGGAATTCCATAGACCGGCATTCTCAATCGCCCGCTTCCTCTTTGAAAACAGCGCGCTACCAGACCCGCTGTTCGACTCCTGCCCAGGCACGAAAACAGAATGGGCTTTCGACTACCAGGGCAACATCTACGCCTGCACGGCCACGGTAGGAAAAAAAGGCGAGGAACTGGGCACTTTCTACCCGAAAATCTCTAAAAAAGAAGATATGATCGCGCTATGGGAAGAACGAGACGTGGCCTCCATCCCCGCCTGCAAAGATTGCGCGGTGCAATTGGCCTGCGGCGGAGGTTGCGCGGCTGTGGCCAAAAATAAATCCGGCGATATCTTTGCACCGGATTGCAGACCAATTAAGGAACTACTGGAAATGGGCCTTTCACTCTATTTTAACGAAGCACAAACAACCACATAAAACAAAATACCCTTTCGAGAAAGAGCTTCTTGACTTCCAAAAGCTTCTTATAAATAAGGAATAAAAGATAGGAGAAAAATGATGAGCGAAAAAATAAAACACATTACTGAGAAGGAATACCAAAAAGATGTTCTGGAAGGAGGACTGGTGGTTCTTGATTTTTATTCCACTGAATGCCCCCCCTGCGAAGCATTGGCTTCCAAATTCGAAAGCCTAGCGGAAATCTATGGAGAAGATATCAAATTTATCAAAATCTTCCGCCAAGAGAACCGCAAACTGGCTGAAACCCTGGAGGTGAAATCATCACCCACATTGATTTTTTATAAAAACGGCGATATCACGGGTGAAAAACTGACGGGCGGCATCCGCAGAACGGATATTGTCAAAAACTTGGACGATCTGCTGACTAAAACGAGAGTTAATGAATTAAAAAATAAAATCAAACCGATAACCACCTCTTGCGACCTGTTAATCCTGGGTGCAGGCCCGGCAGGTTTGACTGCGGCAATCTACGCGGGACAAGCTAAACTAGACACTATCGTGGTCGATACTGCGGCATCGGGTGGGCAAGTCACCACCACCCATCTGGTTAGCAATTACCCGGGTTTCTCCAAACCTATTGAAGGATTCATGTTGATGCACTACTTCTTGGAACAAGCAAAAGAAGCAGGAGTAAAAACCCGTTTCTCGGTGGACCTCACCCACATCGACCTCCATAAAAAAGTGGTGGTGTTGGACGATTACGAAACAATCACGGCTAAAAAAATTATTATTGCCTCGGGGTCTTCTTATCGACCACTCAATGTGCCGGGGGAAAAAGAATACAAGGGCCACGGTATCTCTTATTGCGCGACCTGCGACGCGAAATACTATGAAGGGAAAAAAGTAATTGTGATCGGCGGCGGCAATTCGGCGATTGAAGAGGCGATGTTCATAACTAAATTCGCAGCACAAGTCACGATTGTCCACCAATTCGATGTGTTACAAGCAAATAAACTGGCCCAAGAAAAAGCCTTTGCGAATCCGAAAATCTCGTTCTTACTGGAACATGAACCACGTAAATTTGAAAAGACAGCAACAGGCATGATGGTCACGGTGGAAAACTTAAAAACGAAAGAGCTCCTGCCACTGGACACAGACGGGGTGTTTATTTTTGCTGGAATGCAACCCAACCTGGAAAGTTTTGATAAAACACAACTTCAATTGGACCAATGGGGCTACATTCAGGTGGACGCGACCATGCACACCAATATAAAGGATGTATTTGCAGCAGGAGATGTGGCCAGCAAGATTTACCGGCAAATTACTATTGCCACTTCAGAAGCCACTATCGCCGCCATCACTGTAGCGAAAGAAATGCAAGCGTAAAAAGAGAAATGGCATACAAATTACACGAATTTACGCGAATGAAAAGAAAATAATAAAAGAAAATAATAACTTTTCGTTCGCGTATTTCGTGTCTTTGGTGATTAAAAAATAACGAAAAAAACCAACCTTAGCGATCTTGCCACGTGACTTCGATCAGTTCGTCGCCTATTTTCTGCTGGGCTAATTTAGCCAGACTGATCAGTTCTTCTTTACAGCAATCAATGGATTTAGCTTCTTCGATTCGTGAGATTAGTTCGTCAGCAAACTGACTGACCTTAATTTTCTTTTTCATGGTTTCTCCTTCATTGGTAAACATTAATTTAATGTTTTCCACCCTCCAACATACGTATGCCATGCTCCATGATGGGCAGCATGAGACGTGTGCAGAGGGTGACAGCTTTAACAGAACCAGGGAAATTGATGATAATGGTTTTGCCGCTCACACCACTGAACCCCCTGGAAAAAACGGCATTTTTAGTTTCATTGTACGATTCAAAGCGCAACATCTCAGAAATACCGGGCAGTTCCTTTTCGCAAATCTCGGCAGTGACTTCGGGTGTAAAATCGCGGGGGGAAATGCCAGTGCCACCGGTAGTGATAATATAATCTTTGTGTAGATTGTCCAAGAGGGCGGAACGAATCTGCTTTTTATCATCCGGGACAATGGTAAGGGAAACATTGGCTGGGATAGTGCTCTCATTGATCAACTCGACAATGGTGGGACCGGAGATATCCTGGTATTCACCGCTGAAAGCTCTATCCGATATGGTAATAACCGCTACTTCCAGCATGTAGTGTGCCTCCTTTGATTACTTTGGCAAAAACGCCTTGTGTGGGCATGATGCATTCACCCACGGTTTGGGAAATGACACAATCGGAATGACACTCTTTGCCGATCTGGGTGATTTCCAGAATCACATGGTCGATATGAATGAAACCACCGACTGTGACAATGGTCCAATCAATACCGCGGGTAACAATATTTTCGGCGAAGTCGCCATTTTTAATTTCAAAATCACCTGCTTTGGCACGCATGACATCAATAGCTTCACCACCCAGCAAGGAAATCTGACGGTGCCACGGACCAGCATGGGCATCACCTTGAATACCAAAATTCTCTACCAGGAGAATCTCTGCCACGGGGTGTTTTTGAGTTCCCTTGGCCAGGGAAATATTGACAGATTCGACTTTAAAGTTCATGTTTTGTTTTTTTCTCCAGTTTGATATCCGCGATCACCATCTGTTTATCGACAGCTTTACACATATCATAGATGGTTAAAGCGGCGATGGATACAGCGGTTAATGCTTCCATTTCAATGCCAGTCTTGGCATCGCAGATGGCTTTGGAAGCAATAAAAATACCATTATCCCGCAGGTCAAAGGTGATACTGATTTTATTGATGGGAATATTATGGCATAATGGGATGAGATCAAAGGTTTTTTTAGCACCACTAATGCCTGCAATACGGGCCACGGCGAGTACATCACCTTTTTTGAGGAGATTGTTTTTAATCATTTCAATCGTAGTGGATTGTAAATGAATAAAACCGGAAGCTTCGGCTTCGCGGTGAACCACCTGCTTGTCACTGACATCCACCATGTCTGCTTCACCTTTTTGATTCACATGGGTTAAGCCCATAAGACCTCCAGCGATGATCCACTTATGTATTATTAGAAATTATCAATTTAGCAACCACCATTTCATTAGAATATTATAACACATTACCCGCCGATTTGCCAATTCTGGGTGGTAGAGTTCATACTGCCTGCTTGGGGCTTCATTTGGATGGCTTCTATCAAACTCTCTTTTAAATGGTTAAAATCCAAAGGAATCTCGATATCGGAAAAAAGACAGGGTTTTAATTTGCCGTCGGCAGTTAAACGGATACGGTTACAATGCGAACAAGACATGGGGCGTTCTGCGGAGTACCTGTGGTCGATACTGCGAATATCGGAGAGAGAATAATGATTGATACGTTGCAACTTGAGCCCCTTCTGGGCACAAAAAGCCAACATCGGTTCCACTTCATTATCATTGACGCCGGGCATGACAACCATATTAATCTTGGTATTTTGAAAGCCAACGGCCAACACGGCATCTATCCCGGCTAACACTTGCCGGATATCACCGTTATAGGTTATTTTCTTGTATTTTTCGGGGTCCAATGTATCCAAAGAAATATTGATGCGGTCGATACCTGTCTTTTTTAAAGATTGGGCGAGTTCTGGGAGCAACACGCCGTTAGTGGTGAGGGCGAGTTCCTGAAGTCCGGCTATTTTACGAAGCTCTGTAATCAGATATAAGACTCCTTTTCTCACTAACGGCTCGCCACCGGTGAGACGGATTTTACTGATCCCCAAAAAAACGGCAGTTTGGGCGACTTCAATGATCTGTTCATAGGTCAGCATCTGCAAATGACTTTTGGCAGGCACGCCTTCGACGGGCATGCAATAGGTGCAACGGAGATTGCAGCGATCGGTAACGGAAATCCTGAGATAATTGATCTGACGATTATATTTGTCTAACATCGACGACACTTCCTTTTGGGAGTTCCTGTACGCCCCGTGGAATCTTTAATAATCCATGGGCCCTGGACAACGCGTTAAAATGAGCGGAACCATGATACTCGACGGGTTCGACCTGACCCTCGCAATCAAAACAAACGGGTACATAAGCAGTACGTTCGGTATGTTTGCGTAGGAAATCTTTTTTCATTGTGCCCCGTAACACGGGGGGGCGATACTCGAAACCCATGGCTTTATATAAAATAGGTTTGACAAAAACTTCAAATACGGTGAACGTGGAAACGGGGTTTCCAGGCATACCAAAAATCATTTTATCCCCGCGTGTGCCAAACACGGTTGGTTTTCCTGGCTGAATAGCAACCTTTGAAAAATGCATGGAAACGCCCATATCTCTTAAAATAGCGGGTACAAAATCATAATCCCCCATGGATACACCGCCGGAAATTAACACTACCTGTGTTTCAGATAACAATGCTTCGATTTTAGCTTTGATTTGTGCCACATCATCGGCCACCTGTCCTGTGTATATCACTTCGGCGCCTGTTTGGCGAACCTGGGCGGAGATGGAGTAGGCGTTACTGTTATAAATTTGACTCATTTCCAAGGGAATGCCGGGTTCTATGATCTCGGAACCGGTGGTAATCACGCCTACCTTGGCACGTAAGAACACGTTTACTCTGGGTAATCCCATGGAGGCGATAATTCCTATTTCCTGGGGTCGGATCAATCGTCGTGCAGTTAGAACAACGTCTCCGGGCCTGACATCTTCGCCGAGTTTGCAGATATTGGTATGAAAATCTTGGTCTTTTATGCGCATGAGGTGATCTATTTCTTCTGTGACTTCTACTTTCACGACCCGCCCTGCGCCCGGGGGCAACATCGCGCCGGTCATGATTTTGGCACACTCTCCTTTTCTGATGGGAAGGGTGGGCACGGAGCCGGCGGCGATTATTTCCACGACACGATAGGAGGGAGAATCATCATCTATCATCAGGGCATAGCCATCCATGGCGGATTTATCAAAGGGTGGCATGCTGATCTTGGAAACGATATCCTGGGCCAATACCCGGCCCAAAGACTCCAACAATGGCACCTCCTCGGTTCCTGGTTGAAAGGTTATGCTGTTTAATATCTGCTCGGCTTCTTCAATAGGTATCATTAATCCTCCAAATTCCTTCAAGGAAGTATAATACCAAGAATCAAGAGAAGAATCAAATTAATGTGTTAAAACTTTTTAAAAAAGGATATGGCGGATTGGGGCGATGTGGACAATACAGACAATGATGAGGGAAAAGAAACGCATTTTTTTATTTTTCCTGTCTCCATGTCTTGACTATTCCAAAAAAAATCAATATAGTTAATTTTAAAATAAAAAGAGAAATTTCTCAAAAGAAGAAGGAGGCTTTCGTGTCAAAGATCAATCTTTCATTATCCAATTTAAACGAGTTATTCCCTGATAATTTCACACAGGAACAAATTGCCAAGGCAAAGACAATTTTTTTGAAAGAATTGTCCCGTTCGACGCATAAGTTTTATGGCGGGAAGATTCAAACGATGCCCAAGGCAGGTATTTATGGATTCAATTGGTTTAACGTTTGGTATACGCCGGGGGTATCGGTGGTTTCTACATCAATCCGTGACAACAACGATCTTTCCTTCGAGTTGTCCAACCGGGGTAATTTCGTGGCCGTGGTTTCCGATTCCACCCGCGTGTTAGGTGATGGGGACTGCACCCCTCCCGGAGGTCTGGGTGTGATGGAAGGAAAAGCATACCTGATGAAATATCTGGGCGGTGTGGACGGCGTGGCGCTCTGTGTGGACAGCTACAACAAACAGGGCAAACATGATCCTGACAAAATCATTGACTTTGTCAAAATGGTGCAACCCAGTTTTGGCGCGGTGAACCTGGAAGATATTTCCCAGCCCAACTGTTATAAAGTACTGGACACATTACGCGAGGAATGCGATATTCCAGTGTGGCATGACGATGCACAGGGCACTGGTTCGGTAACCTTGGCTGGATTGATCAATGCGTTGCGCATCGTGGACAAACCTATTGATAAAGTTAAAATTATCTTTTATGGTGCGGGTGCATCCAACACGACTATTGCGCGTTTGATTATTCAAGCGGGTGGCAATCCTGAGCGCATGATCATGTTTGATACAACTGGAGGCTTGCACAAAAAACGCGAGGATATCAAAGCGGATGCTCGTTTTTATCGGAAATGGGAACTCTGCGAAAAAACAAACCCGGCATGCATTGACAATGTAGAGGAAGCATGTAAGGGTGCAGACGTGTTAATCTCTCTCAGCACTCCGGGTCCTGACGTGATCAAAGCAAGTTGGATCAAAAGCATGGGCGCCAAGCCGATCATTTTTGCCTGTGCCAACCCTGTCCCAGAGATTTATCCTTATGCGGCGAAAGAAGCTGGCGCGTATATCGTGGCAACTGGCAGGGGTGATTTCCCCAACCAAGTAAACAACTCGCTGGGGTTCCCTGGTATTCTCAAGGGTTCACTGGTGGTTCGCGCCCGCAAAGTGACGGACGAAATGGCGATTGCAGCTTCTTATGCGGTGGCTAATTTTGCGGAGAAAAAGGGTCTCAATCCAGATCGTATCATGCCCACGATGGATGAAACTGGAGTGTTTGCGACGGAAGCCGCCGATGTGGCGATGGAAGCGATTAAAAACGGTGTGGCCCGTATCGAATATACTTGGCAACAGGTGTATGATATGACGATTAAAGATATCATGGAAGCACGTTCCCAAATGGAACTTTTGATGGAACACAATCACATTGCGAAACCCGATATCAAACTGTTGGAAGATGCATTACAGTTTGCGATCAACGCGGTCAAGAAATAAATAAAAATTCATAGCTAATTGGACGAAACCGTTACGGTGTAGCGGTTTCGTCCAATTTTAACTTAACAATTAATCTTTTTACCGATTGGCCAGAGACATGATGGAAAGAAAAGCGAGTCTGGTTGTCATCTGCATTAATGGAACACTGGCTTTTTCGTAAGTATCCGAGGTTTGATGGTAATCGTCGGTCATGGCAGACATAAAACCACCCCAGGGTACTTTTTTAAACTGGAAAGAGGCATGATCGCTGCCTCCGGCTCCGCTGGACGCGCCAGTACTTTCCCTTACAAGCAAAGACATACCCACATATTGGTTATTTTCTTTAAATGCATCCAACAGGTGGCTTGCTTTTTCAGAGATGGAAAAGGTAATTAGCTTATCAAACTCAATACCCGCAAGTTCCTCGTCGGTGACTTTAACATTTAAGAAGCCTGCCATCATTTGTAGAATTTTTTTATCCAACTGTCGGCTGACCATATCAAAGTTAAAATAAGCGAGCGTTTTTGCCAGGGGAAACGCAGGATGGGAGGTGTAGTACCGCGAACCAAACAACCCTCCCTCCTCACCGGTCCATAACGCGAAGACAATGGTTCGTTTAGGTTTTAATGGATTCATGGCGAAGGCTTGGGCGACTTCCAAAATCAACGCGGAACCGGAACCATTATCATCGGAACCATTATAAATATAATCACCTATTTTACCGAGATGATCCAGATGGGCACCCAGAACAATCACTTCGTCCTTGAGTACGGGATCACTGCCTTCAATGAAAGCCAACACGTTGGGACTCTGGGTTAGTTCAGAGGTTGCTTCTTGTTTGACGGTGAAGGAGAGATTGGTTAAAGCCAGGGACGCGGGTTTCATGGTGGATTCGATTTTCTTCTTTAACGTTTCGATATCGGCTTGGCCTGCCAGTTCTAATATTTGATCCGCCATTTGTCTGGAAATGCGCAAGGTGGGAATGGTATCCCAGGGCATTTTGACATTGCCTTCAATCAAAGATAAGTTCCGTTCTCTGTGAGGTAAAATAGGGGTTTCATCATTAATCTTCAGGTTACCCAGGATTCTTTCGGCCAGATCCCGGTTTGTTAGGGGGGAATTCTCTACCATCAACACGGCGACTGCGCCTTTTTCCATGGCCAAGGTGCTCTTAGAAAAACCACCACGGCGAAACATGACAGGGGGTTGATTGTATTTGGATTTTATTGCTTCCTTTTCAAAGGGTGAGTCTTTAACTCCGCGGTTAGGAACCTCAGTCAGCATCATCACGATTTTTCCTTTGACATCGATGTCTTTGTACTCGTCGAATTTCAAGGAAGTCTCGGTGAGACCGTATCCAATAAAAACCACGGGGGCGGATAATGTCTGACCATTCCTGGTGCTGAATTGATAGTCTACTTCGGGGGTGAAGGTGATCTCTTTACGAAAGCCACCTTGATACAATTCGGCTTTGGCACTACCGATACCGAGGATAGATTTTTTGAGGGGCACGTGTTGCAAGAAACTTTTTTCCCGCTTGGGCATTTTTATTGGTTCATCTGATGAAGGGGGCCTGCGCATGAATGGCATTGAGGGCATATCACCGGCTGGTTTTAATCCCCAGCTTTCAAAAAGAGTGGCCGCGAATTCTGCGGCTACCTGATAACCTGGAGTGGTGGTTTCGCGCCCTTCCAAGCTATCCGATGATAAAAATTTCATATAGGCCAGACTATCTTTTCCGTTAATGGATTCAAACCCGACTTTTAAATCCTCTGGAACTGGTTTTACTTCTTTGACACTGATGATATTAATCGATGGTTTCTCTTTCTTTTCGGGTTCTGCTTTCTTTTCCTGGCTCCAAGTAAGAGTGAAGGTCAATAAAAAAATGAGTAAAAAACAAATTTTTGCACGCATAATCAAATCCTCCTTTGGTTTCTATTTTCGAAAAATCTAGAAAGAGCGTAAGTGAATACGCCCTTTCCAAAGGAGTTAATACGTAAGATTGGCGGGGATAGTTTTTTTATTCCCGCTGCAAGTATTTTTAATAACCCAAGCGGGTAGCTCTGAAACCACGACTCCACATGTATGAATTAAAGGTCATTTGATTAAGATTCATCATGACATTATGATTGATCATACTGATGGGTTTGGCTGTATTTCCGGGTGCGGACGTTTTAGCTGGGGAAGATGTCAGTCGTGACAATTGCAGGCGAATCTTTTCTCTTTCAACCGCGCTGCCATACTGGAACAAGGTGCGAAACGTGATCCAAAGACCTGGACAAGTTAAGACATCATTTCGTTGGGCCTGGGAAAATTTGTTCCAACTGTTCTGCAATAAACCCCGAATAGTTTCGACGGCTGTGACAGGGATATCGGCGGTGGTGGCATTGGGATTCACGGCTAAAACATCGGCAAAAGCGATCATTTCTGCATAAGCGGCAGCCACCATCTCTGTTAAAGGGGGAGTGTTAGAAACCAATACGTTGCTTTTCTGTTCCAGTTGTTGGCGCACGATTTGAACTACGGGATCCGTTTGATCTGATTGTTCTAACCATTCACGGGTGGATTTTTCAAGTTCCAGGCGTAGTTTTTCCAAGTCTTGTTGACCCAAAGCGAGGATTAAAGTGACCAATTGGGGATATTGATCATATTTAGTCAAAGATTCGGGGGATTGTGTTTTCCATCCTGTCAATAACTCCTTTAGGATCACATTTTCCTGTGTTTGATTTAAAGGTGCGCCGAGGGCGAATTCGAGAACAAATAAAAAAGCACGGGCATTTTTTTCCATGGGCCCTACCCGATCAGGGCTTCCGGTTTGACCAAAAAAACTGCCGGAAGCGATTCCCAAACAAGATAAAATCAGCACTGTTATGGTAATAATATAAAAAAACCGTTTCATAAAACCTCCAAAATATTTTGTTTCCATGTTGCAGTTAAATCCTACTTCTTCGATAAAACTGTCGAGGCGTAGGATAGTAATCGCGTATAATTTCATTTGGTATTATAATCAATTAGAGGGCCATTGTCAAAGGGAGACTGGAAACTTTTTGAATTCAGGGTTAGCTAAAAAAACAAATTTCACCACAGATTACACAGATTAAAATGATTAGACAGATTAAAAGAAGAGCGTGATAAAAAGAAAAAACCAATTCTGGGCAATCATTTTAATCTGTGTAATCTGTGTTCATCTTTTTTCTATATTTTGACCATGGATTCTGTCAGTTATCTAGCCAGCCCTCATCTTCACTGTAGGCAATACCTATTTCCTGGCAATAATCTGTGGCTTCCTGGGTGAATCCGGGATTGGAAAAGATGAAAGGAATCACCCGTTCCAGATTCTCTTGTTTTTTGAGTATGGCGTATTTCTCCATGAAGCCTAAGACTTCATCCTTGGAGAATTTTTTATTATCACGGTTCTTTACTTCACCGATAATCGAATAATCCTCAGGGGATTTGGCACGTGCGTAAATGTCTATGTTAAATGCTTTGCCAAACTCCGTGGAACCATTATAAGACCACACCCGCACATAATCACAAAAATTAAAATCAGGGGGTAAGTTCCGGGTAACAGACTTTAAAAGATCATTTTTTTTGCGGGCCTGGGAAATTAAGAGTTTCAAAATCACATACTCGGCATAATAACCCTTCTGCTGATTGAACTTTCCTTGTAACTGGTGGTACTCTTTTTGCAGGGTTTCAAAAGCGGCATGAATCTCTTTGCCAATTGTCTTGACGTCAAAATCCTGGATCTCCTTTTCATACACACTGCGAAATACTTTATCAAAAATATTATCCCGCACACCCTGGTAATCATAATTGGTTTGACCCTGGCTGATAATATCCGCCATGATCAATGCACGCAGTTTCTGTTCCAGTTCTGAGTCCGTCATATCCAGGGATAGTTTTTCCAGAAGTTCCTTGCGGGTGATCTCGCGGTCTCTGTGCTTGCATAGATAGAGAACAATGTTCTTGGCGTTTTTCTCGTTTACTTTATTAAAGGCAGTTAACACATATTCCATCCAGGTAGGTTTGATGATGCCCCGGTTATCACGAATTTCGAAATCCAAGGTTTCCGTTAATCCTTGAATCGTAGTAAGGTCCTTGCGGCGGTAATTGGAATTAAATATGGCCATAATATAAAAGGGACTGCCCTCGGTCATTTCGGCGATAAGGAAGGCGGTTTCCTCGGTGACGGGAACATCAAAAAAACTGGAATACTTAAATACCATTTCCAAGGCTTCATCTTTGGGCATACTTTCCAAAAAATAATGAGTGAAACGAGATGGTAATTGGGTACGCAAGATATCCATTAACCAACCAATCCAACTACCGGAAACCAACAGGGGTGCAATTTTACTTTCAGCAGTACTTAAATAAGCGCCTGCCAGAGTGTCTATTATGCTTTGTTTGGGTCGGTTTTTTTCGCGAAAGATCATTGTGTTCATGAACTGAAACTCATCAATCATTTGCACAATGAATTCATTCTGGTCGGCAGCAATAGTCTTTGGTGCTTCACGGACCAAATTCCAAAGAATATCTATTTGGCCCCTTTCAATGTTGGTTTGAACACTGGAAATTAATGGCACCAAGTGGGTTAGCCCTTCACTTTGGGCAACTTCTTTGGCTCTTTCCAAATCGCCCTTTTCAATGATATTTATATAGCGGGCGTTTCTGGTTTTAAAGGCAATGTATTGGTAAATAAAGGTCAGGAAGAATTCCACGCAGAAATCCCCGAGATATTTCTCTGTCTCTTCAATTTCATAATAAAATGGAATCACCCCGTCGTTCCTATCAAAGGTGATGTTATACAATCGTTCCAATATCGCCGTCTTGCCTATTTTGCGACGGGCTAATATGGCTGTGCTCCGGGACATTTCTTTTTTAATGTTATTAATCCAGTTAAGGAAAAAGGCCATATCTTCCTTTCTGCCAATAAACAGTTCCGGGTTACCTATTCGTTCTTTTTTTGCATAATTCATAGCTCTTTTATACCACAAAAAAAAGAAATTGGCAACCGGTAAAAGAGGACAGCTAAAAAAACAAATTTCACCAATAGAGTAGGAGCGGGCTAACCCCCGCTCCTACTCTATTGTTCATCTTTTTTCTATATTTTGACCATGGATTCTGTCAGTTATCTAGCCAGCTCTCATCTTCACTGTAGGCAATACCTATTTCCTGGCAATAATCTGTGGCTTCCTGGGTGAATCCGGGATTGGAAAAGATGAAAGGAATCACCCGTTCCAGATTCTCTTGTTTTTTGAGTATGGCGTATTTCTCCATGAAGCCTAAGACTTCATCCTTGGAGAATTTTTTATTATCACGGTTCTTTACTTCACCGATAATCGAATAATCCTCAGGGGATTTGGCACGTGCGTAAATGTCTATGTTAAATGCTTTGCCAAACTCCGTGGAACCATTATAAGACCACACCCGCACATAATCACAAAAATTAAAATCAGGGGGTAAGTTCCGGGTAACAGACTTTAAAAGATCATTTTTTTTGCGGGCCTGGGAAATTAAGAGTTTCAAAATCACATACTCGGCATAATAACCCTTCTGCTGATTGAACTTTCCTTGTAACTGGTGGTACTCTTTTTGCAGGGTTTCAAAAGCGGCATGAATCTCTTTGCCAATTGTCTTGACGTCAAAATCCTGGATCTCCTTTTCATACACACTGCGAAATACTTTATCAAAAATATTATCCCGCACACCCTGGTAATCATAATTGGTTTGACCCTGGCTGATAATATCCGCCATGATCAATGCACGCAGTTTCTGTTCCAGTTCTGAGTCCGTCATATCCAGGGATAGTTTTTCCAGAAGTTCCTTGCGGGTGATCTCGCGGTCTCTGTGCTTGCATAGATAGAGAACAATGTTCTTGGCGTTTTTCTCGTTTACTTTATTAAAGGCAGTTAACACATATTCCATCCAGGTAGGTTTGATGATGCCCCGGTTATCACGAATTTCGAAATCCAAGGTTTCCGTTAATCCTTGAATCGTAGTAAGGTCCTTGCGGCGGTAATTGGAATTAAATATGGCCATAATATAAAAGGGACTGCCCTCGGTCATTTCGGCGATAAGGAAGGCGGTTTCCTCGGTGACGGGAACATCAAAAAAACTGGAATACTTAAATACCATTTCCAAGGCTTCATCTTTGGGCATACTTTCCAAAAAATAATGAGTGAAACGAGATGGTAATTGGGTACGCAAGATATCCATTAACCAACCAATCCAACTACCGGAAACCAACAGGGGTGCAATTTTACTTTCAGCAGTACTTAAATAAGCGCCTGCCAGAGTGTCTATTATGCTTTGTTTGGGTCGGTTTTTTTCGCGAAAGATCATTGTGTTCATGAACTGAAACTCATCAATCATTTGCACAATGAATTCATTCTGGTCACTGGCCACAGATTTGGGCGCGTCACGGACAAGATTCCATAGAATATCTATTTGATCGTGAGTGACTGCATAATCCACACTGTCAATTAAATTCCCCAGATATCCCAAGCCTTCACTTTCAACCACTTGTTTTGCTTTGGCAAAACTGGTTCCCCATGAGGCGCTGAGATAACTTGTTTTCCTTGTTTTAAAGGCAATGTATTGGTAGATAAAGGTCATGAAAAATTCAATGCAGAAATCCACGAGGTACATTTGGCCTTCTTTAATTTCATAATAAAAGGGAATCACCCCGTCGTTTTTATCAAAGGTGATGTTATACAATCGTTCCAATATCGCCGTCTTGCCTATTTTGCGACGGGCTAATATGGCTGTGCTCCGGGACATTTCTTTTTTAATGTTATTAATCCAGTTAAGGAAAAAGGCCATATCTTCCTTTCTGCCAATAAACAGTTCCGGGTTACCTATTCGTTCTTTTTTTGCATAATTCATAGCTCTTTTATACCACAAAAAAAAGAAATTGGCAACCGGTAAAAGAGGACAGCTAAAAAAACAAATTTCACCACAGATTACACAGATTAAAATGATTAGACAGATTAAAAGAAGAGCGTGATAAAAAGAAAAAACCAAATCTGGGCAATCATTTTAATCTGTGTAATCTGTGTTCATCTTTTTTTTTTAATTTGATGATGGATTCTGAAGGCAGTACGTAACTCAATTGGATCCCTAAAACAAAAGATTTAGAAATGAAGATGGTGACGCGACATCCTTGTCACATTCACAAATAACCCAGCCACTTTATCTTTGAAAAAACACAAATCGGGTTTATCGGAACACAGTTGGGAATTTTTTAAGACAAAGTAAAGGGGAACCCAGACGTTTTACCACTGCAAGTAGACACTTTAGGATTGCAATGACACGTTTCACTATTGCAAGTTATGATTGCACCACAACATTTAGACATTTCACCTCTGCAATTAGACATTTCACCTCTGCAAGTTGACATTGCAACACTGCATTTAGACATTGTACATCGACATTTAATGATTGCACCACAACATTTAATGATTGCACCACAACATGTAGAGAGTGTACCATGAATAGGACTGATTCCACTTCAAAAATGGCAAAGTTCACCCTGACATTGACACATCGTACCAGGGAAAACAACAACAGGAACACTTTTAAATAGCACTTCACCCTTTCATTGAGACATATGACCACTGAACGGACGCATTTCACTTCATCCAGAAGACAAAGGAGAACAAAAACCACTTCAATCACGAATGAAAAAGCCTAAAAAAAGAGTGCAAGCACCGAGAAATCAATGGCAATGTTCAAAACGAATCCATTCATAAAAGAATGGTGTCGCTTTTATCGGAAAATGCACCTGTCTACTACTCTAAATCCACGGCCAAGCTTCAGAAAAAACTGGATGATCTGGACATAATGGACATTCTGTACTAATTGGACTTCATAAACCTTTGATTTTTAAAGTCTAACGAGTAAATCCAGTATATCGAGATAGCCCAGCTTGCGAAAGTTATCTGGGGTACTTATAAAAATAATGGTAAATCCAGGCTACGAACTCATGGGAAAGAAATGTTATATTATCCTTTAATTCGCGTTAATTCGTGAAATCCGTGGGCCAATCTTTTTCTCAAGTCCTTCTTTAATCTGTCGAATCCGTTTAATCTGTGTAATCTGTGGACATTTTTTTACTTCCCGACAAAGAGTTGATTACCCCATCATTCTATGGTATCTTATTGACTTAACAATCAGGAGTAATGAATGGATTTTATTTCAGTATTGGTTATAGCGGTGGCGCTTGCCATGGATGCTTTTTCCGTGTCTATCTCTGCGGGCATGATTATTAAAAACCCGGGTTTCCGGCACTATTTCCGGCTCGCCTTTCATTTCGGACTGTTCCAGTTTTTGATGCCTATTATTGGTTATTTCGGCGGTATTTATCTGGAAAAATACATTAAGGATTACGATCATTGGATTGCTTTTGGACTACTGACGCTCCTGGGTTTAAAAATGATCAAAGAATCTTTTGCCAAAGAAGATGAAACCAGGGAAGTGAAAGACCCTTCGCGGGGGATTTCATTGATCGTGCTCGCCATTGCCACGAGTATTGATGCACTGGCTGTGGGTTTGAGTTTTGGCCTGTTATCGCAACCGGTATTGCTGCCGAGCCTTATTATTGGTATTACGTGCGCTCTTTTTTCGATTATTGGTGTTACTATCGGCAAAAAAGCAGCGGCATTCGTGGGAAAAAAAGCGGAAGCAATCGGGGGAATCATGTTGCTGATCATCGGTATCAAAATACTGATAGAACATTTAAAAATATCCTAAGTGGTGATAAACATACCGATTTTTCCCTGACAATTACTCGTTTATAAGGGCAATAGGAACACAAACTGGGTGCCGACAGCGAGGGATTCAAAATACACGCGCCCACCATGGGCTTCAATTACCCGTTTGACCATTGCCAACCCTAACCCGGTGCCGGTATTCTTGGTAGTGAAAAAAGGTTTGAATACCTTCTCTTTTAATTCTTCAGGGATGCCACTGCCATTATCTTTAATAATCAGTTTTAACCATTCCGGCTCTAGTAACGAATAGATTTCGATATGGCCCTTCACATCCACGGCCTGGGCGGCATTGATTAGAATATTAGCGAGACATTGTTTTAATAGTTCCAGGTCGCCGTTCACAAAAAGAGTATCGAGTCGTTTTTCCACGGTGATTTGTTTCTTGATAATGGTGTTCATGGCAATATCTTCTGCTTGTTCCACGAGGTCTAACAATGGGAAATCAGAACGTTCGGGGTGAATTTCCTTGGTATACAATAAAATATTAGTGACCGTATGATTCATATTATCGACAGAAGTACGGATGCGCGACAATACTTCCCTGTGTTTTTCGTCGCCGTCCAAATCTTCTTGGAGCAACGTGACCATCAATTCGATACTGCCCAGTGGATTGCGAATTTCATGGGCCACTTCTGCGGCTAACTCCCCCATCACGCGCAAGCGATCTTCCTGTTGCGATTTCAACTGTAACTTTTTTAATTCTGTTTTATCATTGATCACCAGCAAATAACCCGTCTTTTCCCGGCGGTTGTTCATAAAATCAGAGGAATCAATCTCCAACCATTTCCGCATGCCATTAATCTCGACTTCCAATTCCACCAATTTTTCCCGGCCCTTTAATATCCTGGCAATATCAATCACTGATTTCTGGTTCAATTCATCCAACAAGACAGGGGGATGTTTCTCGATAAGATAGGGAAAATAACCAAGGGTGGCCCCATTCCAGAGATTTAAATTTAAGTTTGTATCAAACACCAAGATTGCTGGATTCATGTTCTCGAGAATATTGGACAAGTAAAGCGAGAGACGTTGCGACTCCTCCTTTAACTGTTCGTAGGATTGCTGCAACTGGGAGGACATGTCCATAAAATCCTCGAAGGTTTTTTTTAAGATTTCCAGTTCTTCCCGATCAGATTTATTAGACCTTGCAGGAGTAGAATCTGCATTATTTGCCATATTTCTCCAGTTGTTGCAACCAGAAGGAACCGGGCTTGACATTTTTGAGTTTTTCTTGAACCGTCCGGGCTTCTGTCTTTTTCCCCAGGGTCCTTAATATCGTGACTGTTCGATACAGCACCCACTCTAAATTTGTTCCTGTTTGTTCGGCTAGGCGATAATAATTAAGGGATGATTCCATGTCCCCTACATTAAAATAGAGGTCGGCAATAGTGGCCAATAATTGTCCTTGGTCGGCTTTGGGAGCTTCGGCAAATTGCATCATGCCCTGGTATAAAACCAAGGCCTCGTTGTATTTCTTTTCTTTCTCCAGTTGGGCGGCTTTTAAACCCACCATCTTGTATTGAAAAATAGTATAGATTGTACCGATCTCGACGGTGTCTAATAGTTCTTGCAAGCGCTCTGTCATTTTAAGCCGTTCATAACACAGGGCTTTGTAATAGTTGAATTCGCTTCGTTCGGGTTCACTGTCCAGATTCAGCCGGCTAATATTATCAAGACATTTATTATATCGCCCTAACTGGAAATAAATCCGCGCCAATTGCTGGTAGGATACGCCCCAAAAATCGGAGAACATCTTGTACTTCAACAAATGCACATACACTTCTTCGGCATTCACAACCATCTTCATTTTATACAGGATCTCGCCAAAGTGGATCAGGTTCTCCCCGGATAAAAAACTTTTCCGTTGTTTCATGCGCACCCAGGACAAAAATAACTGTTCGACCTCTTTCTGTTTATCCAAACGGTCCAGATACACATCCAGATCCGATTTAAACATCCGTTCCACTACTGGATCCCGCTTGGATTTAAGGAAATCATAGATATTTTCAATGGCTTTATCCAGGTTATCGCTTTTTTTCAATTCGCCGCTCAATAGAATCGCTGCCATTTTTCGTTCCTCCGGTTCCGGGGAATTTCTAAGTACCAGCGTCAGCATTTTTTTGGAATCTGCATAGAGCGGATAGTTTTGTTTGATCGCTTTAAAATCTTTTTCTTCCAGGTTTCCCAGCACGCGGCCCAAGTTTAAATACAGCGTATATAAGACTTTAGGGGAAGGTTTCTTTTCCAGAGCTTTTATTAAAAAAACAGTACTGAGAAACAATTGATTTGTTTTTTCATAAGCGTTCGCGAGCATAACTGCGGCTTCAGGATTATCTTTGTACTCGGGAAAGACATTCAATAGAGTCTCCAGATACTTGATAGCACTATCAAAATTAAGATTATTATAACAGACCTTGCCCACAATAAATAAATACTGTGGATTGGATTGGATAGAAGATAGAATTATTTTTTCCGCCAGGCGCACGTAAACAAGTGCTTCAATATAATCGTCAACTCCGGCATAAGCGATAGCCAGCAGCATATACAATTCTGGATTCTCATCGCTATTCTTCCACAAATTCACCAGTGTTTCCAAAACAGGCAGTGCTTTTTTATAATTCTTCAATTGCAGATAATCCCGGCCCAGTATGAGCCCCGCGTTGGCCGCTTCCGGTGTACGTGGATAATTTTGAAAGACCTTATCCAGATACATCTCCTTTTGCAAGTAATCATCCTTATAAATTTCCGCCAATTCCAGGTAAGCTTGTTTTAAATACTCCGAGGTCGGCGCTTTCTGCCCGATTTTTTTTAAATAATCTGCGGCCATCTGCTTGTTATCGTTCTTTTTATACGCCATGCCCACATAATAATACAGAAAAGCCGCATCTGTTGCAGACATACGACTTTCTCCCGCATTCAACAACCCCAACCCTTTCTCCAGTACAAAGGAATAAGCACGTTTCTTGTATAAATCCTCGATCTCTTTTAACGGTACCGCCCGTCCCTGGGAATAGAGGGACATCGTCGTGAAGAAGAAAAGCAAGAGCGTTATTATTTTCTTATTTTTTTTGGTTTTTTTAGTTTTCATATAAGTTAAGCATTTTTGTACCGGCAATATATTCCACCGGGATATGATCGTCCATGTCTAAAGCGGAAATTTTTTCCAGTATCCGTTTAATACGATCTATGTTTTGTTCGATTTTTGCAATCCTGATTTCAGTTTTATGCTCATTTTTTTCCAACCGACGTTGGAGCATCTGCGCTTCCATCGAAATAATACTCAGTGGGTTATTGATTTCATGGTTCAGACTGATAATTGTTTGATTCATCAATGATTTTTTTTCCTGTCGAATCAATTCTTCCCTGGCTTGAATAACATCCCAGTACAATTTGGCATTTTCCAAGGCTACCGAAGTCTGCTGGGCAAAAGCCTTGAGCAAGGCAATTTCACCCGGGGTTAAATTGTCAGCTTCCGGTTGTAGCGTGGCAATAATCAAACCAAAGAACCGATCTTTGATCACCAGGGGCAGCAGTAAGCTATTTTCAGAAAAGAAGTTCCGATACTTTTTCGGTGAGTGGGTGGAAATATAAATCGGTATTTTATGCTGTTGCAACTCCGCCAGCCATTTTAAGTTCCCATCCCCCAGCAGCCATTGTTCCTGCAAATAATCGCAGCGGCTTTGGCCCAACAATAATTTCTGCACCAACACGCCCTTCTTAACAATAAAAAACGCCGTGCTTTCAAAATTAAAAACCACGGACATCACCTCTAAGATATCACGCATAATTTTATTGATATCATTGTCAGAGGTCAGGGAATTGACCACGCCCAACAACTTTTTGGTCCGGTTATCGTTCGCAGTCCGGTCTTTCATATTCTCCAGGTAATTAAAATTGAACAGTATATCCCGCAGTTCCCGCTTAATCCAATCCGGGGAACTATCTTTAAACAACACCGAAATCACGCCACGCTTTAACACTTCCATCACTGCTTTCCCACTCAGAGAAGTATAGATGTATACCACTGGAATATTTTCTTTTTTAAATTGTTTCAGTTTCGCCACAGATGCAGCCGGGGGAAGACCATCACCGTCAATGACTACCAACCGCGTACCCGCATCCAGAACCGGGAACTGGTCAAAGGTTTTAAATTCAACCTGACGCGGCGAGAAAACTTTTTTTAACTTCGTCATCAAGGTTTCATCTTCAGTAAAAAAGAGATATTTATTTAAACTCACGTCTACACTCCATACAAGTGGTCAGCAAGTTTGATACCAACTATTGAAAGAAATCAATCAACGCATCCTTCTGTTTAGAATTGATCGCGACTTTCCCCTCTTTATCATAATTGATAATATCCAATTCCGCGGATTCTAGTTTTTTGGTGGTAGTACTTTCATGCTCTGTTTGGTCTTGTTTTGGAACTTCAAGAGTGTTCTTACGAGGCTTCATCTTCTTGCCATAGGCTTTCAAGATGTTCTGTAATGTTGTATCATCAATTTTCATAACATGTCTCCGCATCCTATATCGGCGTAGTCAAAATATTCTTTAATGCTTTTGCGCAAAATGTCAAAATTTTGCCATGATCCGGGTCATTTTTTGGTGAGAGGAAAGGTTCGGACCAGTGATTTTCTAAGAATTAGAGAATTTTCATTGATTTTTTTCTTGGAATATGGTATTACTATATACTAATGAAGTAAATTTCGTTAATGAAAGATGAAAAATATTTGGCGAATAAAAAAAAGCGATTGGAAATCCGTTTTGGCAAAAATATTCCAATATCACTTTAGAAAAAATTCTTCCTTGTTATTGATCTTGCTTCTCGGTCTTTTTATCGCCACCATCCTCCAGGTATTAAATGGCCCGTTATATAGCCAATCCGAAGGTTATCAATATATCAAAAACTACAGCTACAAGGACTATGACAACCAACCCCAAAATTGGGGCATCCTTCAGGCCCAAAACGGAATAATCTATGTCGCCAACCACGGCGGCGTGTTAGAATACGACGGTGTCTCCTGGCGGATCATCGGTTACCCCGACTACGCCACTGTTCGCTCACTGGACATCACCCCATCTGGAACGATTTATATCGGCGGGGAAAATAGACTTGGGTACCTCTCCCCCGATATTCAAGGGTCATTAAAATATGAATCCCTCGTCACCTATCTGGATAAAAAGGAGAAAGAATTTTCAACCATCTGGAGGACCCATGTCACCCAGGATGGGATATATTTCCAAGCCAAGGAATTTCTTTTTTGGTGGGAACCCATCAAGAAAAAAATGCAGGCCATCCCCGGCATATTCAAAACTTTTAATTGTAACGGGGTCCTTTATGTTAAGGAAGAGAAAAAGGAACTCAAGCAGGTGGTCAACGGCACATTTAAGTCTCTTCCTGGTGTGGCATCATTGGTAGACCAAAAGATTGAGATGCTAATTCCCTATAACGGGAAAAAAACGCCACCCACCGTCCTCCTTAAGACCCAACAAAATGGATTATACCTGTACGACGGTAAAACGACGAAACTGTTCCCCTCCGAGGCAGATAACTATTTAAAAGAGAAAAAAATATCCTACGGTATCCGTCTATCATCCGGTGATTTTGCTATTGCCACTCTCACTGACGGCCTGCTCATCATGGATGCCAATGGACAAATAAAAAATGTGATCGCTGCATCTTCTGGATTAGAGGATATCAATATAAAAAACCTTTTCCAAGATAGGCAAGAAAACATCTGGTTGTGTTTGAGTAATGGACTATCAAAAATAGAATATACTTCCCCATTCTCCATCTACGATAAGCGTTCCCACCTTGAAGGATTGATTCTTTCCGTTGTTAAACATGGAAATAATCTATATGTGGGAACCGCTAATGGATTATTTCGCCTTGAATCCCCGCAAAAATTCACCCCTATCGGTATAGCGGGCTCCTGTTGGAGCTTGTTATCCATTGGAAATTCACTTTTAGTCGCCAACGATACCGGAGTGTTTCAAAACAATAAGGGCATCTTTCGCAAGATTACCACAGACCTATCCTTCTTTCTATTACCCTCCCGTCGCTATCCCGACCGGATATGGTGTGGCACCTCTAACGGTTTAACCATCTTATCACCAAAGAATGGACAATATATAGAAGAGCAACGATTTAATAATTTAAAGCAAAATATTCGCAACATCGCCGAAGATGAAAAAGGAAACCTCTGGCTAGGAACAAAAAATGGGATTGTTATCCAGATCCATTTTCTTCCCGGCATCCCAACCCCCGTGATCACCAAATATAATAGTAATCATGCCGTTCCCAAAGGAGAAATAAGTGCCGTTTGGGCAGCAGGACACGTTTTATTTCTTACCACTGAAGGACTATTCAAATTTTCCGAAAAGGATAAGCGATTTGTTCCCGACTTTACCCTGGGAAAAGAATTCGCGGGCCATTCCAAACCTGTTTTCCGACTCGTTGAAGACCAAAACAAACATATCTGGTTCCATTCCGAATCCAAAAACTACCTTGCTATTCCTGCTTCTGGAAATTCCCACACTATTTATTCCAAACCTTTTCTAAGACTTGCTACCTCCCAGGTAAACTATATATATCCCGACCCCAATGGCGACTGTATTTGGTTCGCCAATTATGATGGTCTCGTCCGTTACGATAAAAAAATTAAAAAAAATTGGAACATCCCCTTCGCCACCCTCATTCGCAGGATAGAAATCAATGGCAAGCTCATTTTTGGTGGTTATATAGAAACGTCAGGTCCAAAATCACAGATTCCACGACGCACTTTTAAATATGAAGATAGAAAAAATTTCCATTTTGAGTTTGCCGCGCCTTTTTTTGAGGAAGAGACCGCCATCCAATACCGTTATATCTTGGAAGGCAATGATAAACAGTGGTCCAAATGGGATGTGAAAAGCAAAACCGATTTTAATACGATTGATTCCGGGTCTTATTCCTTCCGTGTCCAGGCGAAAAATATTTACGGCGATACCAGCCAAGAAGCCACCTTTTCCTTTAAAATATTACCTCCTTGGTACTTCTCATGGATCGCAATCGTGGTATATCTCCTTCTCCTCTTAGCCCTGATGTTTCTCGTTGTAAAATGGCGTTCCAGCAAATTAATAAAAGAGAAATTGCGACTGGAACAATTGGTTAAAGATCGAACCAAAGAAGTCTATCAAAAAAATGAACTGTTGGAAAAACAATCCCAGAAATTACAGGAGATGGATCATATAAAATCCAGGTTCTTTGCCAACATATCCCATGAATTCCGTACCCCCTTGATGTTAATCATGGGCCCCACCGAACAGATGCTTGCCGAAAGTACCGTTGCCAAACAGCAGGAAAATCTCGACATGATACTACGCAATTCCAAGCGGTTGTTGCGCTTGATCAACCAGTTACTCGACCTCTCGCGGTTTGATAGTGGCAAGATGAAATTGCAAACCGCATATCGAAATATTGTGCCCTTTTTAAAAGGAGTATCTTCTTCCTTCCACCTCATGGCCGTGCAGAAAAAACTGAACCTGCAGTTCCAGACCACCCAGGAAGAGATATCTCTTTATTTTGATTTTGAGAAGCTGGAAGAGGTTTTCACCAATCTATTAATAAATGCCATCAAGTTTACCCCTGAGGGTGGGACCATAACCGTTTCAGTTTCACGGCCCCCGTCTCAGGACAGCAATACATCTCAGCAGTTTGCGCAAATATCAGTCAAGGATACCGGTATCGGTATTTCCGCCGATCAATTATCTCGTATCTTTGATCGTTTCTATCAAGTTGAGAATCACCAGAAAAAGAGTTATGAAGGTACCGGTATCGGGCTTTCATTGGTCAAAGAGATCGTCTCTTTACATCAGGGAAAAGTGGATGTTCACAGCCAGGAAGGAGAAGGAACTGAATTTATCATCCTGTTACCCATCGGTGACCCAAACATTCCCCCTGCTGAGATTGCACCCGCCACCGAGGAGAGCCAAATCCGCGGTGAAAAATGCCAGGAGACTCCTTTAAGCGAAGAAAATCAGGAACCTAAAAACGATCTACCAGAAAAGAACGTGATCCTGGTTGTGGATGATGACCCCGATGTCAGGAAATTTATTCGCGGCACACTTGAGCCGGACTATACTGTGATTGAGGCTGCAGATGGAAAAGCCGGTATAAAAACCGCCATCGAAAACATCCCTGATTTGATAGTCAGTGATGTCATGATGCCTGAAGTAGATGGGTATGAACTATGTGAAACCCTAAGAAAGGACCTCGCCACCAGTCATATTCCCATCATCCTTTTAACAGCCAAAGCATCGCCTGAAAGTGTAGTTCAGGGGTTGGATTCTCATGCTGATGATTATATTACCAAGCCTTTTAATTCCAAGATATTGCTTTCCCGTATAAAAAATCTTATTGATCTGCGCAAAGAGTTGCAGAAAGCGTTGTTGGTTCAAAACTTAAGAGTCCCGGATAAGATGAAAGTATCCTCGGCGGATGATCTATTTCTTAGAAAATTTCGTGATTTAATGGAAAAAAATTCATCGGACCCGGATTTTAGGATCGATTCCCTGTGCGAACAACTTAAAATGGCGCGTTCGACCCTGTTCAAAAAAATAAAACATTTGACCGGGGAGCAGCCCAATGGATTCATTTTAAACTATCGTTTGGAACGGGCCCGCCAATTACTGGAAGAGCATTTTGGCAATGTCACCGACGTGGCTTTGGAAGTTGGCTTTAACAGCTCGGCCTATTTTACCAAATGCTTCAAAGAAAAATACGGGATGCCCCCCACCTCTTACCCGCTAACCCACCCCGAACCAAAAAAATAAAGTTTGCATTCATTTTTATAGTGTCATACCATCGTCCTTTGTGCAAAGGTTTCTTGGTATAGACTATTTTGCTAGTATTGTAGACTCATTTTATTGCCCCACTATCTCAACTGCACTAAAATCAGTTCATAACAAAAATGAAATGAGGTGAAACCATGACATTAGTAATGAATCCTTTTAAAAGTGTCTTTAGCGGCCTTTGGAAGTGCTATAGAAGGAAATATTTTTTAGGGAGGAATATAAAATGACCAGCATTCATAATACCAATACCGGGAACGGCAATATTGCAGGTTTATCTGCTAAAGGTAGTATCACCATTATTCAGGGATCCCAGCTTTTCCAGCCGCCCCCGAACCCCAGCGAACAAGGAAAAGGAGAAGAACGAGAGAAAAAAATGGCGAAACGGATATTGATACTTTCTGCCAATTCCTACCGCCAAAAGCAATTACGGTTGGACACGGATATTCGCAACATTGATGAGCGCTTAAAACTGGCCATTGAACGGCGCCAAATCACGTTAAAAGTTCAGTTGGCCACACGTTTTTCAGATTTCCAAACCCAACTGCTGGAGTATAATCCCCATATCGTTCATTTTATGGGGCACGGTGAAGAGGAAGGGATATTGTTGGCCGACAGCTTTGGATTTGCGGAGCCTGTTCCAACGGGAATACTGGCCAGGTTGTTTCAACAGATGGCGCAACAGGTGGAATGTGTGATATTGGGGGCCTGTTTTTCAAGTAAACCAGCGGAAGCGGTTAGCCAACATATTCCCTATGTGATTGGGGTGAAACGTGAAATCATGGACAGGGCGGCAATTGAATTTTCAGTGGGGTTCTACACGGCGCTGGGTACAGGACGAAGTGTGGAGGATGCCTACCAAGTTGGATGTATCTGCATGAATCAGGCTTGCCCGGACATCCCGGAGCATGATAATCCAATACTCTACAAACGACGAGATGCCTGTTTTAGCTAAAAGGAGCACAACAATGCAACACTCAACAGCCACGACCATGGAAGAAAATAAAACAGAAGAGGAGAACAGCGAAGGTACACCGGATACTCGCAGCAATCAGGTAATGGGTTCTTACAACAACACGGATTTGCATGCGGGTGGAGATATATCCATCATCAACCAGCACTATGAACCCGATTTTTTCCCTCCCATATTAGAGGGTTATAAGCCGGATCGCTTTATCGGACCTATCATTACCCAAACCCTAGTGGAAACCATCCGCAAGGATAGATTTTTGATCCTGGGTGGTGATAGTTATGATAAATCCGGCCTAACACGCCATATTGCATGGAATCTATTGAACCTCGTGGGCTCTATAGCAGTAAAAGAATGGACCGGTAGCACCAATGTCCAAAATTTAGAGCAGTATATCCAGAAAGAGAGCTGCCCCACGATATTCATTTTACCTAATATTTCCCCGCAAAATGTTGACTACAACCTATCCAATATTTATAAGACAGCTAGGGAGAGAAAACATTATGCCATCATCAGTTCCAACATCCCGTTTGAAAAGTGGAAAATGAGCGATGAAGTAGAACAGCTTTCTTGGCAACCCACCCCAAACCAGGCATTGTATGCTTCGGAAGACCTGGTGGAGCTGTTAATAGAAGACCTTTCCCTTAGCTGGTCATACCTTCCCAATGAATTACAACATACCGACTTTACTCCCAGTGGAAATTTGATGGGCACATTGTCATTGCAGAGGGTGGCGGAAGAACTTAAGACACCCGAAAGTATTGAGATCTTTGTAAAATTGTTAACTTGCGTCGACAGACCCCTCAGCCAGAGCGGTATCCAAGAGATCATAAACCAATCTCAGAATGATAAACGCACCTTACGTCAATGGTTTTATCATTCTCTAACCCCCCGTTCTCAACTCATCGCCATTGGACTGTGTCTTTTTGAAGGATTGTATGACGACCAGTTTTTTTCTGCCATGGAAATTTTACTGCAACAATCATGGAATAAATGGGAACCATCTGTGCAAAATCTTGATTATTGTGATTTGGCAGAGTTGAGTCATTTTTTTAGACTCAACCCCCTGGGACGCAAGGATATCAACCAAATTGAAGGGTATTTACCCGAGCAACGTTTAAAATTAATAGAAATCCTTTGGGAAGGCCACCGGAGAAAAATTTATGGGGCATTGCCAGTACTGGAAGAGCTGGTCAAACAATCGGTGGAGAACAGTCGTTCGAACCTGGAACTTTACGGCACCTATCCCCGGCGGCGTCTGCTATGGGATGTGATGGGCGAAACTTTGTGTCATATCGGTCTAAAACCAGAGGATTCCATACAAGATACCCTGATAGAAAATACATTGCTTCGATTAGCTACAGAGGATAATTTCGGCATACAAGCCGTGGTTGCCCGAGCTATTGCACTCTGGCGTTTTTATGAACAGGATGACAAATTGTTCGATACCTTGCAGCGGTGGCAGGAAGATAAAATTCAAAAAATACTGAATTCAATAATTGGAGCCAGATACAGCGAACATGGCAAGAGTCCAAAGATATTTATTAAAGTAACCGTGGCATTGGCTGTGGGATTTGCCGCTCAATATGATCGCCCCAACCAGTTGCATGAAAAATTATGCACATTACTATCCCAATTGGCAGAGGATTGCTCTAATAGATATATAAAATATGCCTTTGCCAATTATGCTTTACCTATAGTCGTTCGCGTTCATACCACTCAAATCCGTAAAATATTGTATGACATGACCAAGGAAACCTGCTTGCACGTGCCCATTGCCATCAGTTTGGCTAACGCCATTCAAGAAGGAGTTAAAGAGGCTGCAGAAATACTCAACGATTGGTATAACGCGTGTAGTCAGCAGCGTCCCACCCAGTACTCTCCCAATGAAATAACGCACCGGGATAAAGTTTTGGTCACAGTGATTTATACCTATGGTTCCCTTCAGTATGCTGATGATAGTGACAATGAGAACAAGGGAATCATATCGATAGAGGAAGGATTTCAGCGGTTGGGTACCATCCTGCAAAAGGAGAATCACCCTTACATACGGCAAGCCATCATTACCGCCATCTCCTGGCAAATATCCAGTCAATCCGATATCGCCGCTTTCCATGTGAAAAAACTGCTCTATTTCCTACACCCCAATGAACACATCGCAATGCTTAATGAAATAGTCAGCATTCACCTGAAACAGCGGACTGATCTTGAAAATGGCGATTTCTATTTTAAGTGGAACAAGCAGGTTTTTTCAGGCTGGGTACACGGGTCGCGTCCCCTGACAATCATTGAAAAGGTTATGCAGGAATGGTTGAAAGACAATGAAAATCAACACACCGCGCAGATGGCCTTGAAATTCCGACTTAACAGCTTGGTAAATAGAATGGAAAGAGAGGAGGAGCGGCAAATTAATACCGAAAAAGAGCGGTTATTCATTAAAACCAAACGAGACAGTGAGAAGATAGTATTGATTACCAAGCCCACATTTGCTGGATCGGGAAAATCGGCCTACTGCATCAAATTGGTTGCACGGTTATTGGGATATTCAGACCTGAGTTGCCGGAAAAAATTAGAGACATTATTACCCATTGCCCTGAAAGAAAAGGCCAGGGATGAAGCAAACTTAAGATTTGCATTTAAGCAATTGGATCGTTATTCGGATGAGGAAATTGCCAGTATCTCCGATAAATTACTCAGGGGGCTGTTTTTATTGGATCATAAAAACATTTTTTTATCTATCTTCGCTGTTATGATGATCCTGCTTCTGGTACTGGTTATCAAGACGTGTGGGTAGCCATGATAAATCCCCTGCATCCCTGTTTGCTTGTTGTTAATGTGCATATCATTAGGGGAAACGGCCAGAAGGAGGTTCGTGATGATTCCCAAGAAATTATTATTTAAACTTTTTTTTGCCTTATTTGCTTTAATGGCTATCAAGGAATATATTGTTTTAAAAAGGCCAGCCCCGGCACCACTGCCTCCGCCAACCTCCATGCATTTACTATGGCCTTTGGAAGGCGGAAAGGAAAACGCGGTGATCAATTTGGGATATGGAGAGGACTGGGTAAAAAGCTGCGATGGTACACCAAAAATTCATACGGGTCTTGATATTAAGGCCAAAATCGGAGCGAACGTTTTGGCCGCTCAAGCGGGTGAAGTTAGGGTGATATACGTCGTCAAGGACAAGTATGGGAAATACGCAGGCAAGGGTATCGTGATTGAGCATGGGGGAGGAGACTTTACGACAGTATACATGCATATAGAACCCCTATTTAGAGAAAACGATCATGTAGAAAAAGGGCAAGTGATTGCCACCATTGCAGATATTTCAGGTGCCCATCTTCATTTTGGTATCAGAAAAGCAAAATATGGGGAATATGCAACCAGGGGAGCTTTACCCAGAATAAAGACCAATGATAATAATTTTTGCCGGGATGACCCGGTGTTTCCCGATAAATTCATTGACCCCCTGGTATTAAAATACGATTAACGCGAAAGCACTCAAAATAATTCCTTTAACGGGTATGAGGCTGTGTAAGGTAATTGAATAACCCCTTACAGGCTATAAGCAGTGATATAACGGTTTGCGGGACAAAAGGATACCGGGATGTGTATCCGTGGATTTCTGCATTTTTTAAGAACCCAATTCTTCCTTCCATCTGATAGATCAAGGTTCAGAAAGGGGTTATGGCATCTGTTACCTTTTTCCTTACCACTGCTGCGGAGGCGGGGTGGTAATTGGCGTGGTCACTGTTCTTTTAAAGCTATCAACAATTCCTCCAGCCCAATGTTATAGCCTTTTGAAAAATTGGCGTATTTTATATCAATCAATAGAAAAGGTAATTGGATGTTTTGAATAAGGAGGGGTAGTATCTTTGGCTTTTTACCTGGAGACAATTGTGCATTCAGAGCAGTCCTATATTCTCGATCTACCCAGTTTGAATTGACTGAATGATTGGATATGACCAGACAGAAGAAATCACATCCAGAGATACCTTTTTCTATTTCTTTTGATATGGAGTCTCCCACTTTGATTTTTTTCTCGTCTAGCCAGACATTGAACCCAGAATTTTCTAAGTCGGTGGCGAGGCGCTTGACAAATTTATGGTCGAGATGTGAATAGCTAATAAAAGGAATTGGAGACTCTGAAATTGGTGTTTCTTTTTTGTCCATGACTTTATCAAAGATATTTACAAATATACTCCTTTTTCGTATACTCTCTTTTATAAAAGATATTTCATTCTGATTCAGCCAAGAATCTGGAAGCTCTAATTCCTGTTTGAGCAACTTAAGTCTGTGATCATGAGGCCAGAGTAAATTTTTATCTTTCGCGACGGCAAAAGCCTTTGCCGCTTCAGCCAGTGAATTTTGCAGTAAAATTCTATCTTTATCAGTCTCTTTCGGCCAATCCTCAAGTGTTTGTCCTATCTCAATCAATGCCGGATGAGCCAGTTCAAGATACACTTCCATGTTTTCATTTACGTTTTTGACCACTAAGCGGGTTTCAATCAATGTGTTGACAATTTCGGCCAAGCGGCAATTTTCTTCTTTTGAGAATTCTAACTCTTTCAGGGGGGTTTTTCTGCCCACCAGTTCTTTTTCCTCCACTGAGACGAGGCGCATTAAAATTTTACGTAAGGTCTTCCGATGGTCGTTATCCGAAAAGGTATTGCGAATAATCTCTACTTGTTTGTATAAAGGACTGTTAGCACCCATTAAATTTTTATAATCTTCTTCTCTTAAACTTCTGTCTACTCGGTCACTGTTAAAATAAAAATGAAATAAATCATCCAATGTCAATGAAAGTAATGGTAAAGCGCCCGGAGTTCTGTAAAAATCTTCGATAAGTCGATCAATAAAACTTGGTGGTTCAAATTCCATTATAACCAGCTTGGCAGGAGCAGCAATTATATCCTGAAGTTCACTAATATCTGGAGAAGGAACCTCAACAATGCCCTCTTTCCAATTGGGGTATACTAGGAGTTCTGTATTATCAAATAGGAAGTCTGCGCAGACGGTGAGTATAATTTTGAAGCGATTATTATGACTGACATCCAGAAGAATTTTTAAAAGCTGGACAAAACGTTTCCGATCCTCTTTGTCCTGACATTTCGTGACCAGCTCTTCATATTGATCGATGATCAGAACCCCCATAGTGGAGGATATTTCGCTGGCCAAAATATCCATGTCGTTGCTGAATGAAATGTCATGGTGAAGGATATTTAAGTCTTGGAGGGCCTTCTGCAAAATGCGGGTGGGAGTATCTCCCGGTTGAATGAACTGAATATTATAACCTTGCTGACGCAGCCTCGGGATTAATCCAGCTTTGACCACCGAAGATTTCCCACATCCCGAAGCCCCGGTAACTACAACCAAGTTGCATTCATATATTTTTCCCATCAATGCCTCTAATACACGCTTCCTGCCGTAGAATAGATGTTCGTCATTTTCATCAAAAGGTGATAGTCCTTTATATGGAGATTGCTCGGGGGTAGGCGGGAGATTTAAAGGATGTCTTGGATTGAGGAATATATATTCGCCATTGTCGTGTTTTCCGAAAGTAAATATCGTCGGAGTCTGTCTCATCTTTTGATTTAATCCAATGGATAGATTTTCCACCTGATCTCTCAGATATAAATATAATTCAGTAGCAGTAATCAGTCCATCTCCTGTTCCTGCCGGGATAATATCTGCTGCACCATATAATCCTTCAAATAATGTCATGGCAAAAAGAGAATGCGCCAAATGATCATGGTCACGTTTGCCTATGGACATGAATGGAAATCTATCGTTGCTCCTTTGATCCGAACCCGTAGAGGTGATGACCTGCCATGCCGGGTTTTTAACAAAGCGGTTATAGTGTTTTTTAAAAAAATGCTCTGTCTCTGGAAAATCACGGCCCCGAAACTGGGTTGACCATTTAAAGACTCCGGAAAAACTGCAGTCAAGAATCAGTAAAAAATGAGTGCAAGGAAGCCGATCAATCACATAATATAAATTATGCATGGAATAATAGCTGGAGATATCACTAAGTCCTGCATCCGCAGGAATGAGATACCCCCTGTCTTCCGCGACAGTGCTATGCCCAGTATAAAATAAGAGACATCGATCTTCCGCTCCAACTTTCTCAAGCATGGTTTTTTCAAGAAACTGCTTCATCTCTTCGCTGGAAGCATTCAGAAGCGGGGGGTGGACCTTAAACCCTTGCTCTGTTTCCAATATCTCCGCCAATTTATTGGCATCATTCACGGGTGACCTGAGTTTTGGCCAGTCGCAATAATCATTTATCCCGATAATAAAGGCGTGGCTTTTTTTGAAAGGAAGCTTTAATCCTTCTGGCGGATTATTTTCTAATCGAATTTCTTTTATACTCATATCGATATTCTAAACGAATTCCAGAATTATTTCAACATATATTGCAATGGAAAGATAGGCGTTGTCCATGAGGCTTCGCCTCACCCAGTGGAATGAAAATATTTCCCACCGAGCACACTGGAGATACTGTTATTCCAACCGATAATAGTCCAGATTTGGCTCTAATTTCCAATAATTGAGGCGACTCATTCGGGGTTCTTTTCTTTAACTGTACTTTTCTGCCATGCCAAGCATGGATAGTGCTTGCTAGTGCATGCAATAATTGTGGTATCCATTCACGTGGTTATGAGATCGCTTGGAATGCCTTTACTATTACCGATTGGAGTAACAATACGGAGACGAAAGGGTTTTTAATAAACTCGATAGCATGTAGTGCAAGTATCCTGCTTGCGTTTTTTGCCTTTCAAGCGGGACGCTTGGGCTACATTCGCCGCACTCCTCAAACCAGATTTTAAATTCACTCAACTCACTTTTACGCGTCCACCTCGATCAAAAAGACAAATACTTCATCGGGGAAAACACCATTCTCGCGCAGGGTTTTTTCATCATTCAAAATGGCATCGCGGGTTTTACTGAGCAATTGGTATGGGATGAGAAAACCATCTTCAAAGGTTTTTGGAAGCTTGAGTGCATTGATCACATATTTCTTGACAGCGGCAGTATTGGCATCCAAAGCCACATTGACCTCAAAGGTATCCCCGGTGGTTTCAAGGTGAAGGTTGATTTTTACCATCTTTTTGGGAGTAGGTTCAGGCATTGACCGAATCTTCAATATTGGAATGGGGTGATCTGGGAGTTTATTGGGTTTTGCTGAAACAGCCAATTTTCCAAATTCAAAAGCCTCTTTTGTAGAACAACCCTTCACCAAGGCACTGTAAAATGCGACAGAAAAAACAATGGCTGTTTTATCCGCTATTGCTCTTTCCATGCCGATCACATGATCAATATATTGATGAATGATGTCGGCCTGAGTGGAGGAATAACAGGCGCCAAGCAGAACACATTCAACATACTTTGAGCATAATCCAAATAATTTGGATAGAGCATCGGTGGGATAAAGAATAGGTAATCCAAATTCATCTTCTACCCACACACCATCTTCTTCACCATGCCCAATAAAATGAACAATATGTGGTTTATAATCCAGCAACGCATCTTGAAAATCCATATGACGTACTGCCCATTTTATCTCCAGTTGAAACCGTTTTCGATGCTCCGAACTTTTTACGATTTTCTCAATTTCACGAACCTCTTCTGATAATCGAAGATTCGGGGTTGTTTTTGGATTGGCGGCCAAGATCAAGATTTTCTTCATGCCACTAAATCCGGTATTCTCTCCATCATAATCACCGATGGCCAGGGTGTTTGGTTTTGTTTGATTCATCTGTTTCTCCTAAATTGGGTTGTATTTTGCATCTGTTCAGGTCATGGGCTTTTTCTCTTTACCCACGAACCACGCGAAAGACACGAAAAATATTTATGTGGTCTGATCTCCATAGATTTGTTGGGCGACATCTGTAATAAAGGTCTTGAGCTTCTCCTCATCCTGTTCTTTATCCGCTTTCCAAGATTTAATATTATCCCATAAGGAGTCTTTTAAATCCTCTTCACCCAGAAGAAAAAATTTGACCAGCAGTTTTTTTACGCTGTTGTTTATCCTGGTATTATCCAGACTGGTGACGGTCCATTCCCGCATATGGTCAAACAATTGCTTTTTTAAGATTTTCTTGACATCGGCACGGAATTCAGAAAAGCATTTTTTATAAAGGGCTTTTAAGAATCGTGCCATTTTCGTCACCGTCTCTTCGCTGGTGGCCAGATTGTCCAATAACAGATTGCAGCGATATTCCTCTTTCTTATTTTGATCATCCCTAGAGGAATACACAACCTCCCTGTCTTTCAATTCATCAAGAATACCATCTTTCCCCATAAAAAAGAGCACAACATTCACACGTGAACTGCTATTACCATAATCAATCCATCTTCTCATTTCATCGAGCACATCCATGGAATTAAGAGTGATGGATAATGCCAAAATGGAATACCGGATAATGGAAAGGAGATCGTCGGCCTCTTCATAAATATTGTCCAAGTTGGTGAGAACCTGCTCCTCGGTAAGGAGTTCGGTGTGAGAGTAGACAATATCCAGGATATTGGTTTTCTCCTGCAAACGCTGGAGAATATCTTCCTGTATTAGCCTTAACTCTTCCATGGCAAAAGGCAGATCATAAAGTCCGATTTGCTTGTACGCGGCAATGGCAGTCCACTGTTCACTGGAATTATTACTGTCCGCCATGCGCTGCAATTCTCTCATGCAATAAGTCAGGTAGATTTCATCGCCACTCTCAATGATACCCTCGTACAAAAAGCCAACATTGGCCCGCTGAAGATTGGTAGGCTGGTTGGCCCATTTCTCAATGATGGGGAGCGTGATGGCTTCGGGGTCTATGCGGCCAATACGGGCCAAACTGATGGCTGCAAACCGGCGTTGTTCGGGACGACGATGTTTCTCCACATATTCTTGCAAAAACGGCACGATGGCCAGCAGTGCTTTACGATTATTTTTCAAAAGGATATCCAATAGGGTCTTTTGATACTGGGAGTCGCAAAATTCAATGCAATCAGCATGGGCGCTCATATCCTTGGTGATTTGTGCATGACATTGGGTCAGTAGTTTGGACTCCGACGGTGAAAAGGTAAATTCCTTTAAGGTTTGGAAAGGGTCCAAGATTTCCAAAAGGATGGTGGTCACAGAACGGTGTATCTCATTAAAATCAGTGTAGGAACTGAAGTTAAATAGGACCAGACATAAGGCAAAGGTCCATGTTTCAAAAGTTTTTGTGGTCAAACCCAGTTCATTTAAAAACCAGTGGGAAAGATGTTTTTCAATGCTATTGACTTCTTCAATGGCCAAATCAATGGTTTTTTCCTGCTTTAATAATGGGTCCAAATATCTTTCGATAAAGAGGGCAATCTTGGACATGCGACCCAATTGGGTGAGAATCTCCTGCATTCGACACTCGAATAGTTGGGTGGCTTTGCCATGATCCCTATCGGGTGAAAGAGAACAAAAGCGTCTTAATTTCATTTGGAATCCACTTTCCAACAGGGTTATATCCAGTGGAGAAATGTCTTTTTTAATGGGGATATCGTTGAGGGAGTGGGGGTCAAAGGTGTCATAATCAGCGGTAAAAAGGATAAAGGCGTCTAGGTTTTTTAAGATGGTGGATAGAGAATCGGTTTGTTCATTGTTGCAGGAGCGAAGAAATTCAAGCATAAACGGGTTCTTTTTAGCAAAGACATCTTTAAAGATGAGGATTCTTTTCTTTAAAAGCTTGGGATGTTTAATCCATTTTATGGGGTCTATCATCATTTTGGATTCGAGGGAATCGATGCGAGCCAGTTGATAATCAGGGTTCTCCTCTTGCATGAGGCGCAGGCATAAGTATTTGGCGGTGAAATATTTGCCGGATTGGGCGGTGCCGGTTAAAAAGAGCATCCTTTGGGTGGAGAGGGAGGTAAATAAATCGGTGATTTGGGCTTGTGGGTAGACAAAATACTCTTGTATGGAGGCAATATTCTCCTTGGGGAGGGGAATGGCTTTGGAGAGGGAAAAGGTTTCGATATCAAGACGTTTGGGTTCGGATACAAAGTATTGCTTAAAATCCTTTTGACTGACAGTGACAATTTTTTCAGCCTGATTTAATTCATTGACATTTCCGGCAACCCTTGCATTTATATTTACCTCGGGATTGTTGTCCTCTTTGTGTGGTGGCGGGGGAGTCTCCGGGTTTTGGGGTGGCGGGGGATTGACCCCGGTTTCGTTATGATCTTCGTTCATTTTTCTTTCTCCTGAACATGAGGGCTAAACTCAGGTGTTAGCCGACTGAGTAGGAGTGGAAGAACTGGGATTCTCTGCAGTGCTAATGTGGCGACGGATGGCATCGTTAACGGTATCCTGTAATTCACGGATCTGTTCCATGACGCTTCGATTAAATATTTTCATATTTTTAACGGCGTGCTGGTTTAATTCTTGGAGATATTTATCCACCACTTCAGAATTGGCTTGCTCTTCCAATTGAATTTCTGCCAGCAGATGGGTAATACAGGCCAACATGGGTCTGCGCTCAGTGGGTGTCAGGGAGGAATTTTCCACAAGGGCCAATAGTTTCAAAAGATAGGATTTAACGTCCGTCATGGGGCCATTTATGGCGGGAGCGAGGGATTTCAACTGGGAGGAGATGAGCTGGTTTTCAGTAGAGAGGGGATTGGAATCTTGAATTTCTTTGCCAGCTTGACCGAGAACTCTAAAGACGCCATCGGCCACGTTTACAAAACTACTGGGTCCGTCAATAGTCTCAATGGCTTTATCCATGGCGGGTAACACGCGTTTGGGTATCTCCCGGCGGATTTCATGGAAAGCTTTGGTGTCTTCCACTTCCTGCTGGTGAAGGGTATTTTTTCCTTCTTGCTGATTGTCTAAATCTTTTAATGTGAACTCATGGTGTTTGGTCTCTATTTCATGGGTTCTTTTTTTCTTGGTTTCTTCCTCTTCGATAAAGGCGGTTTCTTTTTTCAAGAAATGGTCCTCTGCAATTATTTTTGGGGCCAAGAATTTATTGGGTATCTTGTAAATAGTCAAGTCAATATCATCGATGATGACGCCGTAGGTCGCGGCAAAATCGCGGATTTGGCTGACGGTAACGGGGGGGCGAATTTTATCACACAGGTCATAAAAATGATCTTGAATCTCTTCCAGTTGGATTTTACTTTGCAAGACCTTTTGCTGCAATCGTTTCTCAATTTCTTCCTGGATGCGGCGGATGGGATCGTTGGTGAACTGGATGGCAATCGGTTCGGGATTGGAGATATGATAGTAAACAGAACATTTCAGGGTAAAACTTTGATGCTGGGCTGCAAGCATAATCTCGACACTAAAATCAAAATTTAATTTGCTGGGGGAGTTCACGGCATAACAGATATAGGTGGGAGGTGTAGAAAAGACAGTGAATTTTTTCTTAAAGGGACTATCGCCTGGGTTGAGTATGGCTCGCAGTATCATTCGTCCCATGGTATTTTCAAAGACCACGACTTTATGACCTGCCATGGGAGCTGGAGGTACATCGGGTTTAACAATGGATTGAGTTTGGGTTAAATTATCCATATTAGTCTTCCTCTCTCATTATTAATTTTATAGTTGATGGATATCTCATAGGATGATTCTCCTCTTGGGAGCAATGATGGATTTTTCCTTGATAATATCTGCCAGGGAAAGAGTTCCCTCAACGTCAGTGATGACAATGGATCCATCAAAGCCATTATTGGAATCTGTTTTTTCTTGGGCGTCGATATTTACTTCATGGACTCGGGAAAAGTTAACCTTGCCTTCCCTACCAATTTTACCAATCTCAGCAGAGATTTTGGTGGCAGGGTTTTTCCGTCTTTTATGGCTGATTTGTGGATTGGGATACCCCGGTGTTACTGAAGAAGCGTTGTTATTGTCGGTCATGTTTTTCTCCTTATGAATTATATAATTATATAATTATCTTTTTTTACACGATTGCCCTTTTGCTTGTGCAGGCCATTTTCCACCTTTAAGAGTTCTATCCGGGCGCGAATTTTAATTCTGGCCTCACGATTCAAGCTATGAGGTTTGGTGAGAAATTGGAGGATTTCCTCGTTGGTGTTGGGTTTTTCTAAACTGTTAAGCAGCTCGGAAATATCATAGACGTTTAAGGAACCGTCAGGAACAATGGTGCTGTGTCCCGCCTTTTGCAATCGGAGCATGTGCGCGATACTGACAGTGAGGGATGGATTATCAGGCAAAGGTAATCGTTCGTCCACCTCTAATTTTTCAAAGCGATCGTTAATACTTTTTAAGGTATGTCTGATCACGGCAAGATAGTGTTCTTTTCGAGTGCCAGATACCCAGATGGTTATTTTTAAAGCGAAACTGTCTGATTCGATGATGGCGGTGGCGTGAGAAGAAGGGTCTTCCAATACGATACCAGTACGCCACTGCAAGCGGTCTTTAATATCCCGGTGCATTTTTACTATTAGTCTGGGAATAACGATTTTGGGTAGAAAGTCCTTATAACAAACCACCAATTTCAGGGCATCGTCATAATCGAAGTCAAAGTGGGGCTTCTGGATATCCAATAGATCGGGGATCAATACGGTTTCTTTTTGATCATCCATGTGATAACAAAGTTCAAATTTTTTCATCAAATCAATGATATAGTGGTGTTTTTCTTGGGGGTAATCAAAATCTTCCGTTTTTACCTTCTGTTCCAAGATTTCTTCAAGCCATGTAATATGGAAGATGCCACCAGCATTTTTAATTTTCTCAGAGGTAATGATCTTGTAAACCGCCTGTGTGACCCATCTGGGTTCCAGCACATGGGTGTCGGTGAGATTCATATCTTTAAAATGCAACACAACGCCGAGGTCATTTAGAAGATCGATCAAAGTATCTTGAGCTTTGGGTTCAATAACCTTTTCGCGTAGACAAAGGGAGCGATATCTTTCGTAATTAATGAATTTTTCCTTCATGGTTTCCAGGCGGGTCTTAACCATAAACCAATTGGCGGGCCATTTGATGTTGCACATTTCGACCTCTTTGAGTGCTGCGTTCAAATTACCGGAAAAGGATTTTATCCCTGTGTCTGTGGCGCAGGAGATGGGGAAAAAGCCGATGATGTTTTTATATTTGGTCTGCAAAAAGCGGCGATTCACATCAAAGGTAGGACTGTTATCGATTTTGTTCAAGGCGATCAATACGGGGGAGTCACCGCCAAAACTCTCGATATGTTTGAGCCAATATTCTGGATTCTCCTCCCTTCTGCCGTCCAATACGAGGATATACAAACTTCTTTCGGATAAAAAGAACTGATGGGTGGCATGCATGATCTCTTGCCCGCCAAAGTCCCAGAACCGAATTTTGATGGATTCCCGGTTCATCTGAATATTACTGGGTTTTATGATAATGCCATGGGTTTGTGGTTCATCGTGACGGAAGGCTTCCCTGCATAATCGTCTAACCAGTGATGTTTTGCCAGCCCCACCGTCCCCCACCAACAACACCTTGACCTCGTTTAATGCCTGGTTTTCGCCAAACAATGATTTCAAGTACGTTTTTAGGGCTAAACTTCCTTTGGCAAGGATTTCAATGGGTGGGGGTTCGATGGGGTTATTGGTTAATATCATCCCAGGTTTCCCTGTATCGCTCCAATAGATATCCAGATCCAGATCAATTATTGCCGGGGGCAGGGAAAAGATTTGATTATTACACAAATCCAATTGGGTTAAGTGGGTCAAATCTTTAAGGAAGATAATCTCGGAGATCTGATTAAATTTGAGGTAGAGGTGGGTTAATTGGATCAAGTCTTTTAGAAATTCAATATTGCTCAGTCTACAACCATTCAGGTTCAAAACTTTGAGATTCGTTAGGCAGGCAATGAAGGAGTAGTCGGTAATGGTGTTGGAGTTTAAGTATAAGTGGGTCAGGTTTTTCAGATTTTTCAGGGGCGAGTAATCAATAATGGGATTGGAATTGAGGTACAATCGTTGCAGGTTTTTTAAGTTCTCCAGGGGTGAGATATCTTTGATGCGATTTCTGGTAAGGTATAAATGGGTCAGATTTTTAAGGCTTTCCAAGACTCGGATATCAGATAGTTGATTGTCACATAAATCCAGGTGGGTGAGGTGGCTCAAGCCACCAATGGCCGAGCCACCAACCAGTTCACAGGAGTTTAGATTCAAGCCAATAATTTGTTGCGCATCATCCAATACATATCCCTGTTCCTGGCCGAAGATATCTTTCAATTGCAAGCTGCGAAGATATCTCCGGGTAAAATTTTTCAGACGCTGCAAAACCTCTTGATTGGCGCTTTGATTCATGTTATTCCTTTTCTATTAGATGCTTCAGCTTCTCAAAGAGTCCCTGAGTTTTATCTTTTCAATTTCCCCAGCAATTCCAGGTCTTTCTTTGCGAAATGTTCTCGCTGCTTTGAACAGTCCCCAAAGAAGTCCCAAAAATGCAATAAAAGATATCCATTGCAGCAAAATAAAGATAATGGCTGCCCACCACGGGAGTCTTTTAATAAAGCTGATGGGTACCAAAACAGTGCGGCACTCATTTCCTATGGAAAGCCTTAAGATAGGGGACGATAAATCAGAAGGAAGACGACCATTATAAACAAGTCTGATCTTCTCCCGGGGGTCTAATTCTACTTCAAAATGACTACCGCCAGTCACTAAACGTTTACTTCTACCACCACCCAAAGAATTCCCGTTTTCTCCCCTTGCTTCACAAAGAATACTCATTTTGGGTATGGGAACAAGATTGATTTCGGAGGGAATATCTATTTTTATGCGATTGGGTTTGTCATATGTCGATTGGATGATAAACGAGGTTTCGTTGATAAAATATGAATTGGTATAAAAAAAAGTGACTTCGTCTTGTGTGGTCCTAACTGTATACAAGAATTCCCGGTTGCTGTCGTCATTGATCAGGTACTTGTTTAAGCGATACCAATCGATATTTTTGTTAAATAAAGGAAAGACCGTTCGCTGAAAATTCGGTCCGTTGTCGGAGAAAATGATCATATTGGCCATTATTTTTGAATAGGAGATTTGTTGGATGAGTTTTTCCAATTCCATCCAATTCTGCTCTATTTCATCCTGTCTTTCAACTTTATTATTAATATCGTGGAGCAAGTCACTTAAAATAGTGATCATAAAAAAAGGATTGTCATATTCGTTTTTCTGTTTTTCCTCCAATTCTTCCTTGTATTCATTTGATATTCGAAAAAAAAGTTCTTTAAAATCAGTATTCATATTTTTTTCTTTTGGCATGGTATCAATACTTCTTATGGCATCCTCGATAGTATTGGGGATATTGATACTTCTATACCTGATTGGAAATCGTTTGATTGCATGATCTCCAAGAGTCCAAATAGCATACTCGTCATCTGATTTACTACGGTTACTTTTTAATTCGATCAATAACTCATATAATCGAACCTGTGCAAAATCCATGATTGTTGTATTCGAATGATTGCCATTGATTTGAAAAGTACTGATTGAACTATTAACAAACTGTACCCCTTGGTCATACCTTTTCTTCATGGATTCAGGCAAAGGCTTGTTTCTCACTGATTCACTTATATCTAATACAAAAATATAAATGTTCTTTTGAGGATTCTTGTTTCCATTGTCTTTTGGTTCTATCAAGTTAGAAAAGGTAGTTTCAATCTGCTTCTGGTATAACGATTTATATGGCAATAGTGTCCAATCATTATTGTTTTGGACGATCACATCGGAATAGACGGTGCATAGTATCCCATATAGGCTCAATGACATCAGGAAGATTGTCCAAGCATTTTTAAGTTTTTTAAACTCCCAGAATTGTATATAATAGGATATGTGTTCTCTTAATGACCACATTTTTTTCTCTTTACGGGATGTCTGTTTTTCTATCGAGCTCATTTATTTCTCCTCAAATGAAGTTAATTTTATTTTCCATGGTATATCACTGTTTATGCTTGAAATATTGGACTGCGCCATATACGATCTGGAAAAGCTGTGTCTTGGTAGCCTCGGTTAGCGGCAACGGTGTTTGCAAGATGGTGGGTTCTAATGTGGTCACATCCAATGACAAGATTTCTTGAAAGCTACGGTTCAACTCCTGGGAAATGGCACTATCGGTGGATTGGGTCACTTCGCGAAGCAAGTTCAGAATATCCTTTTCATTCTGGGAGGATTTGGGAATGTCTTTTAAGTTGCCAAAACGATAAACCATCTGGGCACCGGATTGAACCTCTTTTACTTGTTGATCAATAACACCGAGCTTCACTGCTCCCAGGAATTTTTCCATATCCTGGCACAAGGCCACCAAGGCAAAAGAAGGGGCTTGCGACTCTTGCCGGGTCACTTGTCTGTAACTTTGGAGAGCATTGTAGGCATTCCACTCCTCGGAAAACACGAAGGGCGGCAAGGAATCAAAATTAAGATTACCTCCATCCTTAAACTCCTCTTGATTTAATTGATACTTAAAGAAACCATGAATAAAGGGATTGCGGGTTTCCAGTTTCTGATGGACTATACCGGTGGGGATATCAGCCTGAAGGGCGTCGGCGGTAAAACTGTCGAGAAACAACAGGGACTGTTCACCGGTTCTTTTTAATTCGGGGCGGAGATGTAGGTTTAATGTATCGTTCCCGGCTTCGCGGTTGATTTCCAAAAAATCGGTGATGGTGGCATGGTGCCATTGGTTCCGTCGGGAGGCAAAGTAACCGGGAAGGGTCAACACTTGCGCCACCATTTGGGCGGCAGCCACGGTGTCTAACTGGATATCGTACTCTGTTACCTCTTTATGATTGGCAATGCAGAGTTTAATATCACCATCCGGGGCCAAACGCCATTGAAACTGATTAAAAATATCCATTTCTATGTCTAGAAAATAAGCCCGGTAAAGTCTGTCTTTGAGCGGGGTATTAAATTTGAAGTAAGGGATTTTCAGATTCTCGGTGGCCTCGCAGGCTTTCTCAATGGCATTGAGCTTGTCATTGAGGATACGACAAATACCGGTAAAATCCGGTGTGCCTTCACCCAATATCTGGTGCCACTTCTCAAAACTGGGGAGCCAATGCTCCAGAATATCGAGAAAACGACCGATCATTTGAGAAAGTGTCTGGCATTGTTTTTGGTCCAACAGACTCTCGCTGGGCAAGATACTTTCAGCCAAGTCTTTGATCTGGGTAATGGCAGTTTTGAGTTTAACCAGTGACCTGTAGGCAATGGGCAGTTTCTTTTCCAAGAGTTGCGGGTCTGTGTCTGCGTCCGGTGTGGTCATGATATAGTCTAACCAGGTGTAGATAAGATTTTCGAAGGCATCGGCTTCATTCTGGAGATAATTCTCCACTTCTTCGGGAATGGTCTGTTGCACCATACCAATCATACCGCCCCGGGAAAGGAAATGGGAGAGGGTGCTACCATTGGGATTCTGAATTAACTCCGGGCTGAGCAGGAGTATGGGTCTGGTATTGCCCCACTCTTTTTTGTTTAAGAGAATATCCATGGCGGCAGTCACCTGTTGCTCTTTAATGGCGGCGCTTTTTTCAGAATAATCGCGGGGATTATCTTCCAGTCCGAGAATATGGTTGCCCATCACGGTCAAAAGGAGCCGCAGGGAGAAATACTCTTCCAACAACCGTTTATAGAGGAACGGGGCAAACACTTCGACGTGGTGGGTGAGGAGACTATTGTAGGCATACTGGTTGTGTTGCTGGATAAAATCGCGGAAGTCTTTGGTGACGATCCATTGGTACAGGGTGAGTCCGGTTTGGGGATAGAGATGGTCGCGGTTTAAGGCTTCCTCTTTTTTCTCTACCCAGAATATCTGATCAAACCATTGATCCATTTTTTCTTCGCCGGGAAGAGGGGTAAAGGCGGTGTCCCGTGCTGCAAAGAGGCGGGCTAACTGGCGTTTGAAGGCTTCTTTATTGATATCATAAACTTCCTTTTTTCTGTCCCTATCGGTTTCTTTGAGGTCGGGTTCAGCATCCATTAAAAAGAGATTGATGGATTTTTGGGGGATGTGGAGTTCCTTGATAAGCTGTTTTATAGAATAACACAGATCCATCATCATACCCACAGAGGTCCCACCACCCAGAGTGCAAACCAGACAAATATTCAAGGGTTCCAGCGGGGCAGCATCATAGAGTTTTTTGAGCAGAGGCTTTAACTCCTGAATACGGTTCCGATTGCGGAGGTAGATGAGTCGTCCAATGGCGGGGTTCTGATGGGAGCCGCTACCAATATCATAATCAATGCCCTCGACATTTAAGCCAGGGGCATCCAACCAACTGTATTCCCTGTGGGATACATCCTTCTGGGTTTCTACACGGAGATATTGGGAGGTATCGGTATGCAGGTTTTGTCTTTCATGGGGTTCGAGTTTTACGGTGCCACTTTGTTGGGTTTCACTAAAATAGGGTTTTACGGAATCTATAGCCACAAGGGCTATTTTTTCAGCGATTTTATCGTCCTGGTGATGTTCCCACAAGAAGCGTTTGAGATGGGTGAGCGCGGATATTCCACCATAACCGATACCAATGGCCAGGGTGGGATTTAATTCTAATGTGAAGGGATTTTCTATGGGTGGCAGGATTTGCACGGACGCGGAGGGACGGGGGGCCTGTTTCTCGTATTTTTTGAAGAAGATGTGTCGCTCTGCATCGGGGCAGGTGAACCCAAAAACCCGTTTCAACAGCATCCAAAAGAGAGGGTTGAGGAATATCCACAGGTATTGCCACCCCCAGAATCGGGGAATCACGAGGACATGGGGCCCTAAATTGGAGAAAAAAGAGAAGGTTTGCTCTTCGTGGTTCTTCATGGTGATTTGGGCTTTATCATGGGCAACGGGAAACCATCCGTAACAGCGGGGGGTAAGATAATAATCAATGACAAAATGTTCTTCTTCAAGGCCGGTGAGGAACCATTTAACCAGGGGTTTGTCTTTATGGTAAATACCCTTGGCATCCAAAGGCCGGAGATTACCCCAGCGGGCAATATGAAAGGGGGCGGCAGCGGTGTTGGGATACTCGGCAATCTCGACGTCCCTGGCCAGGGCATTTTGAATTCTGCGGCCCACGGTGTGAAAGAAATCCTTGAGCTTGGTGGGATCATCCACATAAAAAAACATATGCTCATCACCGGCAATTTGTTTCAATAATTCCTGGTTGCACTCGCCCATGCCGATGGTATAGATGAGCACGCCCGCCTTTCTGAGTTCTTCGGCCTGTTGGATGGCGGGGGCGGGATCACTACCCCCATCGGATAAAAGGATAAGGGCATTTTTTTTATGGGGGTCGGCCTCTTCGTTAAAAAGTTGTCGGCCCAATCTCAAGCCTTCATGGATGGCGGTGTCTCCTCCGGCGCACAGTTTATCAATGGTTTGATTTAACCGGGGTACCTCATTGGTGAAGCGGCAACTGATGCGGGCGGCGGAATCAAATTCCACGATGGCATAGGAAAAGGTACTGGGGGTGGAGGCGATCAGATTTTTGGCGGCCTCGCGGGCATGAAAAATAGCGGAACGCCAACTCATGCTGCCGGATTTATCCATAACCAAGAGGATATTCCAGGGGTCCTTCTTTTCCTCCTGCACGGGCATCTCTATTTTGGAAGCCTGCAAGCATACTTTGATGGTTTCATCTTTAAACACGAGACGCTGGTTGGTGAAACGAACCAGGCTTTGGGCCTTGCGTTGGGATTGTCTGGTTCCTAAAAAATAAATGCCCAGGCCAATCGCTAGATACAAGACCACAAGCACAAACAATATGGATACAAATAGTGCGGTCATTGGTTTTCCTCCATATAACATTTCATCCAGCAGTAAAAAGGATGCCGCTGGTACACTTCCTCTTCCAATTGATTGAGACGATCTTGCTGGGGGGGAACATGCTGGGGGGGCAGGGTCATTGGGGCAATATTTAACACGTACCGGATGGCGGCTTCTTGAAGACCTTCATCGGGGAAAAGGGTCAGTGGTATGGTTTGGTTCTCCGCCTGTAATTTCCACAGTTGATCGTACTCATCGCGGACAATTTTAGCACCCAGCCACAAACCAACAAAGGATTTGAAGTGCTGGGGGTAATAAAACACGAGATAGTGTAAGGGGAGGAGGGGTTCTACCTGGAAACCGAAACGAGTCTCTATCAAACGTTGGGTTTCTTGCTTGAGTTTTTCTGTCATGTGGAGGGGCTTGACCTTCTCCCAGGAGTTTTGGGGATTTCCTTTGAGGAGGGTGGAAACTTGAATAGAGAACAAACGGTATTGGTTGGAGGTGGGGGGGTAAGCGGCGACCTCTTCAACCCGTTGGGTTTCTTGAAGGCTCTTTTTAAATTCCTTGAGATAGGTTTCTTCGGAGGCGCTGAGGCGGATACAGGAACTGTGGGGGAAGAGGTAGAGATAATAGAGATTATCGGTTTCAAAGTCAGCGTGGAGACGTTTGGCCAGTTGGGTTTTGCTGTAGGTTTGGGGTGTTTTTTTCTCGTATTCCATAAGGAGTTCCAGTATGGTGATTTCCTTCAGGTGCAGCAAGAATTGAGCGGCCAATTGCCGGGTTTCTTGGCTGAAATTCTTTTGAAAGTCAGGGCCAATGCGGAAGGTATAAGGCTTATCACCATAGAACTCGAATTGCAGCTCGGGTTTTTTCAAACCTTTTTCCACTATTTTCCAGAGGCAACGTTTCTTTAATTCGGGATAAACGAGGTTTTGGTCCTGGAGGTCCAGCCATTTGGCCAGCCATTGTTTTCTGAGGGAATCGGGGGAGTAGGCATCGGGGGTATCTTTATCCAGACCCAGTACCAGGCGGCACTTTTTCATGGATAGGAGTTCCTTCTTCAGGGTTTCCATTTCCCCGATTTTGGTTTGTAAGGTACCCAGCAAGCCGGGGTCGTTCTTTTCGTTCTTTGTTCCCAGCAGTAAATGATACCACTGTTCAATATCCTGTTGGAGGATTTGAATAAACGCTGAGGTGACCTGGGCGTCTTGGATTTCCTCGGGTGACAGGATATCGGCAGGAACACTGCGGAGTTTATCCTGGATTTCCTGAAGTACGGACATCAGACCGGTGAGGGAGAAGGCACCCTGGTTCAATAGCAGTGGAATGGCTTTTTCTAAAAAGCCCCAGAAGTTCTCGGTATCCTCGGAAAGGGATGTATTGTAGCGTTTAAGGTCCTCGCCCTTGCCCAATAACAAGGCGGTCCACTTGTTGTTTTCGCGGCCCATTTCCATGTTCATAATGGGCTTGACCAGGGGGTGGGTTAGCAGTTCCTCCAGGGTACCACGTTCCTCCAACTCCGGGGATCCAGCGTTGCTGGATAGGCCGGGGAGGGAGATTTTATCGGACCAGATATCATTGATAAAGAAGAGTTCTAACATCTCTTTGATCAGGCTGGCAGGGTAGATCAAGGAGCGGGAGGTGATATGGGAAAAGACCTCGATTTTTTCCTTTTTTCTCTGGGTACCTTCCTGCTTTTTGACACCTTCCAAGAGGTTTCTGGACTCTTTGCGGGCGGTTCGTTCGATGAGAAAGAGGAGGCTATCACCGACCTGGGAGAATAAATCCAGCGCGGGTTGTTTGGTGTTTAAAGCAAAGACATAGGCGTTGTGATAGGGACGTTGGACCACAAGTCCACGCAATAGTTGCTCTTTATCCCAGGCGGAGGGAGGAACGAGATTATAGGGAAAGCTAACACGTCCGGCCTGGGAAAGAAGGTCGAGCTCATCCCGTAAAACAGAATTTTGAATGGGCACGATCTTGGGGTTTTGGTGGTCCTGTTGGTCTTCCACCAGCACAAGATTAATTTCAACACTTTGGCCGGTGGTTGCTATTTTATGGGTCCAGCGGTGCAATAGGACGGAGAGAGGCGCGATTAGTCCACTGCCGACGCCACCATTGGTATTGCCAACCAGGATTACCTGCATAAATTGGGTGGGAAGGGCAGATTGTTGGAGTTGCTGCAATTTTTGACGCAGTAAAATCATTAACTTACTGTGTTCTCCTTGTTCCAGTTCTTTAAACAGGTACGCACGCACCAGGGCGGCATTCCGTTGAGAACCGGTGCTGAGTCCCATAATATTCTCGGGAAGAGTGGTATACTCTTCGAGGCTTAAGGAGGAGTAAGGGTTTTCCGGGTCGATGGTGGTAGTGTTTTTATAGGTATCGATTTTGTCTTTGACATTTCTGAGGTGGGGGTCGGGGATATAAATTTCGGAGTCCCTGTCGAGGCGAGTGATGGTACCGGGCACGCGGTCGGGGGTGGGACCATCCACCTCGGCAGCGACGACGTCAATACTTAGAAATTGAATGGCGTTTTCCGCACCATTAACGGCATCGGCGAGGTTTTGCTTGAGATGGGTGAGTACATGACGTCCGGTTCTTCCCAGACCAATGACCAGGGTGGGAATCCATTCCTGGGTGGCTTTATCCTGAACAAATTGCAGGGGTAAAATGCCGGGGGTTTCCAGTTTTTTGTAAGGGAAATGGATCTTGGCCTCCCTGGGGATTTCCTGTTTGATGCGGCCCATCAAAGTATACAACCATAACAGGAGGGCGGGCAGAAATAACCAGAAGAGCAGGCCGTAAGTAATATTAAGAAGGTAGGGGGCGCGATTGCTTTCCATGAGCCTGGAGGTGTTTTGAAGGTCAATAAAACTGAATTGAAGGGGGTCGTAAAAGGGTTTGATGATGCCGCAGGTGCTGGGGGTGAGGGCCATATGTTCTTGGTATTGGCGGGCAAATACAATTTGGTAAGGCATACGGATGGGGTTTTGCCGGGTTCCGGGTGGATAAATAAAACGCCCGTCCGTGGCTTTTTTCTTAAGTTCGGGGTCCACTTTTTTATCCCAGGAAAAAACCTTGTGGGCAAAGGGCAGGAACATTTCACCCTGTTTGCCAGCAACATTGCCGATTTCTTGGCCCACTTGATCAAAGAGAACCTGGATTTTGATGGGATCGTCGCAGGTTAGGACGCGGTTGGGATCGAAGTTATTCTCGGAATCGCTGATAATGTCGCGGAGTGCTTGGTAATCGGCATCCTGACCCACGCCCACCATGTACACATTAACTTGGTTTTTTAAAAAATGATCCTGGTATAAACGATTGGGTTCAATGGTGTCTGCCCCGCCATCGGTGAGAAAGATGACATGGTTCTTTTCGTTCTTGCGGTTTTCCAACCATTGGGCTGCCAGTGAGAGTGCCGGGGTGAAGTTGGTGCCACCACCACTACTGTTATAGGCAGTAATCATTTCCCGCAAGCCTTTGATATCATTGGTGAGGGGAAATTGATTGGTAATGCCAAGATCAAAAAAGATGACTCCCATAGACACGCTGGCACCTCCGCTGAAATTATCTATAAAATTCACCACCGCATCTTTGGCAGCTTCAATCTTGGTGATTTCGCCAGTCATCCAATCCATGGAACGTGAATTGTCGATAATCAGCACGATGTTGGTTTTACCCATGGGAGCACTGGTTTTTTCCTGGCTGAAATCCAGGTGAATGGTGGCTTTGATCTGATCTTCCCAGGGGAACATAATATCCTGGTCTAAGGCCACGGAGAACTTTTTATCTCCACCAGTACCGATATTTAAAATCTTAGTAATCCCGTAACTGCCGATTAAAATTAAGATCGGCAGTGTCAAGAGGATTAAAAGGGCTTTTTTTTGTTTCATCCTACCCTCCGTATTTGATGTGTAATAGATAGTTGGTCATGGGGTTGTCTCGCTATTTTTCCAATTTATGCTCTTCTTTGAGGTAGTACCAGAATATGCGGGCGAGGAACAGCATCTTGTGACCGTCATAATCGTCGATACCAACATGTTTGTTATACTCTTTGATCCACTCGTTGGCGTTGACAAATTGGTCTTTAATCTCACTGAAGGTGATGCCATTTTCCCTTTGGGTTTTTAAGGTATCGTTTAAGATGCGTTTCACCCGTTCAAAATCGATGCGGTCAATTCTACCCACTTCTCTTTGAGTCACGGCAAAGTTCACCAGGGCGGTAAACATATCGGAGGTTTTACTTTCATCGGAAAGTCGGTAATCTCTTTGGGAAGTGGCGTCCATGCCTTCGGTCTTCTTTTGCCCACACACCCAGTAGAGTTTCTCTAAAGTACTGAGCTCCTCGCGGATAATGCCTGCGGCAGCGCATTGAACAAAGAGTTTTACCTTCTCTTCCTCCTCCAGAACCCAATAAAAAGCGCCATTGGTGAGGGCATGGACACTTTCAAATTTGAAATCAGGCAACATCCGTTCAATTCCCCACATCTCCCACTCGCATTTATAATTATGGTATACCTTGGCACGCCAATCCAGTGCATTTTCTGTGACGATCTCCTCGATATACTTGGCTTTCATGCTATTAAGCACTTCGATGGATTCGGGGAGTATTTCATTGGAATAGGCGAGAAAAATCATGGAGTTCTTATCGCCGAATTCCAGCTTGCTGTCCTTATCATTGGGATCGCTGACAGCATTACCCACGCCTTTTTCCAAGCTCAGCTTGAGGTCGCGGAGTTCTTTTTCCAGATTATATGGACCGGCATTTTTGTCGCCGTAGATGAGGCGATACCGTTTAGGGGTGTTGTCTGGCAATTTGATGAATTCCCTGTGGGCGCTAATGAGCTTTTTCTCCAGATCACCGACAAAGAGTTTATCGTCCTTATATTGCCGGAACTGTTCCTTGGCCCATTTCAGGTAGTGCATGATGCCCTCATATTGAGACAATCGCTTTTGTTCTATAGTGGTACGGACATCTTCGATCATCTTGGCCCACATGGTGATTTTTTTATCGACGGTGATCTCAATGTCCTGATGGTCAAACCAGGTCTGATGGTCACTGTCTGTGTATTCCACCTGAAATTTTTCCCCCTGCGGGTCAAACACCACCTTTAAAGAAGTATAAGGTTTTTCGGCAAAGATATTGTCCAACAAGTACTTCTCGTATTTCTGAGCCTCGTCGTCGGTGCCCAATAACCCGATACTGGAAGCCTTACCCACTCCGCCTTTCATGACGCTACGGATATCAATGATCTGGTTGGTGAGGGCACCCTTGATACTGCTACGACTGATGGAGATATCGCTGTTTTTGTCAATCAAATTTTTCAACAAACGGGTATCCACGTAATTGGACAATTCGTCGTGAATTTCCATTAACAGGGAGATCAAATTGTCTGCTTGTTCAAAGAAAAGAAAACGGGTTTTTTGAGAGAGGTAATCCTTCATCAGTTGAACGGCACTCTCGTACTCCTCGTTATTACCGCCGCCAAATAGACCAAACCCTTTTTTCTCCTTTACCTGGGGTGGTTCGGAGAAACGGCTGGAGGTCTTGCTGTTACCCGTTTCCATGTCGGACCGGCGGGAGTCAAATTCCTTTTTAATGATCCGTTTCAACACGCCTTTAATACCACCGGAATCCTGATCCGTGCCCTGCATCATCAGGGTGAGTCGCTTCAGGAAATAATGAATATCGGGCACGCTGGCTTGATCGAGATTATTCTTGATGTAATCTTTTAATTTACCCTTAAAGTGATTCAAAATATTATTTTTAATGGTAACGCGGTCCTCGTTCTCCTTTTTGAAGATAATCTCGTAATGGGCGTATTTCTTATCAATGGTACCTTTAAATTCCGTTAGCAAGGTTTGGGTGGAAAAGGTTTTTTCATTGACCTTCCTATCCTTAATGGTACGCTTTAAGTCCTCAACGGTCTTCATGTTTTTTTCTTCCTCTTCATAGATATTTTTAAAGAGGTTTTCCAGTTTTAGCTTATAGTTGGGGCTATCCACTTCCTTACCGAAGTAGCGTTCCGGGGTGCTGTAGCCGAACAGGTCTCTAAAGATAGTTTGGGGTTTGCCCAGCACGTGTTTTTGAGTATATTCCACGGCGGCTTTGTCATCTTCCACAAGGTGGTTAAGTTCCAGAAAGTAGGGGGAGAGGTTGTTGAGGAAATTTTCAATATCCCGGTGAATCTCGGTTTTACGATTATCCTCGGGCAACAAGATGGTGCTGTCCTTGGCATTGGGGAATAATTTGTCGATCTCCTCCTTGAGGAAGGTGGCGGTAAATAGTTGGACATAGAGATTGATGGGAATAAAAATTTTGTAGGTGGAAATCGCAGTGACGCGGTTTTCCTTGTGATTGACCACTTCATTAAAGAATTCCTGGGCACCGGAATAATCGAAAAATATGGTGAGGCCATCAGTGACTTTGTTAAAATAGTTCTTCCTGGCTTCATCGCTCTGGCACTCTTCATTAAAGTAGATGAGATTATCAAAGATAGATTTATTATGATAGAATTTATCCTGGCCTTCATAGAGCACGGTATGTTTGCAATCCTGGTTGTCTATTTTGGCGCGATGAGTTTCTTTGGTATTGGATAAAAACCGGGAAAGTTCCCTGAAGGCGGCAAAACCCTGGGCTTGGGAAGTTTTGATAGTATCCTTGTAGACTTCAGGCAACACGATGCCGCCGATGTTGCGGACGGCAATCCGTTTTTGGTCGGAGATTAATTTGACCAGCATGGAAATATCCAGCAACATGCCAGCGCCGGTACCACCGGCAAAGGAACCGAAAATCCAAACGGGAATAGTAGAATCCCGGGCAACCTCTTTGATCTCATCCAATAGATTGATAATGGCCTGTTTGATGCGGTTTTTGTTAAAATAGAAGGCCATCCTACCGAATTCACGGAGTTGGGCGGCGCCTTCATTTAAACGCCAATTGGCTTCCGCGGTGTAATTCTCTACGAATAATTTCCTACGGAACCAGTTGTACATGGGGTCCGTGTAATTTTTCTCCTGGGTGGCCCAATTAAAGAATCCACCCCGGGCTTCGCCCAGGTGTAAGTACTCTTTGCGGTTAATGGCAAACTTTTCGCCGATGGATTTGATGTGTTCCTTGTACTCGGTTTCAAATTTATCCTCGGACAGGGTGTCCACCAATAAGAATTTAACCTCTTTGGACTCGTCCACGTTCAGTCCATAATTGATATAAAGTTGACGCTTCAACATACTCAGAATCCAATAGCCAGAACCCCCGGCCCCGATTACTAAACTTGGTTTTATTACTGCCATGATATCCTCCTAATTTTTATTTGTGTGCAGTTTTTCTATTGTCTTATTTTATGTTTAACTGGAAAATCATATTGTATAGTTCCAGTGCCCGGATATAATGTTGATCGGGATTGGTATTGTCCCGAGTCTCCAGGGTGACTTCCTCAAAACGATCCTTGTCCATTGGGTTGGATAAAAAACGCTCGTATTTGAGCTTAATTCTGACACCCATGGGAATCAATTCGCGGGTAATGGTCATCTCTGGCACCCACTGATCGGATAAACCCGGAATGTCAAAGGGGATTTTTACCTTTTTGATGACCATCTTTTTTTTAGTAATCTCGATTGGTTTTTCCACCGAGGGATCGGGATTAAATTTATCGCCATGACGGTATATCAGAATAGGTATATCTTTGGAATAAGCCTGTGCTCTGCCTTTAAAAAACAGCAGATAAGCGATAACGGCCATAATACCCAGCAGCAAACTTATAAAAAACAGGTAGAGCCACAGGGATACACGTACTGGCAGTTCGAATTCATAGAGGTGGGTTAAGGTGCGGGGGTCTTGAAGAAAATAATCGGGTTTGAGCATGCGACCGTCCATTTTTAAGGTCAGGACACCCTTCACCCCCCCCAGCAAAAGGTCCGGGAAAAAGCGGGCGGGAATGCCACCGGAAACATCCCCCACCAAACGACCCCCATCATATTTTAAAGGTATCACCTGGGAGTCATTGATCTTTCCGGAGGATAACCGAAGGGTTAGTTCCGCATCAATAGATGGTTTTGCTTTTAATATCTCTTCAACAGCAATGGGTTGACCTTGGACATAAAAGCCAAACACGAGATTTTCTTTGAAGGAACCGAAACTGGTGGACAAAGACTCGGGGTTTTCTAGGCGCACGGTGACGGGTTTGGTATTGATGACGGTAATTTCCTGGAGTGCCGAGGCAAAGACCTTTGACTTCTCACCAGAACCAACAACCACAAAGCCGGAGAACTCTATTTTATATACTCCCAGTTGAGCAAATAAAAAGGGAACAGTGGAGATGAAATGCCCGGGTTTTTTAGGGTCAAATTGGGCGTTTAATACCTGTTGGGTGTTATCGGGTCTGGTGATATTTATCTGTCCCTCCACTGGAAAGGTGGGATAGGGTACAAAAGGTACCCCTGCAGATTGGTCTGGCATTTTAAAAACCACGGGTTCAGTGGTATTCAAGGGGACAGGCGAGACCGGGGACATATATTGGGCGGTTTGGGGTTCTGGTTGAGGTAATATTGCAACCTCCACACCTTTTTTTCGCTCAAACCTCCAGGTTCCATGAAGCGGGGCATCCACTTTAAGTAAAGCATAGTTGGGAAAAAGTTGGAAGTAGATATCCGGTAAAACTTGACCATTGGGGTCCATAACTTTCAAGGCATTGGTTGGCTTCATATAACTTCTGGGGAATTCTATTTGGAATGTAACGGATTTGAGATAAGGTGGGCAATCATACGTATTCAAAATAGGCACTTGATCATCAGGTTTCGGTTCAATGGTATAATCACCCAGGACTTTGGTTATTTGTGTATGGATTTGCTCCTGATTGGCAATAAATTGCGCGTCACCTTTTCGTCCTTTGTTGTCGCTGGTGGATGCCGCCACATTTTGCCAGAAGGCACCATACCCATCCCCATACCAATAATCGTCTGAGGCATTGAGCCCAAAAACAAACAGAATTACTTCCTTGTCAGGGAAATCGTTAACCAACTGCCTGATACTGTTTTGCAATTGAGTATCGGATAACACCTCGCCTGTGGTTTGCTTTTTTACATAGGGCTTGCCATCGGTTAACATGAACAAAACTTTGAGCCTTTTTTCTACACCGGAAAACCCCATGGGTATGGCCACGGGGGTTTTATTTAATGTCACAATTTCGTCCTGGGCCAATTGCAGTGCCTGATCATGGTCACTGTCGCCCTTGTTTCTCGGCTTTGAAAAATGGGCAAGTTCTCCTGCCACCCGTTTCTGGTATACGCTTTCATCTTCTTTTGGTAAGCGATTGGGAATCGAATAGGCGGACAGTGTCACTTTGGCTTGCCATCGAGGCTCAGAACCAAACCGGGAGCCGAATTCAATCACTGAAATACGATAACACTTGCCTTTGGTCGCGGAATTTAAAACATTCGGGAGAATCTTTCCAAGCACCTCATTCCGTCTGTTGTCCCGATCATTTTGCCCTTTATGCACACCGGAACCACACATGCTGCCGGATTGATCAATGAGTAAGATCAAGTCCACACCATCGGCCTGTTTTTGCGGCGGCGGGCTGGTCTGAGCACGCAGGATTACACTAACTGCTACCAATACTAAAGCCATTAATACAAAATTCATTATTTTTCTAATCATTGGACACCTCAAAAAGTCGTAGGACTCTCTTTTTCTTTTTTTTCTTCCATAAGTTTGATATAGGGGTCTATTCTGTCGAAATCCATCTGTTGGTTGTTGCTGCCACTTTCGTGGGCATCTCGATATGCAATATGATTGTCACGGGTTTTCTGCAGCATTGCAAAAAACTCCTCAAAATCCCTCGGTTCTGGTTTATGTTTACCTTGCCACATGCGCCATAATTCGGAGTGTTGCCAATTCTTAAAAACCAGTGCGAAATGTTCGTGGTTATATACCTCTTTTAGGGATTCATATTGAGGCCGCAGTTTGCCCCACTCCATCTTAAAATCCTCCCATAGTTGCACAAACTTAAAAAGGAGGGCTTTAAATCGTTCTGAATAATCCGCTGAATTCTTGCGATCATAGTTTTCCAATAAGACCAGATCATCCAGGGTGAATCTGCCGTTCTTCCATTCAAAAGTGACAAGGATTTTATTACCCAGGTCATAGAGATGCCTGAGATGTTTGGTTAGACTCATCCACTTTAAGGTGCCCCGAATCTTGGAGAACTCCTCGCCGAATCTGTTGCATTTGCTCTCCAAAACATTCAAAGCATTTTTTAAACGAAGGTCTATCCAGATATTCCTGTCTTCAAATTGTTGAAAGGTGCGTGTGATTTCCTGAAAATAGCGGAATAACTCCGATAGTTTTTTATGGTTTTTCTGGTGGATGTCGAACTCACCATCATGGGGGATGAAGGAAGCAAAGGTATCCACCTCACCTTGAGTGAGGGAACATGCTGCGATAAATTTATCCTGCAAAACCTGGTATTTTCCAGCCAAGTCATCATGGACTATTTTCATGGGATTGGAATTAAAATGGGTAAATAATTCCTTGTCACAGGCATGGTAAAGCTGCACATATTTGTCCCACAACCGGTGAGTGATAGTATATTGATGAAAGAGAGGAAAAAATTTTCTGGCCTGGGATTTGGTGGATATGGTAGTGACCAAATCTTTGGCACCATGGTGGCCGGTGATAAACGAAATATAAGGGAAAAGCGGGCTTTCTTTTAGATAGACTTCAAAAATCTTATAGTGCCGGTACAAGTTCTGGGGGGTAATGCCGGGTAAATGTGTTTGGAATAACGTCTCGTATTGGGTCAGAATGCCATCCTCTTTATTGCCTCTTTTTTCACCGAGTTTGACGCCGAATTGTTCAAAGAATTCAATCCAATGATTCTCCACCCATTGCTGATTGGCGAGGTGTTCATAATAATAGATACAGGCCAACATAAATTCTTTTAAAGGCCCCTGGACCTCCATTTTCATTTTGATGAATTGAATGACCTCGGCAAATTTTTGTTGGTGAATCGACTGCTGCACCTGGATCATAGCCATAATATCTTGGATCTGTTCTTCAAAAGGCATTATCAGTTCATCATAGCCACTGTAATCCTCGCTGGTTCTTGGAATTTTCTTGTCTAACGCTTGAATCCACCCCATAAAATCCGTCAGTTTTTTTACCGGTACCAGTGGGATAAAGGAGTGCAATTCTCTTGTGATGGGGTCCAGTTCCTGTTTGGTCAGTTCATCAATGCGCTGCTTTATATCAGTGATTCCAGTCACAATTTCTTTCTGGCCTGTGAGGGTTAGAATAAAATCCCCGATAGGAGTATCAATGAGAACTCTTTTAAATCCTTCCAACAACTCCACCGGATCCAAGATGGCCTTATTGTTTAGCTCTGCCAGCGATTCCACCACTTGGTTCCCAGATTCTACCAAGAGATCCACCCGTTGGTAAAAATCATGGTTTACATATTTATCTTCCAGATGGGTATTGTCCCCCTGAAAAGAAAAAATCTTGTTAATGAAAATCCCCAGAAGATCCTGTAACGGTTTCAAAAACTTGATCTGCGGATGGTTATCCACCAGCCAAGTAATACCAGCTTCCATATCGCTGAACTCCTTGCGGAATTGACTGATATTTATGTTTAAATCGATATGAAGAACCTTTTGGGATTCTTTGATCAGTCTGCCCATCAGATCATCAATTTCATCAATGGACTGCACTGTTTGTTCACAGATTCCCTGATTCTGCTTTAATTCAGCTTTTAATTTGATAAATATCGCCCATTTGGCAATAAAAGGCTCTATCTTACTGATCTCCTCTGCCAATTTTCCCAGTTCATCTTTCAAATACTGAAGATCAAAGGGATCCTCTTTGGCGATAACGCGGTTAAGGGTATGGGAATATTGCTCAAAAGTGTTTAACTGCTGCCTCGCCAACTCAATTGCCGTAATATAGGCTGGCAGATGGATATGGGTATCTTTCTCTACCAATTCATCCAACTTCGTCTTGAGGTCGTCCATATCTTCCTCTTGTTCGAGTATCTGGTCCAATGTCTGGGCGCAATGTTCCTCCAAACTTTGCAGCAATTGATCTTTAAACTGTTGCCACTGGACGGGTGGCTGGGAGAGAATCGGCACCAATTGATTTTCACTTTCCATCAAACGCTGGTACAACTCCTGGGGGTCGGTGATCTTCTCCAAAATGCCCTGAATCTTTTGATAGATATCCCGGGTGAGTGTGGTCAAACTGTTTTTGGTTTCCGGTGTGCCCCACTGGGCCTGGGAGGAGAATAAGAATTGCAACTCCAATTTCCAGGAAACCAGTGCCGTGAGCAGAGTGTCCAAATCCTTTTCCTCAACATGGGCATGGAAATCGGCATAAGAATTCCTGATCTCCAACCATTTGATGCCCTCCTGCGCTTCGGTTTCGTTTTGTTGGAGGAAACAAATAAATTCCCCGGAAAACCCTTCCTTTTTAGTGCTTTGCAAATAATTTGCCAGGTTTTCCCAGTGTCTCTCCTTGTTTAGGGCCAGCACTTTTTCCCTAATCTCCGCTTCGGTGTATTGTTTTTTCTTATCCTGGATTTCATTGATCAATACCAGCATGGAGCTTTCCAGCCTGGCACTTTCCTGTTTGAAGGAGTTTAGGATCAGTTCAATCAGTGTTTCCACCTGGAAAACAATTTGTCGTTCTTCGGTTTCATCCAGAGATTTTAAAAGGATGCGGTTTTTTTTCTCTTTCCAACGTTCTCTGAGAAAGAGTCCCAATTGATAGGGGTTGATATCCATTCCCTCTTGTTGTAAAAAGGACTGCCATGTTTTGCTTTCCAAGTCCTTGAGATACTCGGAGAAAATAATCTTCCGCCCTGTTTTTATCGGTTCGCAACCGGGGCGAAAGGTATTTCCTATGGCCTGGATTTCGGTGGTATCTTGCCCACTACCCTTGGCAATAATTTTTTCAGCGCATCGGGGGATTAAATCGCGGTGTGTACGGGTGGTGAGATTGGATTTAAATTTTTTTTGCACCACGGCGCTGCATTGGACCAGGGGGGTGGTTAGACAGTCGTAATGCTCCAGATTAAATAAACAGGGGTGGCTCATGTTATTTCACCTTTTTAACAGAAATCATGGGACCGGGGAATATGCCCTGAGTATTGGTATTCTTTTGAAAAGGGAAATAAAAAACCAATTGATACAAACCTTCCTGGCCAGGTGCTGATAGGCTGACGATGGCGGTGGCATTAATGGGGACCTGAAATTTCAAGCCACGATTGGTTATGTTTTCCAGAAAGACAGCAGTAGGGGGTAAAAACTCGGCATCCACCTCTTTGACCTGAAATGAGAGTGTTTGCGTACCCTGGATTTCCCCCGGTAGGTCTTTATCCAGTTTTCCGATCTTCTGGCCGAAGACCTGGGTGGCATAAATCCAGGTGGTATTGCCTTTTTTTACCTCTACGCAACCCACGCCGAGGGAATTAAAGGTGTCTCTAAGAATATTTTCCCGGTGGCCGGTGCTGTTCATCCATCCCCGCATGATCTGTTCGGCCTGTTGGGCGATATCGGTGGAAGACTGGGTCATCATAAAGATATTTTCTCCCACCAAACCAACAAAGGAGCGGTGTATTTTGGCGGCACGAAACGAGGGCCCGACATTCTCCAGGTTCTGATGGTCGAAGAAATTCTTGGTGGCCATATCATTGCTGTGGTAACGGGCAGTGAGGGATAATCCGTCTTCCCAATTCAGTGCGGGCAGGCCGCGTTGTTTTCGTTCTTCATTTGTTTTTTGCCAGATCAATCGTTCCAGGTCGGATACGTCGGTGGAGGGTTTGGTGACCTCCAATGGCATTCCCCAGTTCGATTGCAAGTGGTTGGTATTGGCGCCGGTGGTAGAGGGAATGGGGTTAGAGCCAGTTGGAACGGATTGATAGGCCTGACCAGAATTATCTTCCAAGGGGGGATAACCAAAATTGGATTGGATCAACCCATAAAGAATAAACATGAGGCCAAACAGCAGAACACATAGCAAGAGGAATCGGTAAATAGGACCGATATCCTTTTTTTCTTCATTTTTTCCCAATATATTATCCATGGTATACTCCTTTTATTGGATTTTATGTTTATCGATAGTGCTTCATACTGGCAGAGGAGTAAAAAACCATCTGGGGTTTGCGGATGGATTTGCCGTTATCTTTTAGGCCCAGTGCATCGACAAAGAGGATGAGATTGTTTTCGGAATCTTCGCGGTGTACGGCTTCAGCACCCAGGAGGCGTTTACTTGTTTTAATTTCCGGTAAAATTTCCCTGTAGAAAACAAAGTGTTCGGAGACTTCTTTGACGTCGCCGGATTCTATCAGCCGTTTGGAGATAAGTTGCAAGGGTTTGTGGGGTTCCACCTGGTAGCCCAGGTAATTCTCCATCAGGGTGACAATTTTCTGTTGGGCGCCGCCCAGCACATCCGTAACAGGTTTGAGTTCCTCTTCAAGGTAGGCATTAAAAAAGCCGTTGGCTTTAATCAGGTGCTCCCAGATTTGGGTCCAGTGCATTTCATTGATGACGGTTTTGATATTTTCCTCGGTAATGGAGCTCAATTCAAAAGATGCGTTGCCATTGGCCAGATAGGTATCGTAGATGGTTTTGCCATCCCAGCGGTAAAAGGCGCGAATATTAAAATCCAGGCCATCTTTAATGGGTTTGATCAAGCGCCAGAACCATTTGTCCTTGAGTTTTTTCTCCAAGAGGGTGAGGTCTTTGTAGAGATTGATGCCGCAGTAGCGGTATTCTTTGCTCAAGGCAGGTTCGCCCTTCAATTTTTTCAGTACTTTGCCGGTATTTTGGCTGGTTAGGTTCAGTAACAGTTCATCATTCATAACTTCCCGGCACAGTTCCAGGTCGGGATTATTGCTGGTAGCGGTAGCAACCAGGGATTTGTTAAAATCTGCCAGATCTTCGGCAGTTTTTTCGACTTTGACCACTTCTTCTTGTAAGTGTTGGATATCTTTGACCACCTTCTGCATTTCTGCCATCTGGGTATTCAAATCTTGGGCAAATTCCTCAAACCCTTTAGCAGTCTTAGCTCCTTTAGCATTATGGCCATCCAATGCAATTGCGACTGTACTTGCTTTTTCCAGATGGGTTCTTAATTCAATTAAATCTTTGGACAAACTTTGTAGTATATCTTCTCCCTTTTCGTTTTGAAGTACTAAATCCCTCTTTATATCATTAAATGAAGAAACACTATCAAAAAGGGAAACCGCTTTTGTTTGAAGGTCATCAGAAAGAATTCTTCCGGCTTCATTCCTTCCACTTATATCAATAATAAGGTTAGTGACTTTGTTGATATGGAATTTCAGGGCGTCCACCTGTTTCTTTAGGTCTTCAACAACATTTGTTTCGAAAATACCAGCGTCCTTTAATAGTCCAACAACACCATTTAACTTCTCAAATCCTTCTGCTAAGTTTGTGGCGTTCCCTATTAGAATATCGTTTACAGAATTACAGTTGTCAGATTGAATTTTTAGACCGGATGTGACATCTGTCACTCTAACAGTGCAAGCTTCCAGAGTCTCCACCTTTTCGTTAATGCTCTGAGCAAGAGACACGCCTGTAAGTCGTTGTTCTTCCAATTTTAGTATTACATTGGAAACATTTGTGACTTCGCTCTTCAGTAAATCCTTATTGCTTTTCAACTCTCCAGATACCTTCTGGATGCTTTCTACTTTTTTCTGCAATTCAGCTACTGCATTCAAGGCATTCGCTACTTGTTGACTCAATTCACCGGTATAGGCGTTAATGTTTTTGGAATTCTCCAGAACAATTAGGTTTTGAGCTTTTAGTTCAGATGCCACTCTATTAATATTATTTCTTTCTGTACCCAAAGACTGAAGGTGAGTGCCAAAGGTCTTCAGGAATTCATCCCCTTTTGTGTTTTGCCCTTCTAATTTTTTACCCAGGTTATCCACTACTTTTTGAGCTTTGATTATGTTACTCGATAGCACACCTTCATTATTCTTGAGGGTTTCAGCCAACGCTTTTAATTCATTGTTTATTTTTGAATATTCCCGATAATCATCTTGAAGTGTTACAATCTTTTCATTTATGAAATTTAATCTGGAATGAACACGATCTGGATAATCAGGGGAATTGCTTTTAATTAGGCTATTTTCAATTAATTCAATATAGACAGTTGAAAATGTATCGAATCTATCCCTCAATTTTTTTGCTTTTTCTTCAAACTCATCACCATTTTTAGCAATAGCGAGGATATCATTTTGGAAGGATGTTACAATAGCTTTTTTGCTCCGTTTCCAATCTTCCTTCGATTTAGTACTTTTTCCATCATCAATCGTGATCTCATTGTATTGTTGATCTGTATCTTGGTCTATCTCATCGGTCCAGCCATTAATCAATATTACAGTATCTGCAATACTGGCAGGATTGCTGGTTCTTTGTTTAATGAATTCAATCTTTCTGTCAAGTTCTTTATTTTGTGAGCTGATCTCATTTTTGAACGATTGGGTTTGAGTCTCGCTAATAGAGACAAATTCTGTGACTTGAGTTTTGATCTTTTCTTCAAGCTCCTGGGTTTTAGTTACGAAATTATCTTTGATATCCACAGTTTGATCGTTGATCTGCTTTTTGAATTCATCGATTTGAAAGTCAATTTTATTTTTTATTTCAGCTTCAATAGCGGCACTTTTTTTGGTGGACCGGTTGAATCTTCTGATTACCTCATAGCGGGATTCATAATCATTGACAATAAACTGGAAATCATCGTCAATAAATCCCAAAATATAGTTTGGCTCTCCATGTTGGATTTTTTTTCTTGAGATCAAAATCTCTTGCACCAGTTTTTTGATTTCCTCGACAGTAGTACTATCCACATTAGATTCTAGCTCAATATATTTAGTTAATGCGCCAGCTATGATTTCCAATTCTTTTTCATCTGGAGTTTTCTCATCAACTCCTGAATTTTTTGCCTGCTTTTTTATTTTTGCCAATATCTTCATTACCAAGGATTTCTTTGTTTTTTTGCAGGCATTGTATTTGAGATACTCTTCAATTGCGGTTATTGTCTGTCTGATAGTTTTGGGTCTTTTCACCTGCGCCCGAATATCCTTAAGGTCATTGAGATAATTGGCCACCAGGAATTGATACAGTAACAAAAGTCCTACCAAGACTGCTAAAAGAGGTAAACCAACTTCAAGAAATCGAATGAGCAATGAGGAGGTTTGAGGTTCCTCGCCTTCCAATGATGCTTTAAAAATACCGGCTGGTGCCTTACAATCACCTAAGTCAGCTATCTCAACATTTTGCAAATGACTTTGCCATTCCTTAAAAGATAGAAAGGTTTTTTTCTCTTCTATAATATTTTTTATCAATGCCATGTCTTGAGGAGGTGTTTCTTCGATCCCATTCTCTAAATAGCTAACCGTGGCCGATTTATTTACCTCGAAAGTACTTAAGAGCGCGTTGATATCAGCCGTGGTAGGTAGCTTATTTTTTATTGATTGTTCAATCGGCGGGAAAGATAGATGATATTTGATGGATAAGTTTTTGTCCTTATTCATAATTTCTTCGATTTGACCAGACAAAAAGCTTAATGCTTTGCCCACGGAGTCTTCCTCTTGGGTGGGGACCGCATTATCATCATTTTTTATATTGATATTGAAATTTTCGTCCTTCTTCAAAATAGTCAATACCCGGATATGGCTTTTATTATCTTCCTTATATTTGACCTCAATAACGATAGACTTATCCAATTCATCAAGTCCAGAGATGGGTTGATCTTGCCCTGCCTTTTTTATGGTTATATCCCTGGTGGGACTGATGAGAAAACAACCGAGAACTTTATCGGCATTGTTAATATAAAAATATTGATTATCACCACTTTTAAGATAATACATTTTGGGCTTTGAAGGTGGGGATACTTCCTTCTCAACTGGAGACTGCGAAAACATTGGGATCAGCATTATAGCCAATATCATCACGCCTGCCCAGAACCATTGCTTTTGTTTGCTTTTTGCCTTCATATTAAAATTCCTCCTCATGTGATTTCTTGTTCTTCCAGATATATGTGGTTTAAATGTGCTCATTAAACTCCTCCGCGCTTACCTCGGGTAATTGGATACTTCTAACCGGCCATAATCCCCGGTGTTCCACCATCGCACCACCACTTTTGGGTTCAGGCACCACCTTGCAAAAGGTATCCCGATACCGATCCGACTGGATACGAAAATTATAGCCGATCTCATTGTCATCATCTTTGGTGTGGACTCTTACCGTGAATACTTTGCGGCAATATTGGGTGCGGGACAAGTGATTGCAATTCATAAACGGGGTAAAAGCCAGGTCAGTTAGAATCCCCAGTTGGAAAAATGGTGAATTATTCAAATCAATCTCCACCGATTCCCCGGTGCTCAGGGGTATACATTTCCATTCCTTGGGTCTCAGTTGATAATTCACGGCGGGCACACCGGAGGTTTTTACACTGTCATAATTGATCTGTGGCCAGTAAAAAACTTTTTGCAGGGCACCCTCGATGACCGACCGTTTTAAATCCAAGGCTCTTTCCCCCGGCTCTTTTTTCCATATATCTACCGGTTCATGACCAAAAATGTTCTGGATGATAGCCGGGATAGCAGGCCAAAGAGAGGTTCTGCCAGAAAGGATAACGGTGATATTTTTCGGATTGTTCTCTTCTTTAATAGAGTCCACAAAACGCTGAATCTTTTCCCTGAATAAACTTTTAAATCGAATGAGATAGGGAAGTGCCAGCCACTCGCTCTTTTTAAGATACAAAAATAGGAAATCATTCTCCGATTGCAGGTACGCATGAAAGGAGGCGCCTTTCTGACTGAATTCCAGCGGGATTCTTTTTTCTTTGACCAAACATAACCCGCCGATGGTGTTATTCTTTCCAATGCATATTTTTACCCACGAGTTATCGCCACTGCGGAATATCTCCTTTTTGAACTGCAATATATATTCAAATTTAAAGTTGAACATAACGGAAATCAAGTCACTTCGAAACTTTTCATCAACCAAACGGGCATCTCCAGCAATTCTATTGTAATAGACAAATCCGCTCTGTTCTTCTGGCAAATTCTGAATAGAGTCTGTGTGAAGATCATTCTTTATCGGGGATGGAAAGATGGGTTCACCAAAGGACTGGTTTTTTGCTTCTGTCCTGAATACTTTCCCAACGTCTAGGTCATCACCAGGTTTGCTGCTAGGTTCCTGGGTGGGTTTGGCAAATTTGGGTTCATACTCTTCCAAAATACTATGCACTTGCAGGGCGATGGCCTTGTCCAGAACCTCCCCGGCCAGGGCAATACCGTCTCGCTTTTTGACATTCACCGAGATGGGGTAGAATTTATCTTTTTCCCATTCCACCACGGCCAAGGTAATATCCATGGTGCCGCCGCCAATATCAAAAATAGCGATATCCTCTAGGCTGGGTTTATTTTCATCGCCTGCTCTTTTTTTCAAATAGTAATAGAGCACGGCATCAGATTCGCTCACCAGTTCAATGTTTTCCCTATGAACACCCTCGGTGGGACGGATGAATACCTCGGTCAACAGGTCGGTGAGAAATTGTTTATGGGATTTGGTGTATACATTGGGGCAGGTGAAAACCAATTTTTTATAATCCACATTCTTGGTATCAATATAACCGTGTCTTAATTGTTTATAAGCGGATTTCAGCAGCGACTCCAACTTGATATTGCCACCGGTCACGGGATTATTATTCTGATCAAGGTATGAAAAATTCTTGGGTAGACTTATTTCACCGCCACTTTCCAGGATCATTAATTTTACAGAGGTCAGGAGTAATTCTGGATTGATTGAGATTAATCTCTTTTCCGCGGGAAGATTGACATATTCCTGGCTATCAATCACGGTATCTTTGTTCAAACTCAGAATGGAAGGTAACAAGCCACTTTCACTGGGTAACAGCGAACTGGAAGATTTCAGGTTCAGCAGATTGGTGACCTGTTCCGTTTCCTCGCCCTCGGTGAATTCGGAGTTGGCTGCGGCAATCGCAGAGGTTCCAAAATCCACCACCAAATAATTGGGGATCACGTGATGGATTCCCTGGCAGGTGAACACCACATTCAATTGTTTTTTAATCACCGGATGGGTGGAGGGGCCTTCTGGGAAAAAATCAATGAACAGGGTGAATTGGACGTCAAAGGACACGTGATAGCTGGTCAGGTCTATTTTTCCGTTTCCGGGGTAAAGAAAGAAGATAATGAGTTCTTCAGCCTCTTCATTATCGGCAATTCTGCCCGTTTTTTCGGCTGACATGATGGAAATGATCTGATCCTCGTATTTATCCTCGTATTGTAAGCTGCCATTCTTGATGGCTCTCATATTGTCCACACGCCATTGGTAGTAACCCGTATGGGTCCGGCAGCCATTTTTTAATCGCAAGGCAAATAGTTCGGTGGGTTCATATTCCTTGAAAAGCTTCGGGTCAGGCAGGGTGACGCGGGTGCTCCAGTTTAAACTATTAATGGAATTTTCATGGATCACCACCTGGTTCTGGTCATTCACCTGAAGACGCCCGTCTTTTTCGGGAAGGGCGGGGTATCCCTGGTCCAGAATTTCAATCAGGGCTTCTGTTCTTTCCTTGGAACGCTTTACCACGAGGTTTGCGGAACCTTTTTCGATTTTTTCGTCATTAAAATAAAACTGGATTTGAAAATTGCGGGGTTCCAGCGGGTTATCTTGGAAATCGGTAAATTGCAGGTAACAGTAAATCACCAGACTCTCATTCGCCTTAAGAGACAGCTTATAGCTCTTGGCCAAACTTACCATGGTCTGGTTGGAAGATTTGTTCTTATCCAGATAAAAAAAGAGTCCTGAATCCATTAAACTGCCATTTTCATAGGCTTTGCCAGAAATCTCGCCCACCAGGGTTTGGGAAAAGCTCTTAAAACTTTTGTTCTCCATGGTGATTTTAAACAGTTTTCTCAAGGTCAGCTTGGCGGAATATGGAATACTGTACTGTTCCGCATCAGGATCAAAGTCCAATACCGTTTGGTTCTCCTCGAACACCGGTTCAATAGTAACCTCATGTTTCAGATTCTGTGGCATCAGGAGGAGTTGAAACCGCAGGGGGGGCCAGATTTTTTCTTTCTTCATGGGCACGGTTTTTCTATTTTTCTTAAATACTGCAGAAATGGTCACCAGGGTGACGGTAAAGGCAATGGTTTTGTCTTCGATGTGCGGGGTGGATAGGTCCTCGATTTTTTGGGGATGTAATACCAGACGAAGCTTATCACTGGCACAGGTTTCAGGGATATAAACTTTCAGGGTATCAGCTTCCTGGGTCATGGCGTATTCGATTTCACCCTGAAAATTGGTGATGGAAAATAATTCAGCCAGATTGTATTCCAAAATATCCTCTTCTTTAAGATCGTGCTGGATCTTAAAGGTCATGGATAGGTCAAAGGGGCTCTTCGCTTGGTGCGGGGAGAGAAACGTCCGCAGATTATTGATATCAAAGAGTGCCACCGTTTGACTTTCCTTTTGGGTATCTGAGAAATGGCAGGAGATGGTATTTTCATTGTCTTTTTCCATGGTCACATCTATTTGGGGATGGCGTCTATATTTTAAATAGTACAGAACCAATCCAATGGCTACAAGAAGAGCACTGAATAGTATGATTAAGAAATTTCTTATCCATATTTTTCCCTTATCTTCCATGAATTTACGTACCTTTTTTACTGTCGTGGCATCAAGATCAGAGATATTTCTTCTCGCTTGTTTTTCAACATCATGGATAAACTGGGTTACCTCTTGGCAGAAGGATTTATCTTCCAGAAGGTCGCCCAGAGTTTTATCTGTGATATCTACTTCCGATTTTTCCGCGTAATAGTCGATTTTTTTTTGGTTGGAATAATGACGGTATTTATATGGATAGGGAAGTGTAGAGGAGATTGTATCCAAATCTACCACACCCCGGTAATAAATAGTACTCTTAAAAGTGCCATTGTTTTCAGTAGGGTCAGAGATTTGAATCCATGATTCCTGCTGATTTTTCAAATCAGTGATATAGACGTCATCCGTTGATACGCCTTTTTTTTGCCGTGGTTTCCAATCAGAATCTCCGTCCACCGAAGGATTAAACGTCCACTGTACATCTGCATTTGGATAAGTGCTGGACCAGTGAAGACCACTTTTACCGCGCCAGGAATATTTTATCCGCTCCTGGTCCATTTTTTCAGCTACCCTTGTTAAAGCACATTGAGAAGATGTAGATTCCAGAAAAGAAGTATCTAATTGGGTGGGGATGATTTTATAATATTTAAGATAGGCATTTGTGGTGTTAGGAGGGGGTAGACTATCCCACTGCTGGACTCTATCTGTTTTTGCGTTATATAAATAATATCCGTTATCCAGAGGGAGCTTCTTAAAATTTCTCTCAAAATTTTTTTGCCAACCAATATACTGTTTTCTTTCCTTCTGGTCGTCGAAATTATCGACGTCATCCTCGCTTATATCTTGATCACCTATAGAGACGAGAATGATCTTATCGATTATTTTTTCAGACCTGGGCCATTTATTTTCTTGGAATTGGCTGCATAGATAAGGGAAAACCGTACTTTCAGCCGTTCTTAGTGGAGAGAACGCGGGTCCAATAAACGGTTTTTGTTGGAGAAACTGCCTGATATTATTCTCTACATCAGAAAGATTTTGGAAACTTGCTAACTCAGCAGACGTGTGAAAGTATTTTCCACCACTGAATTTTCGATTTTCCGAAAAGGGAAAATAAAAAAACACCAGGGAGACTATATCGGTATTCGCCCTAAAAGTAATTTTTTCTTTTGCATCGGATGGTGGTAGAGAATTGGTATTAAGAGCAGCTCTAATGATTCTCACATATCCTTCGATTTGTTCTTCATAGGAACTACCCCAAAGTCCTCGAAAAGATTTTGTTGCATCCACCAGAAGGATATAGTGGGTGATCGATTCCGTCTCTTGCGCGTGCAGGCAGGGGGGAGCACTTATACTCCAAGCCACCATAAAAATTAAGGCTATTTGCATGACTATCCGTTTCAGGGTAAGTCGTGTCCCCCTGCTTTTTTCGTTTTTTACAAGTGTCCTGGAAAAAATATCACTGCAACTCTCGGCCAGCCCGCGCCTGCGCCATCGGGTCACAGACGATGCAGTCTTAACATATCCATTTTTGTCTATTACCATGTTATTGCCTCCTAAATACTGTATCAGGCCCCATTTTATCTGGAGTTGTTAAGGACGGCTATAAAAATAGTCCACTATTTGATAAAAATAGTCTCCGAGCTGGAAATGATGATTATAAAAGGATTAAAAAAAATTGTAGAAAAGGCAGGACCGATATTTTTTTACTCCCCATACATCACGAAGGGGCCCCAAAAATAGGGGGACGCATAGATTTCATTTTTTATCATGGTCAACTTGGCCTGCCTTAACGCCTCTTCAGGGTTCATCTTGTTGGCCAATATATGGGTATAGAAGGTAATCATCAACTCTTTGGTGGCCAAATCGCTGACATTCCAGAGACTGGCCACCACTGCTGGCGTCCCGGCAATCATCATGGCATTGGTCAGACCCGTGACCCCTTCCGCCTGTCCCATTTTCCCTAAGGCCGATTGACAGGCCGAAAGCACCACCAGCTTGGCCTTCAAATCACAATTCATAAAATCATTGAGAGTCAAAAAACCATCTTCCTCGGCCCCGGGTATCTGGGATAACACCAAACCCTGAAAATGCGCCCCCAAAATGCCGTGACAAGCCATATGAATGTAGGCAAATTCCTTCATGCCAGGCCCTTTGAATTGTTCCTCGGTGGCCTCCGCCCTTAAATAAACCTCGGCCTCTTGCTGATATTTCTTAAAAACCCCGGCGATGGTTTCTATCTCATCGCTGCTGGCTTCCAAACGATTTAAATCTCCCCCTTCCCGTTGATATTTTAATAGATGAATGTCCTTGAGGAAATTCCCGACTTCGGGTGGAATAGCGCCTTGCTCCGGTGTTCCTTTTATAAAATTTTCGTAATCATAAACAGGATCCCCAAAGCCAATAAAATCATTGTTTCCGACATCCTTTGACAAATATTGACGTACCATTGCTAACACCGAGGCACTCTGGATATATTTTATCCGGTATAATTCCAGCAGGTAGCGCGGCGTTTGGTTCGCATCAGTTGAAATCACCAACGATTCAAAAGGGATTTTGACCAACACACCGTCCGGGGCAATCCAAATATCACGGGTTTTCTTCAAGACATTTTCCAAGGGTTTGATCAGAGTTTTGTAAAGGCTCTTGCCATAGGTAATTATTTTTTCCTCATCCCGCTGACGCACCGATTTTAGATAACCATTGACCATTTTCTCCAGGTCCGCAGGGTGAACATCCAGAGTAACCCCATGGAAATCTCCGGTGGATACCACAAATACATAAACCGCATCCTTGGGAATCAGATAACGCAAGAGTATTTCGCCTTCATGGAGAATCGTACCCTGGAGCTCTGGGATAGAAACGGGTTTGGGGTATCTTACCGAGGCATAGAGCGGATTGGTTAATCTGATTTTTATCAACAGATCGTTGTATTCCGCTTCAGTTTGTTGATAACCTTTGGTGATTTCCTCCCTTTCATTTCCTTTTTTCTCTGCCACCATCTTTTTGGTGAGTAACGACAGTCTGCCCTCCAGCTCATCTTTTTGTTGCAACAGGTCTGCAGGTATATCTTTTTCCGGTTTGACCAGACCCTCTCCCAATTGGTCCAAAAAGAGCCGTGCCTTGATTTGCTCCGTATATAGGAAAGCCTGCCGTGCGTATCCCAGTTGAATGATGATGTCCACGATGATCAAGACTTGCCGGTATAACTCTTCCATATAGGAATTTTTTAACTGGGAAAAAACAACCTGGGTTCTCATCTTTTCCAGGTGGGAAAACCCTTCTTCCATAAGAGTTAAAGCTGGATTGATCTGTTCTAGCATAAGAAGTGCTGAGGCTTTTTTAAATTTTGCCATAACCATGGCTTGCAGGTCCCCCAGTTCTTGGTACCATTGCAGTGCCTGATCATAAAGAGTCAAGGTATAACTCCACTGTTTTTGATTTAAATGGATATCAGCCAAGATTTCGTATACCCGGGAGTATGCCTGGGAGTAGCCCAGTTTTTTAAAAATGGCAAATCCCTTGGTGGCCATCTCCCCTGCTTGGGCATAATCTTGAGTGGCCAGATATATCAGTGCTTTCCCCAGATCAATCCAGCCTTCAGCCCAGGGAGAGCTTACTTTTGACAATAAGGCATCCGCATTATCATACATCTCCAGGGCACGGGTATTATCCTTGAGTGTAAAAAAAATTTTGGCTTTTGAAATGTAGGCTGACAATTCTGAGAGGAATAGATTTCCTTCTTTTTGGGATATTTCCAGGGATTCCTGGTACATGTCCAGCGCTTTTTCCGTTGCTCCGCAAAGGGAAAAAATATGCCCCTTGCTTAACACCACATCGCTTAAGCCAAGGGAAAAGCTGGCTTTATCAAAAAAAGCCATAGCTTTATCCAGCAGGTTAAATGCCTGGAACATATCGCCCCGATACATATAAATATTCCCCATCCCATGATAAACACCACCTATAGGAACAAAATCTTTCTGCTCATCCAAAAAAAGCAGCGCTTTCACATACATCTCCATGGCACTGGATAATTCTCCGCAAAAGAAATAGTATCTCCCCCGCCGACTATACCCATTCCCCAGCCCCAATCGGTCTCCCACCCGTTCATAGAAGGATAGCGCCTTGTTTTCCAGCGCCAGAACACGTTCCATAGCGCCTATATTCAGAAAAGTATCCCCGATCATTTTGTCCACATTGGCAATACCCAGAGCATTACCTGTAGACTCATAATAATCCAGCAGGGGTTCCATTAATTCCAGGCCTTTTTCTACTTCATTATTGGCCAGATAAACTCCGGCGGAGAGCACGTCCACCTCGGCGATTAAGATTTTATTAGCGATTTTTTGGTAGCAGGATCGCGCCTTTTGATACGTTTCCAATGCAAGGGTATAGTCTTGGATTCCATGATATAAGACCCCCCATTGCTGATAGAGGTTACCCAGTCTTTCCGGGTCGCCATGTTGTTCAAAAAAAGGCAAGGCATTCTGATAGATGGTCTGGGTTTTTTGAAAATCGTGAAGTGTAAGATATATTTTTCCTTCTCTTAAATAAACTCGGCACTGGCCATCTCTGTTTGCGGATTCTCGGAAGCAGCCCATGGATTTTTCCAGCCCAGGCCAGACCTTTTCCAGTGCTCCCTGGTTAAAGTAAGCCCAAGCCATTTCTAACCACAACTCCCCCTGGCCAGAAAGGTTCGCTGTTTGTTGAAAAATTGCCATGGCTTTTTCACCTGTATCTATGACGTGGTTAAAATCGGAGATATACGAATAAACCTGCACCAAGGACAAGTACGATTCCCCCACATGGTTTAACTCCCCTGCCTGCTGATAGAAGACAATGGCCTGGGAATACCATTTGATTGCCTCCGTGAATTGGTATAGAGAGTAATAATTATTACCCAGATTAAAATGCAGGTGTCCCAGTTCCAGGTTATCGTATAATTCTAGGTAAAGAGGAAGCGCTTTGTTAAAATAGGCGATGGATTTTAGGTAATCCTTGGTCTGGTAATAGAATAAACCGGCCAGGAAATAAGCCCGTGCCATGGAGTTGGAGTTTTTTTTACATTCTGCTAGAATCACCGCGACGCGGATCAGTCGTTCCAGATGACGCTCCACTCCCAATCGGCCAAAGGCATCGATGATTTCCCAGTTGATGTGGTACCCATTATCTTGCATCCATAAAATCAGTCCAGCCTCACCATCCTTTTCATAAACCCCGGCAATAGCCAAGGCAATCGCTTCAACATCCATGATTCACCATTCCTTTTGCTTCATATATATATAACAACCTCTTTAAACCCTCAATATTGTGCAAATCACCCTCAAAATAGGCCCCCGTTACACAATCAACTGGAATACCCCCCAGTAATAGGGGTGGTTCCATTCGTGATGATTCATAATAAACAATCGTGCGGCTTGAAAAGCCTTGGCAATCGAAAGGCCGTTGCCTACATGTTCATAAAATGTACTCCAGAAGGCCACTGCTGCCTTATCGTCGACTGGCCAGCGCGTGCCAATCACGGCTTTAGCCCCGGCTGCTTTAAATGCCCACGCCAGACCCATAACACCTTCTCCTAAAATACTCTCGCCCTCATGGGTTGAACAAGCACTTAACACCACCAGATCACACTGCCGCAAATCCATCAGCAAAATATCATAATACCCCACCGCGCCCAATATAGAATTCCCCGCGGAGTCCTTATTGGATAGTGCGATAAAACTGGCGGAGGGATTTTCTTCACTGACAATACCATGAGTTGCGATATGCATTATTTGCGGCGCTTTTTCACCAGATAACTGCAAGAAGTTATCTCGATTGGATTCACACTCTCGAAAAATCTTTAAAGAGACTGCGGTTTTGGTCTTTACAATATCAGCAATGGCATTGACCTCACTTGAAGTTCCTTTGAGACAACGGAATTTGCCACCAAAATCAGTATTGACAAAGAGAGCAATACTCTCCAATAACAACGTCTTTTCCAGGATGGCCAAATCTTTATTCGGCCCGGTGAGCAACACCGTGGTGGTTTTTTCGCCAACCCAATGAATCCTCCCTGTTGACCCATCCACCGCCAACGGTAGGGAATCAAGGGGAAGGCGATGATAAATTCCCGTCGAACGTACACCAATTAATGATGGTGACTTGGAATCAAAAGGTATGGGTAGCAGAGTACTTCTAAACTTCATCCCCTCCTTTATTATATAATCCAATTGCAATTGTCCTTTAAGGAAATTCTGGTAATCCAGTATATAGTGAATATTTGTTTCCGCTTCGGGATGATAAGCACACCATTTATTATCGTTATATATAATGCTTATTACCGGCTCATCACGGCCCTTTATTTCGACAAAACTGGAAGTTTCGATGTGCAGTATCTCAGGGTAAAGAGTTCCAGATTCTTTTTCATTTGGCGATGGATTGGATTTTTTGTACAGGGGATACAGTAAGATTTTTATATCATTCTCTATTTCCCTGCTTTTGGTTGTTACGCCCCCTTCTGTTTCCATACAGTGCCGTGTTAACGTTTCAACCTTCTGCCGGACACGAGAAACCGTATCCGTGGGCAAAAGTGAAGAAAACCGGAAAAGTTCCGACTCTTTTTGCACGCGCTGGCCTCGATAACTGAAAATAGTTTTAAATCGGGAAACACGGGACAACCAGAAATCGGTATTCTCCGGCTCATATTCAGCCATCAACGCCGACAAGGTTAAAAAAGCACTCATATCTCCACTACGCATCGCGGTGTCTTGAACAACGGCGGTAATATTTTCTTCATCTTCATGATCAAAGGTATACTCTCTTAATAAAGAGGTAATCGCGAGCATGGCCTTCTCCAATGCCTGCTCATCAATCCCGGTGATAATAGCCAGTAGATCGCCAAAATAATTAAGAATCGGTGTTTTTGTCCAGCTTGCCATTCGGGATACCATTGATAGAAGCGATTCCCCAGTCAGGGCCTGCCCTTTATACAAGCGCACCCGGGCCAGAAATAAAGCCGCATCCAAAGCAAAAGCCGAATCACTGTCGGCCAATTCTTCCAGTTGGGGCATCACGCTTTCCACATAAGCGATATCATCCCGGGTTAATGCCACCCGCGCAAAAGATACCACCAGTTGTTTACCATCCCGCTTCAGTATAGCTGAAAGCCCTTTTTGGGAGGTATCCTGTTCTAACATCTCCAGAGACGGGTCACTTAGAAACTCTTTCATGATATCCATCCCTCGTCCAAGATCATCCCAATTGGCATTCCCGGTAAAAGCTGCTTTGGAAAGTTGTTCTAACCGGTTGGTTTCCGAGTCTTTTGATACCCGTTCCAAGAATGGACCGAATACCATGTTTATATCTCCAATCACTTCAGCTCTGGCCAATTTTAATCTCATTTGCACATCATTTAACTCTTTAACAGTCTGTCCGGGAATTTGAGTGGCTTTTTCCATTGTGGCCAATCCCTCCTCTGCATTCCCCAACCCAATAAGCGCCTCCCCTTTTCTAAACCAATAATCGCTGACCAAAAATGCATTATCCATAGCAGCAACATTAGGTTCTGTTTGTATGGCCCAATCCAGAGCGTCATAAAATCGCTGTATTTTTAAAGCTGATTTTGTCGCATCGTATCCAATCAGGAAAAGCCCGCTTTCGATAACCTCCCGAAAATTTTTCCCCTGCGCCTTTGTCCACTGGTCAAGGTGATTCTCTTGATACACTGACATGGCATTTTTTGCCGAAGCCAGGCATTCAAGATGGCATTCAGCCATATTGGCAAAATGTACCATTTGCACCCCGATACTGAACGTATAAGACAAATTCATGTCAATACTATCAAAACCTAATTGATCCGCATGATTTAAATAATAGTAATAAATGAGCTGCGAAACCCGAAAGGCTTCGTGCTTAAACTTCCTATACAACGGTGAGCCATTCCCATATACCTGATCAATAGTGGTCAACGGATCTTCATTGATCAGGCTGGTGTCCAGTCGTAACTCTTTTGCTCGTTGCAACAAGTGTCGCTTCGCCAACTCCAGTCCCTGCTCCAACCAGAGTTCAAACTCCACTGGCCTGGGTTCTAAATCATTGCCATCATAAATCGCTTGTCCCAACACATTCATTCTTTCATCCATTTTTTTCCTCGTCGTTTTTGAATCGTCAACCTTATGTTTACCACGTCTGGTTCCACTTGTAAATCCTAAAAATTGTGCAGATGGGCCGTGAAAAGATAGAAGGAAGTAAGAAAAAGGTAGTAAAAAGAAAAAAGCAGCATCTCGGTAGAGTATAAATATGTCCCCATTAAACACCCTTGCTAAAAAAAATTCTCTCTTCTTACTTCCAACTGCATTCAGATGCACAATATTACTGATTTACAAACCTGGAATAATATGGTATGACTGTAAGATGGAGAAAAAATGAACATAGAACCAATAATTATGCTTCAATCCACAGGTGAAGAAGCAGGTGATCTTTCCAGTCTGGGACAGGCTCACATGCAAAAAGCAAAAGATTATATCCACTCCTCCGAGCTGGATAATGCCATAAAGATGTTCGACCTAGCCCAAACTTGTTTTGAAAAAACTGCCAATTGGCAAAGGCTGGGCACAATATACCAGCTAAAAGGAATGATATTAATGAGAATGAAAGATTATGCCAATGCTCTGGAGACGCTCAACCAAGCCCTTGTTTATTTTGAAAAAACCGGGGATGTCTCAAACCAGTGTGATGTTTATACGGGTATAGCCGGTATTTACAGTCTAAACGGTAAGATGGATAAAGCTGTTGAATTCTGGCATAAAGGTCTGCAACTCTCTGAAAAAGAAGATAATGTAGACAATCAGATTATGATTCATTCTGCCATGGCAGAGACATTTTTTTATTCCGGCATCTATAAAAAAGCCATAGAACACTACCACCAACTGCTATTCCTTTATGAAAAAAAGGAAGATTGCCAGGGATTGGGTGAGACTTACCGCAATCTGGGGAATATTTATTCACAAACCCACGGTCTGGCCAAGGCCATGGAAATGTACAACCACGCGTTACCATTTTTTGAAAAAACCGGGGATATGGAGGCACAAGCGTTTTTGTATAGGCTAAAAGGAAATGCCTATAACACGCAGGGTGATTATTCCATGGCCCGTGAGGAGTACCAAAAAACCCTGGTTCTTTACGAGAAAATCCACAATACCATCGAGCAAGGGGTTATGGCAAAAGATATAGGGAACACCTATTATAATACTGGCGCATATTTTGAAGCCCTTAAAATGTACCATAAGGCATTAACGCTCTTTGAAGAAAAAGAGTACCTCCTGGGTATGTTTGAGGTCTACCTGAAAAAAAATGCCATTTTTACCCATGTCGCGAACTTCAGCAGAGGCAAAGACATGCATGAAAAAGCAAACCATTTTTTAGCGGAACTGGAAAAATCAGACCAATGGCAGAAAAATCCCCTGCGCCTCATGCGCAATAACCCGGACCAATATCTCGACCACCTCACCCGTTCCGGTAACATGGAAGGATTGGGCAACGAATATCTCAACAGGGGACTTCAAAACTGGGGACTGTTCGACCACACCGCCTCTCCAGATTATGAAAAAACCTTGGCTATGTTCACCAAGGCACAGGAGTGTTTTGAGAAAATCCAGAACCTGGAGGGCCTGTGTCAAGTATATATGTTTAAAGGAAATATTTATGGAGAAACGAAACAGGTTGAAAATGCCCTCCAACATTACCATAACGCATTAACATTGGCTAACCAAACCGGGTCCATTATTTATCAGATATCCCTTGCCCAAGATATGGCCTACCTGTACGATGAAATCGGAGATCACGCCAATGCGCTCCAAGAATATGAGGTGGCTCTTTCGCTGCAACATACCATAGGGGACATCCAGGCAGAAGCAGATACCCTATTGAATATAGGATTACTTTTGAAAAAAATGGGTAGAATCCCAGAAGCGCTGGAGTGTATTGAAAAATATATTGCTAAATTAGAGAAATTCCGACAACAGATCGCTTTTTCTGAATTAAAAAAGACCTTCTATCAACGGTTTTATCTTAGATATGAATTCCTCATCCTTTTTATACTGGATAATAATTATCAGGAACAAGCCTTCCAATATGTCGAGTTCTTAAAAGCACGCCTTTTCCTTGACCAACTTTCAGAAGCCCAGGTTGAACTGGAAAAAGACATCAAGCCAGAACTCCAGAAAGATAAGATTAATGCCACGGCAAAACTTTCTTCACTCACCAGGGAAATTACCGAAACCAGAGGGAAAAGAGATAGTAAAAAGTTAACCGAATTGACCGAACAGTATCGCCAAGCTGAAAACCAATTGGAAGACCTACTGATCAAAATACGCCTGGATAGCCCCGCTTACACATCGGTTCAATACCCCGAACCGATTACCCTGCACCAGCTCCAGAAATCCATATTAAAAGAGGGAGAATTGGTGGTCCGCTATTTTTTTGCGCAAGACAACCTCTATGTTTTTCTGATATCTCAAGAGGATTTCAAAGTTCTCACACTGCACGTGCCCCACACCCAGGTTGAGGCAGACATCTCTTTATATCTCATGGATATGTGTTCACCTGCCAAGGATTATCCAGCCATTTTTAAAAAGGCCGAACACCTGTATCAAAAAATCTTCAAACCCATTGAATCGGAGATGGCAGGTATAACAGACCTGATTATAATACCCGATGGGCATTTAACCCTTATCCCCTTTGAATCCCTGGTGATTGAACATAATGTGGAAAACAAGCCCGTATTTCTTATCGAGAAATACCGGGTGAAATACATGCAAAGTGCTTCTGTTTTAGCCTTTCTCCGCAAGCAGGAAAAGCAGGAAAATATTTCCCTCAGTTTTATCGGTTTCGGTGATCCTGTTTATGATTATGAGAATTTTAAGCAGGGCACGCCTGAGAAAGGAGTTCCATTCCATACCCGTAACGACACCCCAAGCACCAGCATAAACCTAAATGACGAAGGCATCCATTGTCGTTCCATGGTTATGGATCGCCTGCATGAGAGTGGCGAGGAGGTCAAGGCCATTGCCGATATTTTCAAAAAGCAGACCCAAAACTACACCGTATATTTACGTGAGCACGCCACTGAAAAGAATGCCAAAGCGCCTCACCTGAAAGATTTCCAATACATCCATTTTGCCTGCCATGGCATATTGGGGGATCATTTTCAAAGTTTGGTCTTGTCACAGATCCCAGATTCTCAGGAAGATGGTTACCTGACATTAAATGACATCATGAATTCCCAGTACCACGCCAAACTGGTTGTTCTTTCTGCCTGTGAGACCGCAAAAGGAAAAATGGAGAGAGCTGAAGGACTAACCGGCCTGACCCGTGCCGTGATGTATGCTGGCACCCCTGCGGTAATGGCCAGTTTATGGACTGTGGATGACAAGGGCACCAAAGAATTGATGGTTAAATTCTATGAAAATCTCCTTGAAAAAGGCATGGGGAACCATGAGGCATTAAGACAAGCCAAATTGGCGCTGATCCACAGCAATGAATACGCTGCACCTTTTTTCTGGAGTGCGTTTGTCTTGTATGGAGAATGACCAATGCCAGTGTATAATTTTTTTCTTTCACCCATCCTTTCCATTTTACTAAATAGGGATAACTGGATGAAGAGATTTATAAACAATATTCTGTCGAAAAAAGACCCAATGTAAAGAAATAAAAATGCCCACTATATATGAGGTGACTATTGAACCTGCAGAATCGAAAAATCATTTTTGTATCACATGCCATGATCTGGAAAAATACGCGCATGATCGTTTTATCCAAGCAGCAACAATTACCAACGAAGAAACCCAACGGCTGCGGTTATGGCCGTATGGTCAATTAGCCATTGGTCAGAAATTATTCTCTTTCTTGGATGGACCCCAATACACGTTCCATTGAAGAAGTACTGGACGATTGCTAAACTAACTATAAATTAAAAGGAGGATAAAGCGGCAGGACGCCGCTTTACTCTTCTATTCTCATTGCAAGTTACGAAATCGCTTGCAGTTCCTCTCTTAAAAGGGGCGTCACCTGATAGTTTTGATGCGCTTGGTCATATTCGATCAGACCCAACCGTATTCCTTCAACCAGTAAAGGGGGCCAGTTTTTTAAACCGGCTTTGGTGGCCATAAGAGACACATCTTTCTCCACTATGGGTCTATTAAAGCGACTGAGGCCACATAAAAATTTAACCAGTTCTTGGCTGCTTCGCTGATACAATTCTCGGAGCTTGTGCTGCTGGATGAAGGCGTCTCGTTTTTTTTGAATGGATGGCGTTAATTGCTCTTCTTCCACGGAAGATATCTGCGCCATCCATTGGTCCAATATCTCCATGAACAAGGGATTCCCTTGACCGGCGCTCATAAAGTCCAGAGCCTTCGCGCCCTTTTTATATTCTAAAAGATGTTCCAATTGCAGCATTTTTTTCATTTGCTGGGATTCGGAAAAACTGGTGAGATAAACATGCTCCAATCGTTGGGCAATCCAATCTTGGTTTTGCTGGGTCAAGGAAAACCCATAAGAACTGGTCATAATCAATTGGGTCATTTTCCCACTAATAGGCAGATAATGAAGCAAGGTTTTTAATAATTCGGCAGCTTCAGCAAGAAGGCAACCGGGTTGACCCGTAGCCACACCTTCGATGTTTTGCTCAAAATCATCCAACAGGATCACGTAACGCCCCTCTTTAAAACTAGCGGCACAGAGTTGGGATAATTTATCTTTGGTCTCATTCTGCCGGGAAAGGATAGCCATTCCTTTTTTATCCTGGGATATAATAAAGGCCTCTTTTAAGGCGGCTTCCAAACTAAAAGAATTGAGCACTCCATGAACAATGATCTCGGTAAAATCAGGTAAGCGCTCACAAATCTTGGCAGCTAAACAACTTTTCCCCAAGCCAGCGGGGCCCAACAGCAACAGGCCAACCTTTTCATAATCTTGTTGTAATGAACGTAAACTCTGTTGTATTTGTCGACGACGCCCGATAAACCCTTCCGCTAACGTTTTAACCCTGCTGTTTCGCAAATAGATGTCTTTCATGCGCCGGGGCGTGGGTTTCGTTTTTTGACCTTGGGTCACGATGGGATTTAATGCCAAACCACTGCTAAACAATCTTAATAATGACCAGTCGTTTCTTTTATCCATGGGGAAATTCTCTTGCAACTCATACCGCGCCCGTTGCACGGCTTCAAGAATGGATTTCCCACGACTTAATTCATGGAACAATTTCTCTTCGACCAATATGGCCTGGCTATCACTGACAGAACGGCCCCAACCCAATACGGCGGGCACATTATGGCGCTCTACCAATAGATGCGCAAAGGATACGGCATCAAAATGGTTGTCACTATCAGGAGTCTCACCGGTTCGACAGCCGGATAAAAATAACAATCGTGGTGGATTCTCCAGTAATGCATTATTCCACAGTTCATCGGGGGATACTTGCTGCATTTCTCCGAATTCATCTTCCATGACGAAATAAGGACAACCATTGGCTGCTATATTGGCATGACCGGAAAGATGAACAATATCAAACTGCTGCTGCTCCAATTGACGGGACAAACCAACCAAAGAACCAGAATCCTCCACTTCGATATCAATGGGTAAATTCTTGGTGATATTAAAAATGGTTTCCTCTTCTGCTTCATAATCCAATTCAGGTTTAATATCCTTGGCAGAACAAGCCATAAAGAGGAATTTAAGGGGACGGTTATGGGGAACCATGGGTTTTATTTTGCCCCAATCGGTTACCCAACGAATGAGATGCATTTTCTGGCGCAGTAAGAATTCCCCTTCATCGGCTACCAGTTCAAATGGCCAGTCGGAAGTGAGTGGACAGGTTCGTAAATAAACCTGAAGGGTTTGGCCCTGTTGGTGGGCCTGGGTCAAGGCTCGTTTAAAATGCCGGGAATCGCCATCAAGGAAACGAAACAGTTTTTCTCCGATAGTTTTTTGATCATTGGGTTCTTGCCAAAGATGGAGGGCTTCTTCTGCGGTAATCGGGGTTTTCTGGGAGAACCAATCGCGGGTTTTGGTTAGGACATTGTCCCAGATGATATGAAAAACAGTTTCTTCTTGGGTGGCTTCAATGGTGACATTATATATGACGGGCATTTTATTCTCCTATGACTTATTTTTAGCAAATCTTGCACGTTCTTGCTCTACTGGTTCTCTGAACACTGAACTCCGGGTACATCCAGATAACGGGGTATTTTCGCCGGGTTTGGGATAAACAAGAGAAATCCAACATTTGTCTAATAATCTATAATCCTGGTCATACCCTTTTACAGCCATACCAATGACGTCATGGGTTTCCATATCAAACACGGGGGAACCGCTGTTACCCATGAAGACATCGAGATCGGCGGAAAAAAGACATTCAGATTCTGTATCCTGAATATGTGCGCCGGTGGCAAATTTTAAAGGTAAGCCGGCGGGATGGCCGATGGTATAGATGGATTGACCTATAGAAATCAGAGACTGCGCCAACTTCGCTATGTATTGCCCTTCGACCTTGCGATCTAGCCTGAGTAACCCCCAATCCGGGGTCTTTTTGTCCCTGTTACATTGAATACCTATAAATTCAGCACCGTGATAAACCTTTTCTTTGGGAACCTGGGTAATAGCTGTGAAGGCATTTTCCATTTTATACCCGAAAACAACGCGGAAGTCCTGGGGGTTTCTGCCACTTTGCAAGAAATGACCGGCAGTGGCCACGACATCGTCACTGACGAGGAAGCAAGTACACGCGTACTTGGCTGCAATGGGTTGATTGCTGAAGCGTTCACAATCACACAGACTGAAGGTTTTTTTATAGTCTTTGACGTTCAGGGTGGCCCATTCGTTTTTAATGGTTACGCAATCATCGAAACAAATCATAGCCACGGCATCATGATTCTTTTTGATATTATTCAGTTTTTTTAAATCTGTTTGCCTGATCAGCTTTTGGAAGTTTTCTTCATCTATCGGACGGTTCTTTGATTGCACCGTATCGGCTGGTGTTGGATTATTGTAGGCTAACACGATTTCCTCCAGTTCATAAAAATCCAAGCGGTCATCGTCCGCGATGATGCCCCTGCGGTGTTTGTCATCTGTTTCCTCTTTTTTTTCTCCCTTCGCTTCATCTTTAAGCATTTTAACCAGGTCGTTGTCTGAGTATTTTTTATACTTCTCACTGGGTTTTGAGGCTGAATCATACAATTTTTTGATACGTGCCATTATTTCATTTCGTTCTGGGGTTCCTTGGGGGTCATGCCAAAGGATATCACCCGGCTTTATTTTTTGAGCGCCACGGGCGATCAGTTCCCGGTCTAATTCTTCAAAAGCATTATCATTCACTGGTTTTTGCTGACTCATGATATGTGTTCCTCCTTATTTTACTTGATGTTTATCGTTTATTATAGCTCTATTTTTTAGAAAATGGTAACATATTAAAAGATTTTTTATCCTAAATGCACCGTCACGTTTTTAAGAGCTCGGTGGACCAAGTGGACTTACTGGACTTACTGGACCAAGTGGACAAAAAAAGTTGAAAAAGTCTTTGATCACCGGATGCACAAGTAATAGTGGCTTTTGGGTCTCTCATGCGTGACCACTTTTTAATTCGCGGTATCGTCCTGGCACGATACCGTAGTACTCTTTGAATTTCCTTATGAAATAATCGCAGGTACAGAAGCCGATTTTCTCCGAGACCTCTTTGACTTTAATGTCCTGGTAGGTTTTTAACAGGAAGGCCGCACGGCTCATTTTTTCCTTGAATAAAAAAGCTTCCAGGGTCATATTGGTGGTGTTTTTGAATTGTCGGGACAATTTGCTCCGGTCGATTTTGAAGGAATAGGCCAGTACACAGACGGATAGATTGGCAAATTCATTGTCAGTCACGGTCATGACATATTGAATGATTTGATCCGCCACATTTTTCCCGGTCATTTTTTGCTCTAGGTTTACTGATAAATCATTGTTCATGGTATTACCTCCTATACTCATGTTATGCAATGATTCTATTGCACTCCCAGATTCCCAGCAATAAAAATAATCCACAAAGCTTGCAAAATAGTCCACGATGAAAAAAGGACCATGATTTTTCGGATTAAAGGATAACCAGGATGAAAGAAAAGTTAGGAAAAAGAAATGACTGATCGTGGTTAAACCTTTTTTTTACCCTTCACCTATCTCAGCCAATAGATCCGCGATTACGTGTGAATGGTCATTGTCTGAACCGAATAGTTCATCAAAAATAATGAGCGCCATTTTATAATATTTTTTAGCTTCTTTCTTTTTCTCAACGTCTGGCATATCCAGATAGGCTTTGCCCAGGTTACTTAATGCAACCGCGATAGTCACATGGGGTCTGGCATAAACTTCCCACAAGAGGGTGACGGCCTCTTCATAATATTCTATGGCTTTGTCCCGCTGACCCAAATCAAAACAGGCGGTGCCTAGATTATTCAAATCCACGGCCACATCCGGGTGTTTTTCTCCCAATTCCAAGCGATCCAAATCAAGCGCTTCAGAATAAAACTTGACCGCTTCCTCGTATCTACCTAAATTTGCATAAACTGCGCCCAGATTCCCCTTGACACTGGCGATTTGAAGATTCTTGTTTTCCGCCATGGTTTCCCAACTGGTCAATGCCTTTAAAAAATAGGCAAGTGCTTTTTTATAATCCCGCTGACTATTCCACATTGTACCCAAATTATTCCAGAGATTCCCCATCATATCAGGATGGGTGCTGGCGTAATCCATTTGGTCTGCAATATTCAAGGCTGCCTCGTAATACGCCATGGCTTTTTGAGGTTGCGCTAAAACACCCCAGGCCGCGCCCAGATTATTTAAATCCATGACTACCGTATGATGGTTTTCGCCGTGAATGTTGCGGTGAATAGCCAATGTTTGTTCATAAGTAGAGACCGCAGTATCGTATTCCCCCAAGTGCTTCATTGTGGCAGCGGTTTCACTTAATAATAAGGCATCATGCTCATTGGCTGGTTCCTTTTTTTTCTGTCCCAACACCCACAGTGCTACCCGCCGCGATTCCTGCAACGCCACCTGTGGAGATTCCCATAGCTCTGGATTGTCTCTAAAATGTTTCACCAAACGGCCACCTAACTCAGACGCGGCATCATCTTCGCCACACTTCAATGCATGATATATATACTCTTCCGCTAGGATGTGATCCATAGATTCCTGGGATTCACGTATGGCTTTATAATATAAAAATGCGGCGTGGTGACAGGATATGGGTTCCGGTAATGTGGATAGTAATTCTTCCCGTAAATGAGGGGTTACTTGATAGGTTTGGCAGGTTTGGTCAAACTCGATTAAACTTAACCCCATGCCCATCTTCAACAATTCCTGCCACGATCCCAATCCGATTTTCTCTGACACCTGCCGAACCCCCTCTATTTGTACTGGTTTTCGATAAATACTGAATCGGCTAAAAAAAGTTTTCAACTCTTCACCACCCCGATGAAGCAGTTGCCGAAGCAGGTGTTTCCGAATGAATTCTTCCTGTTTATTTTTAATAGATGCCAACAATTGAGGAGCTTTTTCTGTGGCAATTCTTTTTACTAATTCATCGATTTCCTCCATTAACCGGGGATTGCCCAATCCAGCGGAAAACAAATTCGGAACTAAAAACGAGAATTCATAGTTAAGGATATTTAATAATTGCCTCTGCTTTTTAAACTGTTCCGCTTCACGGAAACCCGTGAGCCATATTTTTTTCAGCTTTTCCGCTACCACCTCCCTGTCCTTGATGGTAATAGAAAAATCATACCTGCTAGTAATAATCAGTTGTGTCATTTTCCCACTATAGGCTAAGGATTGAAGCAAAACGCTTAATAAATCCGCTGCCTCCACCCGTAATCTTCCCGATGGATCATTTTCCCATCCCTCAACATTTTGTTCAAAATCATCCAGCAAGATAATATAGTTTTTCTTTAAAAAAACCTTGGCACAAAGGTTTGCCAATTTCTCAGCCATCGTCATTTTTTGTTGGGATAAAATTTGCTGTCCTTTCTTATCTTGTGAAATAGTAAAAGCAAGCCTTAATGCCTCTTGCATGGTATTTTCATCCAGTTTGCCGCAAACAATAATCAAAGAATGATTAAAAAAACGCTCACTAATCTTTCCAGCCAGACAGCTTTTCCCCAATCCACCCATACCCAGAATTAACACACCTATTTTGTCTTTTGCTTGTGTTAAGACAGACAAGCTTTGCTGCAATTGCCGCCGTCGTCCAACAAAACCCTCTTTTAATACCTGGACATTACTCTCTCCCAAATACGTATAAACCATATTTCTGGGCTGCGTTTTTGGTGGTTGTCCTTCTGTTACAATTGCATTTAATGGTCTCCCATCGCTAAACATACGAAGTAACGGCCAAGCGGGATCGGTAGTGTCAGCAAATTCCTTTATTAATTCCAAACGGGATCGTTTTACCGCATCAAGAATACTAACACCGCGACTCAATTCATGATAAAATATTTTCCCTGCATGAATGGCTTGATCATCAGACACCGAACGTCCCCACCCCAGTACAGCCGGGACATGATACTTTTCCACCAACACATGGGCAAAGGAAAAAACCGCATCATCATCTGGTTCCAGACCAGTTGAACAACAGGACAAAAACAACAGTCTTGGTGCATGTTCAACCAATGCCTCGTGCCACAGTTCTTCAGGGAATACCTGCCGTGAATGACCCGTTTCACTCTCCATCATTAAATACGGACCTCTTTCTGGGTCAATATCTGCAAGGCAAGAGAGGTGGAGCACATCGTATTCTTCTATTTCCAATTTTCTCTTTAATCCTGCCAATGAACCGGAATCTTCCACTTCCATTTGGATAGCCAAATGTTCTGTGATTTGAAAAATCGCTTCCTCTTCCCGTTCGAAATCCAGTTCTGGTTTCACATCCACAGCAGAACAGGCCATAAACAACATTCTTAATGGCCTTTTTTGGGGAGAACACGTTTGTTTCGCCCCCCACTCTGATACTTGACGCACCACGTGTACCTGCGAAGGAACCAAAAACTCCCCATCCAATGCCAGCAATTCAAAAGGCCAATCGGCCACTTCTTTGCAAGTAATTAAATGGAGATATAGGGATTCCCCCAGGTGCTTTGCCTCGGTGAGTGCCCTTTTCAAATGGGCGGCATCACCATCCAAGAAATGAAACAGTTTCTCGCCAAGTTCCAATTGATGACGGGGTTGCTGCCATAGGCGCAATATTTCTGCCGGTATCACATCAATGGCCTGCGTAAACCAATCGCGGGCGGGGGTGGTTTTATTTTCCCAGGTAATGGTGAAACGGTCTTTTTCTTTGGTTAGTTCGATGGTTAAATGATATAAAATAGACATGTTCTCTCCTTATCTGTGGTTCGAGACTGGCACGAATTTTTCAAATTCATTTTCCTTCAATACGCATGATTCCTTATTAGAATCAAGAGTAGTTTATACCACATCAAAACCCCAATGTAAATCCTCAACCTTGTGCAAATCGCCGGAGAAAACAGACGCACGTAGAAGCGGCATCATGCCGCTTTCCCCGTAAAGCTTTTTACCCACTATAACTCAATGCACAAGATTGCTGGTTTACAACACGATAACAATATGGTAGCCAAACACCGAGCTTTTTTTCACAGTTCTACCACGAAAAAGATTAAATTTGGAAGTTTGGGGAAAAAGAATAAAAGTATGCGTCTAGTATTGACATTTCCCGCTATCGGGGTTATATATTATATGGAGGTAATATGGCATCCATACCGTTAAACAAAAATGAAACTGTAACCATAAACAGGCAGGAACTATATGAAATAGTTTCAATGGCTGTTTACGATGCCATAGCGCGCTTGGATTTTTTAACTGCCGATGATTTTAGCGCACGCAAACAGGCAATGGAAGAATTAGAGTGCGGCGAAGCCATTCATTGGAATGATTACTTAGAAGAAAGGGGTATTCATCGTTGACCTTCAACATAGTGGTTTCTAAGGAAGTCAGAAAATTTCTGGATAAAAAAGATAAAAAGTTTGTTCAAAAGGTTGACATGGCCTTTGAGGGTTTAAAGAACAATCCATATAACCATCCTGATCTTGATTTGAAAAAAATGGTCAATTCTACGAACGATTACCGTATCAGAATCGGCAAATATCGTTTCATATATGCAGTGATAGAGTCAAAAATTCTTATATATGTTTATAAAGCAGATTCCCGTGGTAGTGTTTATAAAAAATAGTGGGCATTAATCAGGAAATGGCCTCTTTTTTCTTCGCGTTTTTTGGTTCTGTCTAGTAGGAAAACGGTGAGGGGTTGAGTGGGGGATGTAGAAGAGCCAATAATCGATTGCCAGTTAATGGGGGGAAAAATTTGGCTTATAATATCGTATAAAAAATGGAGACAGGCAAAAAAAACTCTATGCCGCCAGTGGTCCTTGCACAAGATTGCTGGTTTACAAGCTTAAAAGAATATGGTATAAATAGTTTGGGTGATAAAATGCTGATAATATACTACGTGACCATTGAACCCTGCCAACCTTCACGGGCTATCTCTCTGCCATTGATTTTTTCAGTGACTTGTCCATTCCACAATGTAGACGCTACCATCTACAGAGGAATCGGTTCATGAATCATCCCATTATTGAGATCACCAGGGAAGAAATGATAAAGGATTTTTGCACGATTACCAAAAGTGAGAAAAACAAATTCTTGGAAAATGCAGTAGATACTATCCTCCACTCGCCAGAACTTTTTTTAAAGACCAAATATCACGCGGGTCCCAAAGGGTATAATGCCTTTGATATCAAAGACCCTTACCTGACCTATATAAATATCCTATGCATTATATTTATCTCCAATTGGGTCAATAAGGCGGTGAATGATCCCCGCATTGATTTTTCTATCATTGGCGAAACGTTAAAAATAAAAGCCCGTCCAAAACCATCGGATAAAAATCAGACAATAGACACCATCATTGATATTTACAGAGAATTGCGAGGTTTAGACCGAGTAGAATCCCAGTCAAAGCTTGCGGTTATCGTGCAAAAATTTCTGGAGTCAAAAAACTAACCCCATGGAAAAGGCAAGATATCATCATATTCTCATGTTTATATTTATCCTTCTGTTGACCACTGGTATTGGCTTCATATTGAAAGAAGAATTTCTGGTGGATGTTGCCACTTATTTGATTTTTTTTCTGGGATTGAGTATACTCAGGGAGTTCTACGTATTGCTATCTATAATCAATTCTTCTTCAATCATCCCCATATTCCTTCCTAATGGTAAAAAAGTGTATATTGTCGAAGATGATCAATTTGGCATTAATGCAGAGGCTATACCTACTATTTTTAAATGCTTTATCAAATCTTCCTCGGGTATGACCGCAAATGAATTCATTTTAATGCATGAATACGGTCATTTTAAAAAAAGGCATATTCTTCTCCAGATGGTCTTATTTTCAATTTTTTTATCCTACGTTCTCAGCATTATGGAGCGAGGTGGATTGCACCATGCAATTCTTTATGGGGGGTTTACATTTTTCCTTTTGAAGAAAATGTTCAAGTCCGAAGAAGATCAGGCGGATATCTATGCTCTTGAGCATGTAAAAAATTTTGAAAAAATCAAATCAGCCTTTGACCCTTTCGATGATCAAGGAGCAAGTGTACTAATGGAAAAATTCAATCCCAAGACCCTGTGGCAGTACACTATTCCCAATAAAGGATTCAAAAGGATTTTCCTCTATGTCACTTGGCTATTCTCCTTTTATTCAAGGGGAATTCCCTTCGTTGCTGCTTATATCTATGCATTATTACCGTTTACCAGGACTAATGGCATCCTCCAATCCAGTCGTTTTATATTAGTTATTTTTGTAATAATAGCTCCACAAATTTTTCAGCTTTTCTATCGAGCATTTAACATTAACACAACCTATTATTCAATCACCGGAACTACCCCGAATAGTCGCTCTTTAAGAGCATCATCCTACAGAAATTCTAAGGAAAGGCTCAATGATCTCTACAAACTCCTTAATAAAAACCTTAGCCAGAATAAAAAATCAAAATTTGAATTCTTTTCTCACTTACGCAGAATGTTGCTAAAGTTTCTTTGGATATTGATTGGATATATGTATATTTCAGCAGGGACTTTTATAAATCTACCATACTTTGGATATGGGTTCAAGTACCACATTGCAACACTTAGCATTTCAACACGCGCAATGAAAACAGACCCCAAATTACTTTATTATGAACTGGAAAAGATGTCTTCCAACGGTAGGAATAAGAATTCGATTCTTTATGGGCAGTTCAGGCAATCCTATGAAATGGATTATGAATCCAATTATGACATTAATGATAGTATCGGAAGATTCTGGGAATCATTAAATTACATCCTCCTGATCTCGCCTCCCCCTCAATTTGTTAATGAATTCTACAAAGATATTCTCGCACATTTTGTACAAGTAACCGATGCCCAGAAAAAAACACTTTATTACATTCATTGTAAACGACCGCAGACACGTCCACGTGCTACTGAGTATACAACGGACTGGGTTGTTTCTACTGCGGCGGCAACGCATAAAATGATCAAAACCGGTGATAATGTGACTATAGAAGAGGTGAAAGAGGTAAACTATTTCAGTTTCCTACCAATCCTATGGAACGAGTACCTTTTTATTATGTCAATTATTTTGATTATTCTATCAATCGCCGTCCACGTCACTATCAAGTTAAAATCCCGTATCACAAAACCTTCAATTGAGCTTTAATTGACAAAGCAGACCGAAATAATATACAATAACAAGAAAATACCGGATGATTGCTATCGTCAGGAAAAATGCAATTCAAGGAAGAAGAAATGACGCTTGTTTACGACTTATTTATCGATGAATCAGGAAATGATTCCACGGTTCTGATCCGTTGGCATAGAGAAAACCGCGAGGAATACCGCTTTGAGCAAACGGTAAAGGATATCTCACCAGAAGAAGCTGAGCGATTGTGGCTTTTCCCGGAACTCCAAATGTCGATTGGCAGTAAACTCTTCGATTTTCTGGACGGTAAGGAAAGTTATTTAAACCAAATCCTCCAAAAGGCTGATCAGCAAGGTGAGTTTCCAGTCATTCGGTTATTTACCTGCAAAAGGGTTGCTGATTGGCCCTTTGAATTACTGGCTATGAATAATAATTTCTTGGTACCTCATAATCTACACCTCATACGTTGCGTCCAATGCAAATCTCCTTGGCGGAAAAAGAAAAACACCACTCCTAATGGTTATCTCTTAAAGATTTTGTTCATGGCCTGCTCTCCAAATAACCTAAAACTGGAATTGGCATATGAGCGGGAGGAAGACGCGATATTCAACATCACGGAAAACCTCACCGTCGACATGGAAGTAGAAGACCTGGGTTCACTTGAAGGACTTCGCCGTCAACTGGAATTGAACCACTATGATGTAATCCACCTGTCCGGCCATACGGACATGATTGATGAGAAACCCTATTTTATTATGGAACAGGAAACCGGTTGTGCTCAATTGGTCTCTCCCGAAGAGTTGTGGGGGAAAGCTCTGATTGAAAACCCGCCGCAGGTACTTTTTTTATCAGGAAATGGAGCTACCGTATCTTTTGCACGCTATATGATAGAAAAATTTCCTGTACCTGTAGTTCTGGGCTGGGGGCGACCGGTTGATGACGAGCAAGCCATACACGCGATCAAAAAGTTTTACCAGCAATTGAGTAAGGGTGAAACCATTTTCAAAGCAGTACAACGGGTTCGTCATGAATTGATTGAAAGGTTTGGTATGTGCTCCCCTTCCGCTTGGCCCTTGTTAAGGTTGTATAGTAGCGAACCCATTCTTCCAGGACAGGTGACAAACGGTCTGTCAAAACAACCCAAACCGGGACACAAAAGACATATTTTCTTGAAACAGAGTCCATCACTAGTCCTGAAAGAGAGATTCGTTGGCCGCCGCCGTCAGTTACAGACAAGTATTACCGCATTAAAACAAAATTCCGATAAAGTGGGTGTGCTCATCATTGGTCCAAGAGGATTGGGGAAAAGCTGCTTGGCTAGAAAAATTTGCGAACGGTTCCCCAATCACACATTGATCATCGTTAAAGGAAATTTTAACGCCACTACCTTGGGAGACGCCTTGAAAGACGCCTTTTTTCAAAGCCAAGACAACAAAGGAAAGATGTTACTGGCACAAAAAAGGGATATGAAGAAAAAAATGGCAGACCTTTGTTGCACCAGTTTTAAGAAAAAAAATTACCTTTTACTTCTGGATGATTTTGAGCAGAACATGGAGAATCAGGATGAAACCCGTCCAAATTTGTTGCGACCAGAAGCAGCAGAATTGCTGAGTGTTTTACTCTATTACCTACCATTTAGTGGTAAAATAACCCAGGTGCTGATTACCTGCCGTTACCAATTCAACTTGCCATACGATGGTATCGATCTGCCAACCCAACGCTTAGAACCAATTTGGGTTACCAGTTTCCTGCCCCATGAACAGTCCAAAAAGGCCAGAGAACTAAAACACATTTATAATTACCCTGACCCTGATATGGGTAAAAAGTTACTGGCCGCAGGTTGTGGAAATCCTGATCTTATGGAATGGATTAATAGAATAGTAGGTGAACTGCCAAAAGCCGAATTACCCGAGTTATTAACCGCCATTGAAAACCAAAAAGAATCATTCATAGCCGACCATGTGATCGGGGAATTGGCAAACCGAAGAGGCAAACATTTAGCCTCATTTTTATCTTGGTTTTGCATCTTTCGCATACCTGTTTCAATAGAAGGGGTAAAACTGGTGGGAGAGCAAGCAGGTTTAGAAAAATGGAATGATCTGCTGGTTCAGGGAATGAATTTAGGACTAATAGAGTACCATCAACCCCACAAGAACTATATCGTAACACCTCTATTACGTGAAAAATTATTAGCCCAATCGGACAGTAATCAATTGCAGCAAAACCATCGGGCCGCCTTCACCTTTTTTAGTAATCACTGTGTCTCAATAGAAGAGATTGAGCCGAGGATATTAGAAGAATTGATATTTCATGCTCTGAGCTGTGGAGAAACAGAAACAGCCCTCCGGCAAGGCACTAGGTTAGTCCATTATTTACGAGAGTCTCTAGCTTTGCAGGAATCCAAGCGGATCGGGGAATGGATATGGGCAGCAAATGCAGGAGAGCATCGAACAGAAGTGGATTTCATATTATTGAGCCAACTGGGCAATACATTACATGATATGGGAGATCATCATACAGCAATCTCTTATTTTGAGCAGGTTCTATCTTTCTGTAAAAAACAATTTGGGGGAAAACATCCTGAAACTGCCTCAGCCTTAAATGATCTGGGCGCAGTATGGATTTCAGTGGGAAAAGCACAGAAAGCCATTGATTACCTTGAAGAGGCCATATCTGTGCGTCAATATCTTCACGAAGAAAAATACTACCAGACAGCAATCTCGTATAATTATCTAGGAGCGGCATGGAAAGCATTGGGTGACCATCAAAAAGCCATCGAATGTTTTAGGCAAGCCCTTAAAATAGATGAAGCGGCTTTTAACTGTCAACATCAAAATGTGGCTGCTGACTTGAATAGCTTGGGTACAGCATTTTATTCACTTAAAGATTATCCTAAAGCCATTGCCTACTTCGAACAAGCGCTGGATATATGGAAGAAAGTTCATGGGCAGGAACACCCGCAGGTAGCGGCGGCCATGAACAATCTGGGCTCAGTTTATGATGCAACTGGGGAGCATCAAAAAGCCATCGATTATTACTACCAAGCCATGAAAATTGATGAAGCAGTTTTTGGCCGCCAACACCCAAAGGTAGCCACCCGTTTAAATAACCTAGGTATGGCATGGAAGGCATTGGGCAATTATCAAAAAGCAGTCGAGTATTTCCAAGAGGCTTTTGAGATTAACAAAACGGTTTTGGGTGAAAGACATGAGCAAACTGCTGTGGCACTAAATAATCTAGGTTCTATCTGGATGGGATTAGGAGAACACGATAAAGCCATCAATTATTTCTTACAGGCCTTGGCAATCGATAAAGCGAGGTTCAGACAACCACATTCCAAAGTCGCTACCCGATTATTCAACTTGGGGATGGTATATCTTGACTTACAAAAAAAACAGGAAGCCAAATCCTATCTTGAACAAGCTCATTCAATCTTTAAGCAATCCATGGGTAGTGAAGACTCCGATGCCCAGGAAACCCAAAAATGGTTGGATACATGTATACAGGATTAATTACATCGCTACTTTTTGAAAAAAACCGCAGAAGTAAAGCATCTAATAGGAGCTACTCCACCAACCTTTTATATTCCCCTTCCCAGTCCCATCCTTTTTGCCGAAGTGTTTTGATATGCTCCACCAAATACTTTGATACATACCCACCGGGTTGTGCGATAGCAGAAAGAATCGGGTAATGTTCAGCCAATAACAACCTGATTAGCGGTTCATGTTCCGATTCATAGATGGCCAAATCAATCGCTTTTTTATCCTTCGCATAAAGAACCGCGTTGCAATAAAAAATACACAGTTCCACATATCCATAATAAATCACCCAGACTTTCCCTTCTTCAGTTGCTTGCGTATAAAGCGCTTCCCAACATTCCGGTTGCCAACGCCTGGCTAAGGCCAAAACCTCGGGCCGTTGCAACCTGTAGTCCAGCATCTTATCGTATTTCGCACGGATGTCCTGCTGGACCTGACTGCGCAGAGAATCTTTATTCTGCCGCATTTGCACAAGGGCTACTGCCAACGAAACAATCGCAGATACCACCGCAGCGACCAATGCCGCTACAATTTGTTCATTCATTTCATTTACCCCAATCACCACATAAACCCGAACAATCTGTTAATGATTATTCTATTCAAATTGTCATTTTAAGGGTACAGTATTAATTTGTCAAGCTGATTTTAGCAAAAAAACGATTACCACCTCTCCCCTCCTTCTTTTTTGCCTACTCAGCACACAAAAAGGCTACTCCCGGACCACTCGCCTATCTTTTTAATCGTTCCATCTCTGCGGTTTTACTTTCCTGGCATTTTCGTATATAATGATAACAGGTGAAAACGAATGAAAATAGAACGTTTTTTTAATACAGCCGGGCCAATTATCCCAGAAGACCATTATTTTATCGATCCATTGTTACGCATCAATCTGAACGAAATCCTCGGTCTGATCAATCAGAAAAAATACTTCATACTCCATGCACCGCGCCAAACGGGCAAAACCTCTTATTTAATGGCGCTGATGGATTATCTCAATAAAGAGGGAAAATATACGGCGCTGTACACCAATATTGAAAACGCGCAGGCAGCCAGGGAAAATGTGCAAGAAGGCATGTGGGCCATTATGAGTGCTATGGCTAAAGATGCCTGCCAACGTCTGCAAGATCCCTTTCTCGAAGAGAAATGGCAGGAAGTTTTTGCACAACGAAAGGCTTTTTCTGCTTTGGAATATTTATTATCACTTTGGTGCCAACACAGCGAGAAACCCATTGTACTGTTTATTGATGAAGTGGATGCACTGGTTGGAGATACGTTAATCTCATTGCTGCGGCAATTACGTACCGGTTATTCCAATCGTCCGGCGTTATTTCCACAGAGTATTATTTTATGCGGTGTCCGCGATGTGCGGGACTATCATATCCACTCGGATCTAGAAAAAGCAGTGATCACTGGTGGCAGCGCCTTTAATATCAAATCAAAATCCCTGCGCTTGGGGAATTTTATCCCAGAGGAGATTAAACGACTGTACCAACAACATACCGAGGAAACAGGACAGGTTTTCCATGATGATGTATTCCCTCTGGTCTGGGAATTAACCGAGGGCCAACCTTGGCTGGTCAACGCCTTGGCTTATGAAGTCACATACGAGATGAAAGATGGCCGCGACAGACAAAAAGAGATCAACGTGGCCATGATGAAACAGGCTAAAGAAAATCTCATCTTAAGACGGGAAACCCATCTGGACCAATTGGCAGATAAACTCATTGAAGAACGTGTTAAACAAGTAATAACCCCTCTACTCACCGGTTTTGGAAGTATTGAAACCATCAAGTCTGATGATATTGACTATGTGGTCGATCTCGGCCTGATCAAACGAATACCAGAACTGGCGATTGCCAACCGCATCTATCAAGAAATCATTCCGCGGCAACTCACTTACAGTGCTCAAATGACGATCCAACAGGAAGCCTCCTGGTATCAAAAACCAGATGGCCGTCTGGATATGGATAAATTATTAACCGCTTTTCAAGAGTTCTTCAGGAAACATTTTGAAAGCTGGGTGGGTGGTTTTACCTATGCAGAAGCAGGCGCACAACTGTTATTGCAAGCATTTTTAGCCCGCCTTGTTAATGGCGGCGGCAGAGTAGAACGGGAATATGGCCTCGGACGCATGCGCACCGATTTATTGGTGTTGTGGCCTTTAAATGTTAACCCAATTCTACCCAAAGACCACTATGCCCGCTTTGAACACGTGCAACAAGTAGTCATCGAATTAAAATTACAGCACACCAACACCCTGGCCGCTACCATTCAAAGCGGTTTGGCACAAACCGTTCAATACATGGATAAATGCGGCACGAAAGAAGGGTATCTATTGATTTTTAACTCCTCCCCCACCGCCACCTGGGAAGAAAAACTCTTCAAAAAAGAAGAGACCTTCAATGGCATCCCCATTAAAATCTATGGCATGTGACACCACCCGACACGGAGTCATAAAAATAAAAGCAGTTTGTAACTGTTCAACCCATAGGCAATAGATGAAACAAAGAAAAAGATTTGCCCACGAATTACTCGAATTATCACGAATATCCACGAAAAAAGATTTTATTTATCTTTTAATTCGGGTAAATTCGTGAAATTCGTGGGGGTCTTTTCTTAAATCCGATCTGATTGTAGCCCCATAGCCTATAACCTGAACAGTTACAGCATTTTTTTGTCCACCTCGTCCATTTAGTCCATATTATCCATGGGTTTTACTTTCCAGGCATTTTCGTATATAATGATAACAGGTGAAAACGAATGAAAATAGAACGTTTTTTTAATACAGCCGGGCCAATTATCCCAGAAGACCATTATTTTATCGATCCATTGTTACGCATCAATCTGAACGAAATCCTCGGTCTGATCAATCAGAAAAAATACTTCATACTCCATGCACCGCGCCAAACGGGCAAAACCTCTTATTTAATGGCGTTGATGGATTATCTCAATAAAGAGGGAAAATATACGGCTCTGTACTGCAATGTGGAAAGCGCGCAGGCGGCCAGGGAAAATGTTCAAGATGGAATCAGATCAATCATGGGGGCTCTGGCTGAAGATGCCCAAGAATACCTGGACGATTCTTTTTTAGAAGAGAAATGGGAAGAGGTCTTTGATAAACGCGGGGGATTTTTAGCCCTTAAGTTCCTCCTGTCGCTCTGGTGCCAGAAGAAGAAGAAACCCGTGGTGTTGTTTATTGATGAAGTGGATGCATTGGTGGGCGATACTTTGATCGCGTTGCTTCGTCAGTTACGTAGAGGCTATGCCAGTCGTCCCACACGATTTCCCCAAAGTATTATTCTGTGTGGTGTCCGCGATGTGCGCGATTATCGCATCCACTCGGATATAGAAAAAGCAGTGATCACAGGCGGTAGCGCCTTTAATATCAAATCGGAATCATTGAGACTGGGAAATTTTAACCCAGAGGAGATTAAACGGCTGTACCAACAACATACCAAAGAAACTGGACAGGTTTTCCATGACGATGTATTCCCGCTGGTCTGGGAATTAACTGAGGGCCAACCCTGGCTGGTTAACGCCTTGGCTTATGAAGTCACATACGAGATGAAGGATGGCCGGAACAGACAAAAAGAGATCAACGTGGCCATGATGAAACAGGCTAAAGAGAATCTCATCTTAAGACGCGAGACCCATCTGGACCAATTAACCGATAAATTAAAAGAAGATCGAGTCAGACAAGTAATAACCCCCCTGCTCACTGGCCTGGGAAATATTGAAACGATTAAGGAAGATGATATTGACTATGTAGTCGATTTAGGCCTGATCAAACGAATACCAGAACTGGCGATTGCCAACCGCATCTATCAAGAAATCATTCCGCGGCAACTCACTTACAGTGCTCAAATGACGATCCAACAGGAAGCCTCCTGGTATCAAAAACCAGATGGCCGTCTGGATATGGATAAATTATTAACCGCTTTTCAAGAGTTCTTCAGGAAACATTTTGAAAGCTGGGTGGGTGGTTTTACCTATGCAGAAGCAGGCGCACAACTGTTATTGCAAGCATTTTTAGCCCGCCTTGTTAATGGCGGCGGCAGAGTAGAACGGGAATATGGCCTCGGACGCATGCGCACCGATTTATTGGTGTTGTGGCCTTTAAATGTTAACCCAATTCTACCCAAAGACCACTATGCCCGCTTTGAACACGTGCAACAAGTAGTCATCGAATTAAAATTACAGCACACCAACACCCTGGCCGCTACCATTCAAAGCGGTTTGGCACAAACCGTTCAATACATGGATAAATGCGGCACGAAAGAAGGGTATCTATTGATTTTTAACTCCTCCCCCACCGCCACCTGGGAAGAAAAACTCTTCAAAAAAGAAGAGACCTTCAATGACATCCCCATTAAAATCTATGGCATGTAACACCACCCGCCACGGTGTCATAAAAAAAAAATTTTTTTAAAAAAACCATTGACTTTTTAAGCCCAATTCTTTAAGATATAATCATACGTATTCAGCTTCTCATGGCGACTTGTTGAATGATGGCAGTGCAAGTCCAAAACCTGGACATGTTTTTTTACTCCCAATGGTTTCAGGGAGAAAAGAACAAGGAAACCAGGGAAAACAACAAGGAATCGAGGAAAAAGAACGAAAAAACCAAGGAAAAGAACAGGGAAACGAGGGAAAGCGACAAAAGGCCCAGAGAAAAAGACAAGAAAACCAAGGAAAACAACAAAAAAACCAGGAAAAAAGATAAGGGAACCAGGGAAAAATACAAAAACACCACTACAATGACAGAGTTTACCCTCACACTTGACCATTTCACTTCAACCCAGAGACATATTGGTCGTGATAGTCCAAAAAATTCACGGGATATCACTCGCTTTTTTATTTTTCTAACCACTTCACCTCCACACTTCATCACTTCGATCTTTCCCCTCCTGCATTCACCAGTAAAAATACAAAACAAGCGGCAACTTTTGACATCATCACCAGAACATGGTACACTTTACTCTTATTTAAAACATATATCAAAGCGGAGCGAAACATGATCGAGAATAAAAAATCACCTTTCAGCTTATCCATAGAAGCACTGGAACAAGAACTACTGGCCCGAAGCTCACAGATACCCAGTGAAAGACTATTCCTATTCAACGACACGGAAGGAACCACTTCCCGCCACAACATCATGAAAGAAATAAAAAAATCCCTCCTCTCCCCCCCTGCACTTAATTCGGCTCTGGCAGATATCAATACTTATGACCTGGCTAAAATACTGGTATTCAAAACCAAACCAGGCATGGACTGCACACGCGGCAATCTAGCGGAAGATATTTTAGATTGTTATGAAATTACCGACGCCCCTATCCTCAATAATACTCTTTCCGTGGCCGCACTATGCAATGCAGACGATTTGCACGAAACCAGCCACGGTCACACATCTCTTAAAACCAAAAACTACGGCAAAACCTTTAACCTGTGCGAACTGGAACCCTTTCGCGACCAACCCATCGCCACCGGTAATATAGGGACCGGTTTTTTGCTGTCCGAAGATATTCTCGCCACCACTAACCGCTGGATAGAGCAAAACAATCTGACCCACTTGCGTGTCCTCTTTGGCTATTCCATGACAGATATCGGCTCCCCCAACACTACTTTCCAAGCCGAAGACATCTATCACGTTCGCAACATTATCCAACAGGGCTCCTCCCTTCAAGGCGACGATTGGGTTTTGCTAAAACTGGACCGCAAGGTGACCGGATATAAAAAAGTCGTGCTCTCCAAAACAAAGATATCTTCTGATCAGGAAATATATGTGATCGGGCACCCGCTGGGCTTACCATTAAAGTACTCGGCAGGCGCATTCGTGGAAGAGACCCACGATTCTTCATTTACAGTTAACCTAAACATTTATGCCCCTTCCAGCGGTTCCCCCGTATTTGACCAAAACACCCACCACGTCATCGGCATAGTCGTCAGTTCCAATCGGCCTAATTTTATTTGGACAGGAAATGGCTGGTTGTCTGTCAACTCCCCGGACGGAACAAAAATCACCTGCGCGCTAATTCCTGAAAAACTCCTTGATTTAGCAAAAGCATAAACGACTGACAACATACCGTCACCCAGACTGAAGGAAATCGTCTGCATTCAATCCAACACCCCGGAGTTTTCTCTCCTAACGTCCTAGTTTCTTAACTTCCTAACCTCCATCTTTTTTTTTGATAGACTATTTTGCATGATTTATGGACTATTTTTATTGCGACGCGTACAAAGTTCCCCTATAATCATGCCATAACATATAAATTACAGGAGGTAATAAAATGGCAAGTCAAGCCGAGGTTATAGTAAAAAACAAATTGAATGTAGGCGGTCTCAACGTGAACCGCAAAATCGAGAATGGTCCAATTGATTATAATACGACCATTGCAATTGGCGCAAATGAAAACATCCCGCTATTGAGCACAGATGTTCAATTGGTCATCAACACCCCAGAAGGACGGGATACCAAAGAGTGCCTTCTCAAGTTAAGATCATCCGTGGATATGGCCGTGACATTTTCCAGAACCAATTCAAACTGGACATTTCAAATTATTCCCAACAGTTTACCACCAGATATTCCCCTGGCAGTAAACATCAGCGTGGGCGAAGACGAACCGTGATCAGTAAAAAAACAACATGGCAGAACTAGGGTAGAAATCACCAAAACCGAAACCTAAAAAAAAGCGGAAACAAACCAAAATGACACACGTCCCCTCTCTCCCCCTGATATTCGGTTTTAAAACAAAGAATTCTCCCCGTTCGTTAAAACAAGCACCCAGCCAAAACGTGTGGGCACTTGTGAGGTTAGACCGTAAAGTGGAGGAGCGGCAGGTAATGCCATTATCCCAAGGCAAAGTTCCCTGCCGCTTCCCACTCTTTACGATTATTTGGCACCCAGGGGGATGGCGGTCAGACTATAGACTTCCCCACCCCCTGTTTTCACCGCCTTACATACTTCAGGCGGGAAAAAATAACTGGAAACAAAAGTCGCAGGCGCGAAGCCAACAAATCCCATCACAATACTTAAAAAAAGCAGGAGAATGCCTTATGAATAAAAGACTAAGTGTCAGTTATGCAATGTTGAAGATTATTATATTGAAGCTAAAAAAAAAACGATGAAGGATGCGGAACAATGATCAAAGGAACTAAAATCACGGTTGAAAATAAACTGATTGCTGAAAAAAGAGATATCAATATCTACCACCATTCCTCACGGGGCGCGCATCTGATTAGCTATGACAGATCTTTGGAGATTTACCTAAAAACCGATATTGAAAACGATTACCTGCACATTTCCGTGGTCAGTGGTCCGGGACATTTAAAAAATAGGAGCGTGGTCAATTTACCCTCATGGGCCAATTTTGAATTTTTCCTGGACGGTAAGGTTACCATCAATCATGCCAATAATCGCATCCTGGTGGTTATCCCTCCCGGTCTACCAGAATGGCAAGTGCGGGTGATACGCCCTTATGACGGGGATTATGGAGAAGATCACATCATCATCGGCGATGAAATTGGTCTAATATAACACCATGGAAAGGGTTAACTTCCCCAACCGGTAGGGTCAAACAGAAAGGTGAGGATAAGGATAGGAGAAAGGAAGGGAAAGGTTAAGGTCGGGAAAACAACAGAACTATCTCGACCTTAACCTTATTCTCCATCATCCAATTTATAGTGCAAAAAACAGAAGCCCAACACAGAACCAGTCAATTTTTGAAATTTCTCTTGAAAAAAAAAGCGTTTTCCTTTACAATAGGGATTCAGTAAAATTTTTATTGTCTGACAAAAGCGAAAAGGGAGTATCTTGTCTCAGCCCAATAGACGATGTGATATAATCGTCCTCTGACCAAACCTACTCCTAAAGGAGGTAACATCCCATGCCTACACCTGCCAATCCCCTGCTCTTGGTCATTGATGACGAGAAACCCATTCGTCAAAGTATCCGGTATTATCTGGAAGATTGCAATTATGGCATTGAAGAAGCAGAGAATGGCCATATCGGCATACAGAAATTCAACCAGTTAAAACCAGACCTGGTCCTGGTCGATTTAAGAATGCCCGAACTGGATGGCATAGAAGTCTTAAAAGTCGTGACCCGCGAATCACCCCACACGCCGATTCTCGTAATGTCCGGTACGGGTGTTATCGGCGACGCCGTCGAAGCGCTACGCCTGGGTGCTTGGGATTACCTTTTCAAACCATTCGAAGATTTAACCGTGTTGCGTCATGCCATTGAAAAAGCATTGGAACGAACACGCCTCATTCGCGAAAATCTGGCTTACCAGCACCAACTCGAAGCCATTGTCGCCCAACGCACCCAAGAATTGGACTTCGCAGCCAAAGAATGGCGCAAAAGCGAGGAAAAATACCGGCTCCTGGTCGAAAATCAACAAGATATGATCATCAAATTCGACACCCAGGGCCGCTTGCTCTTTGTCAGCCCCACCTATTGCAGAAACTTTGGCAAATCCCAGGAAGAACTACTCGGTCAATCCTTTATGCCCCTTATTCACCTCGACGATCACGCTAAAGTAAAACAATCCATTGAAGACGTCTATAAACCACCTTATTCAACCTCAGTGGAAGCACGTTCCCTGACCACCGAAGGCTGGCGCTGGCAAGCCTGGTTAAATACAGCCGTTCTGAATAAAGAGCAAGAAGTTCTGACCATTATCTCGGTGGGTCGCGATATTAGCGCGCGAAAACAGGCCGAAGCAGAACGAGAACGCCTGGAAATGGCAGTGGAACAAGCCTCGGAAATTATCTTCATCACCGATACCAACGGCACTATCATTTATGCAAACCCCGCCTTTTCCACCATCACCGGATACTCCAAGCAAGAAGCCATCGGTCAAAACCCACGTTTGTTAAAAAGCGGCAAACAAGACCCCGATTTTTACCTCGATTTGTGGTCCACCATTACCAGTGGCAAAACCTGGACCGGTCAGATCGTCAATCGTAAAAAGGACGGCTCTTTATATACCGAGGATGCCACGATTACTCCTATTCGCTCCTATTCCGGCGAAATTGTCAGTTTTGTGGCAGTCAAACGTGATATCACCGAAGAACTAAAATTGCAAGCCCAGTTGCATCTCGCGCAAAAAATGGAGGCTATTGCCAGTTTAACAGGCGGTATTGCCCATGATTTTAACAATCTCCTGACTGTGATCAATGGTCACGCTGAAATCGCCATGGTAAAACTGCAAAAAGGACAACCCGTACTCCGCGATGTTCAAGCCATCATGCAGGCTGGAGAACGTGCGGAAAATTTAACCCGACAACTCCTCACCTTTAGCCGCAAACAAATCTACACTCCCAAAGTGATTGATATTAATTTCGTGATCAACCAGTTGGAAAAAATACTCCATCGTTTAATCAGCGAAGAGATTCACCTTGAAATAAATTTCGCCGCCGATATCCCACCCATTAAGGCGGACCCCGGACAAATCGAACAAATATTGATGAATCTGATCGTCAATGCCAGGGATGCTATTCTGGAAAATACCAGCCCCGGCAATGACAAACGAATTCTTATTGAAACTCATCGGATTTACCTCGATGAATCCTTTGTGGCCGATCATGTCGGCAGCCACATCGGCTTACATGTCGCCCTCATTGTCAGCGACACTGGTATTGGCATGGATGACGCGATAAAGGAAAAAATCTTCGAACCTTTTTTTACCACCAAGGAGAAAGGAAAAGGCACCGGTCTGGGTTTGTCCACCGTGTATGGGATTATCAAACAGAACAACGGCAGTATCTTTCTCTATAGCGAACCCAATATCGGCACTACCTTTAAAATCTATTGGCCTTCCACGGAAGAACAACACGCGCCAGAGGTCATCATTGAAAAAAACCACCTCGCGCTCACCGGAACCGAAACCATTTTACTGGTCGAAGACGACGATGCAGTACGGACGTTTGCCTTGGATGCACTCACAGAAATGGGATACCACGTTTTTGAAGCCGCCAATGGAAAAATAGCCTATCACATGATTCAAGAAAAGCAAATGGTTCCCGATTTGTTGCTCACCGATCTGGTTATGCCCGAAATGAACGGGAAAGAACTCTCTGAAAAGTTGCGCGAAATGATGCCCAGCTTAAAGATTCTCCTCGCTTCCGGGTACACCGATAATCGTATTCTTAAACGAGATGAACTCGGTGAAGGTGTCTATTATATTCAAAAGCCCTATTCATATCAATCATTGGCAGCCAAAATCAGGGAGATACTCGATGAATCAACCAAAGAATCCACCTATGCATTAATTAACGAGCAGGTATCTTCATAATGCCAGTCAGCGCGAATTTTTTAAAGCAACCGGTGCCGCCACCCAAAACGAATGGCTCTGTTCACATTTAAAAATAAACATTAAAAGAGGTAAATCATGGTTAATTCATTTCAATTCAAGCAAAAAATACAAACGCGACAACCCATGATCGGGTCCATGCTGACACTTGACAGCAGCGAGGTTGCCGAGATTTATGCAGCAGCCGGTTATGATTGGTTATTCGTGGATATGGAACACTCGACCCTGGACCCCAAAAGTGCGCAACGGATTCTACAGGCCGTCGGTAATAGTTGTCCCTGCGTGTTACGGCCCCCATGTTTTGATGAAGCATGGATCAAAAAGACTTTGGATACTGGCGCAGCCGGGATTCTTCTCCCCCGGGTGAATTCAGCAGCCCAAGCCCAACAAATACTCCGTTTTTGCAAATACCCGCCCACCGGGTGTCGCAGTGTTGGACTGACCCGCGCCCAGGGTTACGGTACCCAGTTTGAAGAGTATTTAGCCCACGCTAACCACGATATTGCCGTTATTATTCAAATCGAAGATATCGCTGCCATTAATAATATAGAGGAAATCGTTGCCGTTCCCGGTATTGATGCCCTGTTTATTGGTCCTTATGATCTTTCTGGCAGCATGGGCAAAACAGGACAGGTTAAAGACCCCGAAGTGCTGGCACAAATTGAAAAAGTACGCCGCGCCGGTTTAGAAGCAGGCTTGGCCGTGGGCATTTTTACAGTCAACCCCGCAGATGTAAAATCTTTGCTTCAACAAGGATTTACTTTGATTACAGTGGGCGTGGACACCTCTATCCTTTCCAAAACATTAAAAGAAACCCTCCAACTCATCCGCAATTAAACCCAATATTAGGCCATTCCCGGAGGTCCAGAGCCTTTTTTTTAAAAAGCGCCCTGGCCTCCGGGGACAACTAACTCTATTGACCCAATTCTATAGTAAATGCTTTTATTGGATGATATCCCTTGGCAATAACTGTACTGCCCTTAAATATACCCCATGAGGGCACGCGGCCTAGTTCGTTGGTCATCTGATAAAGCTGCAAAGCACTGTTGGCCAACAGTAAATACACCACCCGTTGCGCATTATAGGGATTCGGCAATACCAATATTAACCCATCATCTGCCGCACCATAAGTCTTGCCCTGCCACTGGAAAACATTCTTGCCAGACTGTACTCCCAGTTTATCCAATAGCAGCGCCATAATCCGATTGTCTGCTGGTCCACCCAGAACAATCAGGTCATGATCTTTTAATGCGTCCAGATTCACCTCGCTGTCTTTTAAAACCGGTGGCAATATCTCTGTGAATGTATCTGCCAACAGTTCCCGGTAGCGCAGTGTCAGCGTGTGATTCGCTTCAATCTGCTGGTTAGTCCCGTAGATAAAAAGAGTATGGTCAAAATCGTCGAAATAATTCGCAAAGGTATAATAATCCTCAAAAGAAACCGGGATTTCAGCCCCTGCATTAAACACCATTTTTCCCGGTTTTCCCGGTAACGTGAAAACAAACGTGTTTGTTTCCTTGTTTACTTCTACCATTTCCCTATGCGTCCCTTTTTCCGTTTCCACAGACACCGACGTCATAAAATGATAGGGCGTTCCTTTTTGTTGGACTGTCAGGTTTAATGTCCATGTTTCACCCGTTTGTGTTGCCGTCGCATTGACCGTCATTTCTGGTAAAGTTTTCCGTTCCAGCCACTGCATGATAAACATTTTTAATGGTTTAGCCGCGATTTTTTCCGCCGTGCTGATAAACTCGTCATTCCTCATCGGTCTCTCTTTGAACTCGTCATGCACCGCGTTCATCACCTCGGAGAAGATTTTATTACCCAGATAAAGACGCAATTGATGCAATAAATAGGTTCCACGAATGCGGGGGATACGGTAATGACCATAACGATCGTACATCCGTTGCGCTTCCAATGGAGCGATTGCTTCTTCATGGGCGATAGTGTACAGATATTGGGTATTCATAGATAAAAATTGTTCCGTTAGATATTCAACCCCTTTGCCCGTGTCTTCAGGAAGTCCTTTTAACATGCGCCAATACCCGGCACTGCCACTGATAAACCAATTCTCCCGATTGGATGCCGGGTACACCGTATTAAACCAGAGCATTCGCGTATCAAAACTATAAAACTCTTTCACTTTCGCGAAATCAGGTTTCCCAGCGCTCGCTACTTTCGCCGCGTTCGCTTCTTGGTCCAGCTTTTTTTTCAAAGCCACCAGCTTTTCCGTCACAAATATCGGGCTGATAATCGAATAACCCAGCGATAAGTGAGGCAATACATTCGGAAGATCCTTCAGTATACGTGTCCGATTGGAAGGGAATTTCTCCCGCAACGTCACCTTGCCAAAATGGGCGAGAAAAACCAGTTGTTTGGCCATCTCCGTCGTGGTAATTTTGCCATCGCACGCATGCGGTCTATTAATAGGAGAAGACGCCCACATATTAACACCCACAGTTGAATCAAACTTGCCATTGTATTTCTGGAAGAATTGCATGAATGACACGTCCCGGTTCCAGGGCATAAAAATCAGATCATACGGCGCGTTGTCCGGGCCATTCACATATTCTTTGCGCACCTCGTCATCCTTGTTGTTATTGTCGCTCCAGAAAAAACCCTTGGTGCCACCGGGAAAATCGCCCGTGCCACTGCGCCACAGCTTCATTTTCTTTGTGCCCAGCAACAAGATCGCTGTTTCATTCGTTTTTGCATCACCAATCAACCAATCATTCGTATACATGCCATTATTTTTTTCAAACAGAATCTTCACCACATCATCAATACTACTCGCATATTGCGCCGCTTTGCGAATCCGGTTCGATTGTGGCGTGCCGTTCATATCCAACGGTGTTTGACTCGTCGTCGTTTCCCCGATCATGATGCCCGCGTCATTCACATAAAAATCCGCGCCGGAATGAATGCCGCCGGGAAACGTTTCATACACCAATCGGTGCCCCGTGTCTGGTTTCACATCGCAGATCACGTTCCAATGAACGCCAGTGTAACCATTCCACATGAAAAGTTGCCCAAACACGATGTCGCCATTGGGAGTAGCCGGTCCATTGGCCAGAAAACCAGAACACTTATGCTCGCGCAATGGAATATTTAATTCATCTTCAGCAGCCAGGAAATTTTTGCCGCTCAAGGCATGACGTGCGCCCCGTGCTCCGTCTGCCATCTGGTTAATGTCAATAATAGAGTTAATGACCACGATATCCAACAGATCCAAAGCCGTTCCGTTAAAAGTAGCCCCCGCTTTAGCCGCGCCATCCGCGATACCTCTCATTTCCGTCAGATACTCCGCGTCATACTTTCCTAACATGAAAGCATCCGTGATAAAACGCACTTTTTGCCAGCCATCTTCCGGTTTATTATTATTTTCCAGGTAAGCCAGTTTCGTGATATACGCCGCAATCTCATTGGCCAGTAAGTAACCGTATTGATAGCCCCGTTGATACGGTTTCCCTTCAATATGAACAAATATCCATCCTTTATCAGTATAGCGAAAAGCCGGCCCGAACCATTTGACTGTGTCCATTGGAACATAAGCCGTGATATCCTCCACTTTTTCCACGCCAATACCATCAAACCAAGTATTTCCCATGGCTTTGCCATTGAACCCCAAATGTAACCTTATCCGGTCTTGGGTGCGGGTCGCGATAAAAAGAGTTTCTATTCTCGTCCAATCCGAGGTTCCCCCCACGGCAGGCGAGTGATTCGTAAAAGGCAGGGATTCCATTGTCAGACATGCTGCCACCGGTGTGGGATAACGGTCCATCGGACGCGTTACCGCCGACTCTGTTTTTACCCAGCCGCTCAACCGGTACAGGTGTCCCACCTGAAAATGAAGGGGCGTGGAAAACACCTCGCTCTGTTCCCATCCCGTATGAGATATTTTCAGACTTTTTTCACCGCTGTGGGCATTTTTTTCATCGCTGCTCACCCGGACAACATCCCGTTGACCCACCGTGGCATTAATTTGCCAATTCGCGGGCATTCCGTTGCTGTCCACTGTTTCAAAATCGTTGTTTAGCAACGGTATAGGTATCGGTTTTTCTTCTGTTGTATAAATAGGAACACTAAATACAAGAATAATGATGCATGTCGCTAAGAAATGACCAAGTTTAGCCATGATTCCTCCTTTTTTTCTTTCAACTCTGATTGGTTTTTTTACATTGGCAGTGAATCCAGGATTCATTGAATTGTAGTAGTTCTAATTTCCCGGTAAACACGGGCAGTTGTCACGCCGCCCGTGTTTATCCGTTTGTAAAAATTTAAAATACCTGTTCCCCAGGTTAGATCATAGATTGGATGTTACTTATTGACCTGGAAAGTGCGGTCGCCTTTTTCCAGGAATTGGACGATTTGTTTCATGGCAGCGATGCCAGCGTTGATATTGGCTTCTTCAGTTTGGGCGCCCAGTTTTTTGGTCGTAAAAAAGACCCTGGCCCCGTATTTTTCTTTGAGCACATCCTGGCATTTAGGCGCTACATCCGCCGCGTACATAAAATCTTTCCGTTCTTCCATGATTTTTTGCAAGCCTGTTTCGTCGATGACTTCTTCGCGGGCCGTATTGATCACAGCCACGCCTTTTTTAGTTTTGGACAGCAGCTCGTAGTTAACCGAGCCGATCGTTTCCTTGACTTTCGGCAGGTGAATCGAGATATAATCGCAGGTTGAATATAATTCATCCAGAGAATTGACCGGTTTCACCCCGTCCGCCATCATCCGTTCTTTTGGGATATAGGGATCAAACGCGCAGACGTCCATATCAAAGCCCTTGGCGATTTTATTCACCAGGAAGCCGATATTTCCGTAAGCATGGATGCCCAGTTTTTTACCTTTTAACTCTGTGCCTGACTTCCCTGAATAGGCTTTTCTCGCCAGATTAATCATCAAGCCGAAGACCAGTTCTGCCACCGCGTTGGAGTTTTGACCGGGAGTATTCATGACTACCACGTTATGTTCAGTAGCTGCTTTTAAATCCACGTTATCGTACCCCGCCCCGGCGCGTACAACGATCTTCAAATTTTTCCCCGCATCGATCACCGCAGGAGTAACCAGGTCGCTCCTGATGATCACCGCATCCACATCCGCCACGGCAGCCGTAAATTGAGTGGCATCCGTATAAGATTCCAACAACACCACATCGTATCCCGCTTCAGCGGCCACTTTTTTAATACCGTCCACTGCCTCTTTTGCAAAAGGTTTTTCAGTGGCAACCAACACTTTTTTTGACATGTGTCACCTCTCTTAAATTAGTCTTAAAATCTAATATAGCGTTATTATTATAAAATCTATAAAATCGTTATTAATTCAATTTCTTTAAATTCGATTTTAAAACATTCCCACCCAATTGTCAATTAGAAATTTTATATCTAGTCAGTTTTTTGGCAGTAGGTATCATTGAATCTCTGATACGTTTCGCGCCACGATTTTATTTGACGCAAGTTAGATTGCAATATACTCATGTGGATGGCAAGCATTCATTGGGTTTTGGGGTACACCTTTTCCCTGTCATTGATTTATTGCTGAATCCACCGCCAAATTTCTTAAATCGTTGTGGACAATATGGACGTAGTGGACGATATGGACAAAAAAATGCTTTTGTTTTTGCTCCACTTCGTCCACATCGTCCATTAAGTCCATATCGTCCATGTTTTTTCACAAATCTGATGGTGAATCCAGGGGAGGCTGTTCAAAAAACTGCCTAATGGTTCCGACGGTCAGGAACCTTTGAACCTGGCCGGGAATTAAAATTTAATTATAGTACATATTCCCGGTCAATTCAAGAGTGAAAAAACCGTCAAAAATTACCGAACGTGACCAAAATGTGACTATCTTTTTTTTTGACCAAAAAAAGAAGTGCCGTAGTCTGGTTACGTTTGGTGGATTTATAAACTGTCATCAGCTAGGAGTTCAAGTAGTCATTAATCGAAATGCTATATAAACTATAAGCGTTGAAAACCATTTTCATTGTGCAGACTAATCCATAGGCGGAGGCCTGGGGTATAAGAACCGACAATTATCATTATAAAAGCATTCAGTTCGTGCTTTGATTTTAAAAAGGAGTCTTGCATTGAGTGCAAGTCTATTATAGAAGGAGATGGATTTCGCTGAAAATGGGTATGCCATTCTCCCACAAAGTGGAGATCTGTATTGAAGAACTGGGAAATGATATCTTTTTGCGGCTTTCGATACGGAATAAAGCTGAACTTGCTCCTCTTATCTAGTTTGTGTGGTGTTGTAGCTTGTTTGATGATGATTCTTGGTAGGCAAAGTTCGGCGAATAAAAGTCCTCCGGCTTCTGGTTTTCCACCAGTTTGGCGATAAAATTTAAAGATTTCTATCACCGGATCACTTAACTCCAAAATTTGACCCGAATTTGGTATTCGGTATCGAAAAACAGTGTCTTTGCTATCATCTAATTGCATACGGTGCAATCCTTTTTGGAATCCCAACTTGTATAATGCACCCTGGAATATCCTTTTGAATCAATACGCACCTTCCATTCCGGGGAAATCAATGCATCAGTATTCCAAAAATACTCTCTATCACTTATCCAAGTCTTGAGTTCGGACCTTTCAGGTTTTTCATTAAGGCTCCTTATTGCCTCATTGACAATTAATGAAACCACTGGTAGCATTGCAGCCGGGCCATACTGTTGATATTGTGTGCATTCACCGGGTTCACGTTTTAGTGTCTTCCCCTGAAATTTCGTTACTGCATATTTAAACTGACCGAATCTATTCATCTCACATGCCAAACAACCACTTCCATTTACCCTCAATAGACAGTGACCCGCGACGGCATAAGGCTCAAGCCATCCAAATAGAATAGGGGGAATTTTAATCTCATGAGATATGTAATTTAAAGGTCCTTCGCTTCTCCAGTCCCCAATAGTACTGACAATGATATCATAATTATCAAATAATTTATCATTGTCTCGAAGCGCATCTTGCCATTTCTTTGTAATCCAAGAAATTTGAAGATGTGGCATCTCGTTTCCTAAAGATAGAGCTGTTGCTTGTGCTTTGAACCTTCCACAAAATTTTGCTCCTAAAATGTGTCGTCCGATATTTGCCCATTTTAATTTGTCGTGATCTATAATAGTTATTTTGGAAACTCCAGCCTTGGCCAAATAATGTGCAACATATCCACCCAATGAACCGCAACCTATTAGTAATACAGCGCGTTTCTGAAAACTTCCTCCGTCCCCTCCACGAGAGTGAATCCAGGAATAATCTATACGTTCAACCAAGCATTTTGTGACTTTTGTCTTTTTCATCAATGGCAGACATTTGTCTATTATTTCTCTAATAGATTGCTTACCACTCATTATGAGATTATAATTAGTTACAGTCGTTACCTGAAAATAGACTCCCCCAAGAGCATAGCCATTATCTGTTTTCTGAGCTAAGAGAACAAAAATAAGAGGCTGTTTGGATACAAACAGCTTGATTAGCAACTCAAGCTCTTCTTCTGCATTTATAGATAGTAACATGGTGACTAAGTCACTTAATGTCTCAGGGTATTCTTTTGGAAGTAAAGGGGCATCAAGAACTACCAAAATCCCATTTCTTGTTGATTTAACTTGGTTTTTAGTTCCAAAAAAATTCTCTTGCCATTTTTTTAAGCTTTCGGTAGAGATTGACGCAAAGATGAAATTTTCAGAATATGATATATCAAATGAGGTACCAAGAACTTCTGGAGAATCAATAAGTAGAGAGACTTTGCCTCCGCTATCCAGGCAACGATTCCAATATACAGAAAATTCTGTTTGAAAATCGTCCACTTCTTTTCCTTCAAGTATTTTCTTTGTGGACTCAACTACTTCCCAAAATAAATCAACCGGATTATTAATATCAATACTTGATGATTCAGGAATAACACATAAATTACCATCTTCAAAGACATGAGGTATTTTTAATATCAATTTTTCGCCTCCAAGCACTTTGATTTGAGGAGGCTGGTCTGGAAAATCTTTGGTCAAGAGAACATGTATTTCCCATTTCTTTCCATTTGTTTCGACAAAGCTGCTCCATACTTTAAATTCTGATGGGTATCCATTATCTTCAGGTGGTAATTCACAAAATTCCTTGTTATCAGCCAAAGCTTCAGAAATCATCTGAATAGACCGGTTTCGTCTGTCATTCAAACTGGACAAACTACTCATCCGAACCTGCCGCCACCCCTGTGATCGACTGAACCTTTAGGAGTTGAAACTGCTATCCCAGCAGCAAAGTTGCTAACATTTTGACTATCGTTATTATTTTCATCATATTTTTTAAAGAAGCCATCACTCTTAAACACCCAATCCCAGATTGTGCTAGCGTCGGATTGCTTACAATCTATATTATCAAGAATTTCCAGTTTCTCCAGTGCTTCCTTGATTTTTTCCAATAACTGACAGACACTGTCATCCATTAAGGTTCGGGTAATTTGTGGATTATCGGGGTGTGCAAGATTAAAAATAACTTTCGAACATTCCAAACGTTTTTTCAGGTTCTTTAGAAGATTTCGAAAAGCTATGTCTAAGCCGCTTGAAAACTCCGGCTGACATTCAGATACAAGCATAGTTAACTTCATACCATTGGGTAAATCCCAATTTCTTTGACTGCGGCAGAATCGTTTCAATAACTGTACGAGTCTCCTCATTTGGGTACCTTTGCCATCCGTATTGTAGTTGCGATTTGTAACCTCAGATTCGAACCATACAGTAACCTGCGTCGGGTCTGAAACTGTCCAATTTTCGCCACTGGCAAGTTCTCGTTCGTATTTCCCTTCTCCATCATTATACTTTCGATACACAGGAAAATCAACGTGATGTTTTTCTTCATCTCCATCTGCATAGAAAACACGAACACAATTGGTGCATAGTCTTGGCTGTCGATTAAAACGATTGTCCTTTAGTGCCTCTCGTACTTTATTTTTTACATCCATAGCTGACAATTCGTTTCCTTCAGCATTTATTAGATCACTTTTCCATAAAACCAAGCCATCATCTATATCGTATTCTTCATCCAAAAAACGTGCCTGAATAATGGTTTTCATTGCCATTGAGCCCTGGGGTTTGAAAGAAGATTCCCCGATGCTCAACCCCTCTATCTCTTCGGGAAGTCTTTTAATCAAGCGGTCACGGTTTACCTTTCTATGATTGAACAACTTATTTTTAGAATCCTCTCTAAGACATACCTTTTCATCCCAAAAGGCCTCTATTCGCTTACTATAATCGTACATGATCTCTCCTATTCTGTAGTTTCACTGAGTTGATTTGCGTATGCCATCCAATCAACTGCTGGGACAGTGGCAAGTGATTGAAGTTTCCAAAGTAGACGAAATGCAAAATATGCAAGGGCGTTTCTCCTCGGACCAAATGAGTAATTATTATCCTCTGAAAAGACATCAAAGCAAGCTCCCGTCACTGCAAAACCACAATCAATTTTTTTGTGACCCGTCAATTGCAGATGATTTTGTTGGAAAGTGTCGCCTAGCCCATCGCCCCAACTAACATCTATAGCAAGGATTCCCCCAATGATATTAAACAATGGTTTTGCGTTGAATACACCTCCAGCGTGAAAAATATCGACGGATGTGCGTTTAAGCTTACGAACCGATGCAATCTTTTCGCCTGCGTATTCAAGGTATTGCTTATTAATGGTTGGTTTACATTCAAACACCGCGTAAACCGCTTCTGCCGGAACGTATCTGTGTTTGGCGTTGTCCAATAATGTTGGAGTATATTGCCGGTCAAATACCACAACATCAATTGAATCACTAACCGCTCCTTCACTGTCAAGAACGATAGCCTTCTCTACTGTGTACCGATTTGGTAGATATGAACGCAGGAAATCAAGAAAAAACTGTTCATTTACTTCTCCGCGGTCACCTGGATGCGTAATACGTGAAGATGAGCGAAGGTTTACTTCAAGACATTCTTGTTCGGATGAAAAAGCATCTCTGAGGAACTGTGTCGAGTTGGGAATATTTAATATTGCACACATCTTGGTGTCAGTGTATTTATAAAAATTACATTTCAGTATCTTTGATTGATCTCGGATCATTTCCCGGGGCAATAGTATCTTTACTACGAATTTTCCCATTAACTCCCTTTGTGATCAATTCACCACCACCTTGGTTATTGAGCATTTTTTTTGCAGTGTCCCCTGCCTCTTTTTGAGTATTGTGAAGCGAAGATGCTTGATCGGAATCAATCCGCTTATTAACCCATTTTCCATCATTACGCTTGTAAACTATTCTATCTCTGTCTTTGCTCATATCTTTCTCCTTTGTTAATATTAACAATTCTCATCTTTTTCCTTTCCTTATGATTCTGACCCTTGTTTTCAGTATCCATGGGGCTATTAACTTTATTTTCCTCCTTCTCTGGCTCTAAATCTGAGTCAAACGTCACCACATAAATATTATCCTAAAATGCTAATATTATATTGTAGCATCAATTTTCCATTTTGTCAACAAAAAAAACAGTATCTATTCAGTTTTTTGGCAGCGGCCCCACCCACGTCGCTTTGCGCCGTGGGATTATAACTGGAAAGAAACTCGTGCAATTGGGAGTGCTTGGAAACAGTAGAGTAAAAGAATGCGACAAGGATGTCGCGTCTACATAGACGCGCCATCCCTGGCGCATTAAAAAAAAATATACTGCCAAATTACTGGTATCTCCTGAAGAGGTATTTGCTCCCATGGATGATATTTGGGCGGATTATCTGTGACAAAAGCCAAATCTCGGCAGTTACGGAAAACCTTACACCAAAAACAATGATTAGTGTGCTCATTTGTAAATAAATTCCCCGATTTTTCGGAAATTTTGCCCTCCAGCCTGATTCGCAAGTGAATTAGGGTCAGTGATGACTGAATTAGAGTCAAAAAAGTGCAAATAGGGTAAACGATGACCGATTTTCATGTAAATTTTTCCTCAAAGGGTCAACGATGACCCTCGGAGGGACATCGTTGACTGATTTAGATAGAATTCAGTGCAAATTCGTATCATTTTGACCGATTTTCAGTCGTGGATGACCGATGGCGGACAATTTTGTCCGACAAGGGACAATGATGAGTGATTTTCAGTCGTGGATGACCGTTGGCGGACAATTTTGTCCAACAAGGGACAATGATGAGTGATTTTCAGTCTCTGATGACCGATGGCGGACAATTTTGTCCAACAGGGACAATGATGAGTGATTTTCAGTCGCTGGTGACCATTGGGCGGCAAAAATAATACTATTAGGCTTGGCAATGCTTTTATTCCTGAAATATAGCCTGACCAGAAACTAAAAAATAATTCCCCTGCCTCCGGCGGCCAAGAATGCTTGAACCCGGCCTAAATCTGAAATATAATTATAACAGAAGTTCCCAGACAACTCAAAAGGAAAAAAATCACCCAAATTCCCCGAACGTGACCAAAACGTGACTATTGTTTGTTTTTAACTAAATGCCGTTCTGCTATTTGATACGCGAATTGATGGATAGGTTGTTCGTTGTTCCTAATGACCTTTTGGAACTATTACAACCTTGACAATAAAATCGTCGTTATTTCTGGCAAGATCATTTTCTAATCCTCTTGGGTTTGATATCAATCCTTCTGGATCATAAACAAAACAGATGAGTTTCTTACAATCTGGATGTTTTTGATATCGCTGAATATCCACTAGTAGCTCTTCTCCAATCTGTTTCTCCTTTAAGGTTTTCCGGGTCTTCTTTACTTCAATGATTATTTGTTCTTCCTTTATGAGGAAATCTATCCTTGAGTTACTCCCGGCATAGCTTGGCGTATATTCTTCAGGTCGGATATCATCAAAAAAAATGTGTAACAGCGAATGCAACAAATCCTGCGTGTCATATTCATCGTTGACTTCCAGTGTTGCACCTTCTGAATGGCGTGATCTCAGTTGCTTCGCAACAAGATGAAAACGCGAACATATTTGCTCTATCAGTTTAAGAGAATTTTGTTTACTTGGCTCCGATACCAGTTGGGATAGCTTTTCTTTGCTTAGAGTCCACGGAAATGGCTCACCGCAATTTTCACAATGTGTCGGAACAGGTTCTGTAGAAGGAATACCAAATACACCATCAACATGGTAATCTCCCTTTATTGGATGATTACAGTGCGGACATTGGTGAATAGTTTTTTCACCACAACTTGGACAGAAGCTTTTTCTAAACTCAGGATATTTATTGTAATTGTCTGTAGTTTGATGACCTTTCAAACAAACTTGCTGAACATCATAATCTCCCATATTTTTTATTACTCCTTTTTTTAATCATTATTGTAATTTTAAATGATTTAATTTTTTATAATCACAACGTTGTATTATAGCATAAAACATGGATTTGTCAATTTTTTTTGGAGTTCTCCAATTTTTCAATAATTTTAAATGGCGATTAGGGGCACACGAAAACAAAGCATGTTCAATCATAGCCAAACCGGGCAACCTGTTCACTCCACATCGTTCATCACCACCTCCTGCGAATACGCTTCGGCTGGCATACTCTGGCTTTTGCTGCAACGCAGCGGGGAAGCAAAACCCAGGTAAGCCAGACCTGCGCTAAAATCCGGGCGGAGGTGGTTTGAATGCATAAAAAAAGTTTCGTGAACAGGCACCCCGTGCAGAGAAATTATTTATTTTTATTCCCAAAAGGGGTTGATTTTCATTCTTCAAGTGTGTAATATAGCAGAAGTGGACATTAATATCAAAACCTGTTGGTGGCTGAAGTAAAAGCTGAAGGTGAAAAGGTCAATGGAAACAGATTGAAAAAAAACTATGGATAATAAAAACAACTATGAACGCAAAATAAGAGGACGCAAACGCATGGATGCCTCATTCCCCGTTGGGCCTGGAAATGGCGATTTGCCGGAAAGTTATGACACCACGCTTGGTTCTATCAAAGCACGCATCCAGACTGAACGTCTTCGTATGGTTTTGTCTGCCAATGAAGCAATGATATTGCTGTATTGGGATATTGGCAATGAAATTCTTGAACGCCAACAACAGGAAGGTTGGGGGGCAAAGGTTATTGACCGACTTTCGGCTGATCTGTGCAAATCTTTTCCCGATATGAAGGGCCTTTCAATGCGAAATTTACTATTCATGCGTTCTTTTGCGGAAGCATACTCGGATCGGCAAATAGTGAAACAGCTTGTTTCACAATTGCCTTGGGGGCACAATATCCGTATTTTACAAAAAATCAAAGACCTGGAGAAACGCTTGTGGTACATCAAAATGAGCATTCAAAACGGCTGGTCCCGAAATATTCTTGAACTTCAGATTGATTCCTGTACATGTGAGCGTCAAGGACAGACCATAAATAATTTTGCAATCACATTGCCTCCTGGGGATTCAGACATGGCAGCTCAAGTATTTAAGGATCCATATCTATTCGATTTTATAGGAACAGCCGATCCTCGTCGTGAACGCGAAATTGAGCAGGCCCTAGTAGATCACATTCAGCAGTTCCTGCTGGAACTCGGGACAGGATTTGCATTTGTAGGACGGCAGGTTCACCTTGAATTGGGCGATAATGATTTCTATATCGATTTGCTTTTTTATCATCTTATATTACGTTGTTATGTGGTCGTTGAATTGAAGGCTGTGCCTTTTGAGCCAGGTTTTGTTGGCACATTGAACATGTATTTGTCTGCTGTAGATGATCTATTGCGCCATCCGGACGACAAACCAACCATTGGATTATTGCTTTGTAAGAACAAAAAACAGCTATTGGTAGAGTATGCACTTCGTGGCTTTCGAAAACCTATCGGTGTGGCTGAATGGGAGACGAAGCTTGTTAAATCGTTACCTTCTGAATTGAAAGGCTGTTTGCCTACGATAGAAGAGATTGAAGCGGAACTTACAAAGAAAGTGCAAAATAATGAATAAAACTTACGTCGTGAGATTGCGATCGGGAAAACAATAAGAACGGTTAAACGTGACCAAAACGTGATTGGTTTATACCATTTTTTAGTAGTTTTTAGTGGTTTATAGTAAAAATAAAAATGCTGAAGAAATTCACTGGTTAATGATTTTTACCACACAACTATCTTTTTGGGGACTGATAAAAAAATCAGACCGTTGCCTCCGGCGGCCAAGAACCCTTTCGAGAAAGGGTTCCTGGACCTCCTAAAGCTTTTGCTATTTAAGGGACTCAACCATACTTACAGAAACTGGTAGGTACACAAAGAGTTACTAAACAAATGGGACGCAGTCCCCCCTCCGACGGCCAGGGGGCTCTTTTTTAAAGACCACCCTGACCGTGGAACATCGGGCAAAACTTTTTATATATTTATCACAGCGTGCTATTTTGCAAACTTGGATTTAATCGTGACCAGAACCGTCTGTTTAGCCGTTTTACCGTTATTTTCCCTACCGACAAACACCAAACGGTAATCACCGATGAAGCCCACTCCAGGCTGCCAATAATAGATACCATTTTTAGCGTCCAACGTGGAACCTACTGGTAACTGGCGCAATTCCGTTCCTACCTGCAAATAACCAGTACAACCATACCCTACTTGCCCACCCAGTTCTAATACCAGACGTTCCATTTCCCGTATAGTTATTCGCACTATACCTTCTTTATCCACTGTTGGAATCATAGCTTCCTGACGAACATCATAACCGGTTCGAACTTTTATAGGTCCAGACGTGTCCGTTGACACTATTTCTTTTAAGAACACACCACCAGTCGCTGACGTAACCTGCGATTGACCACGCGCATAACCAGAATTCATGCACGTAAAATACCGACTGCCTACGCCATCCATATTACCGGCATTATCAATGGCCAACCACTGGATAGTATGCACACCATTGGCATACACGGTGGTATCAAAATCGAAATACGCCAACGAACCAAGACTGTTAGCAAAATTGGGAAACAAAGAGGCAATATCACCACGGAAAATATTATACTTGGGCTTACCAATCGAAACACCATCAATATAAACATCCAATGTGGAACCATCAATAGGTATTTTATTCGGCCACGGCGTCAACACCCACCCCTGATTCCTGTAATTTCTTCCCGAAGCCGTTCCGCCCTGGACCGGTGTATCAATCGCGCCAAACGGTTTTACCGCGTTTTTATTGTCGCAATAAATGGTTTTTTTACCCAGATACACCTTATGTCCGAAATAATCCTGGGCATAGGCATGGAGCGTAAATGTTCCGTTCCCACCATCCGGTAACATGTTGGTTAAAAGCATGTACCCCCAACCCGCCTGATAATTCATCGGGTAACCAGGAAAAGCAGCTTCCAAATCGGGTCGCGCACCATCTACCATTACACCATCGCCAATAAAAACCATACCAGAACCTTCATTGGCCACAGCATCCCGCCACAGCGAAACCTTCTCTATACCAATATCATCAACTGCCCACCCGGTAACGGGTATACTGCTCATAACCGTGGCACCATCTTCGGGCGTATCCATGCTACCAATAGGTTCGGCATCACTGTTAGCCGGATAAACCCGCAACGTGACAGCTACAGTCTGTGGTGAATTGACGGCGTTGGTGGATGCGACAGTGACAGTGCCAGTATAAGTTCCTACTGCTAACCCAACAGTGTGTACCGTGACTTCCAATATTCCGGACTGAGTGCCACTGAACGCATTAATCCTAAACCAATCCGCACTAACCGTGGCAGTCCATTTCAAAATATCATTGCCACTATTGTTGACAATAACCTTTTGAGTGGGGGTTTGTGCTGAACTGGACTTGACCGTAGCAAAAAAGAGTTCCTTTCGACTCAATGAAATCGTGGGGTTGGGATTGTCGCTCACTATCGCAAAAGACTGGTAATTGGTATATGTTGGGATACCATCGCCAGCCTCACTGATGCGTATATAACAGTTGTTGGACACAACATTGGGAACTGTCCAAGAATAGCTGCCATCATTGGGAGTGGATGCAATAATAGTGGTCCAAGAACTTTTATTATTGGTGGAATACTCCAGTTTCAGTGCCCCCACGGTCAGATAGGATTGCCAAATGATATTATGTACCGAGCCCGTCTGCCATCGTTCACCCCCCATAGGTGAAAGCAACACCACGGAGGGTTGGGGTACTAAAATACTAAATACGGCGTCACTGGTATCGGACAAGGGGGTGCCAGCCACGCGGCTGACTCTCACTTTACATTGGGTAGAAGGAGTATTGGGCACGGCCCAACTATAAAAACCATTATTGGCAGTCGAAGACACGATTGTCGTCCAGGAAGTACTGTTGTTAGTGGAGTATTCGATTTTAACATTCCCAATAGCACCGCTGGAAGTCCAAAGAATATTCTGTTGCAACCCGGCAAAAAAGGCTTCACCCCCATTGGGCATGGTCACAGTGATGGCGTCACCACCACTACCACCAGAACTAATGGAAAACACGGCATTACTGGTATCGGTGGGCACACTGTCCGAAGCATCACTAACCCGCACCAAACATTGGGATGCAGGGGTGTTGGGCACCGACCAAGAATAGGTCCCGGTATTGGGAGCGGCACTGGAGATTATATTCCAACTCGCGCCATTGTTCGTGGAATATTCTAACTTTACATTAAAAATCGCCCCAGTATAATTCCAAGTAATCGGATAAACCGCTCCCCCGGTCAAACTTTCGCCACCATTGGGTGCAGTGAGGTTAATCGTGGGGGTCGTGGCAGAAACAATCGAAAAATTAGCATCACTGCTATCAATCGGATCACTATCCGCAGCTTCGCTGACACGCACCTTGCATTGAGTGGAGAGAGAATCCGGCACATTCCAGGTATAAGTGCCATCATTGGGCGTACTGCCAATGATCTCTGTCCAGTTGGCGCCAGCATCGACTGTATACTCGATCTTAACATTCCCCACTGTGCCGGTGGTAGACCACCTGATATTATAATCATGGGTGGCGGACCACTCTTCAGCCCCATTGGGCGCCAGAACCGTAATGCGTGGTACACCATCGTCAGCTATGGTAAAAACCCGGGAGGGCTCCCCTACTGGAAAACCATCCGCATCATGCACCACGAGCTTACAATTGGTGGACGGCGTAAAAGGCACAATCCATCTGTATAAGTCACGCTCATCACCATTTTGTCTGAAACTCACGATTCTGATCCAATTATTTCCGCCATCAATTGAATAATCGATGTTCACATGGGTTGTAAAGCCGATCACAGTCCAGCGAACAATATATTCCTGGCCCACAGTGAGGACTTCTGCCTTGGTAGGGGCTGTCACGCTAATGGTATACGTGCCATCCCAGCCCCAGTGAACCCCAATCATGGATAAGTTAGACATGGCAACGACTACATCGTCCTTGCCATCAAAATTAACGTCGCCCAGAGCAAAACCACCAGTCGTCGGCCATGACCCGTAATATTGCTCGACATTCATGCCATGGGTCAGGTCACTCTGCGTAAAAAGACCGATAGTCCCCAAACCACTATGAGCCACAAGAATATCTTTAAAACCATCACGATTGGCATCGCCGATTAACAATGCCTCTGGATAAGCCAACGACTTATAGGTCACCATAGCATTCAGTGTTCCCGCATTATTTTGCAGGTAAATACCGACGAACGAGTAGCGACCATCATTATGATTGGACACCACTACATCGGACCGCCCGTCATTATTGACATCGCCCAATACCACTTCACCAGGAGAAAGGGCAAGCGAAGCAGGCCCCATATCGTAATAGGCTGCCCCTGCAAAGGTTCCAGGTGTAGCACCAGATTGCAGATAAACCGCGACTTCATCCGCATCCGCTTGCCGCATAGTCACGATATCATTTATATGATCATTGTTCACATCGCCGATTTCAATATCATTGGCTATAGCATCCGTATCAATAACACTGGATAGCGTTAGATTCCCGCCGCCATCCTGCATCAGGAGTTCCAGATGCGAGGAACCGGCACCAAACGTATCGGCCACTACATCGGGCAAACTATCATTATTCACATCCCCCACCCTGATCGTGGTGGGCGTACCATGAGTCAGTGGAATTAAAACCATGGCATCCAGGGTTTTACTGGTATTCTGGAAATAAACACCGATTCCACCTTCAGCACGTATGATCACATCGTTTAATCCGTCACTATCAATATCAGCGATACCGATACTCTGGTGAATCTTAGTAGTAGTGACTATATTCGTGTCGTATTTCACCGGGTCCATTAATTCCCCGGATGTATTCTGGATAAAAACTATCAGTTTAAAATCATTTTCATGGGGGTGTATCAAGTTGCTTTCGTTTAAAACCACCACATCCTTCCGCCCATCATTATTTATATCGCCGATAGCAATCCCTGCTGGTACCGAACCCGTTACATAGCTTCTGACTGGGTGCAACCACCCCTCGTTATAATCAGCAAACACCACGGGTGTGAAAGCCAGAAGCAGAAATGCCACAATCATTATATATAATATCTTCCTTAAGCCCACGTTATACCTCCTGTACCCATTGATATGATACGTATATATTATTTGTATAAAAGACATCTAATTATAAGATTATACTCTAACCTGGAAACACGGTCAAATTTAAAAATTTTGACGGTGTTTCCAAGCTAAAACACTGTTAATACTGAGATTTTGGTTGAATCGTAACCAGCACAGTCCGTTTGGTTGAATTACCCTGGGCATCGGTGGAGACCAATACCAAGGGGTAATCGCCGATGAATCCCACGCCTGGCTGCCAATAGAACACACCTTTTTGATTATCAAAAGAAGAACCAATAGGTAAAGGACGCCATTGTTCACCGACCTTGAGAAAGCCAGTCAAATAGCTGCCGGGTTGTAGATCAAGTGCCAATACCAACCGTTCCATTTCAGAAATAGTGACACGCAAAACACCATTTTCATCAGCTCTTAACACACTGCTGGCTGTGCCCTTTCCATAGCCTGTTTTCATCCTAACGGGAGTGTAGCAGTCCAGAGGCAATTCCTCCACGTGCAAGGCAGAAAGGTTTAAGCCTGACATGTTCCGGTTGGACAGGGTGGAGTTTTGGCGTCGATACCCGGCATTCTGCTGGATCACAAAGTAACGACTGCCAATACCATCGGTATTACCGGCACTGTCCCGGGCCATCCAATGAATGGTATGCACACCACTTTCAAAAGCAGTGGTATTAAAATCCACGAACGCCAATGAGGCATTACTGTTGGCATAACCAGGAAAAAATCCGGCAATATCCGCGCGATATATATTGTAAGTCAAATGGCCAATAGATTTCCCATCAATAAAAGCTTCCAATGTGGTGCCATTGGTAGGGATGTAATTGGGCATGGGTGTCAGCACCCAGCCCTGGTTGCGATAATTGTTTCTGGAAGCCATGCCACCCTGAGCGGGAGTATCAATGGCACCAAACGGTTTCACCGCGTTTATATTATCACAGATCACCGTTTTACTGCCCAGAAGCACCTCGTGCCCGACACCGTCCACAGCATAAACATGAAAGGTATAAGAGCCATTCCCGCCATTGGGCAACATGTTGGTCAACATCATATAGCCCCACCCAGCCTTGTAATTCATGGGGTAACCGGGATAAGCGAGTTCGACATCAGGTCGTGCGCCTTCAACCAGCACAGCCTCACCCACAAAAACCTCACCACTTCCTTCACCGGCCACAGCATCTCGCTTGATGAGAACTTTTTCAATGCCAACATCATCCAATGCCCAACCGGTGACAGGTACGCTACTCATGAGCGTGGCACCGGATAGCGGGGTTTCAAAATTGCCAAAAGGAACAGCATCACCGAGCGCAGGATAAACGGTCAGGGTGACAAGAACGGATGTAGTTGGAATAGTGACATCCTCGGAGGAAAAAACAACGGCTTCAATATACGTGCCGGGCGCCAGACCTGTAGGTAATGCGCTCACGGTAACTGTACCGGTCTGCGTACCATGAGCACCAACCAACCTGAGCCAATCGCCAGTGGCCACAGCGGACCAATCCAATGTCCCCCCACCGCCATTATCAACAAGAATAGTCTGCGCAGGAGTCACGGCAATGCTGGACTTAACTGCGCTAAAAAAGAGTTCGGTGCGGTTCAATGAGATCAAAGGTTCAACACTCTCGGTGACAATAGAAAATGCCAGCGGGCCAGTCGCGGAGGGCACACCATCAGACGCTTCACTGATCTTGATAAAACAAGAAACGGAAGGTTTCGCGGGCACAAGCCAGGAATAATTACCATCATTGGCTGTGGCGGAAACAATCGTGACCCAGGAACTCTTATTGTCAGTGGAGTACTGGATTTTGACATCCCCAATGCCACCGTAACTCGACCAAGTAATAGTCTGGGTAGTTCCCATCTGCCACGTTTCACCACCCACGGGAGATTGAATCGCAATAGAAGGAACGGGTTCACCAATAGTGAATGCCGCATCACTGGCATCGGATATGGAGGTTTCTTCAGCCCGTGTCAGTTTCACCTTGCATTGGGCAGAAGGGGTGTTGGGAACGGGCCATGCATAGGTACCGGTGTTCTTGGTGGCAGATTTAGCAAGGGTCCAAGAAGAACCATTATTAGTAGAGTATTCCACCTTTAGATTGCCAATAGCGCCATCAGAGGTCCATGTCACATTATGGGAATTGCCAGCAGTAAACACTTCACCACCATTGGGAGATGTAAGGGTGATTTTAGGGGTTGCGGTGGGATTGGTGATAATAAAAAAAGAACTACTGCTGCTATCAATGGGATTGCCGTCCAAGCTGTCGCTAATCCGGAACTTGCATTGAGTGGCAGGGGTATTGGGTACTTTCCACGTGTAAGACCCGCTATTGTCGCTAGTGGCTATATGATTCCAAGATGACCCATTATCTGTAGAATACTCGAATTTCACATTATAGATGGTCCCGTTACTGTTCCAGGTAATAGAGGCATTCGCCCCCCCGTACAAACCTTCACCACCATTGGGATAAATGAGGTTCAACACGGGAGTAGTAGCAGAAACAATAGAAAAATTGGCATTGCTGTTATCGGTGGGATCACTGTCCGAGGCTTCACTGATACGCACGAGGCATTGGGTAGATTCAGTGGTGGGCACAGTCCACGCATAACTGCCGTTATTGGTCACAGAAGCAGTGATGGCGGTCCAAGCAGTGCCATTATTGGAGGAGTAATCGATTTTTACATTTCCGGTCGTACCCGTAGACAACCAGGTGATATTATACGTTTTTCCCGCCACCCACATTTCACCGCCATTAGGGGATGTCAGGATCAGGCGACTTGTCCCATCATCCACAATGGAAAACGTTCCCGAAGGAGTCCCGCCGGGATAACCGTCCTCATCGGTAATCAGAATTTTACAATTGGTGGAAGTGGTGTAGGGCACAGTCCACGAATAAGACCCATCATCCGGGGTTGGATCGGCTACATTCAACCATGTCACGCCACCATCCAGGGAATAATTAATGACCACATTGGTGGTGCCAACAGTGGTGGTCCACTGGATGTTATAGGTAGTGCCCATGGTCAAGGTATCTCCAGTGGTGGGACTTGTCACAGTACTGGCCCATCCCAAAACAGGGAAGACTACCCATACCAGTGCTAACAGATATAATACAAAAATCGCTTTCTTCATTTTTTAACCTCCATCACTACCGGATACTAAAAATCATCGGATCATTCGCACCCGTAGTTTTTTTATCCTTCGGTTTATCGTTCCATTTTTCTTTTTGCGGTTCTCATCGGTTAAGTCCATATTACCATATTCATTTCATAGGGGTCGAAGATCAACGAGTGGTAAGGGGTGATACGGATTTTAAACCCGAAAATACCGGTTGTTTTACAAGCCATTTCGCCAGCGAAACGGTATTTCCCCTCCCCCAGCGGGGTGACCTCTTTTAAATTCTCGATCCCTGTACTGGTCAATTGATGATTGGATGAAATACGTCCATAATAAAGGTCAACCTTAATATCTTCGGGTAGCAGTTTGCCGGTAAAAACATCCACTTGCACCCGGAAACTGTCATTGATCTTATAGACATGCGCATCCTCGCATTGGATGTTTTCGACTTTAATCAAGTAAAAGTCCTGGCGGATTTTCGTTTTCCATTCCACCAGTTCCCTGGTGTTTTTAAAGCCATTTTCGCTGAGCAATCTGTAACTTCGACCAGCCTGGACATAGAATTTTTCAGAATACTCTTTGAGCATGCGGTGGGTATTAAAGAAAGACACCACGGAGACAAAGGCATTTTTCATCATCTTGATCCACTCGCGGGGCAAGCCGTCCAGACCTTTATCGTAAAACATGGGAATCACATCATTTTCAATAATAGAATAGAGGGCCTTGCTTTCGACTTCATCCTGGTACGTGCGATCACTAAACACTTCAGGACTACCAATAGCCCAGCCATTAACGAGATCATACGCCTCGTCCCACCACCCATCCAAAACACTCAGATTAAGCACGCCATTAACCGCGGCTTTCATACCAGATGTCCCACTGGCTTCATGGGGTCGCAGGGGGTTGTTTAACCAGACATCGACTCCCTGCACCATATATCTGGCCACATTCATATCATAATCCTCGATAAAAACAATCTGCTTGAACAAATTATTGGCATGGATAGAATGAATGATGTTTTTAATGATTTCTTTCCCAGCCGTATCCTGGGGATGAGCTTTGCCAGCAAAAATGAACTGCACGGGTCGCAAGGGATCGTCGGCCAGCTTCATGAGTCGCTGTAAATCACGAAATATGAGATCACCCCGCTTGTAAGAAGCAAACCGTCGTGCAAATCCGATAGTTAGCACCTCGGGGTCCAACGCTTCCTGGGATTGGTTGATCAACAACTGGGAAGCCCCCTTGGCCATCAATTGCTCTTTTAACCGGGTGCGGATAAAATAAATCAACCGCCGCCGTCTAACACAATGAACGCGCCAGATTTCCGGGTCAGGGATATTCTCGGTTTTTTTCCATAAGGAAAAACGATCCTGTTTTTCCTGCCAATTGTCGCCCAGATAGCGTCGGAACAGCTCGGACATTTCAAAGGAGAGCCAGGAAGCCAGATGAACGCCATTGGTCACGGCCCGGATAGGAATATGTTCTTCGGGCACATCGTTCCATAAATGCTTCCACATGGTTTTGGCCACAGTACCGTGGAGTTGCGATACACCGTTAACATAGGACGCATTGCGAATAGCCAGTACTGGCATTGAAAAATTCTCACTGTAATTTTCGGGTTTGGTTCTACCAAACGCTAAAAATTCTTCGATAGAGATACCGAGGTCCTTGGCATATTGGGAAAAATAAGTCTGGATAAGGTCGGGTGAAAATTCATCATTCCCGGCTGCGACTGGGGTATGGGTAGTAAAAACAGCGGTTTTACGGGTGACTTCCATGGCTTGGTCAAAGGTAAGGCGTTGTTTTTGCATGAGTATTTTAGCCCGCTCAAAAATAGCAAAGGAGGAATGACCTTCATTCATATGAATCACATCGACCTCGATGCCGAGAGTGTCGAGTAAGCGGATACCACCGATACCGAGGATAATTTCCTGTTGGATGCGAAATTCTCTATCGCCGCCGTAGAGTTGCGAGGTTAATTTCCTGTCAATCTCGTTATTTTTGGCAATATTGGAATCCATCACATAGATATTAATGCGCCCTACAGATAATCGCCATACTTTTAAATAGAGGGTTCTACCGGGTAATTCTACATGGATTTCAAGGGGTTGACCATCAGGCGCAACCTCTTCACGGATAGGCATATTATAAAAATCATTGATATCGTAAAAATCTTGTTGCCAACCGTCTTGATTTAAATATTGTCGAAAATACCCCAACTGATACAGTAGGCCGATACCATGGAGGTTAAGTCCGAGATCGCTGGAACTCTTGATATGATCGCCTGCTAACACGCCAAGACCACCGGAATAAATAGGCAAAGCCTCGGTCAGACCATACTCCAAAGAAAAATAACCAATCGCGGGGAACTCTTCCCCGGACTGCGTTTTTATCCCTATCAGATACTCGGTCAATCGCTTGTGTACACGTGATACTTCCAATACATAGCCTTCATCGTTGGCCAATTCATCCAACCTTTCCTGACCGACTTCCCCCAGCATCTTGACTGGATTATGCCGCACCATGTCCCACAAACTGTCATCCATGCGGATAAATAACTTGATCGCATCCGGGTTCCAACTCAACCAGATATTGTGGGCGATGTCATACAAACCGTTTAATTTCTCGGGTACATCCGGGATTACTTTAAAAGTCTTTATTTTATTCTCAACCATGTTATTGCTCCTTAGAAAGCTAAATTATACGATATTAACGATAATGGAGCAAGGGAGGATACAATTTTAATAGTTCTAACTGAATTCGAAAGATACACGCCACAAAAAAAACTTCCACCTCGCAATATACCGACTTCCAGCATAGACACGGGCGAAGCCTACTATAAAGCGGAGATCATCTGCTCTTGATAGATATTTAAATAAAAATTCAACTTCCCGTCAAACACATCGGGTTCAGATAAGATCATCAAAAAGTATTCAGATGTTAAGGAGAAGATACGGAGGTGATAATTGTAAAAATTCATCTTTATAACATAATTACTGGGCGAAACCTTGGTCTTATCGAGCTTGGAAATGATATCGGCTAATTCGGCACCGGAAAATTCGAGATCCACCTCTTTTGCATCGGAAAAGTATGATTTCTCCAGTTCAAGACCATCCTTACCCCAGACACCGATGGCAATTATGCCTTTGTTGTTCTCGTAGAATGTATTGAATACGTCTTCAAACAATTTTATCTCCTTTTCCATGTGTTTTGGATCACTTTTAAAAATTCATTTAAAACATCAATCTTCCTTTGATTGGCTCGTATTCCTTTCAACTGGTTGATTTTTATCAGGAATCGCTCCTCCTTGCGGGTGTTGTATAACTTCGCATAAATCATCGCGGCATCCTCCAACAATCCCTGTTTTAAGTAAAGTTCGGCAGCACTCTCCGTGATAATTTGAGCTTCTTCTTCAACTACTTCCTGACTATCTTCTTGAATCTCTTCCTCAATTACATCTTGAAGCTCTTCTTGACTATCTTCTAGAATCTCTTCCTCAATTACATCATGAATTTCTTCGTGAATTTCTTCCGCAACAGGTTCATCCAGACCCATTGGTTCAATGGGTTCAGGTTCCGTCACGTCTGGGACAGCGGAGTAGAATTGAGATACATCAAATTCCTCACCTTCACTCATCCCTAAACTACCGATGTCAGAACCAGATGAGGATTCTACGCTTGGTTCTTCCTTTACTGGCGGTTCCCATCCCAGGGAGAAATCCTCTTCTAACGGTGCAGGAACTGGCTCTTCAACTTCATTTAAATCCCCTGTTTCGTCAAAATAGTCAAAATCGCCGAAATCCACATCCGGGGGGGGCGGCATTTGGGTTAACTGGTCATTGGGAATTTCTGATTCTGCGAATTCAGTTTCTTTTTCCAGTTCTTCTTGAATGGAAAGCATCCCCGCTTCTTCTACCTCGTCAGCAGTAGCGGTATCTTCTGGCATTACCAAGTTTTCGCTATCGGCCACGGGTGACTCTTCCGGCATGCCCCAGTCGAGAATAGGGTCCAGTGCCATAGGTGGTTCGAGATTCTCATTTTCGAGATTCTCAGTCGCCCCAAGATCCCCAAAATCAAGCGCAGGAGGAGAGATAGGCTCCGCCATATCCGGGAATTCGAGAGCTTCGGGAGTATCAGTGGGAATAGATTCTTCCTCCTCGGCCAACGCTTCTTCAGTATGCCAAACTGGAGGAATATCAGAAATAGATGGCAGTTCCACAAGTTCTTCATCCAGCCCTAGATCATCAAACAAAATAGGGGGTGGCAACGAGGGTTCGGGTTCAGAATTTTCAAAAAGATCAGGTGTCTCGGTGGGTGGAGGAGCTTGTCTTGCAGATTCATGAGCAGTGGCAGTAGTATTCGTCACGGTATCAGAAGAAGATATTTTTTTATCATTAACCGCTTTTAGAACCTCCGCGACATCAAATTCATGAATGGTATCGGTACGATTAAATTGCTCGCTATGATAGGTGACAAAATCCATTTTCTTACCGCTGGGGCCACCACCACTCTTTTTAATGGTATTTATTCTATCAATAGATTCCTTGGCATCGGCATTAAACGGATCCAAGAAAAGAATTCTATTGTAATATTCAAGAGCTTCATCAAACTTGTTTCGCTTTAGAGCCAGTATACCTCCTTCGGCCAACAAATTGATATTGTTGGGGAAAAGCTGCATCATTTCATTCAATGCCTCAACAGCTTCCCCCAATCGGTTCAACTCCTTCAAGGTTCTAACATGAAGCAATTTAATCGGGAAGGAATGGGGATAATCCCGGATCAGTTTTTTTGAAAAGTTGAGTGCCTCGGAGAATCTCTTCTGCTTGAAGAGATTCTCCAATGCCTCTAATTGCAATCTTTCACTCTTTATATCCGCCATTTCAGTCTACGGTTAGCAGTCGTTAATCCTTACCGACTTGGGTAACCAAAATCGTGGCCTTTGCACCATTGCTAGCAAGAAAAGTAATAATGGCCTGTCGTGGAGTAGTGTTGGGATTGGCAGCTTGGATAGTAATCAAGACCGATGCATTGGCGGTTGTTCCGTTGTTAGGCACAATTCCAATCCATGTCACATCAGTATTCACCGACCATGTCATGACATCACTGGAAGTAGGATTGGTGACGGTAGCGATGAACGTACTTCCCGCTGTCGCTGGCGAAGTATACGTGGTGGGTGAAACAGCAAGAGAAGGACCGCCACCTTGATTCACTGTAATAATCACGATGTTAGTCACTCCTGTCGACGTGGGTGTTAAGGTGACAGTACCGGTTCTGCTGGTCTGTGCATTCGCGATAGTATTAAGAATAAAAGAATCGTTGGTTGTACCACGAGACTTCGACACAACTATCCAATTCACATTGGGAGTGATAATATAGTCGATAGAAGTGGAATTGGTACCGCTATTGTAAACATTGATGGTGGTAGAGGTTTGGATATTCGCTTCGACATTGATGGTGGTAATGTCTGCGGCCAATACCCCACCAGCAGGTACATCGTTACCTTTCTGATTGATGGAAACTTTGACAGAAGTGGCTTGGGTATCGGTGGCGGAAATAAGAATTTCACCGGAACGATCCTCGCCTGACGTATTTTCATCCACAACAACGGTGAAACTACCGGGGGTCACACCACTGGATGGGTTGACATGAATCCAAGGCGAATTAGGCATAACCGTGTAACCGATATTGGCATCACCGGTTCCGTTGGTGACATTAATCGAAACTGTACCTCCTGCGACCACCACGTCCCATTGCGCTACATCAACAGCCAATGTATTCCCACCACCAAACTCCGCTATAAAATCGACATAATAACGATCAGTCATAATCGGGTTAGCAGTGGTAAAAGTATAGGCGCTAGGAGAAAATGTATAACCTTTTGCAGAGGGCGTGATAGAACCATACCAGCCGGGGCTAACAAAGAATTCGTAGCTACCGCTGGGACGGGTCACGGTCACGCCGCTGGGATTCCCATCATCACCTTCCAAGGCAATAGTCACACCCTCCACGCCGTTTCCAGAAGGCGTTAAGACGTTCCCATGAATAACCACACCCTGATTCATATAAGGAATGATACGAAGGGGAACAACATCCCACACATCGGACAGGGGCAGGTTATCCAATCTACCGTTATCTACCAAAGTGGCTTTAATCGCACCGGTGATTGTAGACCTAACATTGGATGCTGGGGGTAAAAAATAAGTGATCTGCGCCCGCCCATTACTGTCGGTAACGCGGGTATCACTCAATTTATATCCCTCAAAAAAACCATAGCCCAAACCATCTTCAAAAACAATGGTATAACCGCTGGCGGGTTTACCGTCATTCTTTAAGGCCCGCACAGCAATTAAGGTCGAGGTAGCGGGCTCAGACTGCGGCACATAAAGAGTAGACGGGTTGGCAGTACCTGATAAGACTATCCGGTAACCAGCAGGACCACCGACAACCGGATCGGAGGTCGCCCCTCTCTTACACGATGTCGTGCTAATAAGACCAATAAGAGCAAAACACAATATTATAATCAACACGCTATTTTTTTTCATAATCATAAACCTCCTATTCCGGATCCGCAAAATTCGAACACCAAATGGAAATGCTACCCACGGCGGGTTCCAAACGATTACCAGCAAGATCCCTGGCGTAGAAAGTAATTTTAGCTTCTAATTTCAAAACATGTTCTTGCCCTAAATTCACCAATTCCACAAGGGGGGATTCCAATTTCGCATTGTGCTGAATCAGTATAAACGACAATGATGATTCGGTGGTTTCTCCAGTATCAAGGGTCAGATATACTTTTTGCGAAAAGCCGTATGGAACATCGACACCCTCAATATTCAAGCCATCGGCACGGGTAAATTTAACGTCAACTTGATCAATAATGACATGCTGGTAGAAAGTACTATCCGAAGCGCCTACTTTGGTAGGATCGAGGAGTACGGAAGTAAAGGTACCGGTCACGTTATCGTTAAAGATAGAACCTTTGGTTAGCACATCGGAAAGAATGGTGGTGGTATCCGCTCCATCTTTATCGACGCCAGTGAGAGACCACAAAATAAGCTTGACAGAAGAATTGGTAACATTCTCCAATTTATTGCATCCGGAAAAACCGAGCAACAACACACACAACAATATACCCAATAATAAAGATTTTATCTTCATCTTTATTCTCCTATTTAATAATTCTCGGGGTTATAAAGATCAATAGTTCCTTTTGTTCGTTACGGCGGGAGGAATTTTTAAATAAATTCCCCAGCAAAGGAATCTTGCTCAACAAAGGAACACCAGATTTGGTAGTGGTTTTTTCGACCTTGTACATACCACCGATGACAATCGTACCGCCATCGGCTACCATGACAGTGGTGGTAATCGCCTGGGTAGTAATGGGGGGGATGCCATTAACAAGGTTACCAAAATCGGCGGAATTGTTATTAATTTCCAACTTGGTGACCACGGTACCATCGGCAGTGATTTGTGGCGTTACTTTCAACTCCAATGCGGCGGGTTTGTACACGACGGTAATGGTGTTGTTCTGAATAGTTTGCACGGGAATTTGTTTTCCCTGCATGATGGTAGCTTCCTGATTGTTCTGGGTGGTGGTTTTGGGGGCGGAAATGATCCGGCCCTCACCATTGGTCTGCATGGCAGAAAGCGCCATATCCAACCTGAGGGTATTGGCCACATTTCCCAGTGTGAATACTGTACCAGAAGTAGCACCAGTGGCGGGAAGATTGACAGCATAGCCGCCAAGGGGACCAACCAGCGGGGATGAATCGGATACAAACTGATTGCCACTAACACCGACGGAATTGGGGAATTTCAACGTGGTTTGATTGCCATGTGTGGCATCGGCAATAAAATTATACCCCCACTGAATACCGAAACTCTCGATAAAGTTGGCATTGGTCTCAACGATTCTGGCCTCAATGGATACCTGGGGATTGGCTGTATCCAAAACCTTGATCAAACGCTTCATTTCCTGTATCTTGTCGGGAATATCAGAAATAATCAAGGTATTGGTGCGGGGGTCCTGCAATATTTTACCCCTCTCGGATAACTGCTCTTTTAAAATCACGGCGGCTTCACCGACCTTGGCAAAACTCATGGTCTTGGTAAATACTTCGAGTTCTTCTGAATCTTGCTTGGCATTGACCAGTTCGCGTCGTTGCCTGGCTTCTGCCGCCAGATTGGAGACATTGCCAATACGCAGGATATTTCCTTCCTGGATCATGGAAAGATTATTAATCTTTAAAAAGAGTTCCAATGCCTGATCCCATGGAACCTGGGTTAACTGGGCGGTCACGCGACCACTAATACCGGGGTCCATCACGATGTTCAAGCCGGAAATCTTGGCAATAATCTTGATAACATCCTTTAAATCGGCATTATGAAAATTAAACCCCATGGGATCACCGACATATCTTTTTTTACCGGTAGCAATGGTCTGATTAAGATACGTGATTTGGGCGGAAGGTTCATTACCAGAATCGGTTACCTTATCTGGAGCGGGAGAATCCTGTGCCACCTCGGACTTTTCATCGCTAAAAAAATCTTCGGTGACAGCCTCTACAGGGCCGGAAATTTTGCTCACAACGGGTATAGTACCATCCTTGGCAGTAATTTTATTTTCTACTGGTTCCGCTTTGACAATGGCTTTATCTTGGGTTTTATCTTCACTTACGGTCACACCCCTGGTCACGGGATTGTCCGGGCTTGGGTCACTCAGTTCCACACCTGATTCGTTACGGGTAATGATAATACCGGAATCATTCTTTTCCACGTCCCCGGCTTGGGCATAGGTTTTGGCAATAGGGGCCACTTTTACTTCAGTGGTACTGGTGGCACTGGTATTGGCCTGATTTATTCCTGTATCCATTACCTGTTCATCTTTTACCGGTTTTTTTATTTTCTTGGCTGCCGGTGTTGCGGGTGAAGTGGTATCTTGTTTGGTGGGAATAGCTTGTGCCACTAGTGCAGGTTGGGGATCATTGTGACTGGTTTTCTTTTTTTTATCGAGGTTAACGGCAGTGTACTCTGCACTATTGGCGATATCAGTTGTTTTATTAAAAAAAGTCACTTCCAGTATATTTCCATCGCCATTTTTGGGGGATACTTTATAATTTTTTAAATAATGCAAATCAAAGACAACCCGATAAATGGAAGCGGAATTATAAGAGCCCCTGATCTTCTTCACATTAAGCTGCTCCACGATCTTCTGTATCCGAGCGCCATGGACACCTTGAAAGTCAATGGCCAATCGTATAGGATCGGTGGGAATAGGAATAACGGAGAAATCGGCCAGACGGGACAAAATAATATCGAATTTCACGCAATTCTCGTCTTTCTGGCTCAGGATAATATCCTTTATGGTCACGGACTCATCGTTCCCAATGTCAGCCGCGTTGTCACGACTCTTCGCTATAGGCGGAAGGGTTGGTGTGACCGAGGGAGCCTTAGCAGGCTGGGGTTTTACCTCGGTGCGGATATTTGGTAACGATTGCGCCGCCGATTCTACAGGCGGGGTGGTTTTCGGGGTAATCGTTGCCGGAGCCCGGGGTGTTGTGACCGCCATGGTTTTGTTCGTTGCCACTGTATCGGCGCTAAAGGGGAACTCAATATACAAGCCTTTACGGTTAGTAAATACCCTGTAATTAACCTGTTGCTTCAACAAGATGTCCACATCGGTATAAGGTCCGCTACCGTCGATCTTCAGCGAATCAATGATGGCAGAATCGAAGGAAAGCTGGTTTTTCCCCAATTGGAAGGTCACATTGTTAATCCTCATGACGATGCGTTTGGTGTTACCCTTCTCTGGGTAAAACACATCTGGGATGGGGATCATTTTACCGATTTTAAAGTAGAGCTGAACGAAATCGGTTCCTTTTAGATATTCAACATCCTTAACAGTAAAATCGGTTTTATCGTCAGCATCTGCATAAAATGCTAAACCGGCTATACAATATAAGATCAATATAACGGTTAAAAATGATTTGATATTCATTGTTTTGATGCCTCCTCTTCAGGGGTTAATCTTATTGTGATCAATTTTTCTTTTGTTCCGCCCAGGGCGATGGTCAGTATCCGTTTAAATACAACAGCGTTCACATCAATGTCGATAATTTCCCCGTCATAGACACTGTCTCCCACTTTTACATCGTAAGGTCTTCCATCTGGTCCCTTAAACAGCGCGATATATTTCCCCTGTTTATATAAAATGCCTTCCAGTTCCAATTCGTCAATCAGCAAACCGGCAATACCTTCTTTGGCTTCCCTTTTAATCTTGACACTTTTCCCTCGCAGTAAATCCCAAAAAGGATCGCGGCGTCCCCGAGGTTGATAGATAAAGTCCCCGCTGGTGATTTCGTCATCCAGCACGCTTTTTTCTTCCTGTTCGGCAATAGCGGCAGCGCTACTGGCGCCTTCCATGGCATTTGGATCTATCTCTTCTTTTACTTCTTCTTTTTTGGGGGCTACTTTTTTAGGTTCTTCCTTTGGCTTGGTTTGGGATTGGGGAAGAACATCTAAAACCATAAAAAACATGATAAAAATAACGAGTAAAATCTTCATTTTCCTCATTCTGCCTCCTCCCTCGCCTCAGGCTCTGGCCGGGGTCTTGGGGTTCTAACGGCTGCGGTTACACTCTTTGCCACTGGCTCCTGGTAGGTATAGGTAGACGCTACAAAAGTGGCTGAAATCGAGAAGATACTGGTCATAGGATTAAGGGGGGCGATAGTTAAATTACTGACGGTAAAGATCTTCTTCAATTTTGCCAGTTGGTCAAAAAATATCCCCAGGTTATGGTAATTGCCATCCAAGGTGATGGAAATAGGAATTTCCGTATATACTTCTTGGCGTCGTTCGGCCTGGGTGGACCAACTTTGAATCCTTAACCGTGCGCCGGAGATAATCGATTGTACTTTTCTCAGTATCTGGCTGATCTCTTTTCCTTCTGGTAATATCTCTTTTAACGTGCCCAGAAACTTTTCCTTTGCTTCTTTTTCTAATTTGATCTGATTTAATTGGGTCTCTTTCTTCTCTGCCTTTTTAATGTCATTATTCAGACTTTCAATTTGGGTGTCCAGAGTCTCGATCCTGGATTGATTATCAGAATAATAAAACATATAAAAGAAGACGAACAATATACCGCCAATAAATAAAAAAGTTAATAACTGACCATACCAGGGTAAACTTTTTAAGTCCATACTACACCTTATCCCTTTCTCTTTTTAGCCCCGGATTCTTTTTCTGCATCCTTACGGGCTTCATCTTTATCTTTGTATAAAAAAGTGAGTCTGAAATCAAACACATCCTGACCAGACTGGGTTTGCCTGACGGAACCGGGGAATTGGACATCGTCAAAACAACCGGTCCCCTTCAAATTATTGATAAAGTCGGAGATCAAATTATTATGAATCGCCTTACCTTGGATATTAACCAATTTCCCGGAAAAGGTGAGACTTTGGAGCCACACCCAGTCGGGTATAGCATTGCACAACTGGTCCATCATCTTAACGGTATCTTGCTGTCGGCTTTTTAATTCCGAAATCAATTTTATTTTCTTATCGACCATACTTTTGGCATTTTCAAGTTCATCCAATTGTTTCAGCACATTGTCCAGTTCATCTTTCCTGGCCTGTTTTTCGATCAATAACTTCTCTCTATCATCAATCGCACTGGCCTGGGTAAAATATAAAAAGGCAATAGTACCCAGAGTCAATAAAGTGGCAAATACGATAGCCGCTGTACTGATCTTATTTTGCCGGGATTCTTCGGGAAATGCTTTCCCCTCGGCGCCGCCACTGATTTCTTTTTTTTCGGGACTAAGTAGATTTACTCTAATCATTTGACATCTCCAACAGCCCTTAATGCCAATCCCATGGCCACATTAAACTCGGGGGCCTTTTCTTTGATAAAATCCAGATCGAATTTTTTTTCATTGATTTCAATGTTATTAAAAGGGTTGACAATTTCCACGGGGATATCGAATTCCTGGGAGAAAAAATCAATGATGGATTCCAGGTTGGATGTTCCACCGCTCAGTAAAATATTATCAATTCGTCCTTCGGAGGTATTGGAGCGATAAAATTCGAATGTTTTCTTGATCTCAGATTTAAGCTCGTTAAAGATCAGATTGATGACCGGTTTTACTGCGGCTGTGGAAACGCCGTCGACTTGCCTGCCCTTTTTCACGGATTCGGCCTTCTCATACTTCAGGTTCAATTCTTTCTGGATTAAATCGGTGAATTGATTTCCTCCAAAAGCGATATCGCGGACAAACACGGGGTTACCGTTCTTGGCAATGATCACATTGGTAATGGATGCGCCAATATTAATAATGGCAATGCTACGATCAATATACATCTCATAATTGTACATGACACTGTTTAATACGGCAAAAGATTCCAAGTCAACAATCTCGGTGGTTTTATCGGCAATAGCAATGACATTTAAATAATCGTTTAATTTTTCCTTTTTAGTAGCGGCCAGAATAACGCCCACGCGATCGGGATGGATATCTGACGATTCGATGATCTCGTAATCGATATTGACCTCTTCCGGGGTGAATGGAATATGGGGGCGTGCTTCCCATAAAATATGTTCATGCATTTCGTTCTGACTTAAACGTTGCACTTCGATCCGCTTTACGATAACGGAGCTACCGGAAACGCCGAAAGATAACTGGTTGGTTTTGGTCTTAGACTCGTGGAAGATATGAGCTATGGCGTCAGCCACAGCGGTGGAGTCCATAATACTGCCTTCAACGATAGATTGATACGGAACCGGCTCATACCCGAATGCCACCAACTCGTAATGCATCTCTTTACCCTTTTTCTTGGGTTTTAACTCAATGAGCTTTAACGCAAACGAGCCAATGTCTAGGCCCAATATTTTTTTTGGTTTCAAAAAGCTAAAAAATGACATTGATTTCTCCGTTTCCTTTTATATTATTCATTTTCATTGTCCATTTATTATCCATTTATTATCCATTCATTGTCCATTCATTGTCTATATCACTGTTTGTGCATCATCCATTCTTTTCTAACACAGCAAAAATAAAAAGTCAAGTATTTTATTTTTTTTTTTACTGTCATATCGGGGGTTTCACCCGTGAATTTTCTGGAAATCCTGGTTGCAAGGGCATTTTGTGTTTTAAGACGAAAACCTTCACTACCAAATTGTTTAAAGCACTGGCACTGTTTTTCCTCAGGGTCCAACCGCCCTGTCCATTCAAAACCAACCATATGCATGCCAACCTTTTTTCGTTTCAAAGTAAAACCTCCAATTTAGTGTATAGCAAATTTCCTGCCAACACTGAACAAAATCGTGAATGTCTCTATATCGGCGTTATTGCGGGTAAATTGAGGAAATAAACGGCGTCATTTTCCTGACACTATGCATTAAAGATTGTCAAGGATATGATAAAATATACCTTTTCGGGGAAATTTTTTCTGTTTTTAGCGTGGGCTTGGGGGGGTATAAAAAAAGACAGAAATCGCCTGAAATGGTGCAGTGCTATAGCGAGAAGTCGGTGATTACTGTTTCTAATGAAGGAGTTTAATATTCATCCAAGTGAACAAACTCGGCATTTTCAATCCATGTGATAGGCCGGGAAAGAAATTCCACCATGTTCTCCAAGAGATACCGGTGTCTTTCTTCGTCTTGGGCAATCTTTAGAAGGATGGCTTTGGCGTCTTTATTATCGATCTCTTCTGCCTTCTCCTTGTAAAAAGCGGCACTTTTTATTTCCACCTCTATGGCTTTTTTATACAAGTCAATTTCCGATATATTGACATTAAAGTCTTCAAGTTGGTCCTTCATTTCCGCAAAAATAGTTTTTGCCTTTCCTAATATTGCGGTTCCCCGGATATCCGGGCTCATTTCGTCTTTGAGTTGTTTGAAAGCATTATAGTGTCCCACCTCGTCGTCAGCCAAGAGAATGAGAATCCGATTCAGTCCATCCTGATGACACTTATGGGCAAGATCCCGATAATATGCTTCTCCATCTTTTTCCATTTGCATAGCGTAGTCAAATACGTTCATTGTATAACCTCCAATAGGTTTTCCGATTCTTAACTCGTTAATAATAATGATTCTTTAATAATAATGATATAGAAAAAAAAATACAAGGGTTCCCTGGGAATTTTTTTTTAAAGTGAAAAGAATCGACGTGTTAGCCTTCGGCGACTTTTTGGTGTTGCAAAAATTCGAGGATCTGTTTTTTGTTTTCCAACTTGTAACCGAGAAAATATTTTAACACGGCCAGACGGATTTCAGGCACGTAATCAATGTAGAAAAAGAGGTCGAGCATTTCTTCGGTAAATTCGCCGTAATCGGCAGTTTTACTTTTTTCTTCCTCTTGGATGACCATGTCTCCCTTTCCTGAGATGAGCCAATTGGTATCAATGTTATAATGAGTTTTGAAATAATGGCAAATAAGCATATTGGGGGAAACAATCCCTTTCTCTATGCGGGCGATATTGGCTTGATTCATCCCGAAAATAGCACTGGTCTCCTTTTGAGATAATCCGACATAATGCCGCATCTGTCGAAATCGTTCGCCTATACAGGCTTTTAAATCTCTAATGGTAGTACCGTTTACTTCAGAAGTCATATCACCTCCAAATTATAACAAGGTATAATTATATATAAATTAACGGAGAAACTCAAGGTATCAGCAAAAATTTTTTAAGATTTTTAACTCAAGGTTATAACCTGGATTCACCGGCAGGTTGATGGGAAGTCTGGGAAGTCTGGGAATTATGGGAGGAATGGGAGGAATGGGAATATTTCTGTTTATCCCATAATTCCCATAATTCCCATAATTCCCAGAGTTCCCATAATTCCCATAATTCCCAGACTTCCCACTTGCTTTTACGATACTCTCATTGAACTGGCAGTGAATCCAGTGGCCATCTTTGATATCAGTCATACACCCACTGGCATATCCCATAATAGTGACCAATTTTTGACACAAGGCAGTGAATCGCGAACTATTTCAGGCATTACCCGGCTTAGAATTTGGCACTGGGTGCTTTTTACCAGTTCTGCCAGCCGAGTCTCCACCCGTTTATTTTCCAGAGAATTGTATTTTTGTTTAATCAGGGAAATTTCCATTGCCAGTTCCCCGATTTTTTTTTCAAACATGTTTTCGCCGGTGGAAAGCAGGATTTTTAGTCGGGAGATGATACGATCTTTCTGATGATAATCTTCAAGGGCGCGTTCGCCGATTTTCCAGTTTATTCGGGTATTACCGCGAATTTTTTCGCTGCTCACAGCTTTGACCAGTTGGATTTCACGTCGTGATAGATAAAATCGCCTTCCACTTGAACGTCAACGACTGGAATTCCATCAAGCCACCCCCGATCAGCAGGCTGGACTATCTGGACATACTGGACTTACTGGACAAGCTGGAAAAAGCAAAGGTTTTGTGAAGTCCAGTAAGTCCAGTATGTCCAGTATGTCCAGACAGTCCAGTTTTTTCTGAAACTTGATTGTGAATCCAGGTTTCTTGGCATGCCCATGCTTCGGACCAGAAACAAATGGCTTAAAAATTCATGAAACGGCTTCTAATAAAGATTTTTGATAACCCACCGCATCAGTAGTGGTTGATTTAGGTTGATTTAGGTTTTTTGGATAATTGACATTGCTTTTAAAATCTAGTACAATACAATAAAAGACGTTGCTAATAATGTAAAAGAGGTTGAAAAAATGAAAATCTTAAGAGCCGCCGTCATCCTTGTGGTTATGCTTTTTTTTGTAGGTCATTCCACGGTTGAAGCCAGTGCGGAAAAAACTACCACCCCAAAAAAATCGGTTAAGGATCTTTCACCAAAATACAAAAAATGGCTGAAAGATGATGTGGAATATATTATCTCGAAATGGGAGAAACAAGTATTCCTCCAGTTGGAATCGGACCGAGAACGCGAAATGTTTATGGCGGCGTTCTGGAAAAACAGGGACCCCAATGTCTACACAGAAGAAAATGAATACAAAACGGAACACTATCGCCGCATCAAATATGCGGATGATAAATTCGGGAAAGGAACCCCAACATCGGGTCGCCGTACAGAACAAGGCCGAATCTACATCATCCTTGGGGAACCGAATTCAATCGAACGCTATGATCAAGAAACAGAAATCTATCCAGTCATCATCTGGTTTTATTCTGGATTGGCAGAGTATGGTCTTCCGAATGCATTTTACGTGGTTTTTTTCAAAGAGGATAATTCGGGTGACTTTGAACTATACAGCCCACTCCGACACGGTCCGCACAAATTACTGGTCAGTAATGATGACGATGATACGCATGATATTACCACGGCTTATAATAAGCTCCTCAAAGTAATTCCCAATGTAGCCAAGGTGTCAATGTCCCTGATCGAGGGAGACACCCTCCCCGGTGGCAGACCCACGGTGAGCTCGGATATATTAATCTCAAAACAAATCGTGGAAGCCCCAACAAAACGGGTAAACGATGAGTATGCAAAAAAACTCTTAAAATACAAAAACTATATTGATGTGGATTACTCGGTCAATTACATCCCCAATAAGTCCAAAGTAAAAATCTTTAAAGACGATACATCTGGACTCTATTTTGTCCATTACCTGGTTGAACCGCAAAAACTCTCCCTTGAGCAATTCGAAGATTCCGTATACGGGAACCTGGAAATCAATGGGAGTGTTTTTAATAAAGATGGCGAATCCATATACCAGTTTTCAAAAAACGCCCCTATTCGACTGAAACCGAACCAAATGGAAAAGGTAAAAGACAAATTATTCAGTTTCCAGGATTTTTTCCCCCTTATTCCAGGCAATTACCGTTTGGAAATACTGATCAGAAATACCACTTCCAAGGAATTTACCTCGGTAGAAAGGGATTTGGTCATCCCAGCCACGACTAGCCCGGGTATGGGCATGACATTACTCGCCAATAATATCCGCCGGGACCCGAAATTCAAAACCAGCGATAAACCCTTTTTTGTTAACGGCACCCAGATGCTTGCTTCCCCGCAGAATGACTTTACCGCCGATGACAAATTATACTTCTTTTTTCAGGTTTACGGGTTAACGGAAGCCCAGATCAAGAATGGGTATTTTGTTTTCTCTTTTTTTAAAGATGACGATGAAGAAAAACCACTAAAAACCTTCAAGAAAGCCATCGCCGATTATTCTGGACCGGATCGGATTAATTTTATGGAAGAAATTCCACTGGCTGGCATGTCGGCCACCTATTATGTGGTCCGGGTTTCGGTATACGGGAAACCGGAGCAATTTTTATTTAAAGGCGAAGAACCATTCTTCATCAGTCCAGTCTCCCCACTGACAAGACCCTGGGTCGTATCGCTGAGCACACCCGCAGATGGCCCGGAACATTTGAATAGCCTGGCCATTCAATATACCAATATCAAAGACTACACCAACGCCAGCAATTATCTGGAACAAGCCTATCACCGCGCTCCCAATTCGGCCAAACTAGCACTAAATTACTGCCAATTGCTGCTGCAAATGAAAAACTACCAGAAAATCAAAACGATTGCGACACCTTTCCTGCAAACCAATGAAAAACAGGAGTTTTATTCCTACCTCGGTTATGCATCGGCAAGCCTCGGGGAGTATGTCGAGGCGATTACCCATTTCAAGGATCATCTGGCCTATTTTGGCACAAACATTAAAATACTAAACGCCATTGGTGAATGCTATCGGAAATTGGGGAATAAAGAAGAAGCACTGATTGCCTGGCAGAAATCATTGGAACTTTTGCCAGACCAAGAACAATTGCGGACTCTGATTAAAGAGTTGAAAAAAGATAATGGTAAGGGGACCATTAAATAATGAAAGACAAAAAACAATTAAGATATATCGGTTTTTTAATGCTTCTGGTGGTGCCGGTTTTGCTGCTCACTTTTTGCAGCAAGAATGCCAAATTACTCAAGGAATTACCCGAGATAGACCAGGAATTTATCTCGACAGTCCGGTACCTTATCACTTCCGCCGAGAAGAAGAAGTTTTTCACCCTGACCAACGAAACCGAAAGAAAGCAGTTTCGCCTGGACTTTTGGAAAAAGCGCGACCCTGATCCCGCGACTGAAGAAAATGAATTCCAGCAGCAGTATTTCGAACGCATTGAAGAGGCCAATCGGCTTTTTTCCATAGGTCATTATAAAGGTTGGCTTACGGATCGGGGCCATGTACTGGTCATTTTAGGACCGCCGGAAACCAAACGTGTTTATCCCAGCGGTTACCAAGTAGAGGATTATCCCAGCGAGGTTTGGTTTTACGGGTATTTTCCCGTGGTATTTGTGGACCGCAATCGAACAGGAGATTACGATCTTGTCACATTGAACCTCTGGCATATGGCAGAAATAGTAAAAGCCCAAAAAAACGAAATACCTTCGGTTGCCCATGAAAATACCCCTTTCGGATTTAAGTCTAAGATATTTATGGATAAAAAAGCGGGGCACCATAACCTGCAACTCGCCCTTCCCTACCGCAATATCATTTTTCAAAAAGGAAAAGAAGGCTTCAACGCGGATATTATCATCCGGGTTGAAATTATAGAGACAAAAAAAAATATCACCCAGTCGATGAACAAAAATCATTCGATAATGGTCACTGAAAGTGAGCTGAAGAAATTGTCAAACAACTACATCCTGTCGATTCCACTCAAACTGGAAGCAGGCAAGTACGAGGTGACCGTGATTATTGAAAGCAAGGCGGATAATATCAAGGTCAAGGACAAAATCAGCTTCAAAATTTAGCAGTATCAGACTGGTTGAAAGAATAACTGAAAGAATGATTGAGAGAATAATAGAGAAAATGATATATACTAGATATTAGGAGAAAACAATGAAAATTAACAGAGTAATACAAATGACGGTTATTGTATTAATGGTCCTTGTTATTACTGGAGTTTCCAGTAATGTATATGCACAGGATGGTCGGGGACGTGGGCTGATGCGTGGATCGGTCACCGATGAAGCGGGAAATGCAATAGCTCAAGCCAATGTTCAAATCGTCTTGCACGCGAATAAAGAGGTTAAATTTAATACAAAAACCAACGACAAGGGCAAGTTCACCTTTAACGGTCTAACCGGCGGTAACTGGCAGATTTTCGCATCAGCACCAGATTACATGGAAGGGCAAAAAATGGCAGCTATCCTTCAAGTCCCGGATAACCCGCCGATTTTAATCATTTTAAAAAAAATAACCGTGGCAGATTTGGCCCAGGCGGCTCAAACCGCTTTGGATAAAAACGCCTCTTTGATTGATCAAGGCAAACAACAGTTCAACGAAGCCAAATATGATGAAGCTCTGGAGCTTTTCCAGCAATTCCTGGTCAAACAGCCTGAATTCTACCAGACCCATTTACTGATTGGAAATTGTTATAAAGAAAAAGGCGAACTTGATCAAGCGATGGAATCGTACAAAAAAGCACTTGAAATGGCCCCCAAAGAGAATCCAGACAAAACGTTAATTTCCCAGGTAGATTCGGCCATGGGTGATCTGTACATCCGCAAAGGCGACCTGAAAACGGCCCAGGAATACTTCAAAAAATCATTGGAACTGAACCCCACCGACGAAATTTTAGCCTATAATGTGGGTGAAATTTTCTTCTCCAATAATAAAACCGACGAAGCGCTGGTGTATTTCAAATTAGCCACCACGATCAAACCAGAATGGAGTCAACCTTACCTAAAAATCGGGTATGCCTACCTGAATTCCGGCGACTTTCCCAACGCCAAAGCCAATTTCAACAAGTTTCTCGAACTTGATGCCAATTCCCCAGAAGCTCCAGCTATTAAAGAGTTGCTGGATAGTCTAAAAGATCAATAATAAATAATTATCCCTCCGGATAAATTATGAAAGGATGATACCAGGGGAGTCTGTGATGAGTGGTCAATCCACTTACTACAGAGCTCCCCATTTTTCCACCACAAAATCAAAACCGCAAAAACCCAGTTTTGCGCCAAATCCTTGTGCGATAGCGGGGGGTTTTTAGGAATCTGCCATTTATACATCTACTTATCAATATGAAATCCTGCAACCCTATCTTCCATCCTGGATTCACCGCCAAATATCTAAAATCGTTGTGGACGATATGGACTTAGTGGACGATATGGACAAAAAAATGCTTTTGTTTTTGCTCCACATCGTTCACATCGTCCATATCGTCCACTAAGTCCATATCGTCCATGTTTTTTCACGAATCTGGCGAAGAATCCAGGCCATAGACAGAAAAATGTCATAGTTGGCAATAACGTAATAGATTATTGGCACGATTTTGGTGTTGGATACGTTGGTGATGTTCGCATTGAGGTTGAGGTTCGATTTATAACCCAGTTTCAAATTATATTCCAGCAGGTGTACCCGTTTTGGCCTATCCATTAAACCCCCACTGTTAAACCAAAATTAACCAGTCGCTCCATGGGCACAACACCCTCATTTAATTTCCAACATTAATTATATTGGAAAAACAAAAGGAAAACATCACAACAAATAATCTGGATAATTAAAAAAAAACCCCCTGACTTGCGCCAGGGGGCCTTTTTATTTCGGTGCAACGAACAACACGAATCGTTACAACATTGTTTTTTGTTAATTAAAAACTCAGTTTAGCACCAAGTCTGATGGCAATGGGAGGGGTAAAGAAATATTCCATACCATATCTTGGGTCAATGGGAACACCGAGTGAAGTCATCAACGTATTAACATCAAAACCAGCAACGATATCCTCGTTAGACAAATCTATGCTCTGACCAGAAATGAAGTTATAGATTCTCTGGGCAATTTTGTTGTTGGTAACGTTGGTGATGTTGGCATTGAGGTTGAGATTAAATTTGGAACCGAGTTTCAAATTATACTCAAGATACATATCGAGCTGCCACAAGAAGGGAGTTCTACCCATATCGCCTCTACCATTGGGGTAATAACCCTGCTGGTTGTTGAGGGTGAAATCTGTACTGGTAGGAGTACCGGTTTTGGCATAAGCATTAACACCGACGGTTAGACCAAAATCAAAGGTATAAGCGCCGTACACTTTTAAATCAAGGGGACGATCAGTAGGCAAGTTGCCTTTGGTCAGTTTCCCATGAGAATCATAGTGGAGGAACCAGAGGTCAAAATATCTTTGAACCATGGGGTTCTGACGACCATTCTCTTCGGAACTGGCAAGACCAGCCATAATACCTCTCAAAGAACTTAAGGTTACTGTAACACCACCCAACCAGTTATTGCTGAACTTTTTGTCCAAGGTTAACTGTACGGAGTAGTATTCACGAGTAGGATCCGGGCAAACTCTGTTGACGGGCATATAACCCTGAATGCCAGACTGAAGGTACTGTTCATTAATCCAAGCACTACCGGGGTTGCCGATGAAGTAATTTTCATTACCATCAATTTCAACGCCGATGTCTTCGATAACATTGATAAGACGATGATGTAAGAATCTTGCGGTAAAAGCAAGATCATCACTGATCTTTTGTTGGAAACCAAGGGATACTTCCATCTTGCTTCCAGCTTTGATATCCGGTTGAATCAGGTCAAATGAACCTAAACGATGATTGATATGTTCATAGAACTGACCGCCAAGGACTGGAGCTGTCGATTTGGTGAAGCCCCAACCTTTCTGATTAGCATACTGGGTCCAATCCAAGGTAGCAATATCGTACCAGGAATCTTCCCATTTCAAGCCGCCGAAAGAACCAACAGCCATGTCAAGTTTCATTACGTCATAATAAATACCAAAGCTACCAAATACCTTGGTGGCTCCGTCGCCTTTGAAGTCATAAGCAAAACCTACACGGGGTGCAATTTTGTCAAAGAAATCAAAACGATATGCTGAATCTGGATGATTTACTTTATCCATAGAAGGCATATCTTCTCTTTCTAAACGCACACCATAGTTCACGGTTAAGTTATTACCGATAGTCCAAGCATCCTGTAGATAAATGCTGAAACGATCACTGGTTAAATCACCAACGGTTCCATAAGGACCCAATTCACGGGTATAACCATAGGTGGTGTTATAAACAGTTCCGTCACCTTTGGTATAAATACTGTATAAACCACTGGGTTGTTTCCATCTGAAGAGCCAGTAAGGAGTTACAATAGCCTGTGAGATTTTGTCAATATAAACCTGGTTCCAACCGAAACCAGCTTTGGCCACGTGTTCGCCGCCAGCATTAAAATAGAGGGTTAAATCGGCCTTTGCCAAAAGTTTGCGCAAAAGATCCGTTTTATCCTCGTACAACGAATCCATGGTTACATTAGCCCAACCAGCAGCACGTTTCAAGTCTGTGGGCATTCCAGGAACATTGTAGTTCGAAACGCCGTGGACAAGACGGGTAACTGGGGTAGCTTTATCACCATAGAAATAGGCGTTGCTTCTGTAATAACCACCACCGATAGTTAAGAAACCAGCGTTTCCAATGGAATAATCCAAGTTGGCAGCCATGTTAACCAACGGCTCTCTCCAACCCCAACCTTCCCAAGCAGCCAAGTTTCCAGTCGAAGGATTGCTTGAACCATCCTGATTGGGTAACTGATTCTGCTGTTCGCGGAAATTGATGTTGCCACTGAGACTTAAACGGATATTCTTTCCAAGTGCTGCAGTGAGTTTGAGGGAACCATCATAGCGGGTATCTTTGAATGTGTACTCAGTACCATCCATTGAAGGTGAATTGTTAAACACACCAACACGGGTACGGGTTCTGAAATTGGGCATAAAGGCACCGAAGAACCATAATTTATCTTTGATAATATAACCACCCAAAGAAAAACCGGGTTCAATACGATTCCATTTGTCCACAGAGTAATTAATGTACTCGGCTTGAGTAGAATCAAAGGGGTTCAATTGAAGAATTTCACGGGGATCGCCTTCTGTTGCACTGCCATCATAATAAGCAGTCAGATCACCATGGAACTCATTGCTACCACTACGGGTAATAACGCTGATAACACCACCCATGGAGCCGCCGTATTCTGCAGCATAACCACTGGATTTAACCTGAACTTCTTCGATAAAATCGGTGTTAAGGTTGTTTCCTGACACACCACCTTCCATCGTCGTGGTATCCATACCGTCGACGAAAAAGGTATTTTCAGAAGCACTGGCACCGTCAAAGGAGATTGCAGTTCCTCTGCCGTTGTCAAAAGACCCTTCTGCCATGTCATCAAAATTCCTTTCATAGTTAACACCAGCTTGCTGGGTAGCTACGGAGAGGAAGTTCCGACTGGCTTTGGGAAGTTTGGAGAATGATTCTTTAGTAATGTTTACTGCAGTTGCACTCTTCCGCACATCAACCAAGGGGACTTTACCAATAACAACAACTTCTTCACGAAGTTCGCCTGTCTGCATGATCTCGTCGAGTTTGAAGGTTTTACCTAAATCAACCCGAACACCTTTTCTCTTGATAGTTTTGAAGCCTTCAAGACTAAAAGATATGGTGTAAAGACCGGTGGGAATACCTATCAAACGATAAGAGCCATTCTCATTGGTGACACTTACTTTACTACCAATGAGTTTTTCACCTGTAATTTCTACGGAAACGCCAGGAATGGCAGAACCGTCTTCCAATACAACTGTACCGATGATTTCACCGGACTGTTCTTGGCTGTGGAGAAGTCCACCGCACAAAAGCATCGTTGCAACCAACAAGATCAAAATTTTGTGTTTAAGCATTAAGCCTCCTTAAAATTTTTTTGTTTGTTTTTAGGTTCACGTAAATCATATATTTATTAAGCAATAATAATGCCAAGTCATCCAAAAATCGAAAACCCTTTACTTAAAACAATTACACCCCATCCCTACTGGCAATCATTCAAACTTTTGAATTGTTTTTTCATTTTATTGTACAAAAAAAGCATTGGCATAAACCATACTATATTATTATTGTCGACCTACTGGGAATAGATACCCACCTCCACCGCCAGGTTTTTGTAATCGTTGTGGACGACGTGGACAGAATGGACGATATGGACGATGTGGACGATGTGGACGATATGGACAATAAAATGCGTTTGTTTTCGGTCCACGTCGTCCACTAAGTCCACTCTGTCCACGTCGTCCATTCATTTTCAAGAATAGGATGGTGAATCCAGGGATTAACCTTGAGACACTGGTGTGGAAGGAGTAAAAAGAGGAGAAGAAAGGAAAAATTAAGAAATTATATGAATAGGACTTGACTTCCTTCCACTTTTCCATTATAATAACATTTTATAATGCCGGGATAGCTCAGACGGTAGAGCGAGGGACTGAAAATCCCTGCGTCCGCGGTTCAATTCCGCGTTCCGGCATTTTTTTTAATCCTACTAGCCCCTCCAAAACTTCCAACAATACCCAGTGCGATAAAAAAAATTTGTCGACATACTTTCCCTTTTTAGGGAAAAGTGGTATACTGTAAGATCAAAACATAGTGTCATCAAAATCAAAAAAAGGATATAATAGGATACTATATTAACAATATAAATAAACAATATAAGGAGATATCTTATGAGAAAAAAATGGTATGTACTGTTCGTGTTAATTCTTTTCGTAATGCAAGGTGCGCTTCTTACTGCTGTTGATAATCCGCCCAAACCGGTAACCAAGCTGATCGAAAAGGCAGAGAAGGCGTTTAAAAAGAACGAGATTGACAAAGCAATGGAGAGTTACAATCAGGCCTTGGCACTGGCTCCTGAATATGGTCCGATATATTTGGGAATTGCCCGCATCCAGTCGAGCCAGAAAAAATATGATGAAGCAGTGGTAAATCTGGAAAAAGCACTGCAATTCGACCCGGAATCGACTACGGTCAAACAGTTTTTCGCCAATACCTTGTTTAATGCTGGCAGGGAAGCGAGTACTCAGAGGGATTTAAATAAAGCCAATGACTATTTCACCAAATTAATCGGTATCCCGGGCATTTCCTCACAGGAGCCCAAATACTATTTAGAAACTCTGTTCCAGATCGGCAACAACTATTCGATGCTGGAAAAATTTGCACAAGCCAACGACTATTTCAAAAAATTAGTAGAAATTCCTGAAATCGCCATTGCTGATCCGGGGCTGGTGCTCCATGTATATTATAAGATGGGTATCAATGCGAATCAGGCGCAAAAATTTGCCGACTCCAATACATACCTGGAAAAATTGCTCGGCTTCCCCAATGCCCAGACCAATAATTCCAAGGTGTTCACGATCTGCCATTACATGGTGGGGTTGAATTCATCCCAGCTTAAAGAGTATGCAAAATCCGAGGAATACCTTAATAAATTCATCGAGTTGAACAAAGTCGAAGCCAACAACAATCCCCAGTTAGAACCATTGGCCCATTTTATTCTGGGTTCCAATTTAATGACGGTACTGGATGAGGAAGTGCAGAAGATCAGGGATGACGCCAACGAGAAGCGAGAGAAGAAAAAAGATATCCAAGAACTGGCTGGCAAATCCCCCCAAATCGAAACCTATCTTTCCAAAGCCATTGAACTGCAACCGGAACTGGAACCCGCCTACATGCAACTGGGTAACTACTACTACTACCTCGGCAACATTCCCAAAACGATTGAGTACTACAAATCATTGATAGAAAAATTCCCGACTTCCCAGGACATTGGCGCTTATAAACAGTTCTTGACTGATCTGGAAAAACCGGTTGAAGTGGCAAAGCCGGAAGCTAAGGCTGATGCGAAGAAGAAAAAAAAATAATTTAGCATAGACAATTATAAGATAGACAATATCAGTTATATCAGTTATATCAGTTATATCAGTTATATCAGTTATATCAGTTATATTTACAGGGGATGCATGGCATCCCCTGTTTCCTTTTAAAAAAAAATCCACTTCATCAAGATGGTGAGATTCCCCCCCTACCTTTCATATCTATTGAACATGAAAAGAAAAAGACATCCATTAAATCGCTTTTTTTCAGCATGGCTAGTGCTGATTCTATTAATAGTGCTGACAGGCAACGGAGGGACCGGTGAAGCGGCAACAGGTTCGCTGAAAGTCCTTTACCCGAATGGCGGCGAGGTCATCAAAGGGGGAAGTGTGATTGCTCTGACATGGCAATCGGAGGGAATGGAACCGGATGGCAAGGTAGTTATCATCCTTTACAAAAATGGCCTCAAACACTCCCTGATTACAGCACAAACACGGGACAACGGCAATTATTCGTGGAAAATATCGACACAATTACCGGAAGGAAACGATTACAGGATCAGGATTCGTTCCTTGGCCGACCTGGCTGTCAACGATTTCTCCGACCAAAATTTTTCAATAGTAAAAACGCTCTGACCCTACTCTTGCCCACGCTAGACGCCAGCCCATAAGAATTTCTTATTAATTCCTTTTTTTTTATTCCTTTTTTTAGTCTTTTTTTTTTGGGCGGAATATAGTATATTAATGGTATGATGAAAGCACATGAATCGTTCAAAAATATTTTGGTTTCGTGGATAATACTGGTACTGCTGATCACATTTGGAAGTGGCTTGGGTTACGGGGATGAATTAATAGAAAAACTTTTCTCGGCCCAAAATTGGTCGCAATTGGACACGCTATTCTTGGACGACAGCAGCACGACGCTCAAGGATTATTTCTCTGCGAGTAAATCAGTAAAAATTATGACTTCGCTTGAAAATCAAATGACCTATAAAGTGAAGTTTGCCGATATGGGCGAGATAGGGATAATCACCTTTGAAAAGAAGGGCGACAAGTACCTCAATCTGAAAATTAAAAACCAAATCCGACCATTGTACTTTATTGAAAAGTTCAAAAAGTACAGGGTAGCCAACATTCATTTTAACTTGGGTGACGCCGAAATCCATCTGCTCAGCGGGGTGCTCTACGAGACAATTCCCTTTCAGTCTTTACTTCTCTTTGAAGGCAGTTGGAATTTTACGGTGACTCCCAACGACAAGGAAGAACAGTTGACATTAAAACGAAAATACCGTCGGGATTCTTTTTCCCAATCGTCCAAATCCGCTATCTTTGTTCTAAAAGACAAGGATTTCTTAAGCAAGTTACCGGCGGATGGGGAGACGGAAACACTGGAAAATGATTTGCAATCTCTATTCTTGATGTACCGTGACGCCTACGGGGTTTCTATCAAACAATTCGAGGAGTACTGGTATTTGCCGTTCGCAGACGAAACCAATCTGGTTATTTTTAGACAGGACAAGCAGTCATTTTATTTCTATTCTTATAATACGAGTCTGGTGCCAGATACACAGTTATCTGAATCTATCACTAATAATATGATCCTGAGTTATAATTCAGTCAAAGGGTTCAAATTAAGTTTTGGTTCGGCGGATACGGTGGCTAAAATCAATCTGAATCTTTTTCTTAACCCGGTCACGAACTTTATTTCAGGAACGAGTTTGATCCTATATAAAAATACGTCTACACTACGGGTATTTCAATTGGCTGAAGCGATCTCGCTGATTGGGAATTTCAACTTGGAAGCAAAAGGAGTAAATATTTTCCAGAAGAAGGATAATTACTACCTGATGGGTTTGGAAGCGGATACGTTGTCGCTTTACTTTAATGGCCATATCAAACCGGAACCGGAAAACTTCGAGATTTTTAATTTCCAAAAGACGCCAGGGAACATTAATGGGATTGAAAAAAAAGAGGATGATTTTTATTTTTTATCCAGGACAGATAATTATTACCCGAATCCGGGCAATGATTTTTTTAAGATGGAGTTGTCAGTGGCGATTCCGAGTCGTTTAAATTGTCTGGCATCAGGGGAACTGGTGAATAAAAAGGTCATGGATGAGACGACGGTGTTCAAATTCAGCAGTCCGGGCACCAAGGGTATTTCATTGGTGGTAGGTGATTTTTTACTACGCCACAAAGTAAAGACCTCTATCCCACTCCATATATATACACCAACTTCGAAAAGAATTCCCCGATATCTGGATCTGGGGGAAATTAAGAAAGCGACTGATTTTTTCTTTCATTCCTTTGGTCCGCTTGACCTCCCGGCCATCCATCTTTTGTTAAAGCCGGGCATACAGGAGGGCGGGGTGAGCAATAACGGGTTTCTAATCGTTAACCTGCCCCCAGAGAAGAACCGAAACCCACTGATGATATCGGTGCCGATCATTGCACCGGTGATAGAAAAAGTATTGTACAGTCCGGTTTTAATCCGTAGCCGCTCGGAGGATCACATCATGCACGAGATGGCGCACCAGTGGTGGGGCGGGGTGATCTCCTGGAAATCATACCACGACATCTGGATAACGGAAGGACTGGCACACTTCTCGGTCATGTATTTTCTAAAAAAAAATCTCAATGATAAAAAATACCTCCAACTGCTTAAAAAAATAAAACGCTGGGTGTTCAAACACAGCGAAACAGGACCTATTATCTACGGTACACGCATTAACCTGCTGGAAAATAGTTATGAAGCTTACCAGAGCATCATCTATAACAAAAGTGCGCTGGTTTTTTTAATGCTGCTGGACATGATGGAGGAAGCGGAGTTTTTGCAGCGGTTACATGGGGTGCTGGCAAAATTCAAATACCAGAGCGTGTCAACTATGCAATTTATCCGCGAATTTTGCGGTGAGAATCAGCAGTTGTTGACTTTTTTCCAAAAATGGATTTATTCCCGTGTTTTGCCTATGGTGACATTAAAATTGGTCCCGGAAGACGCGGAAAACGATACGAAATCCTTAAAAAAAGTAGTGATCACGATTGAACAACTGAATGGGGATGAACCCTTTATTTTCCCTCTCCAACTCAAAATAGTCACGGGGAAAGGGACGTTCATGCAAAAAGTGCTGATGACGGAAATGAAGCAACGATTTGTTATTTCCATGCCGCATAGTATCCGTTCGATTGATATCGGGGAAAATGCAACCCCGTTTAGAGAGAAGAAACAAACCAACCTGCCCTATATAAATTAGCTATAATTTGAGTATTACGTATTGAGTATTACGTAATTTCAGACTTGTTCAGACGTGCTGATTGCAGCGGAAACGGTGTTGGAATTGGATTTTGGGTAATTCTTCCAAGAGAAAGGAACTGGCTTTGTCATGAGAGATCGTGGACGAGTAAAAAGCACCCATCACTACCGCTATTTAGTCAAAATTTGCGGCCATCGGTCACGACGGAATAAAAATCACTCATCATTGTCGCGTGAGGGACAAAATTTTCCGCCATCGGTCACCAGCGAGTGAAAATCATGCAAAATGATACAAATTAGCTCTGAATTCTATCAAAATCGGTCAACGATGTCCCTCGGAGGGTCATCGCTAACGCTTTAAGGTAGTCAAAATCCGGGGTGGGCGGGGTATTAACACGTTATTAGCTTCTTCCCCACCAACCCCGGGGCAACTGCATTCGTTTAGAATGCAGCCAAATTTATGCTTTTTTTGTACTTTTCAGTGTGATGGGTTTTTAGCCTTTTTGGCTTTGGCCCTCGCCCTTACTTTTGATTACCCGTGGTATCAGCAGCAGGAGTAGGTTCGCTCACAGGTTGGGTTTCAACCGTGGCTTCGTCTGCTTTCTGTTGTTTTTCTTTTTCAAACTCCTGGGTAGTAGCGATCTTGGTGATGACCAAACGTCCCTGGCGGGTATTGTTTTCCAGTTTCAAGACATTTTTTCGCAACATAAAGACGTAATCCTGGGTGCTGCCATCAATGGCGGTAATTTGGACATTGGCTTTGACCAGGTGGGTTTCACCGGTGTAGAGTTCAAAATTCCTGTCGATGGTGGTGGATGCTTTAATCAATGTTTTTTCGATGCCGATCATTTTTTTGGTCTCATTGATCTGTTGCACCAACTTAACTATGGTTACTTTTCTTCCATCCAAATCGGCTTGAGCGAGGTCGATATTTTTCTGGAGTTCAGCTTTTTGGTCGCGTCTACCGGTTCCGTCCAATTGATCTTGCATTTCTTCCAATGCAAATTTCTTGTCCATATGGACTTCAATCTCTTTTTTCCTGGCTTCAGTCAGGTCGGCCAATTTTTTCTCAAGAACAGGAAGTTGCATGGGACCAACAATAGGAGCCTCAATAGACATTATTTTAAAAGACTTAAACTCAATGTCTTTGGGTTCAATGGCCATAGAAGCCAGCGTGTCATTATCGTTCACCTTCATCGCTTCAAAATACTTGGAAATCGTGACTTCTTCACCTTTTTGACACGCGGTCATCATGAGCATCAGACCGAACACTGCCAGCAATAAAATAGTTTTCTTCATAGTGGTTCTCCTTTAAATTTCGTGGTTTTAAAAAAATGCCTGGGCATTTCATTGATATTTATTTCAACGCCTTTTTTACCGGCCTCAATTAGGCGGTTGGGAAAAAGGGTGTTTCCTACATTACCAGTACGCAGATAAGCCGGAACCATGGCTGGGGGTATAGTAACCGCACCTCCAAAACCAAGGTGACACCGTCTTCTTAATAGATCACGACAGGGGGCGATCACCTCGTCCAGACATATTGGAAAGCAAGACAACTTTTCTATTTTCTCAGTCTCTGTATACATAAGTATAGATTATAAGGAATTTGGAAGTGAAAATCAAGCGAAATCTAATTTTTCACTAAATCATATTGCCAGATTTTTTTTTGGGGGGTACTGGAAGACGGGAAAACAAGAAAACAATGAGACATTAATCCCGTGCGTTGCGCAGGAGTTCTTTCATCCGCAGCACTGCTTTTTCCAGTCCCATGAAGGTGGCATTGGCGATGATGGAATGACCGATATTCAGTTCATCTATTCCGTCTAACCGTGCGATAGGGATGACATTTTGATAGGTCAAGCCGTGACCGGCGAGAACCCTGAAATTCACCTTGCGGGCATAAATGACTGCTTTTTCGATTTTATCCAATTCGAGGCGGGCATAGTGGGTATTCCAATTTTTAGCGTATTGGCCGGTATTGATTTCAATGGTTTTGATGCCCAATTTGTAGCAGGCTTTAATCTGTTCGATATCGGGGTCGACAAAAACAGATACTTCGATACCAGCGGCATGAAGGTTACTGGCGACTTCTTCAACTTTGTCATTGTACACGACAACATCCAAACCACCACTGGTGGTCACTTCCTCGGCGCTTTCAGGGACAAGGGTGCAGGTATCGGGTTTATTTTTTAATGCCAGTTTGACCATTTCCATGGAAATGGCCATCTCAAGGTTCAAGCGGCTTTTAATCACGGCCCGGAGCAATTCTAAATCGCGGTCCTGAATATGACGCCGATCCTGCCGGATATGGATAGTAATACCATCGGCACCAGCCAATTCCGCGAGGGCCGCAGCATATACGGGATCGGGTTCATTGGCCATGCGGGCTTGCCTCAAGGTTGCAATATGATCAATATTCACTCCCAATTTCATGTGTCTCTCCTTTATTTGCATCATTTCCTTTTGCTTTTATTTAACTTTTCTTTTATTTTCCTATGGCTGAACGAATGACCTGTTCAAACCGAGTCATATTTTCTTCGATGATGTGGGGATGTTGGGATTCCATCATGAGCCGTATTATCGGCTCAGTGCCAGAATAACGGATCAACAGCCGCGAATGGTCACGGTACTTCTCATTAAAAGCAGTGCTCATCTGTTGGAGTTGTTCCCACTGCTGGAGGTCTTTCTTGTGGGTAATGGGGATATTTTTTATGACCTGGGGATACACTTTGAACTGTTCAATCACCTGGGAGGGATGGATATCCAGGGTAGCGAGTGCTTTGAGAAAGTAGAGCGCGGTGAGTAAACCATCGCCAGTGGGTTGAAAAGAGGGCAACACGATATGACCGGATTGTTCACCACCGAGTATAGCGCCCCGCAGTTTTAATTCACTGGAGACGTATTTATCGCCGACTTCGGTTCTCAAAAATAGAATACCCAGTTGTGCCAAGGCTTTTTCCAGTCCGAGATTTGCCATCACTGTGCCAACGACAAGCTTGGTATTATTAAAATCTTGACTGGTTTTTAAGAAATACGCGGCGAGGATATAAAGAATAAAATCACCATCCAGAAGATGCCCGTGGCTATCGACAAACAACACCCTGTCGCCATCACCGTCAAAGGCAATACCGATATCAGCATTTAAAGCCTGCACGGTTTGGGCCAATGAAGCGGTATGGGTAGAGCCGCAATGGAGATTAATATTGCGCCCATCTGGAGCGGCATGGGTGACGGTGAGGTGCGGAAATACTTCACGGAAAACACGGGGTGCAAGCTGAAATGTGGCACCATGGGCACAATCCAAGACGACTTTAAAACGGGCGCCAGGGATTCCCTGGGCGTGGGTGGCTAAAAACTGGTAGTACAACTGGTTGGTTTTGGCGGGGTCGGTAATAATGGCTGGTTCAATAGCTTGGACCGGTATTTGTTCAGCTTCACACGGGTTAAAGAAGATATGCTCCAACTCTTGTTCCATGGTATTGGAAATCTTCTCACCCCTGGAATTGAATATTTTGATACCATTGTCAGTATAGGGATTATGGGAAGCAGTGATCATAATGCCATAATCAAAATCGCCATTACGGGTGACGAAGGACAAACCGGGGGTGGGGATCACACTGCAACTGTAAATTTCGGTTTGAGCTGCTTGTTGAAGAATACCGGTGGTCAGGAGCCGCTCTATAGAAGAACCGGAGCTACGTGTATCACGACCAATTACAATGCGACACGGTTTAGGGGCGGCGTGGAGATACTGGCCGATGGTCGTACCAAGTTTTAAAATGGAAGGATCATCGAAAGGGAACTGACCCACAAGACCACGAATCCCATCGGTGCCAAATAATTTTTGCCCTTTATCCTTCATTTTTTTGTTGATTTTCACTGTTGGCTGTCCCTTCTTTTATTTTATTCCCGACTTGGAGATGGATTTCAATGGTATCGGCATCATCGAATTTTAAGATATCCTTGCTTTTTTTAAGGGGGAGGCGAATAACACAGCTTTCATTGATAGTGGTTAAATCTACCCAATCGACGACTTCTACAAAGGAAATTTCTTCGATTTGAGACTTATACCCGAAGATGCGCACTTTTTCTGGTACGATCTGGCGATCCTGAAGAACGATGCCGGGTTTGAGTTCTCCTTTGTACCGGACCCGTACTGGCACTTCGCGGCTGACAAACTCCTTGACGATGATTTCAATCATGCGGGGATGAATGGATACGAGCTTCACGCCAGCGGGGTATTGAAGATAATCCTCGGTGAAATAGTTGAGTCTGGTCCCCTCAGTGACATCTTTTAAGTCGATCTTGATCTTAAAATCGGCATCGGCGAGTTTTCCCAGTTCTTTGGAGGTGCCGCGGATGGTTAAGCGGGCTTTTTCGGGGCGGACACTGCTGACATCAATATTTCCGGCCACATTGAAGTACTCGACATTCACATCGATAGTCCGTTCGGAATTGGAACGTTCTTTCCCGGAAATCATTGCCCATGCGAGCAACGCCAAGAAAAGCGCGGTGACTTTTAATCCGAAATTGTTAAAAACCAGTTTCTTTATATTCATTACGACCTGTTATCCCTACCTGAATCCACTGCCAAATTTCTGAAATCGTTGTGGACGATATGGACGATATGGACTTAGTGGACGATATGGACAAAAAAATGCTTTTGTTTTTGCTCCACATCGTCCACTAAGTCCACTCTGTCCATGTCGTCCATGTTTTTTCACGAATCTGGCGGTGAATCCAGGCCTAATACATTATACAAAACATTATACAAAACATATATATCATATATATATGGTATGATATAAATCATCTATTTGATATCCTGAACCTTATACATTGTAATGCAGCAAGCGATTTTTGAGTCCTTCGCGGTCCAGACCACGGGTGAGTTCACCGTTCACGGCCAGAGAAATCTTCCCGGTTTCCTCGGATACGACAATGGCAATACAATCGGTTTGCTGGGTAATCCCGATAGCGGCGAGATGGCGGGTTCCGCCTGGGCTGAGTTCGAGCATGGGGGGCAATTGAAAAAAACAACGCGCCACTTCAATCCGGTCCTTGCTAATCACCACGGCCCCATCGTGCAGGGGTGAACTGGGCGTAAAGATGGTTAGCAAGAGGTCTTTATCGACGATAGCATCAATTTTTACGGGTTTGTTGACATAGTTTTTTACTTTGATTTCCCGTTCTATAGCTATAATGGCGCCCACCCTGGACAGGCTGAGCGCCACAACGGTATTGATGATCTCATCCTTGACCTCGGATTTCTCGGTTAACGAGTAACGGGTTTTTAATTTACTGCCAATCTCGGACAGAATCTCCCGCAACTCATCTTGAAACAACACGATGATAGCAAAAATAAGGTAGGTTAAAAAGTTGTTCAGGATAAAGGAAAAGGCATTCAATTTCAACAGGCTGGAAATTAAGGCCACTATACCGATAGACATTAAACCCACTGCCATTTGGTAAGACTTGGTGCCCTTGATCAGCAGCAATAAATAGTAGAATAACAAGAAGAGAAAAAATATATCAATCACATCGGTAATGCTGAAAGAGGAAAACGCATTAAAAATGTAATCGCTAATCATTTATTCTCGCCACGATCGGATGGATGCTGTTTATTTTGGCCAGTGGTCCCAGTTTGGGCTTCACCTTCCAATTCGATTTCGTCATCATCTTCTTCTTCTTTTGCATTGGTAGGGGTAGTATTTTTATTGGCTTTTTCTTCATCATCAAGAGGCTTGAGTGGGATGTCAGCAATGATATCGTGTATCTCATCGGCAGAGAGGGATTCCCTTTCGAGTAGATAATTGGCGATTCGTTCTAGTTTATCCTTGTTTTCCAAGATGGTTTGTTTGGTGCTCTGGTAGGCGGTGGTGATGAGATTAAATACGGCATCGTCGATTTTTCTGGCGGTTTCCTCGGAGTATTCGGTATGGTGCATCATGTCCCTGCCCAGAAAGATCATCTCTTCTTTTTGTCCGAGCCGAATCGGGCCCAAGGTGGACATACCCCATTCACAAACCATTTGTCTGGCAATGGCAGTAGCTTTATCAAAGTCGTTACCAGCACCGGAAGTGATAGTATTGAGGAAGATTTCCTCGGAAATACGACCGGCTAAAAGCACGCGAATCTTGGCTTCCAGATATATTTTGGAATAGGAGTACTTATCGTTCATAGGAAGTTGTTGGGTGACTCCCAGTGCCATACCGCGAGGAATGATGGATACTTTATGGATGGGGTCTGTATCATTATCGAGCACAGCTATCAGGGCATGACCGGCCTCGTGGAAAGCGGTTATTCTTTTTTCTTCGTCGGAGATGATCATGCTACGTCTTTCAGCTCCCATCAATACTTTATCCTTGGCGAATTCAAAATCTTTCATATCAATTTTTTTCTTGCCTTTTCGGGACGCAAAGAGAGCGGCTTCATTGACCATATTAGCGATATCAGCACCGGTGAAGCCAGGTGTGGAACGGGCCAGTATTTTTAGGTCAACACTATTGGCCAGGGGGACTTTGACGGTATGCACTTTAAAAATTTCTTCTCTGCCTTTGACATCGGGAGCGGAGACGGTAATGCGGCGGTCAAATCGGCCAGCGCGCAGGAGGGCGGAATCAAGGATATCGGGGCGGTTGGTAGCGGCAATAATGATGATCCCGACATTGGTATCAAAACCGTCCATTTCAACCAGGAGGGCATTGAGGGTTTGTTCTCGTTCATCATGACCACCCCCCATACCTGCACCACGTTGACGGCCAACAGCGTCAATCTCGTCAATAAAGATCAGGCAGGGCGAGTGTTTTTTACCTTCTTCAAACAAGTCCCTGACCCGCGAGGCGCCAACACCGACAAAAAGTTCCACGAAATCGGAACCGGAAATAGAAAAGAAAGGCACTTTGGCTTCACCGGCAATCGCACGGGCCAGTAAGGTTTTACCTGTACCCGGTTGCCCGACCAGCAAAACACCTTTGGGAATACGTCCGCCCAAGCGTTGGAATTTCTTGGGCTCTTTTAAAAAGTCGATGATTTCTTGCAACTCTTCTTTGGCTTCATCAATGCCAGCGACATCTTTAAAGGTAACTTTCTCTTTCTCCCCGATGAACATGCGGGCTCGGCTTTTTCCAAAGGAGAACGCTTTCCCCCCCATTTGCTGGCGCATGAAGAAAACCCAGAAGACAAGGATAATAAGAAAAGGGGCCCAGGAAAGAATCATGGCGAGCCATTCGTTTTTACGTAGCTCTTCTACCTCGATTTTCACATTTTTTTCCCTTAAGATTTTGATGAAATCGGGGTAATCGGTGGGAATAGCGGTTTTATACTTAATGGCACCAACGCGATCCAGTTCTTTCAGTTCGCCAGTGACCTGGTTGGAACTGATACTGGCGGAATCCACTTGCTTGTTATCCACTTTTTCCATAAATTCAGAAAATTTTAATTTCTGCACCTGATTTTCGGTGACATTGGACATCATAAACCATAAAATAATGATAATAGTCGCAGAAGCGAGCCAGAATAAAAAACTTTTGGGTGCTTTTGAGTTAATATCTTTCATATTCGTCATTTTATTCATTTTATTTTCCTCTTCTTATTCACGCTTAAATAAGATATAATAAATAAGATATATTATTATACCACAAATAGGCAAGTTAAAAAACCATGAATTGCAGTAAAAAAAAAACAGAAGCAGTTGACTTTTGATCAATGTTATGCTAAAAATTGAGGATTATGGGCAAAGTAATAGGAATAGACTTAGGTACGACAAATTCGGTGGCCTCGTTCTTTGAAGGCGGAAAAGCGGAAATTATTCTGACCCCGGAAGGTGATCGGTTACTGCCATCAATGGTGGCGTTCACTGCGGGTGGGGATAGGTTGGTAGGGAACCCTGCCAAGAGTCAATTAATCACCAACACCAATACGGTTTATTCGGTGAAGCGGCTGGTGGGCAAGCGTTTTTCGGAGGTTCGTCCCTATTTGCACCAGTTCAATTACGAAATCGTGGAAGGGGTGGATGATACGGTCAAAATACGGATCAATAATCTGTTGTTTTCACCGGAAGAGATTTCCGCCATGATCATAGAGAAGCTGAAAGAAGCGGCGGAAACTCATCTGCATGATACGATTGAAGGGGTGATCATCACGGTTCCAGCTTATTTTAATGACAGCCAGCGCCAAGCCACAAAAGATGCAGGAGAAATTGCGGGGCTGAATGTGCTGCGCATCATCAATGAACCCACAGCAGCATCTCTTTCATTTTCACTGGACTTATCGAAAAAATCCAATGTGGTGGTATATGATTTTGGTGGTGGCACTATTGATATTTCGATATTGGATATTCAGGATGAAGTAATCAAGGTACTGGCCACAGCAGGTGATATTAACCTGGGGGGCAATGATTTCGACATCATGCTGACCAATAAGATATTGAATGAAATCCACAAAGACTACAACATTGACCTCAAGAAAGATAAACTGGCGATGCAACGTATCCGTGATGCGGCTGAAAATGCCAAAAAAGAACTTTCCGGGGTGGAAGAATTTGAAATCAATCTGCCTTTTATCGGGGATTCGGATGATGGGGCCATTCATTATATGAAATACATCACCCGGACTGAGTTTGAAGCACTGATTAAAAAAGATATTGCCCATACGCTTGATATTTGCACGCGGGCGCTACAAAACGCGGACTTGACGATTGAGCGTATTGATGAAGTCATCTTGGTAGGCGGGTCCACACGGATTCCCTATATCCAGCAGAAGGTTAGAGAATTTTTTAAGAAGGAACCGAACAAAAAGGTGAACCCGGATGAAATCGTGGCCATGGGAGCGGCGATGCAGGGCGCTATTGTGAAGGGTGAATCCAAAGATATACTGCTCTTGGATGTGACGCCGCTGTCATTGGGGGTTAAAACCTTTGGGGGAACCTTTACGCGTATCATTGATGCCAATACAACGATTCCTACCAACCGTAGCCTGGTATTTTCCACGGCGGAAGATAATCAAGACGAGGTGGAAATCAAGATGTACCAGGGAGAGCGGGAAATTGCAGAACAGAACAAACTGCTGGGTAAATTCACGCTCACAGGTATCAAAAAAGCGCCCAAGGGCGTACCCCGGATTGAAGTCTCTTTTAGCATCAATATTAATGGTATTTTAAAGGTGACGGCGCTTGACCTATCCACCCGCAGTAAAAAAGAGGTATTGGTCTCGCAATCGGGGTTGCTCAGCGAGAAAGAGATTTCGGAAATCAAACGGAACGCAGAGAAATATAAAGCTGCGGATTTAAGAAAAAAAGAACTGGTTAAAACTAAAAATAAGGTTATCAATCATATTTATGTTCTTAAAAAGTTATTGGGCAACTCCCAGGTAGATTCCCAACTGGTGGTTGCAGGTGAACAACTGCTCAAAAAAGCCAACCTGAGTTTAGAGAATGAGCGCTACGAAACATTGGAAGAAATAAGACTCCAACTGGAAGACCTGGAAAGTCGCTTGAGTCAATATAATTCCCCCGAAGCTGAACCCATAGATTATTCTATTACGCAGACGCACCAGGAAGAGGACGCATTTATTCCGCCAGAACTGCAAGATGATTTCGCCAAGCCCAAGAAACAACAAAAAGTTCGTGCTACGACGCCGGACCGACCGGATGATTTTGTTAGATCACCGGACCGGAATGAAAATCACTATATGCCGCCGGAGTTTAGGGACAACGTTCCTACTCCAACAAAAATCCCCGTGGTTGGCCCGGAAGAGGAAGAGGAGTTAATTACCCAGGAAGCATTGCGTATCAAAAGGGAGATTCTGCAATATGCCTACTCTATCGAACAATATATCAGCCACGTTAAACTGGAAACCGCTATCTCTACGGAAGCACACAGTTTACTGGCGAGAGCTCATGTTGAAGTGGAAAGAGAAAAACCGCAAGCTCTGGGAAAAGTGCATAAAGATCTGGCGAAAATGACGGCACGCCTGGATGATATGGTAGGTCGTTCACTGGGAATCTCACCACACCCACAACAAAGTAAAAAAAGCAATCTGGATATCCACGATATTGATACGGAATTTGAAAATAGTAAAAATAAAGATAAAAATACAGATAAAAATAAAGATAATACTAAAGATAAGGCCAAAGATGATACGAAGCCGTTTAAAATCTTGACCAGATGAGATGCAGTGACATGCATCAATAGGGTTGATTAACGGTACACTTTGGAATTATCAGAGAGGATCGATGAGACATCAGAGGGTATTGGGGATTATAATAATGATAGGATTGGTCACTGGACTATCTGGGCAGGATACGCGCCCCATATTGGATGATGTGGGTTACTGCTGGAACCCGCAGCAATTGGAAAGATTCATGGATTATTTAAAATCAACGGCTCCAGCGCCAGCGGAACCAAGCACACCCATGCCGCCCCTACTGGCCGGAATCTCTCCCCATGACGATTACCTTTATGCAGGCCGGGTGTATTACCAGTTGTTCCCTAAAATTACAGCTCCGGAAGTAGTGATCTTCGGCGTGACGCACCGTGCCCCCCGCTTAAAAATGGGCGACCTGCAAAACAAGCTTGTTTTTGATGAATACTCCTACTGGCAAGGCCCCTATGGAAAAATCGCGGTTTCACCATTAAGAGAGTACCTGAAAAATAATCTTGATCCGCAGTGGACAATAACCAGTAATGAAGGCCACGCCATGGAACATTCAATTGAAGGAATGCTGCCGTTTTTGCACTATTTCAACCGGACGGTCCGAATCACTCCTATTATGGTCACGGCAATGCCGTTGGAAACAATGACTGAAGTTTCGGAAAAACTGGCACGGGTATTGGCGACTTACATGCAAGAAAAGAATCTGCAACCGGGGAAAGATATCTTTTTCCTGATCTCTTGTGATGCCAACCATTATGGCAAAGATTTCGCGAATACTGTTTTTGGCGAGGACGAAAAAGCCCACCAGCTAGGAACGGACCAAGATCGACACTTAGCGGAGGCGTACCTGTCCGGAGAGGTGACGTTTGAAAAAATAAAGGGTCTAACGGCTGGTTTATGGGGGCAAACATATAAAGAAAACAGTAACACGCTCTGGTGCGGTAAATACTCGGTGCCTTTTGGGTTATTGACGGTGTCGCACCTGAAAAAAATATTGGCTCCAACCCAAACGCTGACAGGCAACATCCTGCTCTATACAGATACGTATTCGGAAGGGACGTTACCAGTTAAAAAGACGGGCATGGGGATCACGGCGGTTTTCTCTTTGAAGCATTGGGTAGGGTTCTTCGCGGCGGGATTTTTTCTTAATTAAGGAGCACATTTTTTGAAGCCCTCATGGACGATGTGGACAATATGGACGATGTGGACCAAGGGGGAATTGCAATACCCGGATTTTTAGGGGTTGTGGATTATTATAAAGGCGTCAAAACCGTTTTCTTTTAGCCGTTGCAGAAGTTGGGTAGCCTCTTGGCGGGTATCCAATAATTTGGAAAGGACTTTGTATAAATTATTTTGGCTCTGGATGGAAAAGGGGATATCAGGCATTACATCATCCAAATGATTGATCATCTGCTGGGCATTTTCACGGACGGAGAAAGCACCCAGTTGCAGATAGAATAAACCGGTTTCGGATTGTGGGGATTGGGCAATTGGGGGTTCAGCCTGGGGGAGGGTATTGTATTGGGGCACTCCGCCGGGTATATAAATACGGAGATGTACTGGGGCGATGCCAGTTTCTACCATGCCCAAGCGTGAGGCGGCGTTTTTTGAAAGATCAATGATCCGTCCTTTGAGATGAGGGCCACGGTCATTGATGCGCACGATTACTTTTTTCCGGTTATCCAAGTTCTCTACCTCTACCAGGGTGTGAAAAGGAAGCATAAGATGGGCGGCGGTTAATTTGTGCATGTCATAGACCTCGCCATTGGCGGTTCGTTTGCCGTGAAAACCATGCCCATACCACGATGCCTCGCCGGTTTGAAATACGAGTTGTTCTATAATATTCAATGATTCCACCACGCGCTCGGTGTTGGGTTTGGGCACGGATGGGATGATTGGATCGACTGTCTTTACTTCGTTAGCTGAAGTATCTTCGACAGGTTCCTCGGCTGTAGATTCTGTAGTATCGTCTGCTGTGATCTGTTCGGGCATAGTTCGGGGGGAATGGGAGTGGTGCAGGGAACAAAAATTCAAGAAAAAAACGGCCACAAGTAAAAGAAGTACTTTTTTGGATTTCATAAAAACTATTATAACAAAATTCCAAAAAAAAAAATAGGACTACTTCGTCTGGATTCACTACCAAATTAATGGGAAGAATGGGAATTGGACAAAACCGCTTCGCGGTAATGGCCTGCGGCCTATTAACAATT
>CAZCVI010000008.1:0-178814 GCA_964502145.1 uncultured Clostridia bacterium
GCGAAGAGGTTATGGTTTTGGGGAGAGATTTTTTGGCGGGGAAGGATAGTGCCGTTAACTGAAAAATATATTGGAGGGTTTGAACAATATTTCAATGCTCGTAATGATTTCTTCCACTCTGTTTTTTGAGAGTTGTCCGATTTTTTCTTTTAAGTCTGATTTGTTAACCGTAATGATTTGGGTAATGTTGACAACGCTTTTTTTAGGAAGACCACCCTCGCTTTTTTTCAACACAATATTGCCCGGAGAAGAGGCGCGGTTCAGGTTTGATGTCAGAGCACATAGAACAACCGTATTTATTTTGCTATAATTAAAGGCATTGTTTTGAACCACAACATGGGGATGTCTGTATCCCGGTTCAGAACCTTTTGGCTCTTCCAGTTCAACCCAATAGATATCACCTTGGTTTATTACCATGTGTCCTTGACAATCTCCTGGTATTTCTTTTTTGATTTTGTAAGTCGTTCTGTTTCATCTGCATCAAGGATATCGGGATACGCTTGATTTATTCTTCTGATCAAGTCGAGGTCATTTTTTTTATCAATAAAATACTGGACTGCTTGGGTAAAAATTTGACTTCTGGATAGATTGATTTCAACCGCAAGTTTACTGATGTGGTCCAATAAGGTTTTATCTATTGATATTGCCGTTTTTACAGTTGACATGTTTTCCTCCTGATTTGTCACCCATAGTGTAGCACATTTTTAAAGAAATTCAACCACTTTCTTTTTTTTTCCCATCTTTTATTCGTCTATAATTGCCCCGTATTGCCCCCATCAATTCCTTGCTCTCCTCCTTTATTTTTTGTGTATCGGTTTGTATTGTCCATTGACTTTTGCTAAAATAGAGATAGCCGAGAATAAAAACAAGGAGTTGGTTATGAGACGATTTAGTTCATATGGTCCAGTGGATACCGATATTCATTATTACGCCCCCAGAACAGAATTAATAAATCGGGCAGTGCATTGTTCACAACCATTTCAAAATGAGGAGAATTTTTGATGAAAAGCACCAATGCCTCTGCCATGCAGATATTCATGGTCATGATTTTTTGCTGGTTTTTGCCTTCGTGGTGAAACCTTTTTTTTAAACTTCCCCTTATATCCAAGTGTTAAAGTAGACGCGGCATCCTTGCCGCATTGATGGGCGATGAATTAAAATAATGCGACAAGGATGTCGCGTCTACAATAGCCTAAACCAAAAAGCGGATAGAAATCACGAACTTATTGCGATATCGTGAATAGAGGCTGTGAAAAAAAACTGAATAGATACGTTTTTTTTCATTGACAGTTCTTTTTTTTTGGTTTAGAATAGTATCCGATGATTCGATCCTTTAAGAATGACTTTAAAAGGAGATCGCAAAGGGCAATACAGTATTCGTATCAATGATCAATGGCGTATTTGTTTTCGATTTAATAATGGCAATGCTGATGATGTTGAAGTAATAGACTATCATTAGGAGGTTAACGATGTTTGAACTGGTCTCACGTCCCACCTTACCGGGTGAACTTTTATGGGAGGAATTTATGAAACCCAATGCACTTTCCATAAGAGCCCTTGCGAATCATATTGATGTCTCTTATAGCCGGATTAAAGAAATTATTAAAGGCAGAAGAGCAATCACTATAGATACAGCTTTTCGATTGGCTGCCTATTTTAATACAACCCCCGAATTCTGGATCAATGCCCAAAATGCAGTGGATATGTTCGACATGTTGCAAAACCATCAGATTGATTACCAAAAGATAAGAACAGAACACTGTTTCCCTGAAATGGCCCTTGTTTAATCTTTTCCTCTCAATCCTAAATCCACCGCCAATGCTTTGAAAAGCATATAGAAGATCGCAAAGGCCGCCAACTGGACTGGGAAGATATCTTTCACAATCAAAAAATCATCCCCAATTCCGATCCCTCAATCCCGGTTCAGAACCTTTTGGCTCTTCCAGTTCAACCCAATAGATATCACCTTGAGGAATCTGGTTCACCGCCAAATTCTTGAAATCGTTATGGCCGAATTGGACGATGTGGACTAAATGGACAAAAAAAAAGCTACAAGCTGCCACCAGCAGCTTGTAGCCCTTGGTAATACATGATAAGTAACAGTAAAAACTATATGATTATTTAGTCACGTGTAATTCAGTACCTTTTGTAACAAAATCAATCTGACCGAAATCCATTTTGATCACCTTATCGGCGACATCAAAGTAATGATCATCATGGGTGATTGCCATAACAATCTTTCCTTCGGCTTTCATTCTGCCCAGCAGTGTCCTGTAAAAGAATTTGCGGAACTGGGGATCCTGATCAGCGGCTACCTCGTCGAAAAGATAGATGGGAGAATCCTCAAGGTAACACTGTAACAACGCCAACCGCTTCTTTTGCCCACCGGAAAGATCAATCGTGGTAAACGCGTTATCTTTGATATCCACTTTACCGGTCAGTTCTAACAGCTTGATGTGCTCGGTCACTTTTTGTTCTTGACCAGTGAGATCAGCATCGTACAATTTTTTAAAGAGGTTAAAATCACCAAAGACAACGGAGAAATACTCGCCCATCTGGAAATTGGGAATATCCACACCGTTAATCCTCAGATAACCGCCATCGGAAGTATACAAACCAGTCAACAGTTTTGCCAGGGTGGTTTTACCACTGCCATTACCACCGACGATAAACACAATTTCACCTCTCTTGGCATCCAGACTCAGAGGACCGACAGAAAAGGTTTTGGGTGCGGCATTTTCCTCGGCAACAGGTTCTTTAATTTCGCCATCAGCAAGAGGAGCTGGACTCTTTTCATCTTTTTTCGCTGCCAATGCAGGTTTCTTAGCCACATCAAAGGCTTCCAGCGTTTTATAATCAAAGAAAAGATTATGGGCTTCCAGAGTTTGCACATTGTTCTTGGGCACAGGAAGCTCTTTTTTGGCATCTTCCTCACTCATATTGGCTGGAACCGCATCAATAAAAGTCTTAACTCGATTCCATGCCACCTGGATCTGAATAATCATGGGCATAGAACCTAAAATATAGTTAATAGGACCGATCAAGTACAATAACGCGATAATAAAACTCATCAAGGTAACATCCTTGATTTCAGGGAAGAGACGGGGCACCAGGAATCCAACAGCACCGAGTATAATAATCAGCAAGGATTCACCCACCAGAAAGGCATTGATCAATTTGACATTGGCTATCTGGGAGGTGTTACGGAATTCGTTACAACTGACTTCTAAATCGCCCTTGTAGTTCATTTTCTTTCTGATATGAAGACTAAGTTCTTTAAACCCGGCAATCATTCCATTTAGCAGTCCTAGATACACATTCTGGGATTCCCTGGCCAGTTCAAGATACTTTCCTGCTTCCCTGCCAAGGACATAATATGTAGCCGCTACGATCACAATGACCAAGAGGGTTACTGCCGTGGCCCAAAAAGCTATCGTACCGAGGTACAGAAACACGGCGATGACAGTGATGGTATTATTGAGTATGCCTACAAAAAGTCCGGCGGAATTGGCGATTTGGCCAGTATCATTGCTCAATGTGGCCAGCACTTGTCCACCATCGATCCGTTCAAACCGTTGATAGGAGGTAAAAAAGATTTTACCAATCAATTTCATCCGCAAATCATAGACAATATCCACGGTGATACCGAGTAGTTTGGTTTGTACTACTTTGCGACCGGTAATATACAAGACCAAGGTCAGTAGGAAATAAAATACGATGTACCCGATATTGTTTTTCATATAAATCGAACCGGTAATGATGAACATGATCACGGCATTGGCCACGCCAGAAATCAAACTGATCACCAATAATGTCGGCAAGGATTTAAGATATTTATTCTTATGGGGGAAAAGGGTGGAGAGAATGACGCCGATGTAACTCAGCAACATCACCGTCAAAATCAAGATAATGGCCACTTGAAAACTCAGAGGTGACCAGACAATTGCCATATCCCATGACGCACCAGTTAACGTTTTTGGAATAAGATAGATCGCCAGCAGGAAGGGTAAGAATAAAATCAACACACCCACGAACCTGAGGAGTTTACGAAAGGTGAGACCTTCAAAGGCACGATTTTTCTTTATCAGGTCATATACGATGGAACAATAAAACAAAAGGGTAACCAACAGGGAAAATCCGACCATCAGCGATAGGACGGTAAAAGTCTTATCAAGGGAGTCGTCAGGTTGCATTGCCATGGAACTGGTGTCACCATACAACCAGTTATAAACAACAGTGCCAATGAACCCGGTCATGTTGGTATTGGAATTGGCTAAAATAGCCACACCACGTTTGTCTTTCTGGCTAAAAACAAAGTAACTGGTAAAATTGGGGTTAAGGCCGCCATGAAAAATACTGGCCGTGCCAATTTGGTTGACAAACCAACCGATGGCATAAGAGGTCAAAGTATTGCCTGGAGGAGCTACCGATAAATCGGCAGTATGGGTTTCTTTTAGGAGGGGAGTTAGCGGGGTTTCGATTGCGCCCATTTGAAATTGCAGCCAACGGGCGATATCGTTGCTATTAGAAACGACGTAACCAGCAGGAATATTGGCACGATAGACCGGGGCGACATAAGGGCGGGGTTTGAAAAAACCAATCTTATAACCCACGGCCATATTAACAGGAGGGTTACTCTGATCCACGCCAGCCATTGAATTATTCATCCCCAATGGTTTTAAGATATCATTCATCACATAGGATTCAAAAGTCACACCGGATACCATTTGGATTATCAACCCGACCACATCATAGTTCACTGTTGAATATTCAAACATCGTACCGGGACGCGTTTTTAAATCAAAACCCACCAACCCGCGCACGGTATTTTCCAATATTTTGTCATCCGCCCCACGAGGAATTTTTGCAATGGCATCGGTGGGTATTCCGCTGGTATGATAAAGCATTTGACGTATAGTGATTTCGCAGGGTTTGCCTGCATACTTTACAGAGAACCACGGTAAATATTTTGAAACAGGATCATCCAGTTTAATTTTTCCCTGTGCCTCAAGATTCACCGCGGCTAAACCAGTAAACGCCTTGGATGTGGACCCTAATTCGAACAATGTCTCCGCTGTAACCGGGAGTTTTCGTTCTTTGTCTGCATACCCAAATCCCTTGATATAAAGGGGTTTGTCGCCATCAATGATGATCACGCTCAAACCAGGGATATTTCCATCATCCATTATCTTTTTCACTTCTTTCTCAATGGATGCAAAATTTGCGTTATTTTGGGAGCTGGTATTCTCAGCGACCAAAAATGAATGCATCAATAAGAACAGAAATAAGGGAAGCATAACAGATAACGCCAAAATTTTTCGAAATTTCTGACCGTTCATTCATATTCTCCTTTATTAAAAGTAGTATAAAGTATGTCTGATGTCTTCAGCGCATTGAAGATGACAACAAGAATTCATGAATACTGAACACACTCTTAACACGCTTTTTAATGAGCCACTCGACATTTTGTTAAACAATTTGTTAAAGTAAACTATATGATAAAATTGGGTTTATGTCAACTATTTTTCTGGAATTTTTTACGCTTTAAACCCATGTTTTGAGGGCTTGGGTTAATCGGTCCACCCCGGTAATGGTATTGTAATAGGCCCCTTGTTGTTGTCCAGCAATCTAGGAAACACAGAATGGACAATATGGGCAATGTGGACCCCAAAACAAAAGTTTTTTTTGTCCACTTTGTCCACTTTGTCCATATAGTCCACATAATCCATATAGTCCATAACGATTTCAAGAATTTGACGGTGAATTCTGGGTGCCTGACCCGTTTTCTTTTACTCTGTTATATGATATATTGAATTCTGATACAAACAAATCATAGGTGATGGTTGTCTTGAAATTTTTAAAATTGGAGGCATGAATGCTGGTGAAAAAAAAAGCTGTGGTTGTGGATGACGATTTAAAAATAGTGATGATGGTGGAAAAAGCTCTAACCGGTATCGGATTCGAGGTTTTCCAAGCTGAGAATGGCATTAAAGCTTTGGAACTGGTAAAACGAGAGAGACCGGATTTGTTGATCACCGACATCCTGATCCCTGGCATAGACGGAATAAAACTATGCAAAAGAGTTAAAGAGGAACTGGACGAGGATAATATCAAAGTGATTATCATCACAGGAGTCTTCAATGAATCCAATTTCAGACTGGAAATGGATTGCAACGCGGATGCCTTTATCGCCAAACCGTTAGACATCAAAAAACTGGTGCAACTGGTAGAAACCACGATCATTGGCAACAACAGGATGAATCCCATACAATAAAATATAAATCACATATCATATATATAATATATACTATATATATGATAAAAAGAGAAAAATGGCCAAAACAGATCGCCTTTCGTCTTCACAGGATGTTTTCAGACACGAAACCGAAGTATTAAAAAAAGCCACTGAAATTGACGTGGCACGAGCACTTCCCCACGTAACACTCCAGGGGGAATACAACCTCCTGGTGAATGAATACCAGAAATTACTACTCAAGACCAGTAAAATCACCCGTGTTGGAGACAGTAGCCAAAAAAAATTGTTCTCCGCTTATGAGAAAATCGAGAACCAGAATCACCTGCTAACCGAGGCCAGACAAGAGGCAGACCGCGCCAATAAAGCTAAAAGCAATTTCCTGGCCATCATGAGTCACGAAATCCGCACCCCGATGAATGTTATCCTGGGCATGACGGAATTAACTCTTGCCACGCCGTTGAATGAAAAACAACAGGATTACCTGGAAACGGTTCAAAAGGCAAGTCAGAGTCTACTTAAAGTCATCGAAGACATCCTGGATTTTTCCAAAATTGAGGCAGGAAAACTATTCTTGGAAAAAATCGATTTCAACTTGAAAGAAACACTTGATCTCGTGGTAAAAATGATGGGGTTACCAGCGCTTCAAAAGGGATTGGCGCTTCATTGCCACATTGCCCCGGACGTGCCCTTAATCCTGTCTGGAGATTTTGAAAGGTTAAAACAAATCCTGGTCAACCTGGTGGGAAATGCAATCAAATTCACGGACTCTGGACACATCCAAATTGATGTTCAACGTTACGACACTGGCGCGGACAATCCCACGGAAACAGCATATCGAACAGGTGAAATTCCATTAATATTTTTTGTTCGGGATACGGGTATCGGCGTTCCTGAAGAGAAAAGAGACTCCATTTTTGAGAGTTTCAGTCAGGCTGATCGGTCTACAACCCGGCAATATGGCGGCACTGGTCTGGGTTTGACTATATGCAAGCAGTTGGTGGAATTGATGAAAGGCTCCATCCGGATTGAAAGCAGGGAACCCAAAGGCAGTCAATTTATTTTTACGGCGGTCTTTAGTGCGGGAAATCCAGCGGCTGTCACGGTCCAAACAACTAAATCCGCTACGAACCGCGAGCCATCCACACCGCTTCATATCCTGTTGGCGGAAGACAATCCCACCAATGCGAAACTGGCCCTGGTTTACCTGGAAAAACTGGGACATCACGTCTGCCATGTGACCAATGGCAGAGAAGTGTTGAACCAATTGCCAAAAGAAGTATACGACCTGGTTCTGATGGACCTGGAAATGCCAGAAATGGATGGGTATGAAGCAGCCAATCTGATCCGTTCTGACACATCTGGCACCTTTGCCATAAATATCCCGATCGTCGCATTAACCGCTCACTCCATGGTAGAATACAGGGAAAAAGTTTTTCACTGCGGCATGAACGAGCTGATCACCAAGCCGATAGACTTCGATAAATTGGCTCTTGTCCTGGCCAAACTTAAGTACCACGAACACCCAGTGCCCCAGAATTCTCAATCGCTGGAAGAACCACAGAACAGAAAATTCTCCTATCGCGTCCTAAACGCAAACGCGGCTCTGGGAAGAATTGGAAACGATATGGATATGTACCAGAAGTTTTGCGTGATGGTATTTGAGGAAATACCGGATATTAAGAATAAATTACACGCCGCGTTGCAAGCTGGCGATTTTGAGATGCTGCGAAAACATGCCCATTATTTAAAAGGATCGGCAGCCACAATCGGGGCGGAAAAAACCTCCCATCACGCGGCACTACTTGAACATGCTGCCCATAACCAAAAGGATCTCAAACACGCCACAGCGCTCCTCGGTAAATTAGATTCGCAATTACACCTCTTAATACAAACACTAGGCACCAGAATCTCTGCGGGACAATAACACACCTCCCTGCTGAACCTCCGCACTGGAAATACCAGCCAAAAAACCGTGGTATTTCACATTTGCCGTAAAATTCCTATCGACAATTGTTTTTAAATATGTTATATTGTGCAAGAGATAAATATCAGAAATAAATACACGAAATAAATACAGGAAATAAATATAAGGAACTTGAACGATGATATTTCAAATAACGACACATCAGGGCAAAAAGTCGCATCATACCTCAACCACACAACACCCCGGAACCCGTGCCATATCAAGGGAGGTAAGATGGACCATTTGAAGCTGAAAGGCACTAAATATACCGTTAATGTCGATTTTAACCCGGAAACAGGTATTTTGGAATTGGCAGGTGCATCTTATCCAGAAAATGCCAGTGAATTTTATCAGCCCATCTTCGACTGGATCAACAAATACATTGCAGAAATAGGAAAAGCAATCACTTTGAATTTGCGACTCAACTATTTGAATACCAGTTCCACCAAATGTATGCTGGACATCATTGATCTACTGGAAGATTATTATCGCGAGCAAAAGCAGGTAGTTATCAATTTTTATTACGCCGAGGATGATGAGGATATTCTCGAAACCGGTGAGGAGTTCTTAGAAGACGCCGTGGTCCCGATAAACCTCATTTCTTATAAAGATAGTGACAGTGAATAGCATGAAAATAAAACCCCATCGGGATAATACCCAGGAATTAATTTTTAAAAATGAATTCGACATGTTAGCGGAGTTGCAACAATTTGCCACGGGGCAGGATATCGCGGTGGAAGCATGGCGCGAAAAATTTGATTTTCTCTGCCAGCAACATTCCAAATTACTGCGAACCCTCACCAAACTGACCAAGCTTAGCGATGGATACCAGATCAAACTTCAAATCGCCAAAGATGACGCCGAGGAAAAAAACACGGCCCTGGAAAAAGCCATGGCTGAAATTGAAACATTGAGCGGGTTACTACCTATTTGTTCCCATTGCAAGCAGATTCGCGATGAGGATGGCCAATGGCATCAGATCGAGTTATATATTGCCACCCATTCCAATGCTGAATTTTCTCATAGTCTCTGTCCAAAATGCTTTACGCACCTTTATCCCCAATATGCCGAAAAGATAAAAACCTGATAATAAAAAACCACATGAACACACACATACAAAAGACCTCCGATACCGCCCATATATATGAACGGGAGTACGAGTTGCTGGAGAAAAATAAAAAAATCCAGAGGGATGAAACTCTTTCCAAGGAAGATATCCTGGCAGAATACATCAAATTGGGCCGCGAGTACGAGAAGCTACTCAAACAAACCCTCAAAATCACCCGTATCGGGGACTCCAACCAGAAACGCTTGCTTTTAGCCAATGAACAGATTGAAAACCAGAAAGAAGAATTAAAGACAGCCTATGAAAAACTGGATCTGATTTCCCGGACCGATACACTCACCCAATTATCCAATCGACGGGATTTCCTTGAAGAATTCGGGAACGAGATAAACCGTTTCGAGAGGAATGGCAAACCGTTTACCGTGATATTGGCGGATATCGATAATTTTAAAGCCGTCAATGACCAGCATGGTCACGACGCCGGGGACTTTATCCTGGCCAGACAAGCCAATCTCATGAAATCATCGGTTAGAAAACAGGATATTGTGGCGCGCTGGGGCGGTGAAGAATTTATCTTTCTGTTACCGCAAACCCCTATTGAAGGGGGAAAAATTGTGGCCGAAGAAATTCGGAAAAAAATCCAAGATGCCCGCTTTACCTTTAATGAGACTCAATTCGCCGTCACTATCACCTTGGGCCTTTGTGAATTTAACGGTTCCTGCGATATGGATGGCTGCATTAAAAAAGCGGACCTAGCCCTCTATGAAGGGAAACGAAAGGGGAAAAACTGTATTTTTCTAACCCCACCCACAACAACGATACTTACCGAAAAGAGCCATGTTTGAAATTATTTTTTTATATAATACAATGGGTATACACCATGAAGAAGAAAATATGCCGAAATGTACAATAAGAGGAGATAATGCCTGAACTGGAATTGCTGGAATATTATAAAAAAATGTGCGAGCGCAATATTGTGCTGGATTTTCAGGGAGCGATGTCCCAGGACATGCTGGTGGGGATGGCAGAATTAATCAAATTCAAAAACGTGGGCACTGCGAAAAAACCCTCGGTCATCAAAAAAGTGTTCTCTGTATTTATTGAAATGGCCCAGAACATTGCCCACTATTCGGCAGAAAGGGTTTATTTGAACGGCACCCCCGAAGACCCCGGCATTGGTGCGGGAATTATCGTGGTGACGGAAACGAACAAACACTTTACCGTCACCTCTGGGAATCTGGTGGATAAGAACAGGATCCACACGATCATCGAACATTGTGATGCTATCAACAAGATGGATAAAGAAGAACTCAAACAATTTTATAAAATACAGATTAAGGCAACCCGGGAAAAATGGAAACAGGGAGCAGGCGTCGGACTGATTGATATGGCGCGAAAATCTGGCAATGCCATCCAATATCGAGTCACCCCTGTAGATTATCTCAATTCCTTTCTTGTGCTCTCAATCAAAATCCAGGAGGATAATAATAATGAATAACCTAATTATTGAAAAAACCAAATATACAATGGAAATCAATTTTGACAAAGACTCCGGAATCCTTGAAATGTCGGGTTCTTCTTACCCCGAAAATGCACTGGAATTTTTCGGTCCTATCACCGAGTGGGTCAAAGAATACATCCAGGTAATAAAAAAGCCAATAACCATGAGCATCCGTTTAAATTACCTGAACACCAGTTCCACCAAGTGTATTCTCGACATTTTCGAAATTCTTGATGCCTATTATAAAGACAACGGCCAAGTGTTGATCAAATGGCATTATGCAGAAAATGACGAGGATATCCGCGAAACCGGTGAAGAACTGGCAGAGGATTTTGAATTCCCCATTGAATTCGTATCCTTTTAATAATTATTTAAATGGTGGAACGTTCGCTTCACCCAGAAAAACCAATTTATCACACTTCTGGAGCGGATTTTAGGTTTTTATCCCCGGAATCGAGAATTCAAAGCAGCTTCCTTGTCCCTCTTCACTTTTAACAAAAATCTCACCCCCATTTTTTTCCACCAGCTCTTTGCAAAGGATTAAACCCAGCCCCGTGCCCTTTTCCTTGCATGTTCCCTGCGTGGTCGCATTCAAACCGATTTTGAATAACGTGGTTAACTTTTCCTGGGGAATCCCCAGCCCGGTATCTGCCACAGATATGATGATAAAATCGTCTTTCTTGTAGGTGGTCAGAGTCACCCTACCCGTTTTAGCCGTAAATTTTAAGGCGTTGCTGATGAGGTTGCGCAACACCGATTTAATCATGTCTTCATCGGCATAAACGCAGGTATTGGCAGTGATAGAGGCTTCAAGTTCTATATTCTTTTTTTCCGCATCTTCATAAAAAAAGTCGGTCACTTCGTCTACCAGTTCATTTAGATTAATAGGACGGGGGCGGCATTCCAATGTTCCAGATTGGGACATGGACCACTGCAACAGGTTCTCCAGAAGATCGGACATATTTTGCACCGTCTTAAACACCTTGCCAATATAGGAACTGACCATCTCTTCTTGCATCCCCTCATAATCGGAATACAATACGTCAGTGGAAAAGAGTAAAAATTGCAAGGGATTGCGCAAATCATGGGCAATAATGGAGTACAGTTTATCCTGCGTGGCATTGGCTTCCAGCAACTGGCTGTTTAAAATCTCCAGTTCATTCTTCTGGGTTTCGATTTGCTCATTGGCGGCCAAAAGTTTTTTGGAATTCACATCCCCGATGCGGGTGATCTTCTTCATCTCGCGGAGCATCTTGAGATACATCTTGCTGACAAAACTGTATTCTACCAACAGGTCTTCGGCTGAAATGCTTGGCCGCTTTAGAACTGCCTCCACGCGCTCTACTGTGGCCAATTCCTTTTGGAACATGCTGTCTCTAGATTTATCACTATTTTTCGCAATCGTTGTCATAATCCCATAGTGTACAACAATTTAAACTTTTTTTCAAACCTCAAGAGCAAAAAATTAAAGATTTAAGGAAAAATTATGGAGAAAAAAGGGCGTTATTTTTTGACGCGGGGGGGAAAAAGGGATAAATAAGAAAGGAAAATACTGTCATTTACAGCCAGCACACACCAAGCAAGTAGAGCTAATAATAATCAATTAACCTTGGTCATATGAAGGCTGTAAATGACAATAACACATGACATTAATCGTTTTTAATAACAAACCATCACGTGTTATTAATTGGAAAAAAAAGAAAGGTATACGTTCCCAGGTTATTTGGGATATTCGCCCTTCTCGTCACATTTGGGATTGTGTTCTTTTTTCCACTTTTCCGCAGCATTGAGGCGATCTTCATCGGAAGCACCGGGCATCAATTCATATACCAGCATCTGTATCCATGGACCTTGCATAAATTTCGCAAATCCTTCATCGCCAGGATTTTCAAACAGGTCCCTAACTTTGGCACGGAGATTTACAGTTTCACCTATATAGCGGCAATTTACCGGCTTCTCATGAATGATTGCAAAAATTCCAAAAACAGCAGCTTCCTCTGGGATAAGCTCCAGATTTTCTTTCTTATCAAGATTATAATCTTTGTGATAAATGGTAAGCTCGACCTTTTTGTCGTCCATTGTTTTCCTCCAAATTAATTTTTTTATTTTTCATATTTTCTTCAACATTAACACTGACTAATAAAGCTCCGTTTTCAAATTGACGCGACCCGAATGCATTTTACCCTGCATTTAATTGCCACGTTAAGGTTTAAATATACACTACAGATTTGACTTTGTCAAGTACTTTTTTTGTGAAGCGTATCAGTACGGTAACGGCACTATAACCCGGGAAATTATTTCTATCACACCATCCCCGGAAAATGGTTGCGCCATGTTGTCCGATGGTATGAAATCGGCTCAGGTCACCCGTTTTCCCGGTAGTACCGCAGGATTCAATTCCAGCATGGAGAGGTGAGCGTCATCGTTTCCAGTAGCCATAATCATGCCTTCGCTGAGTCCAAATTTCATTTTGCGCGGGGCCAAATTGGCTACCATGGCCACCATTTTTCCCAGTAGTTTCTCAGGTTCGGGAAAGGATTTACGAATCCCGGCAAACACGGTGCGTTGTCCGAGCGGACCTAAGTCCAAGGTGACTTTTAGCAGCTTCTTTGAATCTTCCACGATTTCAGCCGTTAATATGCGTGCCGCACGGATATCTACCTTGACAAAAGTTTCAATGTTGATGATCTCTTCAAGCGGCGGTGTTTCACGTTCCTCAGCGCTCGGTTTGGTCACTGGTTTTTCTTCTTTAGCCATATTTCCCATACTGGCTTCCAGCATAGCCTGGATATTTTTGGGTTCGACTTTTTCCACCAGACGGGTGAAGGGGTTGATATCGCGTTCTTCCAGCAGTAGATCGACATCGTCCCATTGGTAGGGGGTTTCACCTTCATTGAGCATGGCGCGGATATTCGCGGCATAACCGGGCAAAACGGGTTGCAAGTAAATCGCCAACATGCGGCTGATATTGATGGCGGCAGTACAAACAGAACGGGCCGCCTCAACATCGGTGTTGATTAAAGCCCAGGGCGCGTTCTCTTGAAAATAAACATTGGCACTATCGGCGACCCGACATACCTGCTCAATGGCAGAGGCATAGTTACGGGTTTCATAATACCCGGTAATGGCAAGTTTGGCATCCCATCCTTTTTGCAGCAACTCCAATCCTTTCTCATCGACGGTGGATAGTTTACCTTCGAATCGTTTGGACAGGAAACTGATCGAACGACTGGCCAGATTGGCAATTTTATTTACCAATTCCGAGTTGACCCGGTTCTCAAAATCAGAGAAACTCAGATCAATATCATCAATGCTATTGCCCAGTTTGGAAGCATAATAATAGCGTAAGTACTGGGGGTCCAGATTTTCGAGATAGGTTCGGGCGGTAATAAATGTGCCGCGTGACTTGGACATCTTTTTTCCCTCTACGGTCAGGAACCCGTGTACATGAACGGAATCAGGCACATTGAGTCCGGCAGCCTCCAACATGGCGGGCCAAAACAGGGTATGGAAGTAGATAATATCTTTCCCGATAAAGTGGTAGATTTTTGTATCGGGATTGCGCCAGTAATCGGTCTCTACATGGCGACCATGCAGGGCACACCAGCGCTCGGTATTGGAAATATAACCGATAGGGGCATCCAACCACACGTAAAAGTATTTGTCCTGATGAAGGGGCACGGGAAATCCAAAATAGGGACCATCTCTCATGATATCCCAATCTTTCAAACCCTCTTTGAGCCACTGGGCGACAAACTTGCGCACGCTGTCATCAATATGGCCGGGCTGGTTAACCCATTGAGCAAGAAAATCGGTAAAATCGTTTAATTTGACACATTCATGAATGGAACTTTTCCGGGAAGCGGGATTACCGCACACGGAACATTTGGCATCTTTTAAATCGGTGGGGCTGTAGGTACTGTTGCAACTCTCACATTGATCTCCATATTGATCGGCGGCACCGCAATTGGGACAATTGCCACGAACATAACGATCGGGCAAGAAACGGTTGCAACTGGCACAATAGGTCAAATCAACTTCCTTGGAAAGAATATGACCTCCCTGTTTTAAGGCAGAATATATGGTTTCGGACCATTTCTTGTTCTCATCGCAATGGGTGGAACCATAAAAATCAAAGCCAACATCAAAACCTAAAAAATCGGTATAGTGTTCTTTTTGGAAGCCTTCTATTAATTTTTCCGGGGCTATGCCCTCGGCATTGGCTTTTATTTCAATGGCTGTGCCGTGGGCGTCATCGGCGCAAATGTAAATGGCATCTTTGCCGATCATTTTTAGAAAACGAACCCACACATCGGTCTGGATATATTCTACCAGGTGTCCGAGATGGATGCTACCGTTGGCATAGGGTAATGCGCTGGTCACCAGTACTTTTTCGCTCATGTAACTGCTCCTGTATCAATGGATATTTTGTGTTGAAGTATAATAATACTCCAAAATGGTATATATTTCAAGGTTATAGATTCTTTTTTGGTGGCGATGATTACCATCACCCACGATCATTTTTAAAAAGCACGACGGATAACCTTGGCAAGCTGGACTAGCTGGACATTCGGGACAAGCAAGGAAAATAAAAGGTTTGGTGACGTCCAGTAAGTCCAGTTAGTCCAGCCTGTCCAGATAGTCCAGCATGTCTTTACACTTAAGCGCAAAAATGGTAAACTGTGCTTGTCATAAAAATAAAAAATACAGAGCAATGTTCAAAAATATGAAAAAGAGTAATGCGGAATCATCTCAGCTTCACCGGCAATTTGGCGTGGTCACTGCAACGGCTGTAGTGGTAGCCAATATGGTGGGGGCGGGCGTTTTTACTTCTTCAGGCATCATGGCCGGACAATTGCCGCATCCATTATGGGTCATTGCCTGCTGGTTGCTCGGCGGTATCATTGCTATGGCGGGAGCATTGAGTTACGCGGAATTAGCCACCCGTATGCCGCTGGAAGGTGGGGAATATATTTATTTGAAACGGTTATACCACCCATCATTGGGATTCTTAACCGGATGGACCAGTTTTTTCGTGGGATTTTCAGCCCCCATTGCATTATGTGGCCTGGGATTTTCAGCGTATCTGTTCACCACACTACAACATCTCAACGTGCTTCCAACTGGAGCAATAGCGGGTCAAGGGGTTCATACCAAAATCGTGGCAGTGGCTTTGATTGCTTTTTTTACCCTGCTCCATTATGTGGGGGGACATGTGGGACCCAGGGTTCAAAACGTCTTGACAGGTTTAAAAATACTTCTTATCGTGGGTTTGGTTTTCGCGGGTATGATCTTTGGAAAAGGAAGTTTAACCTATTTGACCCAGGCGGCAGATAAACCATTCAATCTGATGACCTTCGGTACAGCCATGATGATGGTTATGTTTTCATACAGTGGTTGGAATGCCAGTGCTTATATTGCGGGGGAAATCAAAAACCCACGCAAAACACTACCGGTTTCATTGGCACTGGGCACCTCGTTGGTTATTTTTCTTTATCTAATTCTTAATCTATTTTACTTTTACGCCGTTCCCTACTCGCAAATAAAAGGAAAAATCACCATTGCAGAATTGGCTCTGACCTATGCCTTCGGCCCTGGGATGACGAAATTTTTTGGAGCTATCATCGGTGTGGTACTGCTGTCGTCACTCAGTGCTTATATCATGATTGGTCCGCGCGTGTATTATGCCATGGCACGGGACAGGTTGTTTTTTGGTTTTGCCAGTCTCGTCCATCCCCGTTACACCGTTCCGGGCCGGGCTATTTTAATACAGGGAGGAATAGCGATTCTGATGGTCATTGCAGGAACATTTGAACAATTGCTGATCTATGTGGGCTTCGCATTGGGAATATTTCCATGGCTGGCAGTGGCGGGACTGTTCAAAGCGCGCCGCTTGAAAATCGGTGAAGAATCGGCGGTCAAAGTATGGGGGTATCCGGTAGTGCCGCTATTTTTCCTGGCGACCAACCTGCTGTTAATGGCCATCACCTATTTCAACCGCCCCGAAGAATCTTCTTATGCTGTCTTAACCATATTATTAGGCATACCGTGCTACTTCCTGTGGATTAAAATCACGGGAAAAAAAGGGTAGGAAAAGATGAAAAAAGAACTCCTATTTCAATTCTTTGCCGGTGCGGGTTTTTTGGTATCGGTGTACGCGTTGTATATCAAACACCGCTTGGTAAAATCGCCAGATTACTCGCCTATTTGCGATATCAGCACCCACATTTCCTGTTCCAAAGCACTGGGCAGTTCATACAGTCGGACCATGGGGGTTCCCAATCCAGTGGGAGGTCTTTTTTATTATTTTACAAGCGCCATCCTGGCCAATATTCCTATGGCCCGCCCCTACCTTTTTTATCTGACGCTCCCAGCCGTGTTCTTTTCCATCTATCTGGCCTATATTTCCTATTTTCGCCAGCGAAATTTCTGCCTCATCTGTTCGTTCATTTATCTGGTCAACCTGATACTGGCAGTATTGGCCAACGGTATGGGATGAACAAAGACTTATAAGAAGATGGGTTCGGAATCATCTTGCTGGGACATCCAGTCACCGATTTCCGGGATACGGACTTTCACCTGCGTACCTTTGTCGGGTGTGCTTTCAATAAAAATATGGCCATTGTATTTTTCCACGATGCCGTGGACAACGGCCAACCCCAGTCCCGTGCCTTCGCCGGCTTTTTTGGTGGTAAAATAGGGGTCAAAAACCCGTTCCAAAACGTCGGTATCCATGCCGTGGCCGGTATCGGTAACCGTAATTTGGGCATAATTGCCGGGTTGGATTTGTTTTACTCCGGTATAGCCGGGAATATGTTGATTAAGGGCAGTCAGACGGATTTCCCCCAATTCCACTTTTAACAGGCCGTTACCATTTTTCATGGCTTGAAAGGAATTGGTGCAGATGTTCATTAAAACCTGGTGAATCTGGGTGGGGTCGCCGAGGATATAAATGGGTTGGTCGGGGATAACAAATTGAAACTGGATAGTAGAGGGTAAAGTGGCGCGCAATAAAGTGAGCGATTCGCGGACAATACCGTTGATTTCCAAGGGCGTGCAAACCTCTTCACCCTGGCGGCTGAAAGTCAAGATTTGCATGACCAATTTTTTAGCCCGTTCCACCGCTTTGATTAATTGGGTGAAATTCTTGCGAATTGAACTGTTTTCAGCGGGCAGATCAAGCAAAGACAATTCAGCATACCCGAGGATAATCGCCAGAATATTATTGAAGTCATGGGCGATCCCTCCGGCCAAGGTGCCAATAGATTCCATTTTTTGAGATTGGCGGAGTTGTTTTTCCAGGTGGATGCGCTGTGCTTCCTGTTCTTTTTGGCGGGTGATATCGGTGAGCACTTTTAAAATATACACTTTTTCCTGGATACAGAGCACCCGGCTGTTGACAATCATGTAGCGAATCTGGCCATCCTTGCAGCGGTACATTGTTTCGAATGTCACCAGCCCTTTGCGAATGCTGCTACCAATATGGGTGTGAATATCTTCCTGGGGGACCTCGATCTCACAATCTTCGATGCGCAATGTTTTGAACTCTTCGCGGCTATAGCCGAGATTCACACAGGCCACATCGTTAAATTCAACCGGCAACATGGTTTCGGCATCCAGGAGAAGAATAGAATTGGTAGATTGTTCGAATAGGGCGCGGTATTTTTCCTCTTTTTCTTCTATCAGGTGGAGATTCTCGGTGAGTTGACGGCTCCTGTCGCGGATGCGGCGATAGAGTTCAAAACTTTCGAGCGCATTGGAACAGGCGTTCATGGTAATAGAGAAGAGGAACAAGGAGAGGTCCGTGATGTCATGGCGGGAGGTATTAAGAATGCCGACCATGATCCCGCGGACCCGCGAGGAAGTGGCCAAGGCATGGAGGATAATATTATCTTGTTTATCAATGGAAGTCACAATCACGGGTTTATAGCGTCCCAAGGCCCACGCGAAGGTTTTATCTTCGATCAACGCGCTCACTTCCGTGGCGATCTTGGAAACAAAATGGGAGGGATCGGTATATACTTGGACAAAATCCGAATCATCCTCATTGACCAGATAAAAAGAGACGGTTTTAAAATCTAATATCCGACGCAAACGTTCAGCAGTATCGCGGATAATCAGGATAGGATCCTCTATTTTATTCAAACTGGTCTGAAAATTGCTCAAATCGGCAGCGCATTCGATGGCATCAAGCATAGCATGTTTTTCACGTTGAAGATGGGCCACCTGTTCTTCCAGGACGCGAATTCGTTGTTCCATGGTCATATTAATCACCATCCATGTTAAAGACTTGCAGGGTTTCGGTGATTTGGCGGTCCGCTTGTTTGATGGAGGGAGCCAACACGCTGGGCGAGAGGCCAAGAATATTCCAGACCTCCTTTTCAAATGCCGGGACATAACGGCTACCGCTGAAACCATAACCCAGGGCGGAAGCAATAATATCGGCAATCAAAATAATGGATGCTTCCGGGGGATTTTTAGCTCTCGTGGGAGCGTGATGGTTGCGGATCATATTTTCCAGGTTTTTGGGGAAGTTCCACTTTTCCAGTAGTTTGCCAGTCACCTGTGTATGATCGTAGCCCAGTACTTCTCGCTCTGTGACGTAGAGTGGAGAGTGTCGTTTATCTGCCAGGGCGATGATATAGGCCGAGGTTTTCGGGTATTCGCTAAACATGATGAGGCGACCGATATCATGGAGCAAACCACCGATAAAAAAAAGTTCTTCCTGGAATTCCCGTTTGTGATTGGCTAGTATGCGAGAAAATATCCCGCAAGCCACGGAATGCAGCCAGAAATTTTTCATATCAATCAGGGTGGGTGGAATGTCCCTGAAAAAACGGATAACAGAGATGCCCATGGCCAGGGCGCTCAATTCGCGGCCCCCGATCAAGGCTATAGCACGGGTGATAGAATCTAATTTAGTGGGTAAGCCAAAAAAAGCACTGTTCACCAATTTTAACAGCGTGGCCGATAACCCCGGGTCTTTACTGACCACATTGGCCAGGTGGGTGGCACTGCTATGAGTATCATTCATCACGTTCTGAATCTGATAATAAATATCAGGAAAAGAGGAAAGCTGCACATTTTTATCCACCAAGTCATCCAGAGATGAGATGCGTTCTTTGGGTTGGGTTTCCCAGAGTGGTTCGGACACACCCCCGTTGGTTAGTTCATCGTTGTTCGCGTGGAGAGGTTTTTGTCCCGGGGTGGTGGAGAGTTTTTCTGCCGCGCGTAAAATGCAGACTCGTTTTAATTCTTGCAATGCATCAAAATCGCGGATGGAATTGCATAACATATTATCCACTGCTGATTTGACGATTTCCCAGAGTTGGGGATCGAAGCGATTCATGATTTCCGTGGAAATATCTTCCCGGTTTACCCCGGAGATATCTGCAGCAGTGATGCCCCAGATTTTCATGATACGGATATGTTTGTCTTCGATGGGAACGCCTCGCCCCAACAGGAAACGGCCCTTAGCATCCTTAAGATCACTGGCCAGCAGCATCCCTGCTTTTAAATCATCGACATTTACTTCACCCACAATGTTACTCCATTTTCAGACCGATTATTTCTGCTTGGTTGTCAAATAAATTCACCGTATCATAGAATACACTTATTTACAGGGAAAAACAACACCCATACTATTTTATCAGAATTATAAAAAGATGACAATTCCCCCTGGATTAACCGCCAAATTTTTGAGAGTACCATAAAATCAAGTGGGAGGGATGGGAATTATGGGAATTATGGGAAGAATGGGAAGAATGGGATTTTTTTGTTTATCCCATCATTCCCATCATTCCCATAATTCCCATAATTCTCATTCTTCCCATTAAGTTGGCGGTGAATCCAGACCATCAGGTAATTTTCACATAATTGGTGAAAATTTGTTTCACCGTTTACGCGTTCCAACCGATTTGTTGAATTTCCAACAGTGGGGTGAAAAAACGATAGTTCAAGTTTGAATTCCCACATTTTTTGTAGAATTCCCAACGAATTCATTGAAAATTGAACCGTAGGATTGGTTTTTCAACGAATTCATTGAAAATTGAACAATAGGATTGGTATTTCAACGAATTCATTGAAAATTGAACAATGGGGTTGGTTTTTCTATGAATTCGTTGGCAATTGAACAATGGGGTTGGTTTTTCTATGAATTCGTTGGAAATTGAACAATGGGGTTGGTTTTTCTATGAATTCGTTGGAAATTGAACAATGGGGTTGGTTTTTCTATGAATTCTTGGAAATAAGTACCATGGGTTGTGTTCAATACCAATCACCTGAAAATCAATACTACAATTTTATTAAATTCCGAATCGTTAAATATTTCAAGCCAAACGGAGAATACCTTCATATATTCTCAATTTAACCTGAAGATAGATCACCTCTGGCTCAAAGAGCGATTGGAGAAACCCTACCCAGAGAAAAAACGTCAAGATCAAATCAAATAGATTATGTGGGCTCTCTTTTCGAATCTCAACAACCCGCTTTCGGCATTGAGGACTAAATAGAGGTATTATTACCTCTCCAAGGTTTTATAATATGGACAAAATGGATCCGGTGCCAATAAATCTCCATGTATTGCGTATGCATCCGCTCGACATCCAGCATTACAGAATATATTATAATCACAATTTCTGCAATAAGGGATTTCATCAACCGGTAGATTTGACAGTTCACGTATTTTTTCAAAATTGGTTGAATTGCACCAAATATCTAAAATGTCCTGCTCCCTGATATTACCCCCTCGCAGATTAAAAAATTCTGAGCATGGGATCACCCAACCACTGGCGGTGACATTGCAAGAAGAATGTCCAGCAGAACATGGTTTTAATCTTTGTTTATCTTTCTTGGACAAATCCCTACCTTCGTGGCTGTACATTTGGGGATAACAATGATAAGTAAAGGGCGGGTCACTGATTTTAAAGCCAGGAAATTTTTCCCGCAAGTTTTTTATGATTTCAAAAAACTCCGGGGCATCAGTAAAAGTATCCAGCATAACATCGTTATAAATTGTTTTGCACCTACCTGTGGGATGCAGTTTATTAAAAGAAAGTTTTTTAATACCCAAGAGATAAAGCGTTTCGATTGTCCCGGCAAGCGTTTTATAATTACTCTTTAATGGCGTGAATAGTATCTCAGGAGTAATCCCATTCTTTTCCAGGTGCTCAATTCCCTTGATGGCCTTGTCAAAACTCCCTGTGCCCCGAAGTAAATCATGGGATTCCCGGTCACCATCAATACTGATCGCAACATTCTTTATACAGAGGGATTTCAATTGTTTTACCACGGCATCATCAATCAGAGTGCCATTGGAGGTAACAACGATTTTGGGGAATTTGCATTTAACTGCTACGTCCAAGATTTGGAAAATATCTGGTCTGAGAAAAATCTCCCCTCCAGAAAAGGTAACCTCGAACACCTGGATATCTTTTAATCTATATATTACATTCAACCATTCATCAGTGCTCAGTTCTGGTTCCAGCTCTTTTTCATCAAACTGACTGGAGCTGCAATAGCGGCAAATGAGGTTACAATGTCTCGTGAGGAGTAACTGCACCATTGTGGGAGCCTTGGTTACCCTGGTATTTCTTATTGTCATATTCTCCACTTCATCCTACAGTTTGTTCTCGTGCATCATTATAAACAATAGAGCCACTCTCAGCCTTCCAGTAGGGGCACGTGATCGCAGGGGCACGTAAATCCTTGTGAATTAAATATGCAGTAGCCCGACAACCACCATCACAAATATATAGGTATCGGCACTCCTTACAAAAAGGGGACTGGTCCATTGAAATTAAGGATAAATCCCGGATGGTTTTGAAACACTCCGCTTGCCCCCATATCTCCAGGAGGTCTTTTTCCCTGATATTCCCTCCCACAAAATTGGAAAACCCCTCGCAGGGAACCATATCGCCATTGGGCATGATGACGCAAGAGGTAGATGCGGCTCCACATCCATCTTTTAAGTGCTTCATTTGATAATTCTGTGGGTTTTCCTTAAAATAAGTATAGGACTCCGGTAAATAATAATAAAATCCCAAGCTGCAATTGATTTTTATCTGAGAATACATTTTTTTCTTTTCCTCAATCACATCCAACACCTCTTTTATCTGCCTTGGAAAGTCCATCATGATTTCTTTGTAGATATGAAGACAACGACCTTCAGGTGTTAAGGTATTAACATGGAAAATCTTCACACCCAGTGGCGCAACAAAGTCTAATAGTGGTCCCAAATCACGGTAATTGCTTTTTGTCGGTGTAAACGTGATTTCCGGTATAATGCCCGCACCAATGAGGCGTTGAATACCTGCCATTGTTTTAACAAATGCACCTTTCCCGCGGATTTGATCATGACTTTCTTCCAAGCCATCCAATGAGATGGCAATCGATTTGATATTCAACTGGTATAATTGACTGGCGATGTCATCGTTGATCAGGGTGCCATTGGTCAGCAGGGATATTTTATGCATGCGATTGTCACGGAGCTTTTGCAACAGCAACAGCAGATCGTCTCGCAAGAGTATTTCACCACCGGAAAGGCTGACATTAAAGACCTGCAATGCCTTGAGTCGCGCAAAAAAGCGGAACCAGTCCTCGGTTTTGAGCTCGTCCTGAACTCTTTTTTGGCCTGCATCCATCAAGCAAAACGTGCAGTTCAAATTGCACCTGTCGGTGAGGATAATCCGAACAGAATGTGGTATCTTTGTATTCCTAATCATCACAGCTCCTTTACTTCAGATTTCTCTGAATTGATCGGGCTAAAATTAAAAGTGGAAGCTTTGGGTCATCACTGTTAACTGGTATTTCCCAATAAAATATTTTTATTCGCTAACACCGCCGCTTCCACTTCCGGCACCACATCCACCAGCGCAACCGTTCTCACAACCAGCAGAGCAACCATTTCCTGTATGATAAGATGCCTCCTGGGATAAATCGGCAAATGGATCGCCAAACAACGTGAGTAGCTGGGGTGATTCAAATATTGATTTCAATTATTACCTCTATTTTATGGTAATTTTTTAAGACAAAATAGCCTCTAAAAAAAAGTCTATTTAAGTCAAATTCAACTAAAAGCCTGAGCCAGAACCGCTGCTACATCCATCGTTACAACCACCCTCACAACCTGCAGAGCAACCATCTCCTTTTTTAGAGGCATTTAGCTGTGATAAATCGCTAAATGGATCGCCAAACAAGGTCAATAACTGGGGAGTATCAAATAATTGTTTCATTGTAAACAACCTCCTATTCGGTTTTTTTCGTTCATATTTTTTTTATTTTATAACCAAAGCTTCCACTCATTTCATTTCTTCGGCATCATTGGGCTGACTGGCTAAGCCATTAATCAGTCTTGCTTCCGAGAATTTCCCCGCATCATATAAAGCTTGACAACGGGGATGAGGGGCAAAAAAATCACCGGATGCACATAAAGCCTCCGCCCGACAACCGCCATAACACTGTCTTTTGAAAATACAATTGGCACAAACTCCTTTTAGTTGATGATACTGCGCTTCATGAATCTCCTTCAAGGTGGGATGGTTTTCCCACACATCCTGTAAATCAATGTTTGATACATGTCCAAAGGTATATTTATCCATTTGTTTGCCCAATGAGCAGATGGAAATATTTCCATTGGCAAGAATACTGATGGATGAGTTATATCCACAGTATCCACCGCATGTATATTTTAGTTTAAAGTTCTTGAAAGAGACAAAAGAAGGATCAACGTGTAGTGTTAAAAAGGGATACTTATGAAATAATACGGCAATTTCATCGCAAATGACTGGCAACTCCTCCACGGCAAATAGCATTCCATTTTTATGCATCTCTTCTGCCCGGCCCATAACACTGACAATATTAATCTTGAATTTAGTACAATACTTGTAACGTCCCGAAACCCACTCCAAGAGTGGTTTTAATTCATGATAATTAACCCGGGAGATCGTCATGATCAATTGAAAATTCAATTTTTCCTGTTCCAGATAATCAATCCCCTGCACCGTCATTTGATGGGCATTTGTATTGCCTCTTTGTTTATTGTGCGTTTCTGGGTTAATCCCATCCAAACTAACCGCACAATAGATTTTATAGTCGATTATTGCTTTTCGAATTTCCGGGGAAGAAATAAAAATTCCATTGGTTTCAATGTTCATCCAAATCGCATTCTCAAAAAAATATTCGGTAAATAATTTAAAGTCACGATTAAGTAAGGGTTCTCCCCCGGAAAAGGTCACACTCTTTAATCCCATTGATCTGGCTGTATCCAAAAAATTCTTGCACTGGGCAAAAGATAAATTTGAAGGAGCGCCCTTTCCTAACAAAGGGGCTGACTGCCAACAATGAATACATTTGAGATTACATTCATCCGTAAGGTAGAGATATAGGCTGTTTAGGGGATGTTTCATTCGTCTTCCTTGCTCGGGTTGTTATCGTTGGTCAGGGTAATGAGCTCCGCTTTCTGCAAGGTGGCAACATAATCCTTGACCATTGTTCCCAAATCAAAGCCATCGGGAATGGAAAAGTTTTCCTTGATGTGGTTGATAATTAGTCCTACATTGCGATCACCGGTACAACTGTCCAAAATGAACTTACCAGCAGGATTAATGACCAATATGACTTCATTATCCGCATTAAACAATATGAAGTTCCCATCTTCCTCCATCTCCTCTCTGACAGTTACAGAAGGAGTTTTTAATGGAATGGTACTCTCATGTATTATGGTTTTTTCTTCACTCATGTAATTTCCTCTTTTCCTTTTTACTTAAATTCATGTGATTCCTATTCGTATTTAAGGGCATCGGCAGGGTTTAAGACTGCCGCCTTATATGCTTTATAACCCACAGTCAACAGTGAAATGATCAATACCACCAAACCAGCGGCGAAAAATATCCACGGCGAGAGTGATATGCGATAAGCAAAATTCTGCAACCATTGCTTCATGGCATACCATGCCACTGGCCATGCAATTATATTCCCCAACAGCACCCAGCGGACAAAATCACAACTAAGCAATAACATCACCGACGAAACGGTGGCTCCCAGTATTTTGCGAATAGCGATCTCTTTGGTGCGCTGCTCAGAGGTAAAAGAAGCCAAGCCAAACAAGCCGAGGCACGCAATGAAGATGGACAAAATGGTAGCAACCATAAATATTTTTGCCAGTTTCGCTTCCGTCTGATATAAGCTGGCAAAATCATCATCCAAAAAGGAGTAGGTAAACACTTGACCGGGCACCAACTCTTCCCATCTCTGCTTTAAACTGGACAAAGTTTGTGGTATATTGCGGGGGGAGATACGCACAGCGATATATTCAAAAGCAGACGGATCAATATAATACACCATCGGAGAGACCTCTTGGTGCAGTGAATCAAAATTAATATCCTCCACCACGCCCACAACCCTTCCTTTTTTCCAATTGCTCACATTGAAGTTTTTTCCCACCGCCGATTGCCAACCAAAGGAGCGAAGCGCGGCTTGATTAAGAACAAAAGCACTATTTTCATCCGCAGGAAAGTCTCTAGAAAATCCACGTCCTTCCACTACTTTGATCTCAAAAGTCTGAAAAAACTCCGTATCCACAGGGGTGCAAAAAATAGATAAATATTCATTGCTAGAAACACCATCGTGCCAATAATTATTATCCCACTCGATCTTGCCTGGGAAAAAATCCGAGGCACAAACCGACTTCACTTCCGCGATTTTTGAAAACTCCGATTTTATGGTCTCATACTTTGAGCGCGCCTGTTCATTGTAATTAAAATGAACCACGACCACGTTCTCTTTGTTTAAGCCAATCCGGGTGGTTCTCATAAAATATAATTGGCTCGCCATAAAAATGGAACAGATAATAAAAGCAATGGAGATTGAAAACTGGAATACCACCAGCACTTTTCTTAGTATAGGCAAAAACCGACCTTTTTGGCTGACCTTGGCCATAACAGTGGTGGGATTAAAGCGTGATAAAAAGAAGGCAGGAACAAGACCAGACCCGAACCCCACCACAACCAGTATCCCAAGAAACCCCAACCATAAATATAAATTGGTAAAATAGTGAAACGAAAGCATTTTTCCTGCCACCGAATTAAACGTTGGCAGAAGCAATTCGGCTAATAGTGCAGCCAAGGGCAGAGATACCAGGGTTAAAAGAAAGGATTCTCCCAGAAATTGTACAACCAACTGCCTTGGGGTGGCTCCCAATACTTTGCGTAGTCCAATCTCTTTGGAACGATTGGCAAAGCGAGCAGTGGCCAGATTAATGTAATTCAAGCAGGCGATTACAAGAATGAACAACGCGATTAAGAAAAAAATATAAACGGTTGTGATATCACGATTCGGTTCTATTTCATTCCGCAAATCCGAATGCAAATGAATAGAGGTTAGCGGCTGGAGGAAATAGGTCATTTTATACTTCTCCCGCAACTCCCTACCCCGGTATTTGTCGATAATTGCTGTAATGCGTTCTTTTATTAATTGCTCCGGGTTTACCGTATGAGGTTTCACCAAAATATAGGTATAATTGTTCATCACGCCCCAGTTTTCCATATTCTTAGGGGATATCTGCAAATCACACATAAAATTGAATTTAAAATGGGAATTTTGCGGAAGATTTTTGAATACGCCAGTGATGGTATAATCCTTATTCCCATTTATGGAAATCACTTTTCCCAAGGGGTTTTCACGGCCAAAATATTTTTCCCATATTGTTTCAGATATAATAATAGAGTACTGTTCTTTGAGTGCAAAATTAGAGTTCCCAAGAATAAATGGTAAGGAAAATACCTGTAAGAACTCAGGGTCACTTAAAAATACTTCCTCCCTGAAAGTTTTATTGTTGCATTTGATTAAGTACTCACGTTTTGCAAACCGGACAGCTTTTTCAATCCATGGGAATTCGCGGACCAATGTAGGGGCCAAGGCGGCGGAGGTGTTGGTCGCCCGAGACACTTCACCTTCATTTTCATTTTGAAAGGCTACCCGGTATATACGGTCGGCGTTCTTATGAAAGCGGTCATAACTCAATTCATCCTGCACCCATAAAAAAAGAAGCAAGCAGGCTGCAATGCCAATGGTTAATCCCAGAATATTGATGAAAGCATGGCTTTTATTCTTTAAGATATTTCGAAAGGCGATCTTTAAGTAGTTCCTTAACACCAATCCACCCACTCAACTCTGCTGTTTTTTCCTATCCACTCAACAGTATCACATCGCTTATACATCATGTACACCGAATTTCTCCTTAAAACTGAATTTTTAAGTTCGTTTCTGATTAAGAAAAGGCATTCTCTCACATTTAGGAGCTCTTGTCAATAGACAAATTGCAAAAATCCGCCTGTTTTTGTCTGTCCCTTTTTAAGTCAAAGGCTCCCTACTTCTAAAAAAAAATGGAAAGGTATTGTCAAAAATGGGATTTTATTATATACTGGGATACTTAACTTGAATATTGTACATGGATGCTGAGGAGCAATAAATCATGGGTATGGATAGAATAGTCGAGAAGAAAGCCTGGCCAATGAAACGAGTTCTTACCTATGGTGCGGCGGGAATATTTATCCTGCTGGTGCTCTACCTGTTAATCTTTCAAAACGGTTCATCATTGCAAGTCAATCCCGAACGAATTACCATTTCCAAAGTCACATCCGGGCCCTTTTTAGAATTTATTCCCGTGATCGGTAACATCCTTCCCCATAAAACGGTTTATCTGGTGGCCGAAGAGGGCGGGCGGGTGGAGACTCTTTTTCTTGAAGTGGGCGCACAGGTAAAAGCGGGGGATAAAATCCTTAAACTTTCCAATACCGGCTTACTGATGACTCTATTAAATAATGAAGCCCAAGTCAACCGCGCCAGCAACGACCTGCGCGCTACCCGTTTACAACTGGAACGAAACCGCCTGGATCTAAAAAAACAATGCGTGGCAGCCGATTACTCCCTCTTACGCAGCAAACGCAAATTTGAACGATACGCGGCCCTATTTGAGAAAAAAATCATCTCGCAAGAAGACTACGATGACTTCAAAGATGAATACGAATACCAAGTAAAAAACCAGGCCCTCACCCTGGAAAACCTGAAAACCGATCTCTCCTTCCAAGAACAACAAGTCCGAGAACTCAATATCTCGGTCCAAAAAATGGAAGCCAGCCTCGATTTATTACGCGCCCAAATGGAAAGTCTGACGGTTCGCGCCCCTATCAGCGGACAACTCACCTCCCTCACGGTGGAAAAAGGACAATCCACCCAGCCCGGCGAACGATTCGGGCAGATTGATGAACTGCAAGGTTTCAAAGTTAAAGCTAAAATTGACGAACACTATTTGCAACAGGTGGAAATGGGTAAACCGGGAAAATTTGATGTCTCGGCTAAAACCTATGATCTGTCCATTAGCAAAGTCTTACCGGAAGTTAAAGAGGGTCTCTTTGAAGTGGAATTGGAATTTATCGGCACGGAACCCCCGGGCATTCGCCGCGGCCAATCCATTCATATACGCCTGGAACTGGGAGAAATGACACAAGCCTTATTACTGGAACGAGGCGCTTTTTACCAACACACGGGCGGAAATTGGGTGTATGTGATTAATGAACAAGAACAAAACGCGGAAAAACGCACCATCCGTATCGGTCGTCAAAACCCGCACTTCTTCGAGGTATTGGAAGGACTTAAACCGGGGGAACGGGTTATTACCTCCGCCTATGATAATTTCGGCGATAAAGATAAACTGCTTTTAAAATGAAAATGATACGTACATCTCACTGGAGAAAACAAGAATGATTGAAACAAAGGAATTAAAAAAGATTTATATGACGGAAGAAGTGGAAACCACAGCTCTGAATAAAGTCAACTTAACAGTAAAAGAAGGCGAATTTGTAGCTATCATGGGCCCTTCGGGCTGCGGTAAATCCACCCTACTCAATATTCTAGGTTTATTGGATAACCCCACGGCGGGGGAATTTTATTTCCTTGGGGAACAGATCGCCACATACAATGAGAAAAAACGCGCCAGCTTACGCAAGAATAATATTGGCTTTGTTTTCCAGAGTTTTAATCTGATTGATGAACTCTCGGTTTACGAGAATGTGGAACTGCCCTTGCTTTATCTGAAAGTACCGGCCACGGAGCGGAAGAAACGAGTCAATGAGGCATTGGAACGTATGCAATTACTGGCCCGAACCAGCCATTTTCCACAACAACTCTCTGGTGGTCAACAGCAACGTGTGGCCGTGGCCCGCGCCATTGTGGGACACCCCAAATTGATCCTGGCAGATGAGCCAACTGGGAATCTGGATTCAGCCAATGGCCAAGAAGTAATGGAAATGTTGCGTAACCTACATGACTCCGGCACCACAATCATCATGGTCACACACTCGCCCTCTTATGCAGAATATTGCCAACGCATCATTCACCTCTTCGACGGACACATCGTCACAGAGAATATGAATACAGAATTTCACCTGTAAGATACGACCCACGCCATACACCATATATATAGTATATTTAACTGGTAAGGTCACAGGCCATGAAACTGGATTCCTGCCAGTTTTAATTTAATAAAAGACCCCCACTAATTTCACGAATTTACACGAATTAAAAAGAAATAAAAACTTTTTATTCGAGTATATTCGTGTTAATTCGTGCAATTCGTGGGCCAGTCTTTTTTCTATCGTTCATTCATCGCGTATAGATTATTATAATATTGCCTCAACCCATAATTGGAGATAATTTCCTGTTGAACCTGCGAGGTGCCCTCAATAATTTCCATGATTTTCGCCTCGCGAAAAAGTCGTTCAACGGGAAATTTATTGCAGCAACCATTGCCACCATGTACCTGCACCGCATCGGTAGTAATTTCCATGGCGATTTTAGAGGTGAAATATTTCGCGATAGTCGTTTCCATAAGAGCCGAGGCATGACCTTCTTTTCGTAATTGACCCGCTCTGAGGCAAAGAGCTCGGCCTGCATGAATTTTGGTGACGGCATCGCCAATCAAACCCTGGATCAATTGAAAAGTATGGATTTTTTTGCCGAATTGAGATCGTTTTCTGGAGTAAGAAACCATGGATTCCATGGCTTCTTGGGCCAAGGCGAGAGCACCCCAGGCAATACTATAACGACCGTGATCAAGCGCGGTATTAACAATAATAGTAAAACCATTCCCCTCTTTGCTAAGTAAATTTTCAGCGGGTACGACCACATTTTCCAATTGGATTTCAGCGATATAGGCAGCGCGACTGGCCAGTAAACCTTTGATAGGAGTGGTGGTTACACCTGCCATGGAACGCTCCACGATAAACGCGGAATTGCCATTTTCACCACGGGTAATCACAATGAAAAAATCGGCAATATTACCCAGCGTAATCCACTTTTTGCGACCCGTCAGAATATAGTGGTTGTCTTTTTTCGTATACAGCGTTTGCACGCTTTTGGCATCCGTGCCCACTTCCGGTTCAGTGAGACAGAAACAACCGATCTTTTTTCCGCTGGCCATGAGCGGCAACCATTTGTTTTTTTGTTCTTTCGTGCCCCAACGCAAGAGCGTTTCGCCTACCAGGGAAGCATGAACGGTGAGTATAGCGCGGGTGGAAGCACAGGCTTTCCCAATCTCCTCGGTGAAAAGTCCGTAATAAACAGGATCTAAACCCAGACCACCCCATGCCATGGGAAAACCGGGGGTCAGGTATCCCTTTTGGGCCATTTTCTCCATGAGATCATGGGGAATGGCCTGGTTCTCCTCGAATATTCCGGCAAAAGGACGTATCCATTCGGCGGCAAACGCTTTGGCTTCCGCGACTATTTGTTGCTGACGAAGTTCGTCAGGGGATAATGCTACCATGTTCATCTCCTTGTGGATTGCGTTAGGCTTTTTGTTTACTTTTGATATATTCTTCGATGCGGTTCACACTGCTAAAATTGCTAATTTCCAGGTCATCATTATCGACTTCAATACAGAATTCCTGCTCAATATAATTGACGAGCTTCATGGCAAATAAAGAATTAACAAAACCCATCTCAAAGATATTATCACTGTCATTGAACTGGGCTTCATCTTCAAAGATTACCAGATTGCTTTCGATAAACTTACGAATTTTCTCTTTTAAATCCATAACATGTTCTCCTTGTGTTTTTAACTTATTTTATCTCGTTTTGTCTTAATCTAGTATATATTATAAAAGGGAATTTATAGTATTCTCACGTCAATGTACGGCGGAAAAGGTTGGATGGTGGACAGGTCGTTCTGGAACAAAATATTGCCACTCTCATCGGAGGAAACCTCTTTAAAATTGGAAAATTTATAACTGACCAACATCTGGCGGTTACGATCGGTTTTCTTGAAATCAGCCAGTAATATTTTCCCTACCTTTTTGGTTTCCATCATAATATAGGACATCAACACCGTTCCCACACTTCGAGCCATCACACGACATGACATCAAAAGTAATTTTAAATGCCAGCTATCCTGGTTGATTTCAATCAGTGCCAATCCGATCTTCCCATAGGAACCGTATTTATCGGTCAGTTCACAGACCAGCAGGCGATGTGAAGGGGAAAGTCGAAAGGCATTTAATTCGTCATAATCATAGGTTCGTCCGGTGGCGTTGAGTTGATTGGTACGCACGGTCAGTTCTTCAGCCCGTTTTAAATCCTCTTCCCTGGCCTCGTGAATCAAAAATTTCATATCCAAGGACGCCAAAAACACTTCCGATGGGCCGCGGAAAGTTTCCTCTTCCACCTTGCGTTTTATGTCATCCATGTACATGCTCCGACGACGACTGGAATCCTGGGTAATAAACCGGGGATTAAAACGGGGCAGAGCAAGAATTTTTTGATAATCCAAGGCATCCATACAGGTGATTTCAGGATGAACACTTTTCACCTCTTCGCGTTCAAAGGGTTGATCATCAATAAAAACAATGGTATCCATGGCGAAATTCAAATTCTTTTGGATTTTGCCAACCCCGAAAGATTTTGCATCCCAATTAATCTCGGGGTACAAGAAATACTCTTCCAAGCCAAAGGCTTTGAGCTTGGCCATGGCATCGGGGTAATTATTTTTACTGGCAATGGAGTGAAGTATGCCCCTGGCATCCAGAGTGTGCAAAATCTCTTTTATGCCCGGTTTTAATTGTATATCGTCGGCTTCAACTAGGATACCGTCCCATAGAGTATGATCGAGGTCCCAAATCACACATTTAACCTCTTTGGTACTTTCCTTCATCTATTAAACCTCCAATTCATTGGAATAAAACAATTTAAAACAATAAAAAATTGGGTATCAGAACACATAATGTCCATTTAGCGGCCAATGGAGAAAATCATTTTTCCAGATGCGCGTCAGATCCTTTTCGAGAATTTCAAAAATCTTGGTGGTTCGTTCAGCCACCATTCGTTTGTGAATTTGTTCTTTATGGTAATCAATGATATCGTTTTCAAAGGGAAGTATTTCTGGATTGATGAAGCGGATGGCACCATCACAATCTTTGGCCGTGTGCAAGCTGTTTTTATTGAACATACTGGGCGAGAATGGAATATCCAATATCCCTTTTTCAAAGGCACGGATAGTCCCCCTGGCCATCGAACCCTGTCCCAAGGTATGGATAACATTCATTATGGCGGTTACTTCTCTTTCCAGAAGCAGCATTTCCTGGTTCACCAGCGGCACATTAATGGTTTCATTCGCCGCCAGCAGAATGCCCCGATGTGTTAAATTAAGACCCGCCCCATTATCTTTCCAGGTAGGAATATGATGCGATTCCACCGGGGTTTTGGTCATAATGCGGTTGGCTTTGGCCAGAGTGCCGGTAACCGAGGATTGGACGATCAGTTGTTCCGCTTTCCCGATATCGGTGGGAAACGCGGCCATATAATGATGAAACACAGTGCTTACAGTACAATCGGAGAAGCCAAACAATTTTAAATAATAATTGGTCATTTTCTCCAGAACCCAAATCGCGGCGATATCCTGCCAACGGTTTCCCTGTTCTGCCAAACCGACGCTGATGCAACGAACACCTGAACCAGCCGAAAGCAACGCTTGTACAATATTGATACAAATAGGAATAGAAGGTTCGATCAGACAACAGGTCAGCGGGCCAAAATATTCACGGTTAATAATCACGCCGTATTTTTGGTAATACCAGGCAGCCAGTTTATCCACATATTTCCAATATTTAAGATTGACTACCGGGGACGTGCGCTTATCATAAGGATATAGGTAACAAATAAAACCGCCTTCTATAGAAGTAGCGCCTCCGGCCAGAGCGATCTCGTAAACGAGACGGTGGTCCGGGGAACCAGCCCGAATCTGGAAGGGGGTATCAATCGCCTGCACTATTTCTTCAATCCCCTTCACGCCATGTACCGGTACCGGGAAACCGTTCAGAAAAGAAGTTTTCCCCTTCTCTGTTCGCTGCACACCTTCTTCCGCTTTATCGTACATATTTTTGCGACTGGCGGCATCCAGTTGAATCGAAGAGATATCCAACCCTTCTTTTCGCAGATAGAGGAGGATTTCAATTTCATCCGCCACATGCGCCACGCCTGTGCGCGGTTGAACCAGTGGTCTGCCACTTTCCAGCCGATTGTTTAGCAGGACATTGTGAAAATTCTTCAGTGAGTCCGCATGATTCTTTTTTATATCCGCATCCCAGACCCCTTTCCCAGTCGGCCAAGAAGCCAGTACTTCCAAGCGTAACGTCTGGAACTCCTCATCTGTTAAGGGCAAATCATCCACCCCATCAGAGAGTGGAATATGGGGAATACGGACATAGGCTTGTGGGTCAACCCGTCTCTTTTTGATACTTTTATTATAAAAATCGCGATACAGATTTTCCATCACCGCTTCGCAGGAGATCGGTTTAGGAGAAACGAAATCGAAACCCATGCGCCGGTATTTTTTAACAATGCTTTCCCCCTCTTCTTGCACCGAGAGATTTCCACCCAGGTACCATACCCGTTTGGTGGCATCTTTTTGCTCGAAACGCCGCTTCATGATCGGAAAATCATGTAAATATAAATCCACATGACCATTCATACAGGAGATAAATATAGCATCATAACCGGATGCTTCGCGAAAAAAATCTTCCAGACGATTCAAAATTCCCATATTCGTCACCACAAAACCAGCTTCTTGAAAAGCGATTTCCAGCAATGCCATGCCGACGGAATGAGAATCATCACCGATACTTCCAATTAATAATCTAAATGTTTCAATCATGGTTGTAGGACATCCTTACATTGGTTTACATTTTAAAATCGAACGACTCCAAGAGAATATTTTACCTTTTATTTTCGATTTTGTCTATAAGAATCTGACCTTACCAGAAAAAACTTGCTTGCTTTTTTGGCGGTTTAAAGATAAAATAGTATTTGATGAGCCATAACATAAGCAAATTGGAACTGTATTTCGCCCCGATCGATATAAAAAAAATACACCCCAACTCTGTCATCACGTTTGACCTTTACCTGAAAAGCGGCGAGAAGTTCCTCCTCTACAAAAGCAGGAACTTGCAAATCCAGTTCGATGACATCCAACGGTTGCTGGATAATCTGGTGGAAACGCTGTACATCCACAATAACGACAAAAAACATTTCCGCGATTACCTGGAAGGGAACCTGGAGAATATTTTAAAAGCCGATCATGTTTCCAATCACAAGAAAGCCGAGGCCCTTCATGAATCGGCCATCAATGTGATCGAGGATATTTTTAGCAATCCCCGTTCTGGTGAAGTGATCCAACGTTCCCGGGCCATTATCGGCCATACCGTGGATTTCATTCTTGACACTCCCGAATCCTTTGCCAATCTGCTCAAAATAAGGAAATACGATTATTACACCTATACCCATTCAGTCAATGTCTGCACTTTTCTGGTGTCGTTGGCACGGGAACTGGGTATCGAAGATAAAACCGTGTTAAAACAAATCGGCGAGGGTGGACTGTTACATGATCTGGGCAAAAGCCGCATTCCCTCAGCCATCATCAATAAACCGGGCAAACTGGTCAAAGCGGAGTGGGAAATCATCAAAATGCACCCCACCTACGGTGTGGAAATCGCCAAAGAAACACGGGAAATCGCCGAGATCAGCCTAAATATTATCGGTCAACATCACGAGAAACCTTCAGGCGAAGGATATCCCGATGGTTTAAAGCGGGGTGAATTAAACACCTTCGCCAATATGGCCAGTATCGTGGATGTTTATGATGCGATTACCACCAGCCGCTCCTACTCCGCCGCCCGCCCCCCCATAGACGCGGCCCAATTCCTACTGGAACACAAAGACGAATTCAATGAAAAAATACTGCTTAAATTTATTAAAATGCTGGTGGTAAAACCCACTGAAGAAAAAAAAGCCCATGACCCAAAATAGTAAATTTCTTTTTCTTCCAGTCCAGTTAGTCCAGTTCAACCACAGTAGTATAAAAGTGCTTATTATAAATCATCAAGGAGAACAATAAATGAAACGTGCATTGATCAGCGTATTCTACAAAGAAGGCATCGAAAAAGTAGCACAATTATTGCAATCGCATGGTTGGGAAATTCTCTCCACCGGTGGTACAGCCCGTTTTTTAAAAGAGAATGGTATCACCGTTATCGAAGTGTCCGAGCTCACCGGATTCCCGGAAATTCTGGATGGCCGCGTCAAAACACTTCACCCTCTCGTATTCGGACCGATCCTGGCCAAACGCACACCCGAACATTTAAAACAATTGGCACAATTCAACATTTCCAAAATCGATTTGGTCATCGTTAATTTTTATCCTTTTGAAGAAGCCTTACAGGCCAAAGAGAGAGGGTTGGATTACATGGTGGAGAATATTGATATCGGTGGACCCGCCATGGTTCGCGCCGCCGCTAAAAATTTCCGCGATACCGTCGTGATCGTAGATCGGAGCGATTATTTGCCCGTCGTCGAACAATTACTGGAGACCGGGGATATCATTCTCGAACAACGTCAATACCTCTGCGCCAAGGCCTTCTCATATACCTCTTTTTACGACTCGCTGATCGCCACTTACCTGCACCAAGAAACAAATACCATGCCCGAATATATCAATATGGCTGGCCGCAAGGAAATGGACCTGCGTTACGGCGAAAACCCCCATCAACAAGCGGCCCTCTATATCCGCGATAAAAATTCACCGCTCCACCACCTGGAACAGCTTCAAGGGAAAGAACTTTCTTTTAACAATATCCTCGATCTCTCCATGGTGTACGAAGTATTGAATCAATTTGCCACCCCAACTGAAAAAAAGGAACACTTCGCCGTGATTGTCAAACATCAGAATCCCTGCGGTGCGGCCATCGGCCAAACCCAGACCGAAGTCTTTAAAAAAGCCTTTGATGGGGATGCCAAATCCGCTTACGGTGGTATCGTGGGTTTCAACGAAACGCTGGACGGAGAAACAGCGGAAGAGATGAAACAGATATTTTTCGAAGTCATTGTAGCGCCTGACTTTACCACAGAAGCATTAAAAGTATTTAACAAGAAAAAAAATCTCCGCCTCATCAAAATGCCGCTGGGTTATCGGGAAGGAACCGATTTCAAAACCGTGCCCGGTGGGTTTGTGTTGCAAGCAAGGGACAATGAATTAAAAGAGTACAGGGAATTTGCATTAAAAACCTCCAGGCCTTTGACGGAAAATGAAATCGCCGATGTACAATTGGGTTGGAAACTGATCAAGTTCGTAAAGTCCAATGGAATTATCATTGTCAAAGACCAGATGTTGATCGGTGTCGGTGCCGGGCAGATGAGCCGGGTGGATGCCGTTGAGATTGCTCTTCGTAAGAGTCAGTTTCCCGTTGAGGGAGCCGTGTTGGTTTCCGATGCCTTCTTTCCTTTTGCCGATTCCGTGGAAATTGCCGCGCAGCATCACATCACCGTTTTTGTTGAACCTGGTGGTTCCGTGCGGGATGACGAGGTCATCACCAAAGCCGAGGAATGTGGCGTTTCTCTTCTCTTCACTGGTATGCGACATTTCAGACATTAAAAGATGAAACTGCGGCCCGTATTCAACGGCAAAATGCCACCTTCACTGGTATTTTACTTTTCATGAATTATGGTTTATAATCATAACAGGTGAAAAAAAAATGAAAATAGAACGATTTTTTAATACCGCAGGGCCAATTAAATCAGATATGCATTATTGTATTGATCCCTTGAGCCGGATTAATCTTGCTGAAATACAATCTCTCATCCAGCAACAGAAATATTTTATCCTCCATGCCCCCCGCCAAACGGGCAAAACCTCTTATTTAATGGCGTTGATGGATTTTCTTAATAAAGAAGGAAAATACAAGGCATTGTACACCAATATTGAAAATGCACAGGCAGCCAGGGAAAATGTGCAAGAAGGCATGTGGGCGATTATGAGTGCCATTGCCAAAGATGCCTCCCAGCGTCTGAAAGACCCCTTTCTTGAGCAGAAATGGCAGGAAGTCTTTGAACAACGGAAAGCATTTTCTGCTTTAGAATATTTATTATCCCTTTGGTGCCAGCACAGCGAGAAACCCATCGTGCTATTTATAGATGAAGTGGACGCATTGGTGGGAGATACATTGATCTCGTTGCTTCGGCAATTACGTACCGGTTATTCCAATCGTCCCACATCATTTCCGCAAAGTATAATACTTTGCGGTGTCCGTGATATCCGCGATTATCGCATCCATTCGACTTTAGAAAAAGCTGTCATCACGGGCGGCAGTGCCTTTAATATAAAATCCGAATCATTGAGATTGAGAAATTTTACTCCAGCAGATATTAAGATGTTGTATGAAATGCATACCCAAGCCACAGGCCAACGATTTCATGAAGATGTGTTCCCTACCGTCTGGGAATTATCCGAGGGGCAACCTTGGCTTGTCAACGCCCTGGCCTATGAAGTCACCTTTAAAATTGAAGATGGCCGCGACAGACAAAAAGAGATCAGTGTGGCCATGATTCAACAAGCCAAAGAGAATCTCATCTTAAGACGCGAGACCCATCTGGACCAATTAACCGATAAATTAAAAGAAGATCGCGTCAAACGGGTAATAATCCCCTTGCTCACCGGTTTAGGAAATATTGCGTCCATCCCAGAAGATGATATTGACTATGTGGTTGATTTAGGTCTGGTAAAACGAATTCCAGAATTGGCCATTGCCAATCGTATCTATCAAGAGATTATCCCCAGGCAACTCACGTACAGCGCTCAAATGACCATACAACAAGAAGCCTCCTGGTATCAAATGCCAGATGGTCGTTTAGATATGGATAAACTATTAACTGCCTTTCAAGAGTTCTTCAGGAAACATTTTGAAAGCTGGGTGGGTTGTTTTAATTATGCCGAGGCCGGTGCGCAACTATTATTGCAAGCATTTTTGGCTCGCCTTGTCAATGGCGGCGGCAGGGTGGAACGAGAATATGGTCTCGGACGCATGCGCACCGATTTACTCGTGCTATGGCCTCTACATGTTAATCCAGACCTACCCAAAGACCATTATGCCCGCTTTGAACACGTGCAACAAGCCGTCATCGAATTAAAATTACAGCATAACAACACCCTCGCCACCACCATTCAAACCGGATTGGCACAAACCGTCCAATACATGGATAAATGTGGTACCAAAGAAGGGTATTTATTAATCTTTAATTCCTCTCCCACCGCCACATGGGAAGAAAAAATCTTTAAAAAAGAAGAAACCTATCAAGGCATCCCCATTAACATCTATGGCATGTAACCCCAACCGACCCCATCCGGTTTGCGATTAACCCATTTATTTTTAAAAAACGGCGGGACGCCGCCTCTACTGGTATTTTACTTTTCATGAATTATGGCTTATAATCATAACAGGTGAAAAAAAATGAAAATGGAACGATTTTTTACTACAGCCGGGCCGATTAAACCAGACATGCATTATTGTATTGATCCCTTGAGCAGGATTAATCTTGCTGAAATACAATCTCTCATCCAACAACAGAAATATTTTATACTCCATGCGCCCCGTCAAACAGGGAAAACCTCTTACTTAATGGCGTTGATGGATTTTCTCAATAAAGAGGGAAAATACAAGGCCCTGTACACCAATATTGAAAATGCACAGGCAGCCAGAGAAAATGTCAAAAAAGGGATGGCAGCTATTCTACATGCCATTGGCAAGGATTCCTGGAATCATTTGCGAGATTCCTTCGTAAAAGATAAATGGAAAATAATTCTTGAAGAAAGCGAGGAATTTTCAGCTTTGGAAGAATCATTATCCCGCTGGTGCCAAGAAAATGAGAAACCCATCGTGCTCTTTATTGATGAAGTGGACGCATTGGTGGGAGATACGTTGATCGCATTGCTTCGGCAATTACGTAGTGGTTATCCCAATCGTCCCACGTCATTTCCGCAAAGTATTATACTTTGCGGTGTCCGCGATATCCGCGATTATCGCATCCATTCAGATATAGAAAAAGCAGTCATCACGGGCGGCAGTGCCTTTAATATCAAATCAAAATCATTAAAATTAGGTAATTTTAACTCGGCTGAGATCAAACAGTTGTACGATTTGCATACCCAGGAGACAGGCCAACCATTTCACGAGGACGTGTTCCCCTTGGTCTGGGAATTATCCGAGGGTCAACCCTGGCTGGTCAACGCCCTGGCTTATGAAGTCACATCCGAAATGGTAGATGGCCGCGACAGACAAAAAGAGATCAGCGTGGCCATGATTCTACAAGCCAAAGAGAATTTAATTTTAAGACGCGAGACCCATCTCGACCAATTAACCGATAAATTAAAAGAAGATCGTGTCAAACGGGTGTTAACTCCACTGCTCACCGGTCTAGGAAATATCGAAACCATCAAGGAAGATGATATTGACTATGTGGTTGATTTAGGTCTGGTCAAACGAATTCCCGAACTGGCCATTGCCAACCGTATCTATCAAGAGATCATCCCCAGGCAACTCACTTACAGCGCTCAGATGACCATTCAACAGGAATCCTCCTGGTATCAAATGCCAGATGGTCGTTTAGATATGAATAAACTATTAACCGCCTTTCAAGAGTTCTTCAGGAAACATTTTGAAAGCTGGGTGGGTGGTTTTAATTATGCCGAGGCCGGTGCGCAACTATTATTGCAAGCATTTTTGGCTCGCCTTGTCAATGGCGGCGGCAGGGTGGAACGAGAATATGGTCTCGGACGCATGCGCACCGATTTACTCGTGCTATGGCCTCTACATGTTAATCCAGACCTACCCAAAGACCATTATGCCCGCTTTGAACACGTGCAACAAGCCGTCATCGAATTAAAATTACAGCATAACAACACCCTCGCCACCACCATTCAAACCGGATTGGCACAAACCGTCCAATACATGGATAAATGTGGTACCAAAGAAGGGTATTTATTAATCTTTAATTCCTCTCCCACCGCCACATGGGAAGAAAAAATCTTTATAAAAGAAGAAACCTACCAAGACATCCCCATTAACATCTATGGCATGTAACTCCTTCCACTATAATGGACCCCGTCTTTGACTACGTGAACCCAGACTTTTTTATTCCTTGACAAATACGATTAAAAAGATATAATAGGAAAATACCAAAAAATAAAGGAGTTTAAATGAAAAAAATAATCGTGGTTTTAGCTCTACTGTTTCTTTCGCTGGCATTTTTAAACGCTGCCCCCGGCGAACATGATGACATCATCGCGTTTCTTGCCCAACAGACCAAAATGATGGACGAATGCGTCACCAATATGGACAAAGCAACCAATGAAAATGAAGTTGCGGCTGTCATCACTAAACTTAAAGATGATCTCAATGCTTTAATTCCTATCATTAAGGTCCTCGTTGTCAAATACCCAGAAATGGAAAAAATAATGGAGACCAATCCCTCGGAAGATTTAAAAGTAGAAGTGGATAAGATGAAGGCTGTTACTGTAAAAATGGGACCTTCCATGATGAAAATAAAACAATTCGTAGATAAAGAAGTTGTCACTAAAGCCTTGATGGAATTAAACGAGGTAACAGCAGCTATCGGCGCTCTTGACCCTCAAAAAGAAGCTGCACCCGCACCAGAAGCTACACCTGCACCAGAAGTTACTCCAGAAAAAGAAAAAACAAAATAAAAGGATTAAACTTCCCCAATCGGTCCCGGGGTTCAGTGGAAAAGATAACCACAGCCCTTGGACCGATTAACACCTGATTTTAATCACAAAACGTCGCCATAAATATTTTTTATTCTTGTCCCATAAATCCCACGAGTCCCGGGTGAATCAAGGATACATTAGCGGCTTTCCACAATAGGAAGAGGCAAACGAACCGTAAAGGTAGTCCCAATCCCTTCCCTGCTCTCCAATCCAATATGCCCCCCCAAAACCTGGGCCAGTTTTACCGCAATAGTGAGCCCCAACCCAGTACCACCAAAATGACGGGTAGTGGAACCATCCCCCTGTTTGAATGCTTTAAATATTAAATGTTGTTTTTCTTCAGGAATTCCGATCCCTGTATCCGATACCGCAATCACGCCCTCATGGGTTAAAAAATCATAGCTGCAATGCACTGCAATCTGTCCTTTACGGGTGAATTTGAAGGCATTTTTTAGAATAGAAACCACAATTTTACTGATCTTGTAGCGATCACCATTAACCATGTGCGTCAGTTCCGGCGCCGTGGTAACCAGGAATTGCAACCCCTTCTGCTCCGCTTCAGCCCGAAACATCCGGTCCAGATGTTCCATCAATTTAGCCAATGAAAAGTTAATATTATCCGGTTCCATGCGACCCGATTCGATTTTGGCCAGGTCAAGGATATCATTGATGAGCGACATCAAATTTTCACCCGCCCCGTGGATAATTTCTAACGCCTCTAATTTTGAAGGATCCGTCTCTTCTTCCAACAGGATATCGGCAAATCCCAGTATCGCATTCATCGGCGTGCGGATTTCATGGCTCATATTGGAAAGGAATTCGTTTCTAGCCCGATTGGCCGCATCAGAAAGATATTTTGCCATTCTTAATTCTGTCTCCGCCCTCTTACGCTCGGTGATTTCACGCTCCAATTTTTCACTTTTCGCTTTAATCTCATCAATATACTCATTATTCAAAATAACAATAGAAAAAAGCACCCCCAGAAAACCGAGGATATCCAGTTCATCGTGGGTCGGTTCCCGTTTAACCCGATCAAAAAGGATATAAGTACCAAACGCCTCCTTACCTTTAAAAAGAGGTACCCAGACAATCGTTTCGATTTCAAATCGTAGCAGCAATGGATACCAGGGGGTCAAACGGGCATCCGTGGCAATGTTTTCCACCCAGACGATTTCTTTATTTCTTATCGCATCCCCCGATGGACCGGATAAAATAGGAGTACCCACACCTACCCCCCATTCAGGATAAAGAGCAGGAAGATTATAAAAGGAAAAAATACTGCCATTACCCTCCCCATCCGCCAATAAAATAGCACCAAAATAAAACCCCAGATTTCGACACAACACCTCCATCACATCAAAACAATATTGCTTGGGTTCATGGCGAATATCAATGTTGGATATCTGGTTTGAAATTATCTGGGCTATATTCTGTTTCATTTGTCTTTTTTCGCTGTATTCTCTATATTTTTTATATTCTCTGGGTTCACGTAGTGGATGTCACGACGATCAAATTCTCTTCTTGTCATTTCGTTAAACCGCGTAGTCTGGCTTGCCCAATTGCAGCAACCCCCTATTATTATATAAAAAAAATGGGTTCATAGCAACTGCTAATTCAATTTTAAGGACGATGACAGTTGCATTTTTCCAGTGAACATGATACATTAATATTTCAAAAGGAGTAAACTATGGAAAAATTATCAGAAGACGAATTGGTAGCACTTATTAAATCGGTATTCCCCCGATATCCCGGGGATAAAAAATTAGGTATCCTGGTGGATGTTCCCCGCCATCAAGAAGAAGACCAACCGGCTTGGCACCAACGGCGCCAGATCGCAACAGGTTGGTTCCATGCCCTAAAAAACAGGGCCACAGACATGGGACTGGAAGCCATTGAATTGCTGGCTTACCCGGATGTAGGTTCCAACAATGCCGACCTGCCCCAAACCGCTTTTTTAGTTAAAGACGTATTGCCCGATACCGCCTCCGGTTTGGCACAAGCAGGCGAAGAGATCACATTTACCCAGATATACACCGAGTTCCAGTTATTTCTGGCCCCTACCCAGTATTCTACTACCGCACCGTTAAAAAATGCCGCCAAACAACACGGGTTCCGCGCCGCCACCATGCCCGGATTCTCACCTGAAATGCTCCCCGCACTTCGCATTGACTACAACGAGGTATTCCGCCGCGTAAACATCATCAAAGAAAAATTGGACCCCGCCCTGTGTGCTGAAGTGGTATTCAAGGTAGATCATCAAAAAGAATACCACATGCTCTTCGACCTTCGCTACCGAACCAGCCACCTGAGCAGCGGTCGCTTCCCCGATTTAGGCACTGCCGGCAATTTACCCAGCGGCGAAACTTACATCGTCCCCTATGAAGGTGAAAAAAGCGAGGAATCAAACACAGAAGGAATATTGCCCGTTCAATTGGGCAAGGATGTGGTTCTCTTCACTATCCAAAAGAACTGCGCCCTCACTGTAACAGGTGAAGGAGAAAGCGTGACCACGGAACGAGAACACCTGCAAAAGGAACCAGCTTATGGCAATATGGCGGAACTGGGATTTGGAGTACTGGCAGATTTTGGACTCTCCCCTATTGATGAAATATTACTGGATGAAAAACTCGGTTTTCATGTTGCTTTTGGTAGAAGCGATCATTTCGGTGGAGCCATTGGGCCCAAAGATTTCTCCTCTCCCCAAGCTGTCATCCACCTCGACCGTATCTACATCCCCGCCACCCAACCGCGGATCGAAGTGGTTTCCATCATACTGGTCTATGAAAACCAGAAAAGGGAAAAAATCATGGCCAACGGTTCCTATCTGGTCTTTTAAATTCCCCTGAACCAAGCCCAAAAACATTCATAAAACCTGGATTCACCATTCGATTTTAGAAAGCACAAGGATGAAATGGGCAAGAAAAAACTTTTTTCTTGTCCATTTTGTCGACCTCGCCCACAACAATTTCGAATTTATGACGGAGACAAAAACAGGGCGGCTCAGATATGAATAAAAATACCGCCGGTGAAACGGGTGCGATTGAAGCCTGAGTAATTAAAGAAACGAATATCAGCGCGAATGGACACCATGCCAGTAAAAAAATAATGGACGCCACCACCGATAAAAGTAAATTTATCATACTCGCTGAGACGTAAATTGAACTTATAAAAATCGGCCCCAACACCAATAATCGCGTAAGGAGAAAAATTCCCCAGTTTTGGCCGCAATTTGACTCCCGCTGTAATCACATTGGGTAATTCCATTAACTCCACTTTTTTAATCCGGCAATATTCCACTTCCAATTTAACCAGCGGCACCAAGAGTCCCATTCCAGCACTAAAACCGTAAGTTGTCTGGGATGGATTGCTCATTTTTCCGCCCAGTACACCCACCTCAATGCCGAACACGCCAGAACAACAGAAACAAACCGCGACGACGAAGAATAAAATTCTTTTTTTTTTCATTTCCCCTCTCTAATTTATATTCGATTTTTATTTTACCAACCTGACTTTTTGGAACAGTGGCTTACCATAATAATCAAATTCGATCCCCTGGACCCGGCCATTAATAAAAAGTGAAAAACGTCGCTGGTAGAGGGGTAAAATAAAGCCATCGTTAATAATTTTCTCGACAATTCTGGCCACCATATCCATCATCATGCCATCATTATTTAAAAACTTAATTTCATCCAGTTGATTCAACAACTTGAGGTAATTTTCATTGAACCAACTGAAACTCATCTCCTTGAGAATAGTCTTGATTTTTTCCTCAATAGGAGTTCGGCGATTAAAGGTTTTACACATCACCAGATAGGTAATGGGATTATTATTCATAAAATTAACCAACTGGTTATCACTCACATAAAGAGTTTCGATGGAGATGTGTTTTTTCTCCAGATAGTCGTTAAGAGGCTGTTCTATTTTACTTAAAGAAGAAAGTATGTACAATTTAATACTGGAATATCGGAGAATAGAGCGCACCTGCGAGTCGGAAAAGTTATGGATATTAAGGGTCACCGGGGACTCATCGTTAGACGTCATGGCATTTAAAGAGATCATTCTCCCATCCTGGGTCCGGTAAAAATCCTTCAGAAGTGAATACAAGGCAATGCGCGTATTATCCCCTACCTTGGTCTGCGGGAATACGAGGTACGTATTCTGATACACCCCCGCATCCACTTCCTTAAATTTTTCATCTTTCAAACTACCCGGTTCTCCCAGAAAAAAATCAGGATAACGATAATCATAAAATACAACTTTAACAGAATCCAAATAACTCCGTCCGCCCGGGTAATAGGGATTGGGCATCAGGCGAAGATATTGGTTCTTGACCCATTCCGCCGGGAAGAAAATACCGGAGAAGGCCTGATCGCTACCCCCTAACAACACCAGTTCCGGGGTGGTCAACAAGGCGACAATATTGGGATCATCCTGGATCAATTCAATAGATACAACGTTCTTTTCCTTTTGAAAACGGATTTCCTTGATCAAACGTCGTAGTTTTCTCGAAGAAGCCAGGTTCATATCCAAAAAAACCCTCAAGCTGACGTCGATATTTCTGGCCCCGATAGACGTGCCATCAGAGAAACGGAGATTATCCTTCAACTGCAAATTCAAGGTACGGGTCTGGGTGTCGTAATGATATTCCTTAAAAATAGTCGATTCGATATCGCCATTGGATTTGAGGGTAAAAAAACTCTCGTAAATAAACGAGTAAAAAATCTGGTTGGAATAACTTGACGGAGAAAAAGAAAAATCCTCTGGTTCGTTCAGGCGCACGGTCAATTCGCCGCCGTAATAGGGTTTAATGGCAAATATCGTGGTTAACGCCCACAGGATGACGACCACTTTGCTTAGCTTACTCACTCTTCTTACTCCAAAATTGCAGTTTATATTCTGGGGCGGTAGGAGATGCGGATGATGGTGTGGTGTTCATGATCTTGACACATACCCAAAAACCACGGGCAGCTTGCCACATGCCCTCCGTTATAAAAAAAATCTCGCCCTCAATATCGTTTTGATACATCAACTGCCGACTTCCCTTTTTAATTTTATAAAAATACAAGCGGTCATTGCCTATGGAAAAATTACTCACCGCCAACCATTCACCGTCCAACACCGCAAGAGCCGCTCCCCGCTCCCCGGCGATCTCCAGTGTCAGGGGTTCAAAATTATCTGCCAATAAACGGTACTTATAGTCACGATCAATAATATGCACTGTCTCCAGATTCCCCGGTTCTGGTCCCACCGAAAAATCACAGGCATAAAAAGGAGCCGTCATCTTTTCCAGATAAGTATAAGTGGCCTTTTCCTCGCTAACCCGGCCCGATTGAAAATCTTCCAGGGGAACCAGTCGCAATCGTTCGACAAAATAATTCTTACCCACCGCATACCTGCCACCGACAATAAACTGTTGGTCATTCAAACGAATCGACCGGAAAGGTACAAAATTTACGCTTCCCGATTCGGCCCACTCCTCTTTCTTAAGTGTTAATATTTTGGCAACACCGGAGAAATTACAGCCCACGGTCACATAAATACAATCATCACCAGGAATCACCGCCAACCGCCCCTCTGGTTCCATCACCGGGAAATAGGATTCACTCCAATTCAAGGGCAAAGAATAGTATTTATTCAAACGAGTGCCATCCATATGATACATATCGATCTTATCGGGATACAGAAAAAGGAACCGCAATCGCCCGGTTGCATCCAAAAAAGTTTTTAAATCCAATAAATCCCGCCGTGCATCCAGCTCTACTATTTTTGAAAAGCCCGTTTCCCGAAAGCTATTTTGCACCGCATCAAAAAATTCCATTTCCTCGCGGACCAAAAGACTTTCAACGTACTTGACGTAAACCAGCCGGTCACTAACCCGTGAAAATATGGATATCCCCACGCCGATGTAATTTTTATTGCGCATCAGTTTCAAGTATACCAGGTAATTCAGCAAATGCGAGCGGTTCAGGTTAAATTCGCCCTTCCCCCTGTTAAAATTGACCATCAGGTCCATATATTGCATTTTAACCGGGGCGGCAGCCAAATCAGTGCCTGCCGCTGGATCTAATTTGGCCACCACCAATTGGTAAAATTGTTGGGCCTCCAGATCCGATAGACCCGACGTATTTTCAAATCCGATGATGGATGTTTTAATATCGTATTTATCGCTAAAAAACCCGGTAATACTCGCCGATGTTTTTTCAGCCAGGTCGTTTAATCCCTCCCCGAATGCATTAACTACACCGCTTAACAATACCGCTATAAACAAATACCCCGCAAATTTCTTTTTTTTCATATTTTATTTTCAAAACATCCGTACCCAGCAGCCTGCCGGATTGGTCCCTGATAAGAATTAGGATTTCTTTTTAATAACAATACGCAGGTTGAGGTTTATGGTAATCTCATCTTTATCATCCGGTACATCTATATGAATCGGAATATCCACACCACCGGAAACCATATCCTTGGAATTCAAAACATACTCATTACCGCTTCCCTCATCCTCTTCCGAGGAATCCATATCCAATGGTTCCGGGGGTAATTGCTGTGCCACGGGATGAAGGGAATTGGTTATAAGGGTCTCCCTGATATCATCCAACTCGTCATTAATAACCACTTCAGGAACGTCCAAGTCAGATCCGTTATCATCGAAGCGACTCTCATCGCCCAAATTAAAAATCTCGTCCTCTTGGTTAAAAACATTCGATTTAAGCGAATCCCCGGTAACATCCGCCATTGGTGAAGACAACTCGAAAATTTCCTCTTTTTCAGTATCCCCCCCAAAAAATTGCGTCTTGGGTTTGATATTGGTCGTGGCTGGTGCTGGCATTACTGGCGTAGAGACAGGTTTGGAGATTGTCGGGCGGGGTTCGGGTACTTTTTCCTTCTTGGCAATGGAATCAGTGACTTCGTCGCGGGAAAACATCACGGTTTTATCTTTCTGGAATATCGACAACTTGTTCTTCAAATGAATGATCACCATCTTCATGATAGCGTGCAAACCTTCAAGTATGTTCTCACCCGTGGTACCAATTGAAGGGAAAAAAGCTTTATTCTCGGGATTCAAATCGCGATTAATGAGTTCCACTGGCATAACTTCCCGCAAATCCCGTTTGTTGTATTGGTAGATCAATGGCATTTCAGCAAAAGAGATATTATTGGCTTTTAGATTCTCCTTGAGGTTATTAAAGCTGTCTATGTTCTGTTCGCGCATCACCATCTGGGAATCGGCCACAAAAACAATGCCATCGGACCCTTGTAGAACGAGTTTCCTGGTGGTGTTATAAGCCACCTGACCGGGAACAGTATAGAGTTGCATCTTGATAGAATAATCCCCCAATTTGCCGATCTCTATAGGTAAAAAATCAAAGAAAAGAGTTCGGTCACCATCGGTATCGAGTGTGATTAATTTGCCTTTCTTGCGATACTCGCCACTTTCGTAGACATAATGCAAGCAGGTCGTCTTGCCACTCAAGGCGGGACCATAATAAACAATTTTTACCGTGATTTCCTTGTTGTTATAATTTACAAATGCCATGGCTCATCTTCCGTTTTTTAATTAAAAAGGATCGCTGTCATCATAAGGGATATCGTTCATATCGTTAATCTGTACTTCAGGGGGCATTTGTGTGCCAACTGAATTGCGGTACGGGTCATCCCCCATGTAAGCAGAAGGGCCAGCGCCATAACCTTGATTGTACTGACCGCCAGCGGGCATACCCGCGCCAGTGCCACCACTACCCGTTCCATAAGATGCCTCGCGGGGAGTTTTATCCAACGGTATGACATTGTCCGCATGAATCTCAGTAGTATAGCGGTCCTGATCATTCTTATCTTTCCATTTCCTGGTCTTAATGCGACCTTCCACCAACACCATACTGCCACGGGTCAGACTCTTCTCTACCTTTTTAGCCTGATACTCCCACGCCACGATATTATGCCACTCTGTGATATCCTTGAATTGATTCGTCGTTTTATCCATGAATACCTCGGTAGTGGCCATACTAAACTTGGCAACGTCTTTGCTGAGACTTGGAATATGGGTTATTTCCGGGTCTTTTCCCACATTTCCAACCAATATTACGCGATTGATACTTCTTCGATTGGCCATTTTTTATTCCATCACATCCTTAATTTTTTGTTGTGCCAAAGAGGCTTCTTCCGATAAGGGAAACCGGGAAATCAACCCCTTCAGTGCCTCGACGCCTTCGGGTTGTTTACCCATCTCAATCAAGGCATATCCCTTCTTCAAGATGGCATCCGGGATTTTATCGCCATCGGCATATTTAGCAATCAACTGTGTAAACGTGCTCACCGCTTCAGGGTAATTCTTCTGCGAATAATAACACTCGCCAATCCAATACAGGGAGTTATCGGCCAGGGCGTTATCGGGAAACAGGCTCAAGAGCTGTTTAAATCCCTCGATAGCCAATTGATAATTCTTTTTAATATAATCAGAATAGGCGGTATAGTAGATAGTCTCCGGCGATTGTGCCGGAGACTCTACTTTTGTTTCCCCTGGGACTTCATTTTCCGCGGGAGTCATTGTTGCGCTTGAGGGCATATTTATCAAGCGGTCATTCACACGATTGATACTGTTCTTCAGCTCGTTGATCTCCTCCTTGATAAACTGGAGACTCAGCTTGAGACTTTCCTTATCCTGACTGCTATCGGCAAAGCTATTGGATATAGCATTCACCCTTTCCTCAATTACTTTGACCTGTTTGGTCATGGTGGCCGTATCCAGTGCAATCTGGGTGATTCTTTCATCGAGCTTTTGCATTGCATCCAGAAGTGATTGCAACTGTTTCTCCACCTGTTTTTCAAACCGACCCGCATAACTGGGCGTGGTGAACAACAAGCCAAATAACATGATCAATACAATAAATGCTTTCATGGATATATTATACAATAAGATGTACTGACATGCTATTTCTTCGTAATCAAAAACTCGTCCCTACGGTTTTGATAATACGATTCTTCATCAATCCCTTTCACCAGTTGCATTGTTTTGCCATAGCTAACAATTTTGATTCTTTCGGCGGGAACGCCAAGATTGATCAGGTATGTTTTGGCAGAGGCGGCGCGTTTCTCACCCAGAGCCAAGTTGTATTCCTCGGTGCCTCGTTCATCACAATGTCCGCCAATGTTGATCTCCACTGCGGGATACTTCAACAACCATTCCGCATTTTGCTGCAAAAGAGGTTTCATATCGTCTTTGATCTCATATTTATCATATTCGAAATGAATCCGCTTTAAATAGCCCTGACGGTTCAATTCATCCAGACTGCTCCGTTGAATAATCTCTTCGTCTGTCAGTGTCGGTCTTTCAGCTTGGGTGGGAACTTCTTCAACCTTTTCTACTACAGATTCCTTAACAACAGGCTCCACCTTGGTTTCTTGCTTTTTACTACAGGAAGTGAAACAGGTAACCATAAACAAAACGATCATCACACCAATGAAAATTCTCTTCATAATAGGCTCCTTTAATTTTTTATTTAGTCTATTTATAATATACAAAAAACTTTTTGTCAAATAGCAATCTCGTACTTTCGTCAACCCAATGGTCGTACTTACTGGTCACATTTACATTTTGTCTAACACCATATAAATATATACTATTAGAAGTAAAAGTTCAAGAGGGCATATGTTATTATTTCATTTTTTAAAAAGATGGCGCTGTAGGGCCGGGTAAAATTTCACGCAGGTAATGTTTTAAGCCCCGTTGCTGGACCCAATCTCGCGGGTATCCCAGTGACACTTCTTCAAAGCGTACCCCATCCTGAAACCGGGTGGAGCGGATATGCATATGCCCGTAAACCACCACAGAAACGGGGAACCGGATGTGCCAATCTTCGGTGCGCTGGGTTCCACACCACAGGGAGAACCGTGGAAATTGGTACAATTGAGCCATTTCGCTACGCAGGGGAAAATGGTTGATCAGTATCATGGGTAAGTTCCGTGTGGCTTCCTGTTTCAAGCGGTCTTCCGTGTAATTACAGCGTTGCTCGCACCATTTAGCCCGGGATAAATATGGATCCGGGAAGAGCAATTCTTCATCGGTACAGACCACCCCGGATTCTGCCGCCCAATCCACGGCTTTTTCCGCCGGGATATGGATAGGGCGAAAACTATAATCATAAAGCAAAAACATGGGGGCCACGAGGTATTGTTGTCCCGCCACCAAAATGGTTTCGAAAGGATCTTCCGGGGTTAAGACATCGTTTTGGCGACAAATATCAACCAGGTTGTGGTACCGGGCTTCGCCTCGAATTGGGTTGGCTTGAGAAGGTAAGGTCCACAGGTCATGATTTCCCGGAACCCAAATCAGTCGTTTAAACCGTCTTTTTAAAAGAAAAATCGCAACTTTTAAATGCTCCTCCAATTCGCCGTTGTCACCGGCAAGAATCAACCAATCATCCAGGTGTGCAGGCAATGCCTCCAAAGCCTGGAAATTGAGTTTGTTGGCCAAATGTAAATCGCTGATGGCGTAAAGTTTCATGGGATGGCTGCACCATTGGGTTGAGGCCAAAGGGGCATATAAATCATGCCCCCATATGGCCTATCGCACCACTCGATTATCCATACAACAGTTCCGATAATCGGGATGCGACTGTTCTCAATGGACAAAACAGTGTTAATCAAAATACGATTAAAGCTCAAAGTCTTTATTGAATTCGACTCTCCAAACCAACTGGGACAACTTTTTTTCTTCATTCAACCGATAGGTCAAACGCGGGTGTTTGTCCAATTCCTTCCAAATTTCTTCCAATTTGGAGTCGTCTTTGGGGGTCAGAAAAAAGATGGCAGCGGTCAAACGGGTCAATATATTCTCATAGGGAAGTTCCCACTCTGCCACAAGACCTTTTTCCTTTAACTCTTCCAGGTGTTTTTTGACTGCTTGAATTTCCGGTACATTCATTATAGTCCTCCTTTTATTGAACATATGAATTTTAAACCATTTTTTTATAAACTCATTTTTTTCCTAGAAAATATTTTAGTCTATTTTGAATAAAAAATCAATACAATCAAAAAAAACCCGACAATTCTCCTTAAATTTTTTGGTATGTGGTTATCGGTGTAGTCTTTGCCTGAGTTGAAAATTTCGGTGTTGCAGGCGATTGATTTCTTGTTTTAAACGATGAATTTTTCTGGAATAGCTGTTGTCGCGATCATAGCCGCTATGGTGATGTTGCTTTCGTAAAAGTTTTTGAATTTTTCGTTCCAATTTCGCTATTCGTCGTTCATTCTTGTGAATTTCTTTCCAGATGCGTCGTTCATCTCTATGATTATACCGGTACTCCCGTTGATTGTCACGGTCCGGGTAGACGTGACGTTGAACCGAATGGGGAACAGGCGCAAAACGACGATCAATTCGCCGCTCAGAACCGCTCGCCTCCAGACCAACGACGAGGGTAAATAACATCAAGCCCATCATTAAAAAAATAATTGTTTTTCTCATTGTAACCTCCTGCGATTTAATAAGCATTTTTTATTCCAAGAGAATTAAAGGAAAAGTGTCTGCATTGGAATACACGTCACATGAACTGTTCAGCAGTCACATATCTGCCAGCAGAGGAAAAACGTAATTACCAAAAACTTAATTACCCAAGGCTTTTAGAACAGCTTCTTTTAATTTGGGGTTGACATTGACCTTGTTTTCTTCGGCCTTCTTAAGGTATTCCTGGGCTTTGGGGTATTGTTTAGCCATGTAAAAAATAGTGATGAGGTTATTATATGATTCCTGGTGCTGGGGATCGAGTCTGATGGCCTCAACATATTCATCATGGGCCTCTTTTAACTTATTAGCTTTAAAAAAGATATTACCATGAAGGAAATAATAATCGGCAGGTATTTGCTCGGAAGTAACCAGGGGATTGCTCAACCTGGCTTTGGCTGCCAATAAGCTCTTTTCCATTTCGCCTCGGACAGCCCCAGTAATACCTAACTCGGAATTTTCGAGATCGGATTGGATATTGGACGCCTGACTCCTCAAGGTGTCAAGATACTCCAATTGGGTGTTTGCCATAAGATCACTCATATACTTATAGTTGGTTTTAGCATTTTCCATATAGGTTAATGCCTTTTGACTGTCACCATCTTGATACGCGATCTTGGCGAGGTAATAATAGGCACTGGAATAACTGGGAAATGTTTCGATGCACTTCAGAAAGGATTTCATTGCAGGCTTGAACTTCTTTTTTATAAAATCCTGCTGACCCGCATAATGGTATTTATTGGCCTTCTTGAACTGGGATATCTCTTTCTGAGTCAACTTGAACGCATCCTGTCCGATGACAAATACGGTTCCCATCCAAAATAAACAAATTGCCACCACAACTATGTTCCACTTCCCAAAAGTGACTTTTCTTTTCATTGTTAAACCTCCTTTTTTTTTAAAAAATTACTCTATAGATATATAAGAGAGAGATATAATATATTATTATACGATAACGGCCAGAAAAAAGAAAGAGTTTTTCTATCCTTTTTTTACTCTCCCTTTCTTTTGGATGTTTCTTTGGGGTGTCAAAAAATATTTATGGCCATGCCTGCAAGATTGGATTTGTATTTTATTGGTGGGTGTGGTACACTGGTTAAACAACATTTTTTAAGAAGGAAAAAAATGAAATCAATGTTTCACAAAGATCATGTGTTAGATATGAAAGCCAGGGTAGAAAAATTGACGTTGAACTCGGTTTCCCGGTGGGGAAAATTTAACGTTCAGCAGATGGTGTGTCATCTGCTTGACCAGATGGAGTTTGCGCTGGGGAAAAAAACGTCCGTGTTGGAGTTGGTCAAGGGGCCACCAATGTTCATCCGAAACTTTGTCCGCTTATATTTGCCCTTTCCAAAAGGAAAGATTCAAACCAATCCAATGATGTTGACGACCCAGCCGGGGGACTGGGAAAAGGATAAGGTGCGGCTATTGGAATTGATGGACGAATTTATGGAGAGCGAGAAAAAAGAAAAGTGGGGATTTCATCCTTTTTTTGGTGCCTTAACAGGTATGGAGTGGGCGCGATTAGCTTGGCGGCACATGAATCACCATCTCTCGCAATTCGGGGTATAATATGTAGAGTTTGGGGTTCCCACCCCGATTCACTCAAATCAGAATGGTTATTGCTTGCACGGCGAGATAAACACCGATTCCACAGAGAACAAAACCAAGTAATTGGATGAAGCGAGTGAGAATATGTACCTTGAGGCGTTGCCTGTTTTTAATGAGAAAACGGGTAAAACTATAGAACCAGACAAAAACTCCAATGGCAATAGCCACGGAGTAAATGCCACTCAAGAGCATTTTGGTCATGGAAGAGGCAGTTTGAGTGGTGATTTTCTCAGAAGGTTGTGCTGCGTGTGGCAATGGTTCTGACTTAACTAATTGGGTATCAGTGATTTTGGAAATAGAGTGCATATTATAACTGACCATCATAGCCAACCCCCCGGTTTTGAGGCCTATGGCAGAGATAAAAGAAAAAACCAGGAAGGAAGAGGTAAGCCAGCCGATAATTAGACAGGGATTGGTAACGACGAGGAAAAATCCGGTTCTTAACCCGCCCTTATTTTTTAACTTATCGGTAATTATCCCACTGGGGTCGAGTTTTTCAAGGTCAAGACGAGTGCGAGATATTTTAATCCCGACAAAAAGCAGGAAAACAGCCCCCATCAATAAAAAATAAGGTATACAGGGTCGATAAACGGAATACAACATGGCTATGCCATAAACAGCAATGAATACGTAGAAAATCTCACCGACCGCCGCCCCCACAGCAGCCCGGATACAGAACCGGTAACGCCCCAGCAATGCATTGGATGTGATCAGAATACTGATAGGTCCAGCCACGGGCATGGAAAAAAGAAAACCGGCGCTAAATCCAACAATCAAAATGGTGAAAATAATTTCAACCATGGGGTTTCTTCAGTGACTTGGATTCATCGCCAGATTTTAGCATCACGTGGACGACATGAACATAGTGGACATAGTGGACAATGTGGACCCAAAGCACTAACTTTTATTCTTGTCCACTTGGTCCACTCAGTCCACGACGATTTCAAAAATTTGGAAGTGGATGTAGGATTCATGCCAAGAAGACTTAAATATTGACGTTGCTGATGTTCATGATGATGGGAATGATGGACATGATCAAAAGTCCGACAAATAAGGCTATAAAAATAATCACCATGGGTTCGAGGAAGTTCATAAATTTCTTGGTACTTTTCAAAAAACGCTGGCTCATAAATTGATGCAACTCATTGAGCACCTGCGGCAAGGTGCCAGACTCCTCCCCTACCCGGATCATGTTGGGCACAATCTCGGGGAAGATATCGGCTTCCTTTAAGGCGGAAGCCAAAGAATCACCCTGCCGTAATGACATGGAAACATGCCTGAGCTTATCCCGCACAGTAGAAGCGGAAAAGTTTTCAGCAGCGAGATTAATGGCGGATAAAATAGGCACACCACCGGTAAGCAAGTTGGCAAGAGTGCTCAGAAAATCAAGATTCTCAGAGGCAAATTTAATTTTTCTGACCACTGGGATTTTATTCACCACCCGGTTGGTGATTTCCTTGAATTTAGGATTGCGACCTAAAATTAACAACGCCAGCAAGGTTAGAATCACCCCCACAATCACTAAATTCTGGTTCTTATTCAAAAAAATGCTGAGGGTAAACAATATCCGGGTATGAAAAGGCAGCACGACTTTAAAACTCTTGACAATGGTTTCAAAACGGGGAATCACATACACCAACATGACATAGACAGCGACCAAACCGGTGCCGATCAATATGATGGGATAAATCAAGGCATTGGTGATCTCGCTTTTAATCTGCATACGTTTTTCAATGGTACTGGCAATACTCAAAAAGCTTTCTCCCAATTGACCGGTTTTTTCGCCACGGCGGATGATGGGGATATAGGGGGTAAAATTGTAAAGGGCGGTTTTTTTCTCCAGTATATCGGAAAAACTGCCGCCCTCCTTGAGATGGAAAAAGATATCCTCCACTAGTCGTTTTAAAAGTGTGTTATGGGTTTCATCGACGATCATGTGCAGGGCACGCAACACGGGCACACCGGCTTTGAGAATGATGCCGATCTCATAAAAAAGATTGTAAATATGCTCATCACGGACTGACCTGGATTCCAATTGGGTCCGAACACGGGCCAGAATTCCAGCCAGAGGGTTTTCCCGTTTCTTTTTTTCCTTGAATTCCACGAGCAGGTGGCCGTTTTGGCGGACATCGTTTTGCAGGGTGCCGATGTCGGTATATTCTTTGTTATACTCCTGTATTTTGCCGCTTTTATCGATGATCTTCAGGCTGTATAGTGGCATCAGGTCACCCGGAAAACTTCATCGGCAGTGGTTTCACCGCGAGCCCATTTTAAAACGGCATCTTCCCGCAGAGTTTTAAAGCCACCCTCGCCCTCGGAGACAATCTTTTTCAAGCTCTCGTATTCTTTGTGGGTGAGGAGGGCGGATTTGAATTGATCGGTAAATTCGAGTATCTCAAAAGCACCGGTTCTGCCAAGATAACCGGTGCCAGCACAAAAATCGCAACCAGTGCCGCGCTTAAAGGTGTGTTCTGTCACCTGGTATTTGGCCATGATCTGGGGTAAGCCGAGGTCCTTTATAACGGCATCATTAACTTGGCTGGGCTGGATGCAATGGGGGCAGTTCTTGCGTAGGAGACGCTGGGCCACGACGCCAAGGAGGGAGGAATTAACGAGGAAATCATCAATGCCCATGTCAACCAACCGGGTGATGGCGGAGATGGCATCGTTGGTATGGAGGGTAGCAAGCACGAGATGACCGGTCAAGGAGGCACGAATAGCAATTTCAGCGGTTTCCTTGTCGCGGATTTCACCGATCATGATGATGTCGGGGTCCTGGCGTAAAATGTTACGCAGGATATTCACAAAGCTGAGCCCGATTTGTTCCTGCACTTGGATTTGTGAGATACCGTCTAATTGATACTCGACTGGGTCTTCGACGGTGATGATCTTGGTCTCCTCGCGGTTCAAACCATCCAAGATGGAATAGAGGGTGGTGGATTTACCGGAACCGGTGGGCCCAGTTACCAATATCAAACCAAAATTATGGGCGATGAGGCGAGCGATTTTCTCTTTATCGACAGGGATAAAACCGAGGGTATCAATATCATAATGAATATTTTCCTTTTCGAGTAAGCGCATCACGATATTTTCGCCGTAAATAGTGGGGAGGGTAGAGACACGGACATCAAATAGTTTGCCAGCGACCTTGGTTTGAATCCTGCCGTCCTGGGGCAAGCGTTTCTCGCCGATATCCAGATCGGCCATGATCTTGATGCGGGAGATGACTGCGGCAGCGGTGTCGGACAAGACACGATCAATGTCTTTTAAGACGCCATCAATACGGTAGCGGATTTTTAGGTAATCGTCATGACTCTCCAAATGGATATCAGAAGAACGGTAGCCAGCGGCACGGGAAATCATGGCATTGACAAATTTAATGATAGGGGCTTCGCCGGCAAGGTCCTTTAATTTTTCAATCTCATTTTTATTGAACTGGGTGTCATCCTGTTTAAAGTATCTGGTATTAAATTGGGCGGCCAATTCGCGGTACTTGCGGTCATCGGCAACGAGGAACCGGCAGGAGTAATCACTGTAAAGACCGGTGATCACCTCGACGGGGAAAAAGCTCAAGGGGTCTTTGAGGACAAAAAACATGACATTCGACTCCTCCAGAGCAAACAGGGGAATGACCTCGTTGGTAATAAACCAGACGGGTTCAATGCCCAGTAACGGCCCAAAGTCCATCTCCTCGCGGACATACTCTTTGAACACCTGATGCACGTCGGGCATACCGAACTGATGGGACAGGGCGGCAGTCACCTGATCCTCTGAAACAAGCCCCAAATGAAGCAGGATTTCCCCCAACTTGCCGCCAGACTCCTGCTGGAACTTCGAGGCCTTCTCTATATCCTCGGGACGGATAGAGAACATGGCTTCCAATATTTCTCCAAATAATCGATCTTTCACTGGTCTTACCTATTGTTCCTTGACTCTTGACAATTTATATTTCGGGGCACGTTCTGGTGGACGGATCATTTGGAGCCGGTTTCCCAGTTATTGATGTCTTTGTCCTCGTTTTCGCCGCCAGCTTTGCCATCGGCGCCGTAACTGATGATTTCAAAAACGAAATTCTTACCGGGGTAAAGGTAAACATACTCGTTATCCCAGGGGTCTTTGGGAATTCCTTTTTCCAGGTAAGGACCGTCCCAGTTGGAGGCGTTAGCGGGTTTTTCGATAAGAGATTTGAGACCCTCCTGGGTGGTGGGATATCTGCCGATAGAGAGTTTAAACATCTTGATGGCATCCTCGATCATGATGATCTGGGTTTTGGTGATGTGTTGCTTGGACTTCTCCACTTTTTTAAAGAGTTGGGGAACAACCAATGCAGCAATCATACTCATGATGATAACGACAATAATGATCTCAATCAAAGTAAAACCGCGCTGTCTGGCAATTTTAGGTAGATTTTGTGAGTGCTGTAGATGTTTCATTATTATTTCTCCGTTTCGGTTTTAATGGGTATTTTATCGGAATACATTTTTTTAACACCTTCGACAATATCTTTCATATCGTTGGACTGGCGGATGGTTTTGGAATTGATAAACACGACCAACTCGGTTTTTTTCTGTTGATTACTGCTATTTTTAAAGAGGTTTCCGAGCAAAGGGATTTTGGATAACAAGGGAATGCCCTTGCCGGAGGTGGTCATTTTATTTTGAAATAAGCCCCCGATAAACGCAATTTCGCCTTCATTGACGACCATGGTGGTTTTTATTTTGCGTTTGAGGATTTCAGGGGAGGCGATATCGGATTTTTTATTTTCCAAAGCCTCGCTGATCTCTTGTTCCAACACGAGAGCAATCTTATTATCGGTTAAAATAGAGGCTTTGACGCGCAGGATAATACCGGTATTGATGTATTGAACGGAACGGAACGGATAGTAGGCAGTTCCAGTCTGAGCGGTGGGCACGGCACTTTCACTGGCAATGACAGGGACATCGGAACCAACAGAAATCTCAGCCTCCTCATTCTCCAACACGGTGATTTTGGGAGTGGAAATAATATTGATCTTGCTATTTTCCACGAGGGCATTGATGAGCACTTCGAACTGGGTACCGGGCAACGTCCCGTTAACCAAAAAATTACTACCGGTGGGGGTGAGGGTATTACCGGAAGTATCGGTTCCTTTATACACACCGAGTCCGCCCTTGGTGCCAAAACTGGTACGGTACAGGTAACGGTTAATCCAGAACTCGAGGCCCAACTGGGTGGTTTTATCAAGGGAAACCTCGCCGATAATAACCTCGACAAAAACCTGATTACGGGGGACATCAATACGTTTGATTATGTCCTGGTATTTTTTGTATTCAACAGGAGTGGCGACGATGATGAGGGAGTTGGTTTCAAACACGGGGATAATGGAGACGTTATCAATGGCTTCCTCGTTTCCATCGGCACCGATGGAGGTGTAAGAAGAACGGCGGGTATTCCCGGTTTTTTGTTCGGTGGTGGTCGGGGGATTTTTCCCGGGTTCGGTTGCTGCTTCGCCGCTTTTTCCGCCTTGTCCCAGGCCTGAGGAGGAGCTACCACCCTTTCCGCTGGAGAGCCCGAGACTTTTATTGTAAGAACCAGTATTGGTCACGGCAGAGCCGGTGCGGTAGGAGTGTAAAACATCGGCCACACCCTCAACATCGACATTCTTCAATTTATAGGAATACACTTTCTTGGCTTCGCCTGCGGCTTCTGCGACATCCAATTTTCCTAGCCAGTACAACACGCGGTCTACCCACTCTTTGTTGGGGGATATGACGATCAGGCTGTTAAGCTTTTCAATGGGGATAAAAAGAATGCCCCGGGTTTTTTCCATGGCATCAATGGTGATACCCTCGGCAATGAGCAGCATCCTGATCTTATCTTCGAATTCGGCAATATCCCAGTACTCGGGGGTGATCATCACGACGGATTTGTCCTTGAACTGGGCGCGATCGAGAAGATCAATAAAAGAGAGGGTATAGCGGATTTCCTCGTAATTGCCGCTCATGACCAACAGGTTCAATTCAGGGATAGAAAATACCTGGGAACGGGAATTTAATTGACCGATGATGATTGGTTTGATTGTTTCAGGGGAAATATTATAGAAGGGAACCATGAAGGTAACCTCTTCATCGGCGCCAACCGGTAAACGGTCGGGCATTTTCCTGCCGTAAACAAGGGGGCCTTTTAGGGTCAGGGTAGCGGTTTTGGCTACATCGAAGAGGTAGGTATTCTCGCGTTTTTCGACGGACACGCTGTACATGGTCAGGATACTTTTGAAGAGCTGAAAAGCTCGCTCTGTTTTGAGGTCCTCGGTCATTTTGATAGTAAAGCGATTGGGCATGGCTTTGATCTGATCGGTGATCAGATAGTTATATTTAAAGACTCCAGACATCATGGCATCAATAAAATCGGGTAGTGCGATATCATCAAAGTTCATCAAGTAATCGGACCCGGTAGCAGCGCCAGCACTGACCACGGATTCGGTTTCAATGGGTTGTTGAACCCAGACGACCCGTGATTTTTTCTTTTGGGTGGATTCTTCTTTTGCGTTGGTGGTTTCTGCTTCGGCTGGGTTCTTTTGGATAATATTTACGGGTTGGCGTGGGGAGCACCCGTTTATTACGAACCACAGGGGAACCAGAACAACGGTGACGGCTATGAACCATCGGTTCTTGTTTGGGGTTATCTTAGTACTTCTTATCTTATTACTTCTTATCGTATTACTGATATTATTTATTATCATTTCATGGACTCCATTACTCGATATTTTCGGCTTCTTTGGGTTGTTCTTCGGCGATGGTGGCGGGTTCCAATTGGAATACCGGGTGTACTCGTTCGCTACCGGAACTATCTATAATAATCACCTGGGTGAGGGTGATGCTTTTCACCAAAAAGCCACCCTCTATGGTATTGCCTTTTGAGAACAAGTGAATTTTATTGTTGCTGGTAAGACGGACGACGAGGAACAAGCCGTCCTTCTTCACGACGCCAAGGACGGTATAACTTTCGACCTGCTCGACTGGAAGTGCTCCATCCTCGGTGATTGCGGGCGCTTTTTTCTCTTTGAAGAGGAACAACTGGAAGCGATTGTTTTCCTCGGGGGGAGGAGTAAAATTAAATAATTCAGGGATGGGTAGTGGTTCGATGGCAGGGGCGGGGGGGGCGGGCTGTACTTTTGCGGCACGATAACCGGTGAACGCGCCATAAAAACTATAAAAAAGATACATAAAAGCAAAAACTATCAGCACCATGACGAGCCCTTGAAGCACCCGGATATCGATTTTTTTAAACAGTTTAATATTTTTCATTGGGTTTCACCACTCTGGCTCACATTTCCAGCCCAACGATTTCCACGATCAGGCCGATGCGGACAAATTTTTCCTGGTGGAGCTGGATATCGTAACCAGACACATAAGTCTGGGGGGCATCGTTGCGCATCTGGGCGAAAAAACGGATGGTCTGGATAAAATCCCCGGTGAGAACGATATTGGTTTTAAAAATCACGAAACCATCTTTCTTTTCGATTTCGGAGCGATAGGAATCGACAGTGAGTTCACTGAGATTGACAAGATTGAGGAGTTGATTGATGTGATCGTTTTTTATCTTCTCGAGATCGGCACCGCTTTCGATCTTAATGAAGAGCGGGGCGAACTGGGCTTCTGAGGCTTCAAGGCTTTCCAGGGTTTTCTTAAATACATCCTGGTGGGCAATGAACTTGATCATCCTTTTATTTTCACGCATGAAGTTGTGGTTGGTCAAGATCAGTACCACTGCTGTCACGATAAGAATGAGTACAATGGCGATCTTAACAATGAACTGTTGCTGGACTTTCTGAACCTGTCCGAGTTTACCTTTTAATTTGTTTGCTTTGGCCATGGTAATAAATCACCCCTTTTCCACTGGCTCGGCGAAGAGCAGTTCGATTTCGAATTTTTCTTTCTGGGAGAGCTCGCTTTTAATGACAGTGGTTTTAAAGCGGACCTCTTTAAAGACATGGCTTTCTTGCAGGCGGGTTAGCAGGGCGAGGCTATCTGGTGCGTAACCTTCAATGGTAATCCGCCCTTCTTCGAGGGAGTAAGAGATGAGGGTGGATTCCTCGTCCATTGTTTCGGCGATAGTTTTTAAATAGAGCATATGGTCTGGGTAATGACGGATTTTCTCCGCGATCTTGTTTAAACGGAAGCGAATGGTTTCAGCCATGCGGTCCATTTTTTCCACGACGGCGAACTTCTGTTTGAGGCGGGTATTGTCCTGCTTTAAAAGCACTAGACCGACGATATTCACAAGGAAGACGAGGAGTAACAACAGGCTAATAATAGTCAGGTTGCGGTCCCACTGGTGGAGGATATTTTTCATGCTTTTTAATTGCCTATTTTGGGAGATATTGGAATATCGCTTCTTTACCGGGAAGAAGTCGGGTAAAAAAAAGTATTTGTCATGGCTACTGGCGAGGTCAACGGTGACGTGGTAATGGGGGGGCAGGCTGGATAGATGGGGGATATCTGTATCGGTAAATATATTAAGTTGTTGTTGGATGGAGAACTTCCGGGCCAGTAACACGATCTTGGCACCGATTTTATAGGCTTCCTTTTCAAACAGGGAATAAAAATCAGCGCCATTATAATATATTATCTCAAAACCACTGACACGCTGAAACACGAAAATTTGATATTTTTTACAGGTGACAGGGTCACCTTTAAAAATAAGGGATTCGGGGATTTCATCGTAAAAGAAGCTCTCTACATTAACTTTTAGTGGTCCGACCCAGGAGTAGAAGTGTTTATCCTCGTGTTTTTCAGCGCTGTAAATAATATTCATAAAATCGCTTTTAAAGGGCAGGAAGTGTTTTTGGATACTGAGCACATGGCTGTCTTTAACATGTTTTTTGGTATGTAAAGAGAAGCTGTTGAAGAATAATTTCTCGCGATTGACCACGAGGTAGAGGTGGCTTTTCTTACGGGGCAATTGGTCCTGGGTGAGAAAGACCTCGCCGGAAGCGGAGTCGAGCCAATAGAATATCTGTTGTTGTTCTTGTTCCTGTTCTGGTTTGTCGTTACTCATGAGCCTCCGCTATTCTTTCTATTTCTGTTCCCTCTAACCAGTGGTAGAGGTGATAGTAATGATTAAAATCGTCGGTCCGGTTTTTATTGGTATTGAAGGGGTCATTGGGGCGTGCCTCAACCATGGAGCCACCGCCCGCGATGCGGTCCAACCTGAACTTGATATAAAAAAACCGTGTTTCATCCATTTTAGCTTTTATTGTAACATAAGTTGAGTTAGAAGTAAAAAATTGCAATGAGGTGGGATAGAGAGAAAAGTTGTATCCGGCAATTAGGGTTAATTCGGCGGGGCCTTCAAAAGGCTTTTCCTGGCGCTTTTGTAGGATGCGGCGAATACTTTCAGCACTGAGTCCACGAAAAAGATGGAAGGCTTCCACGGGCATAGTATTGGGATTAACGCCCTGGTTAATAAGAGAAAAATCAAGGAGTTTGCCAATTTTATTATATATCTCATTGTCCATGCCACGCACCAGCAGGAGTTCATCGCTGCTATCAATGATCCGGTTGGTGGGGGTATAGCGGTTATTTTTCACATAAAAATCGGTTTCGGCACCAGCGGGACGGACAAAACTATCGGGGTCCATCCAATCGAACAACGAATCAATGACGATCTCGGCTTTTTCCTTGGGCATTTTGTGATAGTCAAATAAATTTTTAAGCAGGGTCCGTTCTACTTTAAAAAAATTGATCAAACCGGAACTGTCCTGCAAACTGAGAATAAAATGGCTATCCCGGACACTGGCAAAATCCTTGCCGCGGGCATACTTGCCTTTCACGATATCGGAAAAACGGTAGTGAATCTCCCTGCCATCGACAATGAGGCGGGGCGAAAGGGGTTTATCGCCGATGTCCAGGAACTCAATATTATTATTAGCGCCGGTGGAGAGGCGGTTTTTCAAAAATTCGAGACCGCTGATGCACTGGGTGTAAGCCCGTAGCCGGGCGAATTCAGTTTCCAGGAAATCGGCTTCTGAACCCATGTACAACGTGCTGACCAGTACCATGGTGGTCACGGTGACGATGAAGATAAGCACGATAAAAAGAACGCTGCCGCTATCCTTTTTTTTGGCGCTGGTGGTGTTGGTGTGGGGTTTGAGTTTATTGGAACAATTCACCGGGCACCTCCTCGCTATTTTCATCTATAATCACCCGGGGAAAAACGAGCTGGACAACTTTGCCCCGGTAGTTCAGTGTTAAAGTCATCTCTTCAGGTGGCAGGTTCTTTTCAAATGAATTCACCGCTTTTCGCCAGTCAAAATTAAGACGAGAGCTGTCCCAGGCATAATACAGAAAGGTAGCGCGGTCAACATTCTCCAGAAGTGTGACAAAGGATTCTCTTTTTAATTCCCGGAAATCCATGGGCAGGCCCTGTTTTTTTTCCCGGAAGATTCTTTCCCGGTATAATATCCGGTGTTGGGCGAAGCGAAGTTCCACGAAATGGAGGACGCGATACGGGGAGATGAGTGGGGCGCGAGATAAAAAGATGGCCCCCTCTTTGGAACCGAGAAAATAGGAGGAGTTCATATGGCCGTTGAATATTTGATAGGAGGAAGCATTTTTAAAGAGATCGGTGAGGCGGTGAAAGAGCAAGTAAACATCCTTTTGTTCATCTTTGCGTCGTTGGGAGCGGGATTCTTTATCTTTCACTTTGCCCAGGGCCTGGAATATGGTTACCATTAAAATAGCGGTCATAGCGATGACTATTACTATTTCCAATAAAGTAAAACCACGCTGGGAATTTCTTTTGCCATCGTCATTGTTTCTTTTCATTGGTTTCTCTTGATTGGTTTTTGTTCATTTGGCGGGGAGGATCGTATTGACCAGGAATTGCAGTTCCAGAACCTGTTTTTTGGTTTCTTTTTTGACAATGCGCAGGTGAACCCGATTTAATTGAGCTTGGGGAACGACGCCGGAGCTGAAGAAGACATCCCGTCTCTCTTCTGCCGGGTATATTCTCCATTGCAGGATAAAGCCTTCCCTTTCATTAGCGCCGCCACCCGGTTTCGCGGCCTCATCAGCGCTACGAAACGCGAAGGAGTCAATGAATTCTTTGGTGATGCGCAACAGTGTATATTTTTCTCTTATCTTGCCCTCGTTGTCCATCATATTGGAATAAAAATAGAAGACAGCGGCAACCACGATAAAAAGCAGGGTGATGGAGACAATGACTTCAATGAGAGTAAATCCCCGGGAGGACACGGTGGTATTAGGGAGAGGGGAAGATGTTTTTTTTATATATCTAACGCTCATTTCGTTTTTGTCCTCATTCCACGGAGATTTTACCCGATACTTCCGCGATAGAGACTTTATATATGCGACCAAACTTCAAAATAATTTCACCTCCACGGGTAATGCCATTCCTGTTAAAATAAATATGATGGGCAAAACTGGTTAATTGGGGCAGGAACAAACGGTTTATTTCAAGGTTATCCAAGTAGAACACCAAGTCGCGACCTTCGGCGGTGATTTCACCTACTTTCATATAGGAGATGGATTGCTGTTTTAACCGGGAAACAGCGGTTATCACGTTCACTATGGTTTTTTTTTCTTCGGTTCTACCCACAGCCCCGGAAAAATAGGGCAAGATCAATGATGCCAGTAATCCGATTAAAAAAAAACAAGGATCATCTCCAGTAAAGTAAATCCACCGCTATGTTTCATATTATTTTTCCTGTACGAATATCGTTGGTACAATTCATAATTATCTTTATATTATCATAATTAAAGGGAAACGGTGACATCTTTGGAAAGGGCATCCCAAGCACCGTCATTGTCATAAACGGTGAGTGTGACCACGTAGGTTTTTGGGGTTAATGTATCGAAAACGTAAGCGTGGGTTGGATTTTTCCCCGAACCATAAGACCCATCGCCAAAATCCCATTGATAAGAGTTAATCGTACCATCAGAGTCGACACTACCAGAGGCATTAAAATAAACCGTTTCATTCTTAACTGGGTTTGTCGGTGAGAAAGAAAATTGAGCGGTCGGTTTAACGTTGGGTTCCGGTGTATCCGCCAGGGTCACGTTGACCGTATGCGTCTTATCGCCACAATAGATTGTTAACACGGCACTCTTAGTGGTATCCAAGTAATCCACCACCTGTCCTGAAGCATTGGCGATTAACGGGGCGCCACGGGAACGTAATGTGCCGAAACTGGATTCCAAAACTACGACAGCTTGGGGAACGGGTTGAAAATAGGAATCATAAACAGTGACAACAATTTCGGCACGCCCCCCGTTAAAGGGGAGGATAGGAGGGTTCACACTGGCAATAATCTGGTTGATCGATGGCAGTTGACCTACCATGACCACCAGCGGGTTGGGGGTAGCAATCAGACTACCGGACCGGGCGGTAATTTTCATTTGCCCTCGTTCCACATTGCCTGTAGCTGTGATAGTAGTGGTTCCGTCTTCCAGTTCCACCCAGTTCTGCGTCAACGTGCCGTTTTCTATCGTTAAATCTACCCGGGTCCCGTCCCATAATAAGGAACCGTCATGGTTGTTGCCATGGATAGTAATACGAACGTTGGCATTCAGATCAATGGACGCAACTTCTGCAATAATACGAAGTTCTGCATCCGAGGGGGCGAAAAAAACCTGCTTCTCACAGGAATAAAACCCGACCAAAGAAAAAACGATCATCAAAACGGCTGCTGAAAACCTTATCTTTTTCATGCTATAAGTATGCCACAACTTTCATTTTTTTTCAATCTCTTTTCCACCACAAATTCACTGGTTGCCTCCCACGTTTAAGACACAAAAGCGAAAGGGGGACGAAAAAAGAAAAAAAAATTCAGTAAATCGTGATTTCCCTATTGAATTTTTTTTGATATTTATTATAATTCTATATATGGTACGAAACATGGCACGAATATGCAATACCAATAAGAGAGGTCAATCATGAGCACAAGTGAATACCCAATCATCAAAAACTTTTTGTTTTTCAAAGAAATGGGCACCGATTGTATCGGTGTGGATTATCGGGCAGGAGATATCGACTGGAACACCAGAAAACCTGTCAAACACAACCTGGTTACTGAAGTTTATCCTTTTCTGGCGGGCAATCCCAACATCTGGAAACGGATCAATATCCTGTTGGAAGGTGTCAAAAAATCCAATATCCCAAAACTCTACTCACCGGAAAAAATCATCCATGAAGAGAACCGTTCTTACCTGATCTATCCGCTTATCAAGGGAAAGAGCTTTGAACAGATACTGGATGACTCGTTTCAAAAAGATAACCCCATTAATTTCGACCTGGCCTTTTCCATCGCGTTTTCTATTGCTGATTTGATAGATATTGGTTCTTCTATTGTGGTCAGCGGCGAGAAATCGTTCCACGGCTTCTTGACGCCGGACAACATCATCATTGACTATGATGGAAAGATTTATTTAAAAAATTATGGGATTTATCCCTATCTGAGCAAAGAGGAAGATATATTTAATGAGATGGTGAAGAAGTACGGTGCCTGGATCGCCCCGGAATTTATGAGAAAAGAAAAACTGGTCTGCCAGACGGACATCTATCACCTGGGTTACATTATCTACAAAATATTGACGGGTAAATATTTTTCTTGTACGCCGGAAGAGGATTTTGATGCCAAGTTCTCTAACATCAGTTTCACCCAGCACATTCCCTCTTCGGACAAGAACTTTTTAACCGACATTATCTGGTTTTTTAAGAAAACCCTGCATCCGCAACCTTCGCAGCGGTTTGCCAACATCAAGGAGTTTAAGGACTTCATTTCCAACAAGTTCCATATTGAAGAATTATCCTCCGTCACCTTCAATCTTTCCTATTATATGAACACGCTCTACCTGGATTCGATGGATTCTGCCAATGAAGAGTTGGCCAAGGAAATGGCATATGTTATACCGGAAGTAAAAAAAGAAGAGAAAGTGGCGGTTTCGGAAGGGAAGAGTGGCGATCTGCTGGTGAAGGATATTTTGTCCGGGTTGGATGAACACGAAAAGAAATCTTCAAAATCCAAATTACTGATCCCCCTGGTGGTGGTGGTTCTTATCATCATTGGAATCAGTGCTTATCTCTATATCAATCAGCAGAAACAGGTAAAAGAGCAAGAGCGGCAACGGATTGCGGACGTAGCACAGGCAAAAAAAGATATGGAGGCACGGTTGGAAGCTCTGAATAAGAATTACGAGAGCAAATTAAAAGAAATCGAAACCAGAGCAGCCACGACGGAAGAAGAGAAAAAAGCCAACTTGGAAGAGATGAATAAACTGAAAGAGTGGCAAAAAGAGGAAACCAAAAAAGCAGTTGAAATTAAAAAAGCGGAAGAAGATCGTATTCTGAAGACAAAAGTGGACGAAGAAAACCAGAAAAGACTGGACGCTGAAAGAGAGCAGGAAAGACTAGCGACTGAGAAACAGCAGGAAGAAGCAAAGAAGCAAGAGCAAGCAAAAATAGATGCGCTCAAAAAGGAAGAAGAGAGAAGCAGAATAAAACCAGGTCAACTCCTTGCTCTTACAGAGGTCACGAAAAAGCCAGAAAAAATGAAAGGCAAGGAACCCTCCTTCAGCCCGATCCTCAGGAAGAAATACACGGGTAATAGATGGAATATCCAGGTCATCTTGTTGATCATGGAAAATGGTTCGGTAGGTAACGTGCGTATCCTGACCCCCAAAACACCTGAAGACGTCAAAGAACCGATCATCAATGCTCTAAGCAATTGGCAATACCAACCCGCTCAAAAAGGTGACATTAAAGTCAAGGTATGGTTCCCTGTTACCCTGGCAATCTCATTTTAAGGTACAGGTGGCCCAAATAAACAGATGTAAAAAAACATGCTGAACTCACTGGACTAACTGGACTTTCTAACAGAAGAAAAAGATGTTGGACGTCCAGTTGGTCCAGAATGGCCATAATATCCAAATAATCGGGTGATTGCCAAAATCTGTTGATGACCATGCATTCTTTTTATCATTGGAAAAATTAAAATAATAACGTTTATACCCTTGCCAGAAACCGAATTTAAATGGTAAGATATATTATAAATATTATAAAAGGTAAAAAATTCTCCATGGGTACACGATTCCAGAAAGATAACAGGGTACCTGGGCGGTATTTACCTAAAAAATCTAAACATACATAGAGGAGGTAACTTTTGGAGCCTATTAGAGATTTAAAACAAATGGAAGTACTGGTCAAAGCAAAAACAAGTCCGACAATTTCCGTGGCCTATGGTCAGGATGAGGATACAATACTGGCGGTCGAACGTGCAGTAAGAGAAAAAATCGCCAATGTGATTTTGGTGGGCGATGAGGCTGTTATCAGGCAGAAATGCCATGATCTCAACATTTCCCCGGATATTTTTCAAATCATTCATGAACCCAATGAAAAGAAGAGCGGTGATGTAGCGGTTAAACTGATCATGGAGAAGAAAGCGAGTATTTTGATGAAGGGATTGATTTCAACCCCTTATTTTCTCAAAGCCATCTTAAATAAAGATTTTGATTTGCTCCCCAAAGGCGCGTTGTTGTCCCACACGGCGCTCATTGATGTGCCCACCTATGACAAGTTGTTGATTGTATCGGATGTGGCGATGATTCCTGAACCGACTATCGAGCAGAAAGTCCAGATTGTCAATTTTAATATTGCGATTGCGAAAAAATTGGGTATTGATAATCCCAAGGTGGCCCTGGTTTGTGCCAATGAAAAGGTATCGGACAAGATGCCCGCGACACTGGATGCCGCGATTATTTCCAAAATGGCTGATCGTGGTCAGATTAAGGGTGCGATCATTGATGGTCCGTTGGCATTGGATGTAGCGATTTCCAAGAAAGCCTGTGAAATAAAAGGTTTGAAATCTCCGGTAAATGGGGAAGCGGATATTTTGATATTTGCCAACATTGAAGCAGGCAATGTCTTTTTCAAAGCCTGCACACTCCTGGCCAATGGTACACTGGCTGCCGTGGTAACCGGTGCCCCTTTCCCGGCTATTTTAACTTCCCGCGCTGACAGCGAAGACTCTAAATATTATTCCATCGTTTTGGCTGCCGCATTGGCATAAGATAAAAAACTATTGGTGAAGGACAGAGCACCGCACAACAGAAAGGGTGCGGTGCTCTAAATCCACCATCAATTCTTTGAAAAGCTAGTGGGAATTATGGGAGCATTTGGATTTTCCCATACTTCCCATAATTCCCATAATTCCCATACTTCCCATAATTCCCATGGGCAACAGATGGTCCTTTTTTCTCTTGAGCTTTTCAATTATTCTATATCTTTCTTGAACCATTGTTTGAATAAAATTGGGAATTCTGATAAAATACACCTTTGCATTGATTTTTAAAACGTGGAAATATTTCAGGAGGCTTTTTATGAATTACTTCTTAAACGAACAGGAAGAGATGGTTAAAGACCTATTCAGTCAATATGTGGATAAAAGAATCATTCCCCTACGCAAGGAATTGGATGAAAAGCATGAATTCCCAGCGGAATTATTCCAAGAAATGGCCCAACAAGATTTTTTCCGGATCATGGTCCCGGAAGAATACGGTGGTATTGCCGACTCCCAAATGCTGACCTCACTGGGCATCGAACAGTTATCACGGGGTGATGCAGGAATAGCAGTATCTTTTGCAGTGGACGCCATTGCAACCAAAGGCCTGCTTCTTTATGGTAACGAAACCCAAAAACAGAAATACCTACCGGGTATTGCAGATGGGAAGATTTTGACTGCTTTTGCCATCACGGAACCGGGGGCGGGCTCGGATGCGGGTGCTATTAAAACCAGGGCGATTAAAAAAGGCGACAAATACATCCTCAACGGCACAAAACAATTTATCACCAATGGCGAACTGGCTGATATCATCATGGTTATTGCTTGCACGGACCCTGAAAAAGGATATAAAGGCCATACTGCTTTTATCGTGGAAAAAGGAACCCCTGGGTTTACTCCTGGTAAACGGGAAGATAAGATGGGGATTCGCTCCTCGGTGACGAATGAATTGCTGTTCGAAGATTGCGCGGTGCCGGAAGAAAATATCGTGGGACATATGAACCGGGGATTTTATATTGCTCTGGGTTTATTGGACCGTAGCCGCATCGGTATTGGTGCTCAAGGTGTAGGATTAGCCCAGGGCGCTTTGGATGAAGCGATAAATTACGCCAAAATCAGAGAACAATTCAATAAACCTATTGCAGCTATCCAAGCGGTTCAACATATCTTAGCCGATATGGCTATCGGTATTGAAGCATCACGATTGCTGGTATATCATGCAGCACGATTGGTAGATAGCGGCGAAAAAAACCTGGCTAAAATCTCAGCAATGGCTAAAACATTGGCCACTGATACGGCGATGAAAGTGACTACGGATGCAGTACAAATCTTCGGCGGTTACGGGTACATGCGGGAATACCCGGTGGAAAAAATGATGCGCGACGCCAAAGTCACCCAAATCTACGAGGGCACGAACCAGATTCAACGCAATGTGATTGGTAAAGAATTGGTTAAAGACAGAATTAACAAAGAATAATCAAAGAATAATCAAACAACAAACAAAATAAAAATTTTCATGGAGGTGACCCCATGGGGTATGAAATTTTAAAGATTGAAGTTGCCGAGGGTTTAGCCACTGTTACTGTGAGTCGACCCAAAGCAATGAACGCGTTGAATTCACAATTTTTCCGGGAAATGGATCAATGGGTGACGGAGTTAAAAACCCGCCATGATGTGAAGTTGATGGTTCTTACTGGGGAAGGAAAAGCATTTGTCGCCGGCGCAGATATTGCCGAGATGGTGGACATGTCTTCAGAAGAAGCCAGGGAATTTTCACGGAAAGGACAAAATACGTTTCGTAGTTTGGAGTGGCTTGAAATCCCTGTGATTGCAGCAGTGAATGGTTTCGCTCTGGGTGGTGGTTGTGAGTTAGCCATGGCCTGCGACATTCGTATTGCCAGTAATAAAGCCAAATTCGGTCAACCGGAAGTGAACCTGGGTTTAATTCCTGGTTACGCGGGTACACAACGATTACCACGGCTGGTTGGTCTTGGTAATGCACTGCATATTCTGCTTACTGGCGATATGATTGATGCGGATACAGCCCTGCGCATGGGTTTGGTGCAAAAGGTGACGGAACCGGAAAAATTAATGGCTGAGGTTTATGAAATCGCGAAAAAAATTATTGCCAAAGGCCCCATGGCGATCAGTCTGGTGAAAAAAGTCGTGCGCGAGGGTTTGTTATCTGAATTTGCAAAGGGCTGCCAATTAGAAGCCACTCATTTCGGCGATCCTTTTGGTATTAAAGGAAAGGAAGGGCACGAGGGCATGACTGCTTTCTTAGAAAAAAGGCAACCTTCCTGGTAAATGAAAAAAACATTATGAATTCCAAAGAGGAGAATTTCATGAATTATACAGAAAGACTGGAAAATGTAGCGGTGCTGGGCGCCGCAGGAAAAATGGGCAGTGGTATTTTACTGCTCACAGCAATGGAAATGGCAGACTTGAGCTTAAAACCAGAAAACAAGGACCGCCAATTTGTACTCCATGCAGTGGATATTTCCCACCACGCATTAAAGGGCGTGATGATATTCCTTAGAGATCAGGTGACCAAAGCAGCGGAAAAGAAAACTATCCAACTGCGTAAAACCTACCAAGACCGTCAAGACTTAATAGAAAACGGCCAGATCATTGAGCAATATGTTTTTGATGTGTTAAATATTGTGAGACCTACCACCGCGTTGGAAGCTATTTATGAATCCGCGCTGATCTTCGAGGCTATCAAAGAGGACCCCGAGTTAAAAGTAAAGATATTTTCCCAGATTGACAAGAATAATAAAAATGCCCCCTGGTTTTTTACCAACACCTCGTCTATTCCCATTCATATCTTGGATGAGAAAGCCGCATTGGGTGGCCGCGTGATTGGCTTTCATTTTTACAATCCCCCGGCAGTGCAAAAACTCGTCGAATTGATCCATACTCCCAATACACTGCGTGCGGTGGTCGAGTTTGCCAATGAATATGCTAAAAACCTCAGAAAGAAGATTGTTCCTTCCAATGATTTTGCCGGTTTTATTGGTAACGGGCATTTTATGCGCGATGCATTGTATGGAATTGCCGAGGTGGAACGTTTGGCTAAAACCATGCCCTTTGCCGAAGCGATTTACACTATCAATAAAGTCAGCCAGGATTTTCTGATTCGTCCCATGGGTATTTTTCAACTCGTCGATTATGTCGGGGTTGATGTGTGCCAATATATTATGAGTGTCATGAACCCCTATGTCAAGGATGAAGATTTGCACAGCGATTTATTGGACCGTTTCATTCAACTGGGTGTCCGGGGTGGTCAGTATTCTGATGGTTCGCAGAAGGATGGGTTCTTAAAATATGAAAAGAACCGGCCCGTGGCTGTTTATGATCCCGAACAGAAAGAATATGTGCCGATCGCCCAGTTTCAGGATGGATGTGATTCTTACCTCGGTCCCCTACCCAAAGGCGCACAACCTTGGAAAGCCGTTATTGGTAGCGAACGGAAAGCCGAGATATTGGACGGGTATTTCCAAGAATTAAACCGCATGAACACTATCGGTGCGCAACTGGCCAAACAGTATGGTCTTCGTTCCAAGGCAATTAGTTTAAAACTCGTGGCCGATCATGTCGCCCAGTGTGAAGAGGATGTTAACACTGTGCTACTCACCGGTTTTTTCCATGCCTACGGGCCTATCAACGATTACTTCAAATCTTAAAGAGAGGGAACCATGAATAAAATGAAACGTAAAGTATATATGGTAGCCGGCTACAACACGATTGCAATGGGAACGGGCAGGAAAGAGTTTCATCCCAAAAAACCACGCCCCGGCCTGGAGAAATACCTCAAGGAGGCGGGTCAAGCGGTGTTAGAACAAATTGGCGGCGCAAAAAATGTGGATGAAGGGGTAATTGGGAACTTTATGGCCGCACGCTTCAACAATCAGGCTAATCTGGCGGCTTTTTTACCTATGATTGATGAAGGGTTGTTGTACAAACCTTCTATTTCAGTCGAAGGGGCGTGTGCATCTGGTGGGCTGGCATTGATCGCCGGTATTAAAGCGGTGCTGGCTGAGACGGCTGAAGTAGTATTAACTCTCGGTTTTGAAGTACAGAACACAGTGAAGGCTATTTATGGCGCTGATATTTTAGCCGGGGCCGGGTGGTTCCAAGAACGGAAAGCTGGACATGCGTATTACTTTCCTGGTAAGTTCAGTGAACGGGCCGGGGCGTATTATGAAAAGTTTGGTAGGGAACGGACCCGAAAAGGGTTGGCCCGTTGGTTTCGTAATGCCATTGAAAATGCCCGTCTTTGTCCTACCGCCCAGGAATATCACAACCAGGTCGACGATTTGGAAGCCTTGGCTTTAACCGAGCCCAATCCTAAATCCTTTCTGGAGAATTTGAATGTTTATGATTGTTCTAAAGTCTCCGATGGGGCTTCCGCTATTGCTATTTGTTCTGAGGAAGGGTTAAAACGGATCGGTATTGCCAAATCTGATGCTGTGGAGATCGTTGGTTTTGCCCAGGCCACAGCCGACATCACCAAGGCGCCAGAAGATTTAAGTCGTATGATTACTACCGCTGTAGCAGTAAAAAAAGCATTGGAACATGCCGGTATTAGCAAAGCCGATTTGGCCACGGTGGAGACCCATGATTGTTTTACTATTGCTGGAGTGATGGCGATTGAAGCCATTGGTTTTGTCAATCATGGCGAAGGTGCCGATTTTGTAGCGGCTGGAAACACGGCGCGAAATGGTCAGATTCCCTTTAATACGACAGGTGGTTTGATTGGATGGGGTCATCCGACAGGAGGAACCGGTGTGCATCAAGCTGTTACCTTGTGGGAACAATTAACCGGTAGAGCCGGGGATGCGCAGATAGAAATTCCGGTAGCGCGACCTTATGGTTTATCGGTTAATATGGGTGGTGATGATAAGACCCTTGTTTCCATCGTGTATCGTCGTGGGTAATTGCGATTGTAACTAGCAAGGGGTGAATACCCCTTGCTAGATTACCCATTATTCTTGCAAAGCTCGGAATCGGGCAAGTGAATTTCTGGGACTAACTTGGATGTGGTGAAAAAAATCTCTCATAAAATAATCACCATTAACTTAATCGCCATTATTTTAATTTACATGACATTCATCTGAATGTCAAGATTTTTTTCGTAGTTCTCTATTATTTAAGACTGCTAATGAAAAAATCTGTGTCTGGCAACACTTTTAATTACCCTGAATTCACCGCCAAGTTAATGGGAAGACTGGGAAATATGGGAAGTATGTGAATTATGGGATAACAGAAATATTCGCATTCCTCCCATTCCTCCCATAACTCCCATAACTCCCATAACTCCCACATTGTCTCACCATGTTTTCAAGACTTTAATGGTGAATCCAGGTTACGGATGAATACGAATCAAGACCTCTCGTTTATAGATTTCTCCCGTTTCATCGGGTTCATGGAACACCAGTGCATACTCCCCTATAAACCCGGGACCGGGCAGCCAATAAAATATTCCTAATGAACTGTCCATCACTGAACCCACAGGCAACGAGGAGAAAATAACTGTACCGGGTTTGAAATGAATCTCCACACGTTCCAATTCTTTGAGCGGAATGTGAATTTTTCCCAGACTATCCGGGTACACGGCAATCGCTTCACGTTCCATGTCAAATCCCTGCTTCACCCACAGCGGTGTACGAGCAGAAAGAAGTTCAATGTGAACATTGGAGACTCTGCTAACCGATTCTCGCGCCGCAGTAGAGACGGAAAAATACCGGCTACCTATCCCATCAGTATTCCCGGCATTGTCTTTAACCGACCATGCAATGGTATGCAAACCAGCGCTTAACTTCGTGGCATCCATCGAGAAATAACCACCCGCACCACCACTGTTGGTATAATCGGGGAACAACTCGGCGATATCTTGCCGATATTGATTGTACACTGGATGACCCAATGATTTCCCATCCACCCAGACATTAATGGTAGAGCCATCGGTTGGAATCGTATTGGGAAGAGGTGTAAGCGCCCAACCAAAATTAATATAACTCTTCCCTGAAACAACGCCACCTTGGGTAGGGGTATCTATCGCTCCAAAAGGTAATACCGCATGGAGATTGTCGCCATAGATTGTTTTTGTACCCAGGGATGTTTCGCTACCCATATCATCGGTTACCACAGCATGCAACACAAAGAACCCGTTCCCTTTATTGGGTAACATATTGGTCAGCATCATATATCCCCAACCCGCCTTGTCACTCATGGGATAATACGGATAATCCCTGGCTATATCGGGTCGCGTGCCTGCCACAAAAGTTCCAGTGCCAATAAATACCAAACCAGCAGGTTCTCCCCCTACCGGTTCCCGATAAATTCGTATTGCTTCAATTCCCCCGTCATCCAAAGCCCAACCCGTCACGGCAATACTACCACTAACCGTATTGCCATCAACAGGAGAATCAAAACTCCCAAACGGCGCATGATTCTCCTGGGTACGGTTAACAATCAATTGAACGCTCACGGTTTGCGGTGAATAAAGGGCTTGTGGGTCAGTGACGGTGATAGTGCCATTATAAGTGCCAGCAGATAAACCTGCATGATTGATGGAAACATTAAACTGCCCATTACCCGTTCCAGAGTTCGGAGTGATGTTCAGCCAGGGTGAATTAATGGTCGCACTCCAATGCAGCGTGCCTGTGCCGGAATTGGAAACGTTAATCTGTTGCATTTCAGGGGGAGGAGTAGTACAAGTGGCTTGAAAAGTCATTAATGTGGGACTCACGCCCAGGGCTGGCTGTTCCCCGCTGTTCACGGAAACTATTTGACTGAAATTACTGATCACTCTATTTTTATTATGAAGATGGGGATTCGTCCAGGTACGTATTCCAAAATAATAAACAAGTCCGGGAGGCAAATTTTTTATTTCATAGGAAGAAACCGTTTTATCGGGAACAAATGCAACTGTAGTCCATGGTCCGTTAGGAGTAAGACCCGAATAGAGTTGGTAACCCCCGCTGTTTGCCGTATAGGTCACAGGTGTCCAGGTCAATTTCACCACCGATGAAGAGACACGTGAAGCCACCAGATTAACGGGTGGGATGGTTTGCGTTTTGTACCAATCCCATTGACAATCACCCATAAAGTTTATGACCTTCTCATCGTAGGAATAAAGCGCATTGTACTCGAAGAACAGAAACGGGGGGAGTTCATCATAACGACGCGGCCCGTTTTTTCTCGGATTTGGGCTGGGCAAGTTAACAATATCTGCTGGAATAGGTCCGCAGATATTGTTGCCAGAAATATCCACCCATGACAGCGAGGGACAATTCCCCAGACCCGCTGGAATCACACCGGAAAGCAGATTGTTCTGAAGATAAAGTTCTCCCAACATGGTCAGTGGGGCCAGTTGCGGGGGAATATCGCCGGTAAGCTCATTATAAGATAGATCAAGGAAGTAGAGATGTTTTAGATTACCTATCTGCGAAGGGATTTTGCCTGAGAGAGAATTGTTAGAAAGTATCAAGGTTGATAATTGCGCCAAATTACCGATTTCTGCGGGTATACTACCAGATAAATGGTTCATGCTCAAAGCCAGCGATTGTAAGATTGGGAACTCGCACAACTCCCGGGGAATAGTCCCGGACAGTTGATTTTTTGCCATCCCCAACAACAGCAAGTGCTTTAAGTTCTTTAATTGAACAGGAATACTGCCAGATAATAGATTATCCCAAAAGTACAGGCCGATCACCGTCTCATTCTCAACCCAAACGCCGTGCCAAGAGCCCTCGGAACCGATTGGTGAAAAGCCATCGGGTTCATTGTTATCGCATTTCCAGCCCTCATGATTTCTCCAATGATCACCGTTTGTGGCATTGTAAAGTGCAATCAATGCCGCCCGTTCCTGCGCCGGAATAGCTCCCCAAGCTATCCCTGTTAAAATTAAGATGATTGCCAGTATCAATCCGATCTGGCTTAAATGTGTTTTCATAGTCTCACCTCCCTAAAAACAAGATATTCTGAATCCACGCCAAGTTAATGGGAAGTATGGGAATTATAGGAATTATGGGAATTATGGAATAAGCCTAAATATTCTCATTCATCCCCTACTTTACATCCTTCCCACATGCTTTTACGATACTCTCAAAGAACTGGCGGTGGATTTAAGTGAATAGTTATACGCTTTTTATTGTTCCACCACGCCGAAATCTTCTGTGGAAAGCGAATTGAACCAACTTTCGAATCGTTCTTCGTTGTGAACGAAATGCGAGAAGAAATCGGAAAGCACGGCTGTATTATATACCATTTCTGAAATAAAAATCGGTGCTTGACACTTCAGGGCGATAGCTACCGCATCGGAAGGTCGGCAATCAATCACCGAGATATTGCCATGCCTGCACAGATACATGTCCGCATAATACGTGTTTTCAATAAAATCAGTGATCACGATTTTTTCTACTCTGGCACTCAGATGCGAAATGACATCATTAATAAGATCATGGGTCATTGGGCGTGGTGCCACTATACTTTCTAACTCCATGGTGATGGCGTTGGCTTCAAACTCGCCAATCCAGATAGGAATGATCTTATTCTCATCCAAGGGCTTCAATATAATCACCGGTGCCTTGGATACAGGTTCCAAAACAAGTCCAATCAGTTTTACTTCGATTAATTTATCCATTATGTTTTTCTATATAATATTAAAATGTTTATTTTTCAATTATTTTTTATTTTTTTCATGGGGAGTTTATTACGAAAGCCGTCCCAGATACTCAATCACCAGTCGAACACCAAACCCGGTGGCGCCTTCGCGCAGATAAAAACCACTGGCTTTACTGAGAAAAGCTGTTCCAGCAATATCAAGATGGGCAAAAGGTACCGCACTGACAAACTCTTTTAAAAAAAGCGCGGCTTTAATTGTATGGGCGGGTCCGTACCCGCAGTTTTTTAAATCTGCGATCTTGCTTTTGATGCTCTCTTTATAATCGTCAACCAATGGTAACTGCCATAATCGTTCGCCCGTGTTTCGTCCGGCTCTTAATAGAAGCATGATTAACTGTTTATGATTCCCCATCAACCCGGCCACATCATCACCCAATGCATTCACCACACCACCTGTCAGCGTAGATAATTCTACTATATAATCCGGGTGATCATGTACTGCTGAAATCAATGCATCCGCTAACAACAACCGTCCTTCAGAATCTGTATTCACTACTTCCACTGTTTTTTTATTTCTGAACGTGAGAATATCTCCCGGTTTGTACCCGTTCGCGCCCACCACGTTTTCTGCTATGGGTACATAAGCTTCCACTGCGATTGGTAATTCCAGTGCTGGTAAAGCAGACATCACACCCAATACCGCTGCGGCACCGCTCATATCGCATTTCATTTCAGACATTGAATTGCCTGTTTTGATATTCAAACCACCCGCATCAAACGTGATCCCTTTGCCTACCAAAGCCACTGTTTTTAATACCTGGGCAGGACGATAACTGACACGTACTAGTGCAGGTTCATAAGGAGAAGCATTCCCTACTGCCAATATGCCCGGTAGATTCTGTTCCAGCAATTCCCGCTTTCTTAAAACCGAGACAGTTAATCCTTTATGTTGCGCCGCCAGCATTTGAAATGCCGCTACTAAATAATCGGGGTTCACTTTGGCTGGTGGTTCATTCACCAGATCACGGACCATCACTACAGAACGATTAATACAGTCCTGTCGCTTGATCAAGACTTCCGTCAAATGCTCCACTGTCAGCGGAGAAACGCTATAAATACCCAGCTCTTTGAGTCGAATCACTTCTTTCCGACTCAAATACCGATCAAACGAGTACGCGCTAATATAGAGGAAATCAATAAAACTCTTCCAGAACTCGCCGGACAATGGCACGTCCTGAACAAAATGAAGCACCGCGTTTTTGATCTTTTGGTGCTCCAGTGTGTTCACCACTTCTTTCGCGCATTTGATAATATCTACCAATCGCCCAGCATCACCTTTGCCTGCACCCACGACCACCAATAGGCGCTGGTGTACTGCCGAATGAAACACTATACTGCCACCCGCTTTGCCATTAAAACGAACGCGGTGAAACACACTTTCCAGTTCCGGGTAGGCACCGAAAACGGGTGACATCGCTTGATCTTTAAATATGGGTAACACCACCGCTTCATCGCTACCGAAATCCAATTTCTGCTTGATACTAATTTTCATTGTTCGAATAATCCTGCCAAGTTTAATGATATGTCCAATTGTCTTTTCAATCGGTTGTTCAATAGACTATCTATTATACCATAAAAAAAAAATAAAAATGATACAAAAAAAGCAGAACTCGCAAAATTACTTGCAAAAAATATTTATATTTTGTATAAAATATCCTATGAAAAGAAAAATATCTTTTATGATCACCTGTATGGTCTGCGTGGTATGGATCAGTTTTGGTGCAGAAGTATCCCAGCTTTTTAAATCCGACCACATCTTAAACGTGACACTTGAATACGACATCAAGGGCTTTCGCAAGGACAAGGGGGATAAACGCCGCTATCATCCCGCCACGCTCATGTACCTGGACGCCACTGGAAAAACAATCCGTTTGCCTGTAGAGATCATGGCCAGAGGTAAACTGCGCCGTACTTTTCTCAATTGTTTGGTGCCTCCTTTCAAAATGAAATTCGCCAAAAGTAACACTGCCGGCACTCTGTTTGAAGATCAGACGAATCTCAAGCTGGTCACCCATTGCAAGAACAGTCCCGATGAATTCGAACAATTCTACCTCGGCGAATACCTTTGTTATCGTCTCTACGCTATTTTAACACCCCTCAGTTTTAGAGTGCGGTTGGTTCAAATCCAATATGTTGATTCAAAGAAAGACATGACCCCCTTTACAGCCACCGCTTTTTTTATTGAATCATACAAGCACATGGCTAAACGGAACAACGCCCGCACTACCACTGTAGAAAGCATCGAATTAACCGATGCTGATTTTGCCACCTCCACATTGGTCAGTGTGTTTGAATATATGATTGGGAATACCGATTGGTCGATTGCAGGCGGTCACAATATTAAATGGCTGGTCTTTAACAATTCCAAGAAATTCTTTCCTGTGCCCTATGATTTTGATCTCTCTGGCATCATTGACGCCAGTTATGCCAGACCCGATGAACAATTCCCCATCAAATCCGTCAGGGAACGTTTATTTCGCGGTTTTTGCACAAGTATCGGCCAATTCAACCAGACTTTTATTATCTTTCACAAGCATAAAAAAGAGATTCTCGAACTCTACAGCACTTTTCCCCTGCTGCCGGAAAAAATCAAAAACCGGTGCCTCAAATACCTCGACGAATTCTACCAGATCATTGTCGACCCCAAACTGGTCAAACGTTACTTTGTCGATAACTACCGAGGACGCCCACAACCTAAAAGATAAGCCGGAAAATTATTTTTTTTATTTTTTTTCATCGAACCACCCTTGACTTTTAAGCGACAATTTGCGATGATAACCATGAGTAACAGAAAGGAATATCGGAATAGGAGGAATGGAATGACTCATATTTTAGTAACTGGTGCTACTGGGTTTATTGGTTCACATTTGGTCCGTCATTTATTAGCATTAAAAGAGAAAGAAGGATGGCAGGAGGAAATATTATGTCTTGTCCGTTCTACCAGTGATCTATCCGCGCTGAAAGGTTTACAAGTAAAGCTTGTGATAGGTGATCTGCGCAATCCTGACAGTCTCATTCCTGCCGTTTACGGGGCCATGTATATTTATCATCTCGCTGCTGAGCTGTACACCGTCAGTCGCGAGCAATTCTTGGCTGCCAATGTCATTGGCACGGAAAATTTATTAAAAGCCGCTGAAATATATGCCAAGAGTAGTTTAAAACGGTTCCTGTTAGTTTCCAGTTTAGCTGCCGCAGGTCCCGCACCCGGCTTAGAACCTATTACCGAGGAACAGGAATTTGGTCCTCCCGTGTCATGGTACGCTGAATCGAAGCAAAAAGTGGAAAAAATTGCCCGGCAATACAGTTCTGGTTTGCCGATTACTATTGTTCGTCCCAGTGGTGTATATGGTCCCCGTGATCCTGGCTTTTCCGCCGCATTTAAAGCAGCGCGGTTACGCATTCAAGCTACTATTGGTTTTAAAACCGGATATACTGGCATGGTTTATGCCCCGGATCTAGTAGAAGGAATGGTAGTGGCTGCCCGGGACAACTATACCGCAGGGAAAACGTACTTTCTCAGCAATCCGGTAAATTACACGATAAAAGAAGTCGGAAAAACAATTGGGAAAGCCGTGGGTAAGCCATTTGGTATTTCAATACCCATCCCGATTTTTATTATGCAGCTAGCTGCCATCTTTGCCGAGTTGATGTATTTATTCACCCGCCAGAAGCCTCAACCCACCCGGGATAAAGTGCGCGACCTGGCGCAGCGGTTCTGGCTGTGTTCGGCTAAAAAAGCAGAAAAGGATTTTGGCTGGGTAGCGAAAACCTCGTTCTTAGAAGGAGCGAAATTAACCAACCAGTACATGTTAGAAGAAGATAAACGAATGGCAGAAATGTCGGGTGATTCGACAGGTACTTTAACGTTGAAATATATATTAGTCGGATTATGGCTTGGAATTGTCATTGAACTTTTGGCTGCGTTTGGCAAAATATATCAATTTAAACCCTGGGTTTTGATGATTGGGACCATTTTGGTATTATGGGGATTGGTATTTGGAACGATTGCCAAAAAGATGCGGCGGTTATCTTTCGTGTGGCAATTTCTGCCGGGGTTTTTTATTCTATTTGCCGCTGAATTGGTGAACCATTATTATCTGCATAATTGGATTTTTTATCCCCGTGCGTTTTTTGGTCTCGCTGAATTGACACCTTTGGCCCGTGCCATTTGGTTGGGGTTGGCCACTGGTTTTATTATTCCTGGGATCAACCGGATCATGAAACAACTGTACCGCTATCAATTAAGAGTCGGTTAACAAGGAGGTTTTACGATGAACGAACCTATAGATTTAAATGACGTCGACCCCATTGAATTGGAAAATCCAGATATACTGACAATTTACGGCATTATCAAAAATGCCGTTTATAAATTGAAGGACAAAACAGCCGTTATCCTGTGGAGTTCTTTTATACTATTATTATTGTGGGGGAATAAGGGTAATTTTGAATTGCTCAAGCCCGAATGGCGGGCGCCCCTTTTTGGCGATCTCGCGTGGAAGAACCAGTTGATTAATTTTCTGGCTGGATTTATATTACTCGTTATTATTCCGTGTTGTATTATTAAATTCTATTTTAAGGAAAAGCTTTCCGATTATGGATTGGGGTTTTCCAGAGCGCGGGTGAAGTTAGGGTGGTTGGCGTTAGTAGTAACTTTAGTGCTTTGTTTGCCAATTTTCTATTTAGGCACATTGAACCCGGAAATGCAAGCGGAGTACCCTTTGTTTCGGGATAGTATCACCACTTGGGGTAATTTTATTATTTATGAACTCGTATATTTCCTTTTCTTCATTAATATAGAATTTATTTTCCGTGGTTACTTGCTTTTCGGGCTTTTTGGGTTTAGTGGCAAGGATAGTCGTGCCAGATATTTCGGGGTGTATGCGATTTTGATCCAGATGTTGGCATATACCATGTGGCATATCTCGAAACCAATGCCCGAATATATGGGAACCATCTTTTGGGGAGTAGCAATGGCTGCTATAGCTTTAAAAATTCGTTCTATTTGGCCGATTATTATTGTTCATTGGTTGCTGAATGTTTGGGTGGATGTATTGTTGTGGTTGGGGTAGAAAAAATCAAGTAAAAATGGTTAATGGTTAATGGTTAATTTTTACTTAACAATTTGTCTTCAACCTGACTGCTATGCACCAAGCGGTGGCCGCAAAAAATTAATACCAGTTTAATCAAGGTAGTATGTCCCAGGGTTCTTTGTAATTTTTCATCCACCGCGTAGTGGTTTAACTGGTTTTCCGCTTCTTCGCGTAGTGTTTTAATCTTATCTGTCACATCCAGGAGCCGTGTGTTTTCTGTCTTCTCTGCCGTGGCTTTAATGTATTTGAGTTCAATGAGATAGGCGTATTTAATCGCCGGGTATTCCAACAGGCGCGGTTCTAACAGCAGATCGGCAAAACCTTTATTGGATTCTTTTTCCGAGTAGATAGAGTATAAATTACTGAGTCCCAGATACACATTTAAAAAAGTCTGGATGACTTTTTCACCCGTGATAAAATCCCGTAAGCCCGAAGATGCGTCGATACGTTCCACGAGGTACTCGATTAAAGGTTGCCAACATCCATTCAAAGCCATATCATCTATTAATTCCGAGTATTTATTCAGATCAAAACTGAAAAAACCCGTTTCATCATAACTTTTGCTGATATAATCATAAAACAAATGTTTGATCGTCTCATTGGGAATCGCAAGAATCGTTTTGTACGTCGGTGTCTCGCCGATGATGGTCAATAAGCCGAAGTAAAAAAGGAGTGACAGGAAGTTTTCCGGTTCCGTTAATTTATTGATCGGAAAACTTTTTTGAAGGATGGTTTGAACCGATTGGTTTTCTATAATATCCTTCAGTTTGGAGAAATTACCATTGGGTAGAGCTTTGCCTTTTTGATCAATAATGATCAGGTGACGCAGTTTGTGGTAATCCATGCGGACGTTTTGATCAATAAGCGTCTGGGGAATCTTGGAATCGATTAAATACTCGCTCAGGAAATATAATACTTGCACCGGATTAAATACCTCTTGTGTGGCTTCAGTAGAAAAGCGGTAATGATTATACCAGTGACTCATCAATACAAGAAGTTCTGCAGTCGTGTGGCGTATTTTTCCCGTTTGCTCATAGTATTCAATCATGGTTTCCACATCGTGGCGATTGAAGCCTAGCATTTCGTTGAGGTCGGAATGGAGGGAGATATTGGTGGCAATGTTAAAACCTGAGGTGACGTCGTCCAAGGTGATAGGAGACACACCGGTCATAAATAAACGGGAAATGGGTGAGTACGCACCGGAAGTGCCGCTTTTGAGCACGTTGAAGAACGCCCTTAAGAAACCTTCGCCGCGGGTGATACTGATATATTCATGCATGCCCGCAGTAGATAAAATGGTATTGGCAAAGTTATCGTATTCGTCGATAATCACAAAAAGTTTTTGCTCGTTTCTTGTGCAATAATTCAAAAAAGTATTCATAAGAACCGCAGCACTATTAAAAGAATCAAATTTGGTTTCCGCTTTTTCCACATCGACATCCAGTTGTTTCTGGTACCTTTGCAGGAAAGTTCGGGTCGTATTTTTAATATACTGGAGGAAAGCCTCCTCTATTTTTTCACTATTGGCATCCACTGCGGAGAAGTCCAGCTTCAAAACCAGGTAACTATTTTTTTCCTTCGTCGGGTTTTGTTGGATATAAGTGCCGTTAAAAATGGTATCAAAGTTCTCTTTCTGTTTGACATCATAATAAAATTCCATTATCGAGAGGAGCAGGGACTTGCCAAAACGGCGGGGCCGGATGAAGAATAAATAGCGGCCTTTTTCTTCAATCTTCTTGATATAATGCGTTTTATCCACATAATAATAATTTGCTGCGGAGAAATAATCAAAGTTAGAAACCCCGTAGGGTATTTGTTTTAAATTTAGCTCTTCAGTCATGGTCTTATAGTAATCCAAAGGAAAGAAATTGTCAAGATGGAAAAACTTTGGCGTCCCCCCATTTTTTTCTCACTGAACCAAGACCCCGTTGTTGGTCAACAACAAATACCGAACTGACGAGTATTCCCAGTCAGTGTTGTTTCAAATAAAATTTCAGAACACCTTTTCCTCTTACCACGAATATTAGTCCATGATAAATTTTTCACCATAATTCTTTTGCCAACATTGGAGACGAAAAAATGGAGGGATGATACTTATTTAACTTCCAAGAAACTCGCCCGAAATCGTATCCAAGACCATGTTTTCGCCGCTTATTAATGCGCCAGGATGGCGCGTCTACGTAGACGCGACATCCTTGTCGCATTATTTTAATTCAACTGTTTCCAAGAACTCTAAATTGCAAGAGTTTCTTTCCAGTTATAATCCCATCAAGCGTAGCGACGTTGGCGGAATCGCTTCCCTAGGAAAAACACCCACCGGGGGATTGGCATTATCCCCCAGTGTTCCTTACTTACCGCAGTGAATTAACTGTATGGGCAAGTAGGGTCAACGCCATCGCAAGAAACATAGTCAATTTTAGGTAACCCAAATTGATTTTCACAGGTCACTCGCCATATTGCGCCACACAAATATCCATCACAGCAGGACCAATAAATGGTAGCAAAATCAACGCCGTGTGGACAGTCCGCAATAGATGCAAACCCACACCAAACGAAGAAATCGTAATGACATCCATTTTGAGCACTGCCATTCATTTGCATGGTAAAATAAACTGCCATCATTATAAAAATGATGGCCGCAATGGTATAAAACGTTTTTTGTTTCATCATTCCTCCATTTCCATGATTATAGGATGTTTATTGTCAGAAGTTATCCCGAAGAACAGGTGATTTCTTTTGGCGTGAAAACGAATAAGACCTCTTCCACAATTAATTATTCGAGTTAACTTTTTCTTGAGATCCAATTGGTATAAAACAGAAGTGTTTATATCCTCATTAAATTGAAGATAAAAATAAGGCTCATCTTGGTCCACAAAACACGTACCGAACATAGAAATCTCTCTAACCCCTTTAATTTTTGAGCCTTGCTTTTTTTGGAAAAGAATCTCCTTTTCAGCGGCTTCCTTGAATTGGGATAATACCTTATCAATACGCACATCAAATTGCTGAACCAACTGCTTCCCTTTGAATAAATAAACCGTGGATGGACGATGCAAGTAAATGAACAGCAACCCATTGGCCGTAATATTAAAAGAGGTATTACCCTTGGCAGCCATAAGCCACCTTTTTTCCTGGTAAAATGCGTGATATTGGCTCTGAGAGAAAAAGGACTCGAAAGCAGGTTTATAAATTACATAACAATCGTTTAAACTCCGGTCCAAAAAAGTATGAAGGAGGTTCATATTTTCATCCAATTGATCAATAATCCCTTGCTGCAAAGAATAGGAATAGACGTTTCCATTTTTATCCAGTACCAATTTAAAGGGAGACGAATTAGAATCCATGCGACTCAACATTCGTTCATTGATAAAACGACCCTCTGGCGAAAACCGGAGGAGTTTATTGGTCTTTCCATCGTGGACATAGATCGAATCATCTGGCCCAAGAGACATCTCGATACCAAAACCATCGTCAGAAATCAGTTGCCCTGGTTTTCTGCCCGTTTCCAAAATTTTCCCCACGCACTCCCATTGACTATTAAAAATAAATATCTTCATCATTCGATTGTCATACACATAACATTGCCCATTTTTGCCCACTGCGATATCAGCAGGCCACGCCATAAAAATTTTCTTCTCATAATCAGGCACAATCTCCTTTACCAAAACCAATTTGGAGCGGGGTATCTTTGCCACGAAATGGGTGGGAGCTGGCATTTCCAATAATTCCTGCGCCCCGCCAAATATTGAAATTAACAGCACCATCAGTCCTCCCAAAAGGACTCTCTTCATCAAAAATCCATTGCTATAACAATTCATTTTTAATTTCTCCTAATATATCCATGAATTTTGTAGAGCACTATAAATCCGCCCTTGAGGGAATACAATCCAGTTATCTCAGTATAAATACACCCGCATTTCATTTATCCACCGACTTCATAACCACTACATAACTCTCATCTTTTTGCTGGGTGATACCGTAAAATAAACCATTTATTTTTGCCTGTAGAGTAGCAACTACGTTTACTGGAAAAGACATAGTCTGGACAATCTTTCCACTCAGGTCAAATTTATATAACATGTATCCTTCTTTTCTTGGATAGCCTTGCAGATAGAAATAGGGTTCATCCTGATCCACCACGCAGGTACTAAACAGTGGCATATAACAATTGGTCACGTGCCCTGGGCGACGCTTCTGCATGGATTGGAGCGCTAGGTCTACATCCTCTTTGTACTTGTTTAAAACACTGTCAACCAGCACAGGGAACTGTCGTACTAAATTCTTGCCATTAAAAAGATATATGGTTGAGGAGTTTTGTAAATATATCAGTAACAAACCAGTGGCAGTAAGATCATATTTCACATTGAGAAAATTGGGAATCAACCATATTTTTTTCTGTACCCACGTATTTGTTTTCCCGGCGTACTTTTTTTTAAAATTATCATTGGGCTGTTTATAATACTCTTCCCAATCCGGTCTATAATAAATGAACTGCGCGTTCAATTCCTCTTTTAAAAAAGAATGTACTACTTTCATATGATTATCGAATTGATCGACAATCCCCCCAGACAGCGAATAGGCATAAAAAGCACCGTTTTTATCCACCACGGGTGGAAAAAATACAGGTGCCAGTTTAAGTCGATCAATTTTCATATCTCTGAGGAATTCCCCGGATTCGGTAAATTCTAAAACCTTATCGTTATAACAGTCATTGATATAAAATTTTCCATTTTTACCCGCGTAGATCATCTTTGTAGAATCATTTCTAGGAAAAATTTCGGAAGGCCCCCGACCGGCTTGTAAGAACTTTCCCAGAAATTCATAGCGTTCATTGAACATAAACACCTTGCTCAGTTTGACATCGAAAACATAAATTTTGCCGTTTTTGTTCGCGGTTACATAGAAAGGATCGGCCATAAATTCATCATCGCCAAATTCATTGGGTAGCTCCTTGACTACATCCAATCTGGCTTGCGGCACTCCTGCCACAAATTGTGTAGGCTTTGGTAAATCAAAAAATGTTTGTCCCCATCCCAAAAATGGCAGTAACATCACCAATCCTCTTAATAGCACTGTGCCCAGATATGTCTCGCGGATTGTTTTCATCATGTCTTTTTTCCTCTTGGCATCTCACATATATATTAAGCCAACAGTCGATCCAACCCATCCCCTTTTAAAAACTTAGAGGATAGCGACAATATTAATATTTTGCAAGATGGTGGTATTTTCTGTACCAAAATTGATCCCCATCTTCTCGCGTGAAGCATGTCCCGCTTCCATATAATACAGGGAAAATTCAGTTCCGTTTCCAACTGGCTCAGGCAAAAACAGTCTCCTATTCCAATGATAACTAGAAACATCGACACCACCATTACCTGCTTGGAAGAGATACTTTCACTACTCATTCATCTTCTACCTTACTCTGTTCTTATTTCACACTTTACTTTAGTTCTATATATCTTCAATAAAAGTTTAAAGAAAAAAAATATATTTGTCAACATAAAAATTTAAATAATTTTAAACAACCAGAAATGCCCTATTACCATACAACTCGAAGAAAATAAGGTGCCTGAAGAAATCGAGCAGACAAATACCAATTGTGGGAAAAAATCCAAGAAACTTGCCCGTAATTACATCCAAGATCATGTTTTCGCCGCTTATTAATGCGGCAAGGATGCCGCGTCTACAATTGCCCTCTGAATAAGTAGACGCGATATCCTTGTCGCATTATTTTATTCTACTGTTTCCAAGAACTCTGAATTACAAGAGTTTCTTTCCGGTTATAATACCACCGAGCCTAGCGACGTTGGCGGGGTCGCTTCCAAGTACAATGACTCCAAAATGTCTAAAAACGCCTTGATGCGAATGATTTTTACATTCTCAAAGCTCTTATAAGGGAAATGACGAATATTTTTGGTCACTAAATAATCAGCACCCCCCTCAACGGCACATTCCAAAAACCTGTTATCATCGTTATCGACACAGATATCTAAACGAATACTTGGTTCTATCCACAAGGCATGCAGACGGAGCGATTTCATTATTCGATCTTTTTCATAGTACTGCGGTGGGGGAATTAACCACTCTGCCACCGTGTTATATTCCCGCCAAATAGGGGGAGAAAGCAATAATTGAAAACAATCATCAGCCCCAGTCATCCAATCAATGAGTTTCGCAGATGCACCTCTTGCACTCAATATAGCCGACATAATATGATTGGTATCTATTACTACCCGGGGAAGTTTAGCCATTAACACCCTTTGGCTTTTCTGTATTGAGTGATAGCATCATTGATAATCCGCGAATTTATGCCCCCATTTTCGCGAATTTTTGCACGTACAGTCCCGACATCTTCTTTGAGTTGTTCTTTCCAGCCATATTTGTCGTGAAGCAGAAGCAAAGAGGTAAATGCCTCACCCATATTGCCGCGAAAATTTTTTTGAACAACGTCTTGAAAATGCCGTTCAATCTCAGCCGATAGCTCTATTGACAACATGGTTCCTCCATGGCAGGAAAAATATTTTTTTGTTTCATACAACTATTATAATAGATTGTTTCAATTTTTTCCACTTCAAAAATTTTTTTTTTCGACACTGCCGTCGTTATCCCCCCCTAATTGCCAGATAGGTAAAACAGTATCTATTCGGTGAAGCTCATTTGGTTTTTAGTAGTGACGGGTTATCCACCTTAAATTTATGGAAATACCTTAAAATCTCATAACGAAGCAATGGTATGGACAACATACAGGTCAATAATTCTTTCACTTCCTCTTCGCTGGCAAAAACATCCAGTGGGGAAGGGTCATTTTTCTTTTCGAACATCGCCCCATTACCCGTGATCAACCAATTCACCGAGAGATTAAAACGTTTTACCAGTGTATTCAGATGCGCAGGCCCAGGAAAAGTTTCTCCCCGTTCATATTTGCTATAACTGCTCCCTGCCAAACCCAAATAAGCGGCTAACTCATCCGTGGAGAGCTTTAATGCCTCCCGGAACTGCTTGAACCGGACCATACTATTTTTTCTAATCTGTTTATCTTTTTCTACTGACATAAAACCTCCATGATTTTTAGCATAACAGTACTCCAAGTATATAGTACGAGATTGCCAGAAGAAAGTTTCAAATATTTTATCCTCGTTACGGAAAGAATTGTCCTTGATAAGGATAAAATATCCTTGATAGGGACATTTCCTTCCGCTTCGCGGTAGATTTTTTCCGCTTCGTGGTATGTTTTGTCCTTATTAAGGTAAACTTTTTCCTCATCGCGGTAGAAAATGTTCTTAATGCGGTGAACATTCTCCGTGATACGGTGAACATTCTCCGTGATACGGTACACATTCTCCGTGATACGGTAAACATTCTCCGTGATACGGTACACAATCTCCGCTTGGTGGTAAATTCCCGCTATTTTGAGGAGATTTATAGATTCTATACTACCATATATGACACCCAGAACACCACCCCTGAAATGTAATCCATTTTTTTCTCTTTCGCGTGTAAGTATAACTATGAATTTTTTACTACCGGTTCTAATAATTCCAAAAATGTCTCCCTATATTATCATTTATTTAGTTTTTTTGCCAGTAAGAAGCTATGACTTGGATTTTCAGGAATGATATGGACTTACTGGACATTCTGGACCAACTGGACTTCCAAAAACCTTTCAATTTTCTTCAGCTTGTCCAGTAAGTCCAGTAAGTCCAGTGTGTCCAGATAGTCCAGGTGATTACAATTATACGCTGTCCTTTTTTAATAACAACAGTATATCTTTGTTCCCGCAAAAACACAGGCGAATCCCCCCCCACATCATTTCCTTTTATGTTGTCGAAACCCATGCCGAGGATGACAAACCATACATGATTTCTCTGGCATCGGTTCCTGCGCAAATGCCATCTCGTGACACTTCATGCAGGTGTCATTCTTCGGCCTGCCATTAAAATTCTTTTCATCCCCATGACACCCGCCACAACCCGCTGCCATTTTCCCATGCGAACTCTCTTGCCACGCCACGATAATCTGCGGCGAGAGTTCCTGGTGGCATTCGATACAGGTTTTTCCATCCATCCCCTGCCGATGCCCTTGTCGTTCCACCCCGTTTATCTGGAGAAATAAAACCATCACCAAAACACAGAAGAACACCCCACCCAACCCCACCACTACCACACATCTTTTATTCATTTTTAGCCAGACCTCCTTGGGTGAGCACAGTAACTCACCCAGACATCATCATTTATGATATTTTTATGATTATTTTCGTGATATACTTCTTGGGATTGCCTTTAAAAATCATACCTGGACCTTTAAGATACTGTTCTCGAATCGGCGATTGCACAACCAACCCATTCTCGCGGCAATATTCATAAATTTTCCCGTAACTACGCCCCAACTCGTCGTATGGTCCCTTGTGGATTAACGTCACCGCTTCCCCACCTGCCATGATCCGACAGTTTATGCCTGCCGCCACCACTTCTTTTTTCACCGCCACACACGCTTCAATATCCGCATCCTCTTCTTTATAATCTTCATCATAATATAAACTGAATGGTTTCCCTACCACCCACCGACCACACGCACGAAACAACTTGCCGAACTGCGCTCCCACTTCACAGTATTTTCCTTTGAACCGTATCCCACAAATCCACATATCCGCGAACGTTTCACGCTGCACCTGATCTGATTGCTCCATAATTTCCTCCTTTGTGTTTTCCAGAAAAATAGCCAAACGCGATTTTATCGCTTCATATTGACGTAATGTGTCTTCAATCTCGTGCAGTTTCTGCTTGACATGCTCCGCCAATTGCGAATCGTCCTGGCACTCCTGGACAATTTGTTTTATTTCTGGCAAGGAAAACCCCATTTCTTTCAGTTGCTTGATGATCAATCCCTTTTCTATCGCCCGATGCCCATAATACCGGTACTTTGAATCCGTATCGATCTTCCCCGGGATCAAAATCCCTTTTTCATGGTACAGATGCAACGCCTTGATAGATAACTGTGTCACCCGCGAAAATTCACCGATAGATAACATGAGACTTCTCCTTGCTCCTCAATCACGCACACATCAAAAACCGCCTTTCTGCCATAATTATAACACCAAAACCTGCTTGATCGGCTGCCGGATAATCGTTTTTAATTTCTCCGGTTGCGCCTTGCGCGGGTCACCCAGATAAATTTCATGGTGACGCCCATTAAACGTATACCCTTTTTCCTGAAAGAATCCATGTAACCGTGCAATCGTTTCAGTTTCCGCGCTGTAGGGGCCAATATGCATTATTTGCGCACACAGGCCTTCCTCATAGACGTTAAAAGAGACTGCATCCATTAATCGGGGCTGCTTTTTTTTGATAAATTCCCCTTTGCCCAGTAGAAATACCTCGTTTGTTACCCGCTCCGGTAACGCCAGCATTAATGTCCACAGCCACTCTTCTTTTCGTCCCGCGTCAATATATGCAGCCATATCTTCCGCGTGCCATAAACCAGATAATGGCGGCACCTTAAAATCAAAGGCATCCGTTTTTTCCTTTTTTAACATGAACTTGATCGTATAAGCCAACCCATACAACAACTGGACCTTCTCTGCGAACTCTTTTGAGGTCCCCGGATACCCCTGACCATCCACCATCATGTACTTTAACGCCGGAACTTCAACTATCTCCGGTTCTTTCGCCGACGGACTAAACAAGGACTTGAATTCCTGCTTAAAATCATACACCGCCAGCACACGCTTCTTTTCTTCTGTCATACCGACCTCCAGATATTTTATTCATTATATTCTATTCCAAAATTTATTTCTATATTTTCATGATAAACCCTTCCCTTGGGGCAGAGTCAAGGAAAAAAAAAAGATTTGCAGAAAAAGATCGAAGAAATCTTTTTATCAGCTATTGATTTTATGTTCTCAATATGATAAATATAGTAAATGCTTGATTTAGATATTTCTGTGTTTGTCGTGTCTGCCCTTATTGGGCTTTTAGCCATGGTATTAAACCGCATCTATTTTCGCCCCATCGGGAACATCTTAGAAGAACGCGAAACCAAAATCAAAACCGAGGCCAGCCAAATCGCAACCACAACGGTTGAAATCGAAGCGAAAACCCAACACATCGAAAAAGTGTTAAAGGATACTCAAAAAGAATCCAGGCTCATTCGCGAGGCGTTGATTAAAAAAGGCGAGGATGTCAAAGAACAAGTGATCACCCAAGCCAGAGAAAAATCACGACAACACTTCCAATCCCAGATGACACAACTAGACCAACAACTGGCCACCGCCGAAAAAGAACTCGAAAAAGAGATCCTCGTGTTCAGCGATCAAATCAAAGCCATTTTTATCCCTTGATAGATTGCAAAACCCAGAAACAGAGACGTGCAACAATGACAACAGTACTTAAAATAGTCAGTATCATATTATTGATCATGATCATAAGCAGCCCCGCCCTTGCCGAAGGCGCAGCCGAAGCTCATGGTCAACATGGTTTTGATTGGATCGGCTTTCTCGGCAAACTTTTTAACTCCATCGTACTCTTTGGCGGCTTGATCTACTTCCTCAGAAAACCAATGATTGAGGTCCTATCCAAAAAAAGCATTGACATCAAAGCCGATATCCTGCAACGCGAAGAACTCGTCCTCACCACCTCCAATAAACTCGCTGAAATAATAAAAAGACTCGACAAAATCGAAGACGAAGTCACCGCCATAAAACACACCGCCACCGAACAAGGGAAATCCGAACAATCACGCATCGCCGAACTCGGTGACAAAGAAGCCCAACGCATCCTCGAATTAACCGACAGTGAAATCGCTATCCGCGTCGAAAATTCCGTGCGCAATCTCAAGGCAAAAATCGCCGACCTCACCATCGACCACTTCAAACAACAGATCGAACAACAACTCGACCACCATGCCCATGAAAAAATAATCGCTAAAAACATCCACATCAGCGGAGATATCATTGAAAGAGAATAGTTTAGCCAAACGATATGCAGCAGGACTGATCAAAACCTTGCAAGACGAATCCGAGTACCACGATATCAAACAAGAACTCCAACAGTTCCTACAACTCCTTAACAGCATCCCCCAATTAAAAGCTGGCATGGAAACACTCCTCTTCTCCAATAGCCAAAAAGTCGATGTACTCCACTCCCTTCACCAAACAATAAAATTCAAGGACAAAACGTACCGCTTCCTTTTAACCATCATCGATGAAAACCGCCTCCTCTACCTTGATTCCATCTTGGAATCCCTCGAAGAACTCTGGTTCGAAAAGAACGGCATCGAAAAACTAAAAGTTTTTTCTGTCATTCCACTCAGTGAAACCCTCGAACAAGAACTTATTCAAAATCTTGAAAAAGCCTTTAAAAAAAGAATTATAATCGAAAAAGAAATCGACCCCTCCCTCATCGCAGGGATTAAAATACAGAAAGGTTTGGTCTACTACGATTTTTCAATCGAAGGTAACCTCAAAAAACTAAAGCAAGCATTACTGTCAGACGCTGCCATCACTCCCATCACCGGGGCGTCTGCAAGGGAGCACTAAATGCAGATAAAAGTCGAAGAAATTAGCGAATTAATCAGAAAAAAAATCGAGGGTTTTCAATTAGATTTTAATAAAGATGAGACCGGGATCGTGATCTCAGTAGGCGATAACATCGCTCAGATATACGGGCTTGAGAATGTGATGTACAACGAGTTGATAGAGTTTCCCGATAATATCCAAGGTATTGCCCTCAACCTTGAAGAAGACAATGTCGGTGCCATCATCCTCGGCGAAGGCTCCAAAATCAAAGAAGGTGATACAGTCCGTCGTACCCGTAAGATTGTTTCCGTACCCGCAGGTGACGCCCTTATTGGTCGCGTTGTCTCACCCCTCGGAGAACCTCTGGATGGCAAAGGTCCCATCGATACCCAGATATTAATGCCCATCGAACAAGTCGCGCCCGGCGTTATTAATCGCCAACCAGTTAAAGAACCCTTGCAAACCGGTATTAAAGCCATTGACGCCATGATTCCTATTGGCAGAGGACAGCGTGAATTGATCATCGGCGACCGTCAAACCGGGAAAACCGCCATTGCCATAGATACTATCATCAATCAGAAAGGCAAAAATGTAATCTGCGTCTATGTCGCTATCGGTCAGAAACAATCCACCGTCGCCCAAGTTATTAAAACCCTGGAAGCCGCAGGTGCCATGGAATATTCTATTGTTGTTGTAGCCAGTGCTTCCACTCCCGCCTCACTCCAATACATTGCCCCCTATTCCGGTTGCGCCATGGGCGAGTATTTTATGAATAAAGGTCAACACGCCTTGCTCGTGTACGATGATCTCTCTAAACACGCCACCGCGTACCGCGAAATCTCTCTCCTATTACGTCGTCCCCCCGGTCGCGAAGCGTATCCTGGCGATGTCTTTTATCTTCATTCCCGTTTACTTGAACGCGCGTCTAAATTAAACGATACCCTCGGTGGCGGTTCTCTCACAGCACTTCCTATTATTGAAACCCAGGCTTCCGATGTATCTGGATATATTCCCACCAATGTTATTTCTATTACTGACGGTCAAATTTACCTTCTCCCCGAACTATTTAATGCCGGCCAACGTCCTGCCATTGATGTCGGTATCTCCGTATCCAGAGTTGGCGGCAATGCCCAGATCAAAGCTATGAAACAGGTCGCTGGTTCCTTAAAACTCGAACTCGCCCAGTTCCGTGAATTGGCCGCATTCACTCAATTCGGTTCCGATCTCGATCAAGATACTATTAAACAATTGGAACGTGGCAAACGATTATACGAATTGTTGAAACAGAACGAGGGCGTCCCCCTTCCCGTCGAACAACAGATCGTGATCATTTTCGCTGGCACTCACGGTTATCTTGATCCTATCGCTATCCCTCTCATCGCCACCTATGAAGAGAAATTACTCGACTTCGTCCGCAAAAATCACGAGGATATCCTGCGTGAAATCCGCGAGAAAAAAGCCTTGAGCGCCGAATTAGTACAAAAGCTCCAGGAAATGTTGAAGGAATTCAAAGTAGAGTTTGATGCCTTCTTGAATAAATAAATTCCTACAAGAATAATTAAGCATAAAAACCTAGAATATAAACAAGATACAGAATGAATGACCAATGGCTGAAAATTTAATTGATCTAAGACGGCGGATTAAATCGGTAGTGAATACCCAGAAGATTACCCGCGCCATGAAGACAGTATCCGCGTCAAAGTTACGGCGCAGTGTCAGCGAATTGAACAAGACCCGGCCCATGATGGAAAAAATCGCCGCCCTCCTCACCGAGGTGAGCCGAACTTCCCATAAAGAATCCAACCCCTTTCTCGAAGAACGCAAAACAGGCACCACCATTTTCGTCATCATTTCTGCTGACAAAGGTCTGTGCGGTGCCTTTAACACCCACGTGATCACCGCCGCAGAACAACACTACCAAAAAGCCAGCCAATACGAAAAAGAAACAGATCACACCACCATCATTACAGTCGGCAATAAAGCGTTTAAACATTTCGAGAAACGCAAATACTCCATCAAAAAGAATTATCCCTCCTTCATGTCCAAACTTCAAATCGGAAATGCCATCGAGTTATCCGCCTACTTGCAAAACATCTACCTGGACAAAGAAGAACACATCAAAAAAATTGAATTTATATTAAACCGCTATGTATCCGCATCCAGACAGGAGATCACTGTCACCCCACTCTTTCCCATCCAGAACACCTGGAAAACAACCCCGCCCCCCGATCACAGCAACACTGTTCTCGCCGAAACAGACCCGTATAGAGATAAGGAATATATTTTTGAACCTTCTGCCGAAGCCATATTCCAGGCCCTACTGCCCAAATACATCAACTCTCTCGTTTACCAGGTGTTGTTACAATCCGCCTCAGCCGAACATGCCGCCCGCATGATCGCCATGGAGCAGGCCACCAACAACGCCAATGATATGCTCCGCAGCCTGACCCTCACCATGAATAAACTGAGGCAGGCCTCTATTACCAACGAAATACTCGAAATAATAACCGCTACAGAAGCCTTACAAAAATAGGAGGACCAATGAGCCCAGATAATAAGCAAGACCATCAAAATATAGGAAAAGTAATCGAGGTCATTGGACCCGTCGTCGATGTGGAGTTTCCACAGGGTCACTTACCCACTATATACAATGCCATCCAAATCGTTTCCGATGGCTTCGATGTGAATACCCCTATTCGTATCACTACCGAAGTTCAGTTCCATCTCGGTGAGAACAGGGTTAGAACCGTGTCCATGCATCCTACCGATGGACTCGTCCGTGGTATGAAAGCCATTGATTTAGGCGGCCCGATCACCGTGCCCGTGGGTCGCGAAGTACTCGGTCGTGTTTTGAATGTCACCGGTGATCCCGTTGATAATCTCGGACCAGTAAATACAACACTCCGCTACCCCATTCATCGCCCAGCCCCCACCCTCGAAGACCAGGATACCTCCCTCGAATTGTTCGAGACCGGTATCAAGGTCATTGATCTCTTGGAACCTTATTTAAAAGGCGGGAAGATTGGCTTATTTGGTGGCGCAGGCGTCGGTAAAACCGTTTTGATCATGGAAATGATCAATAACGTCGCCAAAAAACACGGCGGCCTCACCGTGTTCGCCGGTGTGGGGGAACGCACCCGCGAAGGTAACGATCTTTACCTCGAAATGAAACAATCCGGCGTTATTGATAAAACCGCCCTCATTTATGGTCAGATGACCGAACCTCCCGGTGCCCGTTTACGTGTCGCTTTGACCGGTTTGACCGTCGCCGAGTATTTCCGCGACGAAGAGGGACTTGACACCCTGCTTTTTATTGATAATATATTCCGGTTCACCCAGGCCGGTTCAGAGGTCTCTGCCACACTTGGCCGTATGCCTTCCGCCGTCGGTTACCAGCCCAACCTCGCCACCGAGATGGGTGAGATGCAGGAACGTATTACTTCCACCAAAAAAGGCTCCATCACGTCTATCCAGGCCATCTATGTGCCCGCCGATGATTATACTGACCCCGCACCCGCTACCACCTTTGCCCATCTTGATGCCACCACCAACCTTTCACGCCAACTCACCGAGATTGGAATTTATCCTGCCGTTGATCCTCTCGCCTCCTATTCCCGTATTTTAGATGCCAAAATTATCGGCGACGAACATTATCAGGTCGCCCGTAAAGTAAAAGAAATCTTGCAACGGTATAAAAACTTGCAGGATATCATTGCTATTCTCGGCATGGAAGAACTTTCCGATGAAGACAAGGTCATCGTGGGCCGCGCCCGGAAGATTCAGAAATTTCTCTCCCAACCCTTCTTCGTCGCCGCTGAATTTACCAATATGGCTGGAAAATATGTCGAATTAAAAGATACCATTCGCGGCTTCAAAGAACTCGCCGAGGGAAAATACGACGATCTCCCCGAACAAGCCTTTTATATGTGCGGCGGCATTGAAGAAGTCGTCGAAAAAGCCAAACAAATGAAAGAATCGGAGAAATAAACCCCATGTCCCAAACCATGCAACTGGAAATCGTCTCTGCTACCGAAACAGCCCTCAAGGCCAGTATTAAAGAATTATACATACCCGCCTTTAACGGCAGAGTCGGTATTCTGGAGAACCATAAACCCTATCTCTCCCTCTTACAACAGGGCGAGATGTGTTATACCGATATCCATGACAAAAAATTCTATTTTTTCATTCGCGACGGCTTCATTGAAGTTAAAGACAATCATATCGTCATCATTTCCGATGCTATCGAAAGGGGTGAAAACCTCAAAAAAGAAGAAATCGAAGCCAAATTAACCGAGTTGGACCAACAGATTCAATCCTTACAACAAAAAGAGAAAACCCCCGAAGAACTCAAAGCGGCTCCCGAAAAACTGCAAGCCGCACTCCTCCAAAAAAAAGAATTTGAAATAAAGTCTACCATTATTCACGAGATCGAAGCAACCAAATAGATCAAAAGCGTTCATAGGTCAGGAATTTTTTAACAAAAATCCCTCGCCACTGGAAGTGTTTTTATAAAATAGCATGTGCAGTTATATTTTAATAAGGGAGGAATAAAAATGACAAGCAACTATTTATGGCTTTTAGATAACGGCCACAGCGGCCTTATCAAAGGGATTTACAAGACTCCAGGCAAAAGGAGCCCCAAGTGGGCCGATGGCAGTCAATTGTATGAGGGTGAATTCAACCGTGCCATTGTCAAACGTTTAATAGACTCTTTGACCAGCGCACACATCGATTTTGTCAACATTGTACCCGAACCAGAGAACATCCTCTTAAAAGAACGCGTAACGCGTGCCAATTCGTATCATAGTAAGGGCAAATGTATTTATCTTTCCATTCATGCCAATGCTGGTGGGGGGTCAGGGTATGAAATATTTACAGCCCAGGGTGATACGCAAGCCGATAAAATCGCCACCGTATTTTATGATCAATTCAAAGCAGAGTTTCCCCACGCCAAAATGCGCCCCGATCTAGCCGATGGTGATGTCGATAAAGAAGTCAATTATTATGTCTTAAAATACACCAAAATGCCCGCCATCCTTACCGAGAACTTCTTCATGGACAATGAAAAAGAATGCAAAGAATACCTCATGACCCAGTCTGGCCGCGACCGCATCGCCAAAGCCCATCTAAATGCCATCCTGGAAATCGAAAAGAAAGGGATTATTTAACCATTAGTCAAGCAATGTGGGAGTTATCGGAAGCATGCGAATAATGGGCGCTATCCGAATACTTCTTTTTATCCCATCATGCCCATCATTCCCATTCTTCCCATAACTCCCATTAACTTGGCAGTGAATTCAGGTTATCACCCCCTTGCAAAAACTCACTCTTTCTGTTATCTTATATTCTGCGTTGCAATCGCATAAAGGAGATTCTATGAAACAAGCCATACTCGATCACCCCATATTGTCGGAACGTTATTTCTTTCCCCGCCAAGTCCAACTCCCAGACCCTTTCTGGGTCGAAAACCGTTCCGTCCGTTTAAGCTGCTATTATTACAATAAGTTTCCCCAAGCCAAAACCGTCATCTATTTTCATGGTAATGGTGAGACCGTTTCTGATTACCTCCAGACCTTTGTCCCCGTCTTTGAGCAGATGCATCTCAATCTTTTTCTTGCCGAGTATCGCGGTTACCAGATGTCTACCGGAGAACCCAGTTTAGTTACCCTTTTAGACGATGTTGCCCCTATTATCCAAGCCACACGTCAACCCCTTGATCAGATTGTTCTTTATGGCAGGTCCATCGGGTCATTATATGCCATTCACGGTGCTTCTCTGTTCCCCCAGATTCCCGGTTTGATCTTGGAAAGTGGTATTGCCACCATGTTAGAACGCGTACTCATGCGCGCCCATCCACAGGAACTCGGTGTCACCATGGCAGAACTCGAAAACGATGTGAATACCCATTTTAATCATCAGGAAAAGTTAGCCCGATACAAAGGCGCCACCCTTGTCATGCATGCCCAACACGACACCATGGTTCATCAAGCCCACGGCAAAGCACTGTTCCAATGGGCCCCCGAACCTAAAACCCTCAAACTCTTCGAACAAGGCGACCACAATGATATTTTTTATGTTAATGCCCAAGAGTATTTCCAATTGATCAATCAATTTATCTCCCAGTTGCCATGAAAACCGTTTTAATTACCGGTGCCACCGGGTTCATTGGCCAACACCTTGTTCAGGCCAACCTCGATGCCGGCCACAACGTCGAAGCCTTTGTTCGTTCCAAAGACCCTGGCATTCCCCAGCTCTGTGAAAAGGGAGTCGATGTTTTAATTGGCGATATCACCAATTACATGGCTGTCGAACATGCAGTCAATGGTGTTGATATCGTGTACCACCTCGCCGGTCTTCCTCCCCTTTGGGAGAACTATCACCAATTTGAAACCACACACGTTGCAGGCATGAAAAACATCTGTTTAGCCTCCCTTAAAAAGAGCGTCGAATTACTCGTGAATGTCAGTACCTGCGATGTGTTTGGATTAAAAGAACATATCCTAATCGATGAATCACAGGAATATCAATATTGGCATCAACCCTACCCCGACACCAAGATCGAAGCCGCCAAAATTGCACGGGAATATTCGCGCCACGGTCTTCCCCTCACTACCGTTTATCCCTGCCATGTTTATGGCCCCGGTGATCAATACTTTCTCCCCCACCTAATCGAAGCCATCCAAAACAAGAATTTAGTATTCTGGAGAAAAAATGCGCGCATTTGGCCTATTTATGTCCGTAACCTCACCGATTTTTTATTAACCGTGACCCATCATCCAGCCGCAAAAGGTGAAGATTTTCTTATTCATGACGGTCAATCAGAAACCTACGAACATTTTGCCACCCAAATTGCCCAGGCCATGAATCTCGCTCCCCCCACCCGGCATATTCCCTATTTTTCCGCTTTGACCGCTGCATGGTTCATGGAGAAAACATGGAACATCTTGGAAAAAGACACCACGCCACCCCTCACGATTTATACCGTTAAAAACAGAGGTTCACGATTGAATTTCTCCATCCAAAAAGCCCAAAAACTACTCGGATGGAACCCACCCATCCCCTATGAGAAAGCCTTCACAGATACATTAAATAATTTAAAAAACATTGAGAGAGCAAATGGAAGAAAAAATGAGCCCCACCCCTGAAAAGAAACTGGCACTTTTTGATTTTGATGGCACCATTACCACCCGGGACACTTATATTGAATTTTTACAATCCGCGGTCAGTCCATCGCGTTTTGCCGCAGGTATGACATTCCTGATCCCCGTTGTGATCGCGTATTATGCCCGTTTTATTTCCGCTCATCGGGCCAAAGAGATTATGCTCGGACACTTTTTTAAAGGAATGGATGAAAAGGAGTTTACCCACAAGGCCACTCAATTTGCCACTGGCAAGATGACCTCCTTAATCAAACCGTCCGCTCTCGAACGTATTACCTGGCATCAGCAACAGGGGCATGATGTCGTTGTCGTATCCGCTTCTATCCGCCACTGGCTGCAACCCTGGTGCCAAAAATACAATCTCCACCTCATTGCCAGTGAACTCGAAATCAAAAACAACCGCATCACCGGAAAACTCGCCTCCCCCAATTGCAAAAGCCAGGAAAAAGTCATCCGTATCAAAGCACGTTTCCCCTTGGAACAGTATTCTTATATTTATGCCTACGGCAACTCTTCCGGCGACAAAGAGATGTTGGCACTGGCCAACGAACCCTATTACCAAAACTTCACCTAACCCGCCACCCGCTAACCCGTAATAAAAAAAGAAGCCCCATCGAGTAGAAGGATAATAGAATAAATCATCAAGAAATCAAAAAGAATTTTATTATTTAACCCTTTACATTGTCTTTCAAATATGATATAAAATTTACTTGAAAGAATTCTGAAAAACCTCAAATTTTTTTTAAAAAAAAAAGAACAACCATGATAAACAAATACTTTTGCTTATCGGCCTACCCCAAGGGCGGTAGCTTATAAAAAAATATATTCAAACAAAACAGTTCAACAACCATCCGAACATTCATTCCACTACTATTAAAAATAGTTAAAAATCCCGGAAATTAATGAAGATACTCAATAAACTTGACATACAAGACATTCTTATGTTAACCCCACTCCAAGAGGGAATGCTGTTTCATTATTTGCATGAACCTAATAGTGAACACTATTTCGAACAATTAAGCCTAGAAATTTCAGGGGAAATTGATCTTGAATTATTTAAAAAAGCCTGGAATGCCGTTATCAAAGCGAATGGGGTGTTACGAACAGTATTTCGCTGGGAAAAGCTCGAAAAACCCACCCAAATTATTCTCAAGGAACACACCTGCCCAATCATCTATTATGACCTTTCGGCAGAAGCCCCCCCTCACCCAAACACACTGCTGCAAAAGCTTAAGGAAAACGATCGACATGAACCCTTCGATTTACAGCAGGTTCCCTTTCGAATCATGTTATGCAAGGTCACAGCATCGAATTATCACATCATCATCAGCAACCACCATATCCTTTATGATGGTTGGAGTAATGGCATCATCTTAAAAGAATTTTTCAAAGCGTATCATCAATTAAATCAGGGAAAAGAGCCAATAATCCCTGTTAAACCTTCTTTCAAGGAATTTATCAAATGGATTCAAAACCTCGATCGCCAAAAACAAGAGCAGTTCTGGCAAGATTATCTAGCCGGTGCTGACACCCAAACAGAACTCCCCGTCAAAACACGAAAAACAACCGAAATAAAACGAGTAGAGGAATATACCCTTCTCTTCCAGAATGAAATAAAAAACAATATTGCTACGTTCGTCAAGAACAATCGCGTCACACTGGCCTCTCTTTTTTACACCACCTGGGGGTTATTACTCCAAAAGTATTGCAACAGTGAGGATGTTTTCTTTGGCACTACCGTATCTGGCAGGCCCGCCCAGATAAAAGGCATAGAGGATATAGTAGGTCTTTTTATCAACACCATCCCCTTGAGAATCCAAACACCCCCCGATGAAAAAATCCGCGACATAGTATATCGAATAGATCACGCATTGCAGGCCCGTGAAGAATTTGAAAATACCCCCCTCCTGGATATCAAGAATTACAGCAGTCTTAACAGTGGCGAATCCTTGTTCGATACCATAGTGGCCATAGAAAACTATCCATTGGATAGTCGGTTAATCCCCCAAAACAGCCCCTTAACCATTCATTCATACACGATGACTGAAATGACCCATTATGATTTAACAGTGGGCATCATGCTGTTCAATGAAATCGAAGTAAAATTCTCCTACAACCCCGAATTATTCGAGAAAGAAACCATAATAAAATTGGCCGCGCATTTTAAAACAATCATACAACATACAATAGAACACCCCGAATGGGAATTATCTCAATTGGAAATAATATCCGTTGACGAAAAAAACCGCATATTATATGATTTTAATAATACAGCGGCAGAATACCCCCGCAATAAATCCATCCACCACTTGTTTGAAGAACAGTCAAGACGAACCCCCGATCATATTGCCCTAATCGGTGCCGCCTCCGTCGTTCGGGCATCCAGCCATCGTTCCCATTCTCTAACACAATGCCAATTAACCTACGCTGAATTAAACAATAAATCCACCCGATTGTCACATTATTTAATACACCACGGCGTTTTACCCAATAACATTATAGCTATAATGTTAGAACGTTCCATTGAAATGGTCATCGGGATATTGGGCATATTAAAATCCCGTGCCGCCTATTTACCCATCGATCCCGACTACCCCGAAGAACGAAAACAATTCATGCTCGCAGACAGCGCTGCAAAAACCCTGTTATCCAAAGATATCATCCATGACGCCATTTCCGTGAGCCATCCAACCCACCATCCCCCCAGCATATATGACCCCATGAATCTCGCCTATGTCATCTACACTTCAGGTTCCACCGGCAAACCCAAAGGCGTGATCGTCGAGCATCGTGCCGTCGTGAATTTATTATTTTTTTTGCAAACCCACTATCCTTTAGGCGGTACCGATACGTACTTGTTAAAGACCTCGTATATCTTCGATGTCTCCGTGACCGAATTATTTGGCGCGTTCATCGATGGTGGCAAGTTGGCCGTTTTGGAAACCCAGGGTGAAAAAGATCCACAGATCATATGTGATTGGATTGAATTGTATTTTGTCACCCATATTAATTTTGTACCCTCCATGTTTAATGCCTTTACAATCCATTTGGATAGCCGCATAATCCCCCAATTGTCCAGTTTGAAGTATATCTTTTTAGCCGGCGAGGCATTATCACCCCAGTATGTCAAAAAATTTCGCACCGTGAATACGACCATCCGTATCGAGAATATCTATGGCCCCACAGAGAGTACCGTTTATGCCAGCAAGTACTCCTTAACCCACTGGAACCAAAGTGGCAGTATTCCTATCGGTAAACCCATTGAAAATCTATGTCTTTATATCATTGATAAATATTGCCATTTGCAACCTATAAATATAGCCGGAGAATTATGCATTGCCGGTCTCGGTTTAGCCCGCGGTTATTTAAACCGTCCAGAATTAACCCACGATAAATTTTTCTCTCCTTCCACATCGTTCACATCATCCATATTGACCCATAAATTATACAAAACCGGCGATTTAGCCCGATGGTTCACCGATGGCAACATTGAATTTCTCGGTAGAATCGATCAGCAAGTTAAAATCAGAGGCTTCCGCATTGAACTCGGTGAAATCGAAAATCAATTATTAAAACACTCCAAGATCAGCCAAGCCATATTACTGGCCAAAGAAGATACCAACCAAGATAAATATCTCGTCGCCTATTTTGTTGCAGATGGCACCTTGTCAGATACCCTGTTGAGGGATTATTTATTAAAGGATTTACCAGAGTATATGATCCCATCTTACTTTATACAATTGGAAAAAATACCACTCACCCCCTCCGGAAAAGTCAACCCCCACGCCTTACCCCAACCCAAAGCCAAAATGGCAGCCATCTATGTCGCTCCCCGCAATGAAATAGAGAAGAATTTAGCTGAAATATGGAACGCTATTCTAAATAGAGACCCATTGCAAAATCCCATCGGCATCAATGATAATTTTTTCCATATCGGTGGTCACTCTTTAAAAGCAACCTCCCTCGTATCCAGGATTCACAAGATATTTAATGTCAAAATTCCTCTCTCCGAGATATTTAAAAGACCCACCATCAGCCAGATCGCCGATTATTTCAGCCATACCCTTGCAGAACAATACACCCCCATAACACCCGTAGAAGAAAAGGAATACTATCAATTATCCTCCGCCCAGAAACGGTTGTACTTTTTACAACAACTCGATAAAACCGGGACCACATACAATATCTATAATGCTTCGCTCTTAGAAGGGATCATCGATAAAAATCGTTTGCAACACGTCATTCAAAACCTAATTCAAAGGCATGAAAGCTTAAGAACCTCTTTTGAAGTCATCCATGAAGAACCCATACAACGCATCCATCACAACCCCGCCTTTGCAGTCGAATACTCTGAAAACTTCCAGCTTGAAAAATTCATCCGCCCTTTTGATTTATCCAGTGCCCCTCTTTTGCGGATGGGATTAATAAAACTAGCCCAGGCCAGACATATATTAATAGTAGACATGCACCACATCATTTCAGACGGCATGTCCATAGAAATACTCGTCCACGAATTTTCCGCCCTCTATCCAGGCGCAGAATTGCCACCAATTTACTTCCAATACAAGGATTATGCCGAATGGCAGAGTCATGAAAAGGAGAGTAAAAATCTCCTCCAACAAGGAATATATTGGAAAAAAGAGTTTGCCGGAGAGATACCCGTACTCGACCTACCTATAGATTATAGCAGACCTCCCATTCAGAGTTTTGCCGGGGCTCACATCCATTTTGAGCTGGATAGGGAAATCACCGATTCAATAAAATCATTAGCATTTCAGACAGAGACAACCTCCTACATGGTGCTGTTGACTATATATAATATTTTCCTATCCAAAATAAGCAGCCAAGAAGATATTGTGACTGGTACACCAGTAGCAGGACGCAGACATGCCGATCTGGAAAAAATTATCGGCATGTTTGTCAATACGCTGGCATTGAGGAATTTTCCATCAGGCGAGAAAAAATTTACCGATTACCTCGCCGAGGTCAAAGAAAGATCATTAAAAGGATTTGAAAATCAGGAGTACCAATACGAAGACCTTATAGAAGAATTGGCTATCACCAGGAACCCCAGCCGTAACCCATTGTTCGATACCATGTTTGTACTTCAGAACACCAACATACAAGAAATAGAAATTCCCGACTTGAAAATAGTACCCTATCCCCAAGAAAGCAACACCTCTAAATTTGACCTGTCATTGATAGCGGTGGAAATAGGCGAGAAGCTGAACCTGGCCTTCGAGTACAACACGGAACTCTTTAAACGTGAAACCATCGCCCGATTTATCTCCTATTTCATCAACACCGTATCCGCTATTCTACATGATAAGAACACAAAAATATCCGCCGTGGAAATAATATCCACCGAGGAAAAAAACAAGATTTTATATGATTTTAACAATACAACCACGGTATACCCAGCGGACACAACCATCCCCCAATTATTCGCGGAACAATCCGCACGAACTCCCGATCATATTGCCATCATCGGGGCAACTTCACAGGGTGGACAACTCACCCACGCCGAATTAAACAAAAAATCCCATCAATTGGCCCATGTATTGATAAACCAAGGCGTTTCCCCCGGTGATATCGTTGCCCTCATGGCAGAACGTTCCATAGAGTCCATCATTGCAATACTAGGAATTTTAAAATCCGGTGCTGCCTATCTCCCCATTGATCCCCAATACCCTGAAGAACGAAAACAATTTATGTTGGCAGATAGCGCCTCCAAAATCCTGCTCACCGAAAACGTGATCCAAGAATCCACGCCCCATACCCCCATCATTCCGACAATTCCCACAATTCCCATGAATTTAGCATATGTCATGTATACTTCCGGTTCTACTGGCATACCCAAGGGCGTGCTGGTCACCCACCGCAATGTCGTTCGACTGGTGAAGCATACAAACTATGTGGATTTTTCCCCCGGTGATAGTATCTTACAGACCGGTGCCATGGAGTTTGATGCCTCCACCTTTGAGATTTGGGGATCATTATTAAATAATTTGAAGCTGGTCCTGGTAAACAAGGAGACCATACTCACCCCCGAGAAATTAAAGGGTTCCATCCGGCAATATCATATTAGTACCATGTGGATGACATCGCCTTTATTCAACCAGATGTGGTTGGAAGATACAGGGATTTTCGCCGGGTTGCGGAATCTGCTGGTGGGTGGCGATGTGTTATACCCCCCGCATATCACCCGCTTGCGGAACACGTACCCGCACCTACATATCATCAACGGGTATGGTCCCACGGAAAACACCACCTTCTCCACTACATTTTTGGTTCAACAGGATTATACCACCAGTATTCCCATTGGCAAACCCATTGCCAATTCCACCGCTTTTATCGTGGATAAAACCGATCGGTTATCACCCCTCGGTGTGCCCGGCGAACTCCTGTTGGGAGGGGATGGCATAGCAATGGGTTATTTGAATAACCCGGACTTAACCCACGATAAATTTGTCTCCTTGGCCACCCTATCCGTTTCTACCACACCATTCTATAGAACCGGCGATTTAGCCCGGTGGTTAAGCGATGGCAATATTGAATTTTTAGGCCGATTGGATTTCCAGGTCAAGGTCCGCGGTTTCCGCGTTGAGCTGGGTGAAATAGAAAATAGTTTGTTGAAACACAAGGATATCAGCGAATCTGTAGTGCTTGCAAAAGAAGAGATCGGCACCGAGAAAGTTCATCTGATCGCCTATTTTGTCTCCCAAAAAGAGATAGAACCCCGGGAATTTCACGAATACCTGGCCGGACAATTACCCGATTACATGATCCCATCCTATTTTATCCGGTTGGAAAAACTCCCCCTCACCGCAACCGGAAAAATTGATCGTAAAACATTACCGCTCCCCGAATGGACCGCCAATAAAGAATATGAAGCGCCACGGAATGAACTTGAAAACAAATTGGTATCCATCTGGCAGAGTATTTTGCGTGTGCCCCAAGATAATCGGATAGGAATCAATGACAATTTTTTCCATCTGGGTGGACACTCGTTAAAGGCCTCTATCCTATTGGGAAAAATTCACAGGGAACTCAAGATTGCCATTCCCCTGGGCGAGATATTTAAAATCCCCACCATCAAGGGACTCGCCGCATATATCCAAAAGGAATCCCAGGGAAAATACGATCCCATCCCCGAGGTGGAAGCCAAAGAATACTATCCATTATCCTCGGTGCAAAAAAGAATGCATGTGCTCCAACAGATGGAGCTGTCGGGTACCGGCTATAACATGACAGCCATGATGACCCTGGAAGGCCAATTGAATATAGAAAGATTCGCAGCCGCTTTCCTAAAATTAATTGAAAGACACGAAAGCTTGCGAACCTCCTTCCATCTTATCAATGATGAACCGGTGCAAATCGTCCACCAGGAAGTAGAATTTGTTATCCAGTATGAAAACATCGTGCGGCCAGAAGACTTCATTCGCCCATTTGATTTAACCCACGCGCCATTGATGCGTGTCGGTTTAACCAGGGAAAATAGTTCCCGATACATCCTGATGGTCGACATGCACCATATTATCGCGGATGGGACATCCACCGGACTCATCATGAAAGAGATCATGGCCCTTTATAGAGAGGAAAAACTGCCGCCATTAAGGATTCATTATAAAGATTATGCCGCGTGGCAGTCTGATCAAAAAAAGAAAAAAGGTTTTACCCAACAGGAATTATTCTGGAACGAGCAGTATAAAGAAGAAATACCGGTTTTGAACCTACCCGTGGACTATTCCAGACCACTGATACAAAGTTTTGCCGGAGATCGTATAGAGTTTGAATTAACGGAAACGGAAACCCTGGCATTAAAAACAGTGGCAATAGACCAAGACGTCACCCTTTACATGGTGCTCCTGGCGATATACAACATCTGGATGGCTAAATTAAGCGGTGATGAAGATATCGTTATAGGTACACCCATCGCTTCCAGAAGGCACGAGGAGTTGCAAGATATTATTGGCATGTTTGTTAATACCCTCGCAATAAGAAATTTTCCCAGCCGGGAAAAGACCTTTAATGATTTCTTAAACGAGTTAAAAAACAGAACCATAGATGCGTTTGAGAATCAAGACTATCCCTTTGAAGAGTTGGTCGACCATGTCGTCAAGAACAGGGATACTTCACGGAACCCGTTGTTCGATGTATTGTTCGTGTTCCAGAACATGGATATCCCCCCAATCCAAATCCCCGGTCTGACGATAACCCCCTGTGAATTTAAAAATAAGACCGCCAAATTCGATTTAAACCTGGATGGTCAGGAAAAAGATGAACGACTAATCTTTACCCTGGAATACAGTACCAAGTTATTTAAAGAGGAAACCATCCACAGATTCAGTGAATATTTTAAAAATATAATATACGCCATCATCTCGACCCCAGACCTAAGAATATCCGATATCCAAATGATGGCGCAGCAAGAGAGGGAAAAAATCCTGGCCATTTCCAATGGTATAGTCGAACCCGTTAATCTTGACGCCACCATCCACGGGATGTTTGAAAAAATAGCGCGGGCACACCCGAATAAAACAGCCCTTGTTTTTGGCGAGGCACGGCTCACATATGGAGAATTAAATCGGAGAGCGGAACGCTTAGCCATCCTTTTACGGAACCAGGGCATTGGCAGGGACAACATCGTGGGTTTGATGGTCGAACGTTCCTTCGAAATGGTTATCGGTATGCTCTCTATTATGAAAGCCGGTGGCGCTTATTTAGCCATTGACCTGAAGTTTCCACAGCAAAGAAAACAATTCATGATCCAGGATAGCCATATGGATACATTGCTGACCAACTTCGAGTTAGACCTGGAAACCACGCAGATATCAGGACATATCCATTTACTGGATATGCGAGACACCACGATATATAAGAATATATCCCCGGGAACCGCCAAAAACATTGAAGAAAAACTGCCCCACATATACAAAGGCTCCGACCTAGTATATGTTATTTTCACTTCAGGTTCCACCGGGAATCCGAAAGGAGTCATGTTAGAACATACCAATCTGGTCAACCTGATGGAATTTCAATATCAGTTCACCAACATCAATTTCAGCAGGGTGCTGCAATTTACAACCATGAGTTTTGATGTCTCTTTTCAAGAAATATTTTCAACCCTGTTGTACGGTGGCCAGTTATACTTGATCGACGAGGATACCCGTAACAGTATCTCCGACCTCTTCCAGTTGATCATCAAGCATGAGATCAAAACCCTATTTTTCCCCATGTCGTTCCTGAAAATGATGTTTAACCAAGACATACACCTTCCAGCCGGTCACGTCGAGCATATCGTTACCGCCGGGGAACAAGTCGTGGTGGACGATCTATTTAGGAATTACTTAAAACATAACCACATCTATTTACACAATCATTATGGCCCCTCCGAAACCCACGTGATAACCACCTTAACCCTCAGCCCCGACCAGGATATCCCCCAATTCCCCACCATTGGCAAACCCGTCATGAACACCAGCATCTATATTCTGGACAAAAACACTCATTTGCAGCCAATAGGCATCGCCGGAGAGCTGGTTGCCGGAGGTGTTCAGATCGGCAGAGGTTATCTGGGCAGAGAAGAAGAAACTCATACAAAATTTATAGCCGATACCACCCGCCAAAATGGGAAATTATACCGCACCGGTGACATGGCCCGATGGCTTGAGAACGGCAATATAGAATTTTTAGGTCGCATCGATCACCAGGTAAAAATCCGCGGGATCCGTGTCGAACCCGGCGAAATAGAGAGCCATATCAAAAAAATCCCCCACGTAAAAGACGCCATTGTCACGGTAAAACAGGAGCTCAAAGGCGAAAAATACCTGTGTGCCTATGTCGTTATAAACACTGCAACCGATTGTGATGTATCCAAATTAAAGAATATCCTTTCCTCCGATTTACCCGATTACATGATTCCAACCTATTTTGTACCACTGGATAAAATCCCCCTTACCCCTAGTGGAAAAGTAGATCGCAGATCATTGCCCGAACCCGATTTAACCTCAATCAACAATTATACTGCCCCCCAAAATAGAACCGAACAATTATTGGTACAAATTTGGGCGGAATCATTGGGTATAGAACAAGTAAAAATAGGACGAGACGCCAATTTTTTTCAATTGGGGGGCCATTCATTAAAAGCCATTGGCATGGTGAATAAAATCCATAAAACCTTCCAGGTAAAAATTACCATCCAGGACTTGTTCCAATTTCCCACTATCTCCAGATTGGCAGCCATAATCAGCACAGGTAATAATACCAGTTTTGAAGAGATTGAAAGGCAACCAGATAAACCCTTTTATGAATTGTCATACCCTCAAAAGCGATTATGGTATATTCAGAAACGGGACCCCCATTCCACTGCCTTCAATATGCCAGTCACCATAACCCTAAAATGGGCAATGGATGAATTTATTATCCAAAAAGCACTGCAACAATTGATAATCAGGCATGAAAGCCTGAGAACCTATTTTATCGAAATAGATAAACAACCTATGCAGGTCATCAAACCCGCCAATCAATTAAAATTACACCTTGAAGTAGTAGATATATCTCATTTACAAGCAAAAGAACGACAACAGAGACGGACCCAGTTATTAATAGAAGAGTCCTCTTTCGTTTTTAATCTCGCAGAGTGGCCTCTCTTTCGTGCCAAGCTTGTTAAATATGATACCGAAGAATTTGATGTTATCTTCAATATGCATCATATCATCACCGATGGTTCGTCCATGGAGATCTTAAAGCCCGAATTCAGCCACATCGTTGATGCCTATAAAAAAGGGCTTCCCTGCCAATTGGAACCTTTAACAATCCAATATAAAGATTATGCGGCATGGCACAACCGCTGGCTAGATAACAAGGAAACCGTTGAAAAAGCATTCAACTTCTGGAAAGGCCATTTAAGTGGCCCTCTCCCCATCTTGAGTCTGCCCTACGATTATTCAACCCCATCCTCTGGTGGACATGAAAGTGCCGTTTATCGTACAGTGATATCTGGAGCGCGAATCCAACGACTTTCACCCATGGCCATCGAACATCAAGCCAGTCTATTCATGGTATTGTTGGCTGGATTTAATATCCTGATGTCCAAGATTACCGGTCAAAAAGAGATTGTAATGGCTATCCCCGCAGCCGCTCGCCAGCATGATCAATTAAAACACATTGTCGGTATGTTCGTCAATACTCTCATCCTACACAACCATATCGACAACGATGAAGCATTCAACAGCTTTCTCAATCGTTTCAAGGATAATACCTTCAATGTACTGGAATACCAGGGAATACCTTTAGAAATGATCTGCACCCAATTACAAATTAAATATCCTAGCGTTTCCGTGTTCTTTAACATGCTCAATCTCGGCAGCACTCATCTGGAAGAATTAACCAACCACGACTCATATCATCTTAAAGAAAATACCCAACAAGCCAAATTTGATATCGTCTGTTATGTCACCGAATATAAAAACGCCATTGAAATATCATGCTACTACTATAAAAATCGATTCAAACCCCAAACCATCGAAAAAATGATGGATTTATATGCCAATATACTAGAAACCGCGAGTACCGATCCCGCCCAAAAAATCTGGCAACTTGGAACAAGCGGACCACTAGGGAATAAAAAAACATTAAAACGAATAACCAGGAGGCAAAACTAAATTGAATATTGCGAATGACATCAAGGAAAGTCAGGCCAAGTTATCAGCACTGAATATCCGTTTTCTAGAATGGGTGGAAAAAAATCCCGAAGCATTAAAACGGTCCAGCTTCAGATCATTGGAGTTAAATGATAAACTCTTTACACTGCAACCATGGCCCACATTCATCAGCAAAAAAACTGTAGATATATTTAAAGAAGCCGGAGAAAAAATATTCGAACTGATTAAAACTTTTCCTGAGCGCGTGTTTAACAATGATACCCAAAAAATGGGACAGTTTTTTGAAATGCCCGCAGCCGTTATTGAAATGCAACTGGATGGCATGACAGAAGAGTATTTCAAAAACATTATTGGCAGGGGTGATTTTATTATCTCTACAGATGGCATAAAATGCATCGAGTACAACGTCACCGCCAATCTCGGAGGACTACAACTCCCTCTCTGGGAGTCGATGTGTTTGAATAGTCCCTTGATTTCACGATTCATAAAAGAAAATAACGTGAAAGTATACAATAGAAATCTCGTCTCCCTGCTATTGGACCATGCCATATGGAAACCATTACAAGCAGCAACCACCGGAGATGAGATAAATATAGCAGTCATAGCAGAAACCTACGAAGAAAATGCAGAGGGGGAACGCTCCGTCATTTATTATCAAAATTTATTCCAACAGATTCTAAAATCAAAAAATAAATCCTTGGATGGAAATTTTTTTCTATGTGATTTTAAGAATATGCAAGTCGTCGATGATGTGGTGTTTTATAAAAACAAACAAATCCACGTGGTCATTGAAATGAACCACGGATTTGTGCATCCCAAATTAATAAATGCTTTCAAAAAAAGAAATCTAATCATTATCAACGGACCGATCACAGGCCTATTGTCAAATAAATTAGTCTTGGCACTTTTATCCGACCACCACCAAATCGACGTGTTTACCCCTGAAGAGAGGCGGATCATTGATACATACATCCCTTGGACAAGAAAAGTCAAACCAGGAAGTACAACTTATCGGGAGCAAAAAATAGAAAACCTCGAAGAATTCCTGCTCCAAAATCGTGAACGGATGGTATTAAAACCATCCGAGGGATATGGCGGGACAGGCGTTTCCGTCGGGCCCAAATGCAGCCCCCAACAATGGCAAATTGCAGTCACCAACGCGTTGCACCAAAAAAACTGGCTGGCTCAAGAAATGGTCACCGCTTCAAACGGTTTGTACATGGTTGGCGAAGAAGGGTACGTGCCTCACGATATGGTATGGGGATTTTTTATATTCGGCAATTCCTATTCAGGCGCCTGGGTAAGAGTCATGCCCCAAGAAAACAATAAAGGAGTGGTTAACTGCCACCAAGGCGCTACCGTCAGTATCATTTTTGAAGTGGATGAATAAATGAGATTTAGAATCTATAAGAATTAAAACAATACAAAATTATTCAAGGAAAGAGTAAAATACAATGATAATAGAACAATTTCAAGAAACAGTAAAAAAATTTCCAGATCATATCGCCATCAACAGCGGGAATAAGATAATCAAATATAAAGATCTAGACAATAACGCAAACCAAATTGCCAACGCCCTTATAGCAGAGAGAACCAATCAGAACAATAACAACGAAAACAACCAGGTAGGCCTATTATTGGAACACGGATCCGATATGATCGTGGCCGTGATCGGCACATTAACTGCAAACCAAACCTATGTCCCACTGGATGTGACATACCCGGAAAACAGGCTGGCATTTATGCTTGAGAATTCCGAGGCGCTGTTATTAATAACCAATTACGAGAATCTGTCATTGGCACAACGCCTAGTCAAACAGACTGGCTTGGATATCAAATTATTGAACGTCGAAAAAATTTACGAAGATTATCCCAAAACCGCAGTCAAGCGAAAAGCCAACGGGGATAGCCCTGCATATATTCTTTATACTTCAGGCTCTACCGGGCGCCCCAAAGGTGTCGTTCAAAATCACCGCAACGTGTTGTATTACGTCAGGAATTGGATTGAACGTTTTACTATCACCGATGTAGATCGTATGACACTATTTTCCGCCTTCAGTCACGATGGAGCAGCCCAGGATATTTTTGCCGCATTATTAAGCGGAGCCTGCCTCTACCCCTATAATATTAAAGCCGCTAAAAATACCTATGAGCTTTATACCCTCTTAATGAAAGAAGAGATATCTATCTGGCATTCCGTGCCCTCACTATTCCGTTTTTTTACTAACACACTCACCGTAAAAGACTATTTCTCAAAAATCCGCTGGGTATTATTGGGTGGCGAGCCCCTGCGTGCCCACGATCTCGAATTGTTTAAAAATTATTTTCCCCAAGCCACACTAGCCAATGTGTATGGTCAGACAGAATCATCCGTTACCGCTATTTGTAAAATTTCCCGTGACAATACTTTTGATGACGTCTCCATTGGAGAAGCACTGGATCACACCCAGATCCTTTTGATAGGCGAAAATGGAGAATTAATAGAATCCATGGGGGTCGGCGAAATCGTGGTCTCATGCCAACATATAGCTCTGGGATATTGGAAAAATGAAGAAATCACGAACAACGTATTCACTGATGATGAAGATTTGGGCAGACTCTATTGGACTGGCGACCTGGGACGGTTAACTGCTGAAGAGACAATCGTTATGATGGGCCGAAAAGACTTCCAGGTAAAAATCAGGGGGTTCCGCGTGGAAACAGGTGAAATCGAAAGCCAACTGATGCGCCATAAAGCCGTTCAAGAGGCAGTCGTCACCATAAAAGAAGACGACAAGGAAGAACACTTTTTGTGCGCCTATATCGTGACCAATGACACTGTCTCAGCCCCGGCATTAAGAGAATTTTTGTCCAGAGAATTGCCGGAATACATGATACCCCGCCATTTTATCGCACTGGAACATATGCCCACAACACCCACCGGAAAAATCGACAGGAATCAACTGCCCGAACCAGGAAACGAGATGATTGCCCAATTGGAGTACGAACCCCCTTCCAATGAAATTGAAAGAAAACTGGTGGCCATATGGCAAGAACTACTGCAAAAAGAGAAAATTAGCATCAGTGATAATATTATCGAAATGGGCGGCCATTCTTTACTGGTTATATCCTTCATCTCAAGAGCGTTTCAAGAGTTAAAGGTGGACCTACAATTAAAAGAAGTATTTGATAATCCCACCGTTAAAGAGCTCGCCCGATTGATCGCAAAGTCTACCACCACCTTATACTCCACAATCGAAACCGCTGAAGAAAAATGTTATTATCCTGCAACACCAGATCAATTTAGAATTTTTGCATTATGCCAGATGGAGAACGTGGGTGTCACCTACAATATTACAGGGATTTCGCTAATCGAGGGAGTTTTAGATTTTAAACGCTTCGAAGAAGCCTTTCAGACATTATTACAAAGGCACGAGGTGTTACGTACCTCTTTTCAAATAATAGGCAATGAATTGGTTCAGAAAATTCACCCGGATATTGATTTTATTATTCCATTCATTCATAATAGATGGAACAGCTATCCCAATCAAAAGGATATCCAGGAAATCGTTAAAAATTTTATCCTGCCATTCGATCTAAGCAATGCCCCCCTATTTCGTAGTCACCTGGAAAAATTGGCAGAAAATCAATATTTATTCTTATTGGATGTTCACCATATTATATCCGATGGCTTATCCCAAGATATCTTGATAAATGAGTTTTCTCACCTATATTTGGGGGAGGAATTACCTCCCTTGCAATTTAGGTATCGAGATTATTCCGAATGGCTGTTTAATAGGATTTATCCTCAACAACTAAAAAAAATGGAGACGTACTGGTTAGACGTGTTCAAAGACGAAATTCCTGTTCTAAAACTTCCCTATAATTATCCCCGCCCCGAAGCGCAAAGCTATGAAGGAGATATTGTAATCTTTCAACTGGATAAAGTGACCAAGCTCCGCTTAAATCAATCGGTAAAAGAGACAGACACGACACTATACATGATATTCCTTGCCATTTACAATGTCCTATTACACAAATATTCCGGGCAAGAAGATATCGTGGTGGGGGCAATTCATGCTGGTAGAAATCAGGTGGAATTCGAAAATATCGTCGGATTTTTTGTTAAGACCCTTGCTTTAAGAAATTACCCCGCCGCAAATAAAACGTTTACATCATTTTTAGCGGAAATAAAACAGTGTGTCCTAAATGGCCTTGAAAACCAATTGTATCCCTTCGACCTGCTGGTGGAAAAATTGAATGCCAATAAAAATAAAAATCAACCCACTCCGTTTAATACATCATTTGTGTTGCAGAATACCGATACCATCGCCCCAGAAAAAACCAAGGGAAATATCGAACTTAAAATGCTCCCCCAGATGAAAACCGAAAACAGAACAGTGATGTTCGATTTGCAGTTCGAAGTATTTGAGAACCAAAATGGCATCACATGTAGTTTCGATTATAGTACCAAATTATTCAAAAGAGAAACCATCGAGTTAATGTCAAGGCGATTTGTTGTGTTGATAAATACTATTCTAAACAACATGGACACTAAAATCCAAGATCTCGATTATTCGATTGAGATTGAGAAAAAAATTGCCATGGTGCAGGATGTAGAATTTGATCTATAGCGATATTCACCTAAAAACACAACTGAACTATCAAATTGAATTACCTTCTAACCTGGAGATAAGGAAATGACAGATACAATGCAAAAAACAATAATTGAAGAATATTGGCTCAAGAAGTTATCGGGGGAGTTGCCAAAAATATCGCTGCCCCTGGTTCAGCCGATGAAGACAAAAGAAGCGGGTGTCAACTACTTTATATCCAACAGAATAGATATCCCGGAGTTAATCTCGTCCAACCTATTAAAAACTGCCAAAAATTCGCAGATCGCTCTGTTCATACTGGCGCTGAGTGGGTTGACCATCGCCCTGCAAAGATATACAGGAGTTGAAGATTTGGTAGTAGGAACTATATCACCTGCAGAAAAAGAAACTCCAAGTATTTTGTTTTTCCGGAGCCATATTCATAGTAAGATAACCGTGAAAGAGTTTATTCTGCAAACACGTGATGAAGTGCAGAAATCCATTAACTATTGCCCAGATTCCACGGTTGATTTCATCACGTCCTTAAGCACAAAAAACGAGAAAAATCTCCCGGATATCTTCAACGTGGCATTCATATATGAGCCCTTTCAAAGAAAACACTCTGATCTTGACCGGTTTGACTTTCTATTTATTTTATTCCACGAAAATGGCCATTTGAAGCTGGAAGTTCAATACCAACTGGACGCTTCGTCCCATCAATTGATGATCCAGTTTTGTCGCAGCCTGCTAATTGTATTTGAGAATATTACCATCTTTGCGAATCAAGAGATTTTCCGGTTAGATTTAATTACTCCTGAAGAAAAAAATCAGTTAATGTATCAGTTTAACGATACAAAATGTGATTTCCCGGAGATGAAACCAATCCATCGTTTATTTGAAGAACAGGTGGAACGAACTCCGGAAAATATCGGGTTGGTTAGTTCTGAGGATGGGAGCACATTGACCTATCAGGAGTTAAATCAGCAGTCCAATCAATTGGCTCGTCAACTCCGAACCAAGGGCGTTGGCAGGGATCACATCATTGGAGTAATGATAGAACGTTCCATCGAAATGATTGTTGGAATATTTGGAATATTAAAAGTCGAAGGTGCATATCTACCGATTTCCCCCCAATACCCTCTTCAAAGGGTTGAATATATTTTACGCGATAGTGGGACGAAAATACTGCTATCTTCAGAACAATTCTGTCCTCCCGCAACCATATTTAATGGAGAAATCGTCGATTTAAGTGATAATACTTTATTCCAAGGTGAACAATCCAATCTCCTGGAAACATGCTCACTTCATGATAGCTTGGCATATATGATATATACTTCAGGATCAACCGGACACCCCAAAGGATCCATGATTGAGCATCGATCTGTTGTCAATCGCATAAATTGGATGCAAAAAAATTACCCTATATCCCAGCAGGACTGCATACTTCAAAAAACTCCATCTATTTTTGATGTTTCAGTCTGGGAATTATTCTGGTGGTCAATGCAAGGAGCCACCCTCTGCCTCCTCGGAGCTGGAGAAGAAAAAAATCCTGAATCCATTGCCAACGCTATAAAAAACAGCCGGGTAACAACTATTCATTTTGTACCTTCTATGCTAAATAACTTTATCAGCTATATTGAGGATTACCCCGAACAATTAAAACAAATTGTTGGTTTAATACAGGTCTTCGCAAGTGGGGAGGCACTACATCCGTCCACGGTAAAAAAATTCTATAAATTGTTTCCAGAAAACAGCAGCCCCAAATTAATTAATTTATATGGCCCTACTGAAGCTACCGTGGATGTTTCTTATTTCAATTGCTCGCCAAAACAGGGGGATCAAGAAACCATACCTATAGGCAAACCCATAGACAATATCGCTCTATATATAATCAATGAAAACTACCGCTTACAACCTATAGGGGTGATCGGTGAGTTATGCATCGCTGGGGTTGGCCTGGCCCGGGGTTATTTGAATAAACCAGAATTGACCGCAGAAAAATTTGTTGATTTAAGCCGTGTACCCGACCAACCCCTTCCCCATTCTTTCATCTACAAAACCGGTGACCTAGCTCGGTGGCTACCAGACGGAGATATCCAATTTCTTGGAAGAATCGACCATCAAGTAAAGATTAGAGGATATCGGATTGAGTTGGGAGAGATCGAAAACCGTTTATTGACTCACCCAGATATTAAAGACGCAGTAGTAATCGCTGTTGAAGAGAAAAATGAAGTCAGTCAAAAATATTTGTGTTCCTATATTGTCTTGCACAAACCATTAACAGCATTGGAACTAAATACCTATCTTTCAAAGGAATTGCCAGACTATATGATCCCCACCTATTTTGTACCCATAAACAAGATCCCCCTGACTCCCAACGGAAAGTTGGACCGCAAAGCACTTCCTGAACCCGGAGTAACTGCAGACGTCCCGTATTCCCCTCCCCGGGATTACGTGGAAGAAACACTGGTGGGTATCTGGTCTTCAGTATTGGGGGTCGAGAAAAATAGCATCGGTGTTGATCACAATTTCTTCCTAATGGGAGGCCATTCGTTAAAGGCCACGATTGTGACTTCACAGATACACAGGGAATTGGAAGTAAAGATACCCCTCTCGGATTTTTTTAAACTTTCTACCATCAGGGGCTTGTCCTCCCTCATCAAACAAGCTCAACGTGACCACTATATTCCACTTACCACCGTGGAGAAAAAAGAGTTTTATCCCTTATCTCCCGCCCAAAAAAGATTGTACTTACTTCAAAATTTTGAATTGAAAAGTACAGTTTATAATATATCGTGGACCTTTCCGCTTTCTGAAGATATCGACAGTATCCGATTAAAACAAACATTGGCGCAACTGGTGGCAAGACATGAGAGTTTAAGAACTTCATTTCATATGATGCACAACCATCCGGTTCAAAAAATTCACGATCAAGTGACAATCGAATTGGAGCGTTGCACCTATCTTGATTTCATTCGTCCATTCGTTCTGTCCGAGGCCCCTCTATTACGTGTAGGAATCGAAGAAAATACGGGCCATTGTAATCGACTGTTGATTGATATGCATCACATTATCAGCGATGGTGTATCTCAAACCCTTTTAAATACCGAATTCTTAGCACTGTATTCCGGAACAGAGTTACCCTCATTAAAATTGCAATATAAAGACTATGCACAATGGCTGAATACACCTGAGCAAAAAGAGGCAATCAAGAGGCAAGAGACCTATTGGGTAGATCAGTTTGCACGTCACGATCAGGTACCGGTGCTTCAACTACCCACTGATTATCCACGACCAATCATGCAAAGCTTTGAGGGGGCCACTGTAAAATTCGTATTGGAGGAAAAAGATACCCGGTTATTAAAGACAATTTCAACAGAAAAAAAGACCACGGTTTTCATGACCCTTCTTTCACTATGTTCCATTTTATTGGCCAAATTAAGCAGCCAAGAAGATATTATAATAGGGACGCCTATAGCTAACCGACGGCATATAGACCTTGAAAATATCATCGGAATGTTTGTCAATACTCTACCAATTCGAAGTTTCCCGGTTGGAGAAAAGACATTCATTGAATTCTTACAAGAAGTCAAAGACATATCACTGGGAGTCTATGAAAACCAGGAGTACCCTTTCGAAGAATTGGTGGAAAAAATTTCACCGCTCCGGGATATCACTCGAAATCCTATTTTCGTAACCGTTTTCACCCTATTGGAACAGACCGAACATACCGACAATATCCCAAACAACCAAAACAAAACTTCCTTTTCTCCGCAACATACCCCTGGAATTGCAAAATTTGACCTGACATTCACCGCTGTCGATATGGACGAGGAATTTCTTTTTTATATAGAATACTGTACCAAATTATTCAAGCCGGAAACTATCGAGAGATTCATCACCTATTTTAAAAATACAGTCTCGGCTATTACTGCCGATATCAATATCAGAATTTCGGAAATCGATTTTTTACCAAAATATGAACGAGAACAACTCCTCTATGGGTTTAACGACATCAATGCTCAATACCCTAAAGGTAAAGTCATTCATCAATTGTTCGAAGAACAGGTTGCTGCAACTCCCGATTATGTCGCAGTAACCGGATTCGGGGATGTGGGATCGATTCACCCAAAGAACGAACACGAAATATCCATTACCTACAGTCAATTGAATGAACGGTCTAACCTCTTGGCCCTGCGGTTAATGGAAAAAGGCATTCAGCATGACTGCGTCATTGCCATTATGATGGAACGGCAGGTAGAAATGGTGGTTGGCATTATCGGCATCTTAAAAACAGGTGCCGCTTATTTACCCATCGTTCCCGACTACCCAGCGGAACGAATCCAATACATGCTGGCTGACAGTGGAGCTAAATTACTGGTAACCACCAGTACATTGGCCCGGGAGGCCGTAGCATTAAAACAATGGAAGGGAGAAAAATTAATCATAGACGATTACCGGAATGGATGGGACCAAAACTCCTCGGCTTTATTCAACCAGTTTGAAAGCTCCCCCACCAATCCAGCCTATATTATATACACATCCGGTACCACTGGAAAACCTAAAGGATCCTTGATTGAGCACCTTCAGGTGGTACGACTAATGTTTAATAACCTCTTCCAATTTGATTTTGACGATTGTGACCGTTGGACGCTATTTCATTCCTTCTGTTTCGATTTCTCCGTATGGGAAATGTACGGTCCACTATTGAGGGGAGGCGTGATGGTACTAGTGCCGGGGATGACAGCACAAGACCCGCAACGTTTTTTGCAGTTACTTGAAACCCGGCAAATCACCATACTGAACCAGACACCCGCCGCGTTTTACAACCTTACAAAGGAAGTGTTAAAAACCTTCCGTCCCCTCTTAAACTTAAAATACGTCATCTTTGGGGGAGATACATTAAAACCTTCTAAATTAAAAGAGTTCCAAGACAATTATTCCCAGACAAGGTTGATCAATATGTACGGCATTACCGAAACCACGGTTTTTGTCACCTTCAAAGAAATCGATGAAAAAGAGTTCCATTCCGATATCAGTAACATCGGAAAACCGATGCCAACCTTAACGGTGGATATCGTCGACCGTCACATGAATCTCCAACCCATTGGAGTACCTGGCGAATTGATAGTTGGAGGCCTTGGGGTTGCACGGGGTTATTTAAACCGCCCTGAATTGACAGCGGAAAAATTCCCTGTCAATCAGCGACTGACAAGGCATTCTGCCAGTTCAACGAACCGATTCTATAAATCAGGAGACCTGGTGAAATGGACCCCGGAAGGAGAAATCGAATACCTAGGACGTATTGACCACCAAATAAAAATTCGGGGGTTTCGTATCGAACTGGGTGAAATCGAATTTAGGTTATTGGCACATAAAGATATTCGTGAGATATTTGTTCTTGCCAGGGAAGAAGAGGGTGGAGAACGCTATTTATGCGCATATTACGTCGCGGTCAGGGAAATCGATATTATGGAACTTAGGAACATCCTATCCAAACATTTGCCCGACTACATGATTCCATCATACTTCTTGAAAATTAATGCATTTCCACTAACAGCTAACGGAAAAATAGACAGGCGAGCATTGCCCCTCCCTGAAATCCGGACGGTAAGCGACTACGTAGAGCCCCGGAACGATACAGAACGAAAACTTGCGGAAATATGGCAAGAAGTGCTAGGGCGAGGCCTTAGTCAAAAGAAGGGAGAGGGATCTCCCATTAAACCAGGTATCGGTATTAGAGACAACTTTTTCGATCTAGGCGGCGATTCCTTAAAATCAATTGTATTGGTCCATCAAATCCGGGACGCACTGGATATTGAAATGACATTGCTTGACTTCTTCTCTAACCCCACCATTGAAAAACTGTCAGAACATCTCAAATCTAGATTGAACAGCGCCCCTCCTTCGCAACAATCTGAATCTAATATTAAAACAAAATATACCAACAGTGCCGGAGATTCGGACGATATCTATAAACCGTTCCCCTTGACTCACTTGCAAGAGGCATATCTTATGGGGAGGAGTGAGCAATTTGATATGGGTGGAATTTCCACTCATCTTTTTATAGAAATGAACTCACGGATGGATATTCATCGGTTAAATAAAAGTATAAACAAATTGATCCTTCGCCACCCGGCCTTACGTACACTTGTAGGAGAAGATGGAAAACAGCAAATATTAAAGATTATCCCGGAATACCATATCCAGGTTGAAGATCTGACGAAACTGGACCCCATAATACAAAAAGAACGAATCGCCAGGGTGCGCAATCGGATGGCTAGTTATATATTTGATCTGTCTCAGTGGCCATTATTTGAGATAAGAGGTCTGCGCCTCTCCGAGAAGGAGTTATATCTAATGGTTGGGTTAGACATGGTCATGTTGGATGGCTATAGCATCAATATCCTTTCAACCGAATTGGGGGCTTTCTACCAGGATCCCCATTATGCCCCACCCCCACTTGATTTTAACTTCAGAGATTATGTGTTATCAATGCAGGAGTTCAAGAACTCACCCTCATATCAAACGGATCGGCAATACTGGCAAAAAAAATTAGAAGAATTCCCATTGGCACCGCAACTGCCATTGTCATGCAAGCCCTCTGAAATCAAAAACCCCACCTTCGGAAAATGTGCAAAATCCTTTCCTCAGGAAGAGTGGGACGCGATCAAGGATATTGCCCGGAAAAATAATGTCACACCATCTACATTGCTGTGTACCGCCTATGCAAAAGTATTGTTCTATTGGTGCAACCAAAAGAAATTTGCTCTCAATTTAACTCTGTTTAACCGCTACCCCTACCATAAAGACGTCAATCAAATAGTGGGAAATTTTACATCCGTAATATTATTGGATATTGATTGGAAAGCGGAATTTGACTTGAGCCAAATGGCCCGTGAACTTCAAGAAACACTGTTGGAGGGACTTGAACACAGAAGTTATGATGGAATCCAGTTTATGAGGGATATTAGCAGACACAAAAAATTACATACTGAAGCCGTAATGCCTGTGGTTTTTTCCAGTATTACTCAGGTAGACAATCCAGTCAATCAGTATATACCGGGTGAAGCAGCAATGCCGGACATACTGGAGGAACCAGAGGAACCGGAGGACATAGTCGAATTCAAACGAACGGAAACCCAGACATCACAAATCTTCCTTGAAGTTCACGCAATTTTAGGTGAACATCAACTGCTTTTAACCTGGGATTTTGTGAAAGAACTTTTCGAACCCAGCATTGTTGATTCCATGTTCGACCATTTTATCAGTATTGTAGATTCCTTAAAAACAGGGAATATAGATTATCAATTGGCCCTCCCAGAACGGGACCGCTTAATCTGGGACCGCTACAACGACACAGCAGAAGAATTCCCAGCCTCATTACTACATGAAATGTTTAAACAACAAGCAATGTCCACCCCCAGAAATATTGCTTTGGAATATGAAACCGAAAAGTTGACGTATCACCAATTGGATGAAAAATCCAATCAGGTCGCTGCTTATTTAAAGGCAAACGGTGTGGGTCGGAACACGACGGTCGCCGTGGTAACAACCCGTTCCATTGCGACCATGATCAACATCATGGGAATTTTGAAAGCAGGGGGTGCCTATGTCCCGATTGATCCCGAATACCCGGAAGACCGGAAAAATTATATATTTGAGAACAGTAATTGCCAAATAATGATTGAGTCGGACCTGTACGAAAGCCAGAACCTAAACCGGTATCCTGTTGATGATATAAAAAGCATTAACGTTCCAGAAGACCTTGCCTATGTGATTTACACATCAGGGAGTACTGGTAGGCCCAAAGGCGTCATGATCACTCACCAGCAAGCAGCCAACACCATCATTGATATCAATCAGAAATTTAATGTAACTGAAGCAGACCGCATCCTGGGTATCTCTTCCATGTGTTTCGACCTCTCGGTTTATGATATATTTGGGAGCTTGAGTACCGGTGCATGCTTGGTATTGATTCCTACCCAGAAAGATGTGGAAATTCTTATCAAAGCACTTGATGAAAAAAAGATCACGCTGTGGAATTCTGTCCCAGCCATAATGGGATTGATTGTAAGTAGCTTAGAAAAAGGCTACCAAAACCCATACCTGACCCATGCACTATTGAGTGGAGACTGGATCCCCCTGACACTACCCGAGACAACGAAAAAATTCTTTCCAAATTGTACTGTCACCAGTCTCGGAGGTGCGACAGAAGGTTCAATTTGGTCCATCTATTACCCAATTGCAGATGTAAAAAAAGAGTGGAACAGTATTCCCTATGGTTACCCCCTGGCCAATCAAATTTTTTATGTGCTGAATGATCAACAGCAGGTATGTCCAGTGGGAGTCCCAGGGGAACTCTACATCGGGGGAACCGGAGTTGCCGAAGGATATATGAATGATGAAGATAAAACAAACCGTGCCTTTTTACAACACCCAAAATACGGCAAAATATATAAAACCGGCGATCACGGTGTCTTTCAAAAAGAAGGGTATATTGAATTTATGGGTAGAAAAGACCACCAAGTAAAAATCAGGGGGTACCGTGTAGAACTTGGAGAAATTGAATCCTGCCTCTTGGAACACCCGAGAGTAAAAAATGTAGTTGTAATCGATCACACCAATGAACTCGGCTCAAAATATTTATGCGCATATTGGGTGGCGGTTCAAGGTTGCGAAGTACCGGAGACCGATTTGAAGAATTTCTTATCCCAGAAACTACCCAGATACATGATCCCTACATTTTTTATGGCTCTGACTGATATTCCATTGACTGAGAATGGTAAAATAGATTATAAACTCTTACAAAAACTGGAACTCAATGAATTGAACACGGCTCTGCCAACCGAGTATGTCCAACCCCGAAACAATAGCGAACAAAAACTTGCAGAGGTATGGGGTTTGGTACTGGGAAAAGAAAACATCGGTATACATGATAACTTCTTCATGATTGGGGGGGATTCTATTAAAGCCATCCAGGTTGCATCCCATTTGAAAAGGGATGGGGTTACGCTTGAACTGAAGAACTTCTTCCAGTACCCTACTATCCTTGAATTATCACCTCACCTAAAACAATTAAAGACCACTTCAAACCAATCACCCATTACCGGAAGCATTCCCCTGTCACCCGTACAAAAATATTTTTACGAAAAGGTTCTTATAGATCCCCATCATTTCAACCAAGCTGTTTTACTTTTCTCTAAAGAAAAGTACCAAATCAAAGCACTTGAAATAGCCTTCAAAAAGTTGCATCATCACCATGATGCCTTACGCATCACCTTCTCCAAAAATGGAGAGCACATTCTTCAGACTAATAACGGCCCCAATTACCCGCCAGCCCTTGAAGAATTCGATTACAAAAACCGGCAGTTCGGCGAGAGCAATCAAGCCCTCAATGCGGCAGTGATGGAAAAAGTGAACCTAATCCAAGCAAGCATCCGGCTGGATTCCTGCCCCTTAATGAAATTGGGTTTGTTCCACCTGGATGATGGCGACTATTTGTTGATCGCAATTCATCATCTGGTTATAGACGGAATCTCTTGGCGTATATTACTTGAAGATTTCAATATAGCTTATAACCTCGCTATAGAGGAAAAAGAGATAGAATTACCACTAAAGAGCACGTCATATAAAGAGTGGAGCGAACATCTACAAAACTATGCCAACCAAACTGAATTACTAAAAGAACTGGATTATTGGAAGACACTGGTTCAATCATCAGTACCATCACTCCCCAAATACACCGATTTGGAGCCCACAGAACGTAAAGTAAAGAACAATCGGCTCCTTTCATTTGAACTCTCCGAAGAGGATACCTGGAAACTGTTAATGAGAGTAAACCAAGCATATAATACTGAAATCAACGACATTTTGCTATCGGCCTTGGGACTTGGAATACAACACTGGGCCGGTATGGAAAAAGCCATGATCCAATTGGAGGGGCACGGTAGAGAAGAGATCATTGAAGGGATCAATATTACCCGTACAATTGGCTGGTTCACCTCTATTTTTCCTGTGCTGTTGGAAATGGGAAATACCCCCGATATCTCAAGACTGATAAAAAGAACAAAAGATATGTTAAGGCGTATTCCCAACAGGGGAATTGGTTTTGGTATATTAAAATACCTGACGGATCAAGCCTATACATTGGGATCCCCATGGGAATGTGAACCAGAGATCGTATTCAACTATCTCGGACAGTTCGATGCTTCAAACAATTCCAATCCAGACCAAACCGCTACCATCAATATCAGTACTGGAAATTCAATTAGTCCCCAATCTAACCAACTCTATAGCCTGGATATTTCGGGAATGATTACCGGGGGAATACTTCGTATGTCAGTGACATATAATGCTGAAGAGTTTGCGAATGAACACATGGTCGATTTTGTTCAAAAATTTAAAAAGAGCCTCGAACAATTGATCGCACATTGTACTGAAAAAGAAAAACCGGAAAAGACTCTCAGCGATTATACTTCTTCCGATTTCGTAGAAGAGGAAGTAGAACAGATAGTGGAATATGTATCCGGTACCTTTAAAAATCCCGAAATAAAAGACATATATTCACTCTCGGCGATGCAGGAAGGAATGCTTTTCCATTATCTCGTGAATGAGCAGTCCACCGCATATATTGAACAGATGAATTTGCGGATCAACGGCAGCATTGACCATGAACTTTTCGGTGAGGCTTTTAATAAAATTATCCAACGGCATGACGTGTTACGCACCCTATTCCTCTATAAAAATATGAAAAAGCCCCGACAAGTTGTTTTAAAACAAAGAACTTCATCCATACGCTTTGAAAATATCTTTCACCTAAAAAAAAGTGAACAAGAAAAATATATTAAGGACTTTATCATTAAAGACCGAGAAACCGGTTTCGACTTAACCAGTGATGTCCCCATGCGATTCTCTATATTAAAATTGTCCGAAACAGAGTATGCGATCACACGAAGTTTTCATCATATTATCATGGATGGCTGGTGCTCTGAAATTTTACAAAAAGAGATGCTGGAAATTTATTATTCCCTGCTCTCTAAAGCACCGCTTCAATTACCTGCACCAGTACCTTACCAGCATTTTATCAAGTGGTTGGAAAGTCAGGATAAAGATGAAGGTCTCAATTACTGGAGGGAATACCTGATTGGCTTTGATACACCCTCTTGGATACCCCACTTCAAAGAAGCAGAAGAAGGTCAATATCGCCAGCTGAGACATCTGTTCAGGTTAAACCGGGAATTAAGCGAAAAATTGAATTCCTTCTCAAGTAAAAACGGCTTGACATTAAATAGTATAATTCAATCGGTGTGGGGAATTCTTCTCCAACACTATAATAACAGTAACGATGTACTATTCGGTTTTGTTGTTTCCGGCAGACCCGTCGAGATACCTAATATCGAAATGATGATAGGACTATGCATCAACACCATTCCTATGCGTATTACGAATCTGCGTGACGCATCCTTTTTGGACCTAGTCAAACAAGTTCAACACGACCGTGCACGCTCTATAAAGTATGAGTATGTCTCGCTGGCAGAAATTCAAAATAGCACTTCCTTGAAACGAAATTTACTGAACCACACGATGATCTTCGAAAATTACCCCATTGGTACTGAGCTAAAATCTCTTGACGGTGAAACCGATCTGGGTTTTGCGGTGAATGGAGGTGGTTTAGATATTTACGAACAGACCAATTATGACCTTGACGTAGTAGTGATCCCCGGTGAATTAATCGATTTTAGACTTCAATATAATGACTTTCTTTACGATGCGGTAATGATGGTCCAAATAGAAGAGAGTATCAGGCAAATCCTAAGACAAACGGTTGATAATGAGGCCATTCGACTAAATGATATTGAAATCATGAGTGAAGCACAGAAGAACCGGGTGTTATATCAATTTAATCTAGAAAATAAAATTTCAGAATACCCGCAAAATTCACAAATTCACCATTTATTCGAAGTGCAAGCGTCTGAGACTCCATATAAGACCGCAGTGGTTTTCGGGGGCCGGGAAATAAATTATAAAGAAATAGACCTCAAAGCCGAGCGGCTGGCTTCAAAATTGAAAACACAGGGTGTGGTTGCGAATACGATTGTGCCATTAATAGCTGCACGATCTATTGAAGTGGTCATCGGGATTATGGCAGTGTTAAAGGCAGGTGGAGCTTTTCTCCCAATAGACCCCGAACTGCCCGAAGCAAGGATAAATTATATATTAAATGACTGCAATGCCCACCTGCTACTCACCCACCAGTCCCTGTTCGATGTCACCAAAAAAAATCTTGAAAATATAATTATTAAAAACAGAATTTTTATTGATGAATATTTTAATGATAGTAGTAAGATTGATGATATAAAAGAGACGGATAGTGATCCGGTCAGCAGCGCTCTGTCGGAGACACGGAATAACCAACCAGGTACCTCCTCCGACTTGGCTTATATTATTTATACCTCCGGAACCACGGGCAAACCAAAGGGCGTAATGATCGAACATCGTGGAATCGTCAATTACACCTGCTGGGCACTGGACAACTATGTCAAGAATGAAGCCTTTAGCTTCCCACTCTATACTTCAATATCCTTTGATTTAACATTGACCTCCATATTTACACCGTTAATTTCGGGTAACAGGGTGGTCGTGTATGGGGAGGATGATAAAGAGCTGGTTATCGAACGGATTATTAAAGAGAATATTGTTGAAATTATAAAACTAACCCCCTCGCATCTTAAATTGATCCGGGAAAGAAAAATGGATGTACGGAATTCCAGGGTCAGATGTCTGATCGTCGGTGGCGAAAACCTCGAAACAAAATTGGCTTCCGATATCTATGCCGCTTTTAATAAAAATATTGAAATCTATAATGAATATGGACCCACTGAAACAGTGGTGGGATGCATGATCTATAAATACAACCCCGATACTATAATCGGAAAATCTGTTCCCATCGGTATCCCTATCGCCAATACGCAAATTTATCTACTGGACAAGGAACTGAACCCAGTACCTCCTGGAGTCGCGGGAGAATTATGTGTTGGCGGACACGGTGTTGCCAGGGGATACCTGGGGAAAGAAGAACTTACCGCTGAAAAATTCCCACCCAATCCCTTTATCAAAGACAATAGAATCTATAAAACCGGTGACCTCGCCCGTTTTCTGCCGGATGGGAATATTGAGTTCCTAGGTAGGACCGATAACCAAGTAAAAATCAGGGGATTTAGGATCGAACTTGCGGAAATAGAATTTCGTCTGACATGTCACGAAAAAATTAAATCAGCCATCCTATTGGCTAGGGAACCCATATCCGCTACTATTCCACCAACAAAAAACGAGGACAAATGTCTTTATGCCTATATTGTTTCGGATGAGGAACTTACCGTCCCCGAATTACGGGAATATCTGGGCCACGAACTACCATCTTATATGGTTCCTTCATATTTTATACGAATCGCTAAAATTCCCCTTACCGCAAACGGAAAAATTGACTTTAACGCATTGCCCCTATCTGAAGGAATTATTGATACAGGCATCGAATATGCCGCACCGGGAAATGACATTGAAGAGTTGATTTCCACTGTATGGAAAAAAATACTGTTGCGAGAGAAAATCAGCATTGACGATAATTTTTTCGATTCCGGGGGGACATCCATTGATATTATCCGGTTGGCAGGGGAATTGAGCGAAGCCTTTAAAATGGATATCCCGGTAACCGAAACCTTCAGGTACGCTACCATCCGAACATTCGCAGAGTACATAAGGAACCGGGATAAAGAATTGGACGGAGTCGATCATGAAGAAATCGATAGGTCTGAATACCAGGATAGAGGCAGACAAAGAAGAAAAAATGATAAAAGTAAAAGGAGAATGATTCGAAATGCAAACGGCTAAAAACCAGGAAGGAAATATTCAATCGGGAATAGCGATCATAGGAATGGACTGCAAGTTTCCAGGAGCAAGTACTATCGATGAATTCTGGGAAAATTTGAAAAATGGAGTGGAATCAATCTCTTTTTTTGCGGATGAAGAAATAAAATACTCCGGCCTAAATCCGGACTTAGTGGATAACCCCAGGTTTGTACGGGTAAAAGGTGAGTCTGTAAAAGACTTTCGATTATTTGACGCCTCATTTTTTGGCTATTCCGCAAAGGAAGCGGAATTGTTGAATCCTCAAACACGGGTCTTTATGGAATGTGTTTGGAACACCTTGGAAAGCGCGGGATACGATCCTGATTCCTATCCTGGATTGATTGGTCTTTATGCTGGCTCTATGGGTGGCTTGTATTGGAATACTCTGACTCTTCTATCAGGGAAAAGTCACCAGTGGGGGGAATTTGCAGCAAACCACCTGACCAATGAGGATTACTTATGTTCCCAAGTGGCCTATAAGCTGAATTTCAAAGGCCCGTGTTTTTATGTTCAGACCGCCTGTTCGACATCCCTGGTTGCTTTGCACTTGGCCTGTCAAGCTCTATTAAATGGCGAGACCGATATCGCCTTGGCTGGAGGTGTTACCATCACTGGCAATGAAAGTACCGGCTATATTTACAAGGAAGGCATGATATTCTCTCCCGATGGACACTGCCGGGCCTTTGATGAAAAGGCAGCCGGAACAATCTCAGGGGAAGGTGCAGCCGTGGTGGCACTTAAATTATTGGAAGATGCTATTGATGATAGGGATGTTATTTATGCCGTGATTCGGGGCACTGCCATTAATAATGACGGTAATCGTAAAGTAGGTTTTACCGCCCCAAGTATCGAAGGGCAACGCTCGGTAATTAAAGAAGCCATGGGAATGGCCGAAGTGGATCCAGAAAGTATTGGTTATGTAGAAACTCATGGTACCGGTACTCCACTGGGTGATCCTATCGAAATTGCCGCCCTAAAACTGGCTTACAATTCACCCAAAAAAGGATATTGTGCCATCGGTTCCGTTAAAACCAATTTCGGTCACTTGGATAATGCAGCCGGTATGGCCGGGTTAATAAAAACCATCTTAACTTTGAAACACAAGCAGATCCCCCCCAGCTTACACTATAATATACACAATTCAAAAATTGATTTGGACAACAGCCCCTTTTATGTTAATACCGGACTTAAGGAATGGAAAAATCCCGATGGGTATCCCTTAAGAGCAGGAGTAAGTTCCTTCGGCATTGGAGGTACCAATAGTCATATAATATTGGAAGAGTATACCGAAAGGGATATTGAACCCACTATATCTAGAGAACAGCAATTAATCCTCATTTCAGCCCATACCGAATCCTCTCTCCACCGTATGACAGAACAATTAAAAAATTTCTTGATAAGAAATCCCGATATTTATTTACCAGATGTCGCTTATACATTAAAAATAGGAAAAAAGGCCTTTCAATACCGAAAAATGCTGACTTGCTCAACCGTCGAAGAAGGGATCGAGCTCCTTGCTTCTGAAGATTTTAATTCACTGAAAGCCTCTCATGTCAGCACAGATAAAAAAAATGTAATTTTTATGTTCCCCGGATTGGGTAGCCAGTATGTAAATATGGGGAAAGGAATATATGATACAGAGCCGGAATTTCGTGAACCCATGGATCGCTGTTTTGAAATTTTAACATCGTTAGGTTACAATTTAAAAAGAATTATCTATCCCAGCCCTGATGAAATTTCTGCCGCCATGATCAAGATAGAGCAATTCGAATTTGCACAATTAGTTGTCTTTGTATTTGAATATGCGCTGGCAAAACTCCTTTTCAGTTGGGGAATAAAACCCTATGCACTTATTGGGTATAGTTTCGGTGAATATGTAGCCGCTTGTTTCTCAGGAGTGTTTTCTATTGAAGATGCATTAATGCTTGTGGTTACCAGGGGTAGGTTAATTCAAAAAATGCCGGAAGGCATGATGTTGAGCATCCCCTTACCAGCACATGAAGTGCAACCGTTGCTGGAAGATGGGATATACATGGCAATTGACAATGGGCCGTCCTGTATAGTTGCTGGCAACCCCCAACTCATCAATGCCTTTGAAAAAAAAATGAAAGAGAAAAGATGTATCTGCATGCAGGTAAAAAATACCCGGGCAATCCATTCAAAAATGATGGCTCCACTTACAAAAGAGCTAGAAACAGCAGTTACTCAATTTTCCCGTAATAAACCCATAATTCCTTATATTTCAAATCTCTCCGGCTACTGGATTAAAATGGAAGACGCCACCGATCCAGGATACTGGTCAAAGCATTTGCAAGAAACCGTGCTTTTTGCCGATGGCGTAAAAACCTTACTGGAAAAAAAGGATTTGGTATTCATTGAAGTTGGTCCCGGACGGGATTTGAGTGCTTTGGTTAGGCATCATACAGGGAATCAACCGGAACCCCACATTGTAAATATTGTGAAGCACCCCCAAGAGAAAATAACGGACAATTATCACCTATTGAATCGACTTGGACACCTTTGGATATCGGGAATTAATATAAACTGGCTCGCATTTTATAGCCAAGAGGAGAGACGACGTATTCCTTTACCCACCTATTCCTTTGAAAAAAATGAATATTGGATCCCCGGTGATTTGACACATTTTTTTAAAGAAAACTACTTGCGAGTTGCCTTGGATAAACGAAAAACAGATATTGCCGATTGGTTTCATATCCCATCCTGGGAACGTTGCCCACTAGAATTTTCTCAGGACGAAGACGAAAAGGAAGGGGATGAATCTTGCTGGTTAGTATTTTGCGATAGTATCGGATTCTCCACCCGCGTAATGGAGAAGTTGAAACAAGAAAGACCAGGAGCAACACTGGTCACTATTTCCATAGGCACGGACTTTAAAAATGAGAAAGATGCATATACAATAAATCCCGACCACGAACCGCATTATGATACCCTTGTAAGAAATTTCATCCAGACCGGTCGTATTCCATCCCGGATCCTTCATTTTTGGGGAGTTTCGGACCCCACTGAAGAAAAATCGATCTTCCAAAGGGTCGAACGAGCGCAGAACCTGGGATTGCACTGTTTACTTAGTTTTGTGCGGGCAATGGGTAAGAATAACTTAGCCACTCGATTGCAGCTTGATGTTGTGGTCAACAACCTTTGTCAAGTGGTCGATGCAGAGACAATTTACCCCGAAAAAGCTACAGTGATTGGTGCAGTAAAAATTATCCCGGTCGAATATTTTAATATTACTAGCCGTTTAATCGATATCGTTATCCCAAAAACCGACACACCCCAAGAAGAGATTCTCATCACCCAACTATTGGAAGAGTTTAATTCCAAAAGCCATGATAAAGTGATCGCTTACAGGGGAAATTACCGTTGGAATCAAATTGTTAAACCTTATCGGATAAATAAAAGCAGCGGTAGACCGAGCCGATTGAGAGAAAGAGGGGTATATATTGTTCTGGGTGGTTTTGGTGGTATGGGGTTTTCTTTAGCTGGCCACCTTGCAGAATCCTTAAATGCCAGGTTAGCACTGGTGGGACGCTCGTTCTTTCCCCAACCAGAAGAGTGGGAACAGTGGCTAAAAACCCATGAGGATAATGATAGTACAAGCAATAAAATTCAAAAATTACAAGCATATATTAAAAAAGGAGCCGAAATAATGGTTTTCAGTACGGATGTCGCTGATTCTATCGGAATGGCAGAATTATTTAGTGAGGTGGAAAATCGCTTTGGTGCTATTAATGGTGTCATTCATGCCGCCGGTGTAGTGGATAAATCAGGTGTTATCCAAAGGCGGACAAAAGAAATGACAGATAGAGATATGGCCTCAAAAGTAACCGGAACAATTATCTTAGAGAAACTATTAAAAAACAAACCGCTTGATTTTCTGTTACTCTTCTCTTCCATAGGAAATATGCTCTATGGCGGCAAGTTTGGTCAAGTCGGATATAATGCTGCTAACGAGTTTCTTGATGCCTATTCATACTACGCTGCCCAGAATGGTGGCCCCTTTACCGTCACAATTAACTGGGTGGATTGGAAAGAAGTGGGAATGGCCGTTAGAACACTGAAAGAAAAAAATCTTGATATTGACAAAGAACTCACCGATGCGGTTGTTCCCTCGGAAGGGATTGAAATTTTCAATCGTATTCTGGGGATACGGCAACCCCAGGTGGCTTTGTCAACAATAGATATGATCGAGAGGATGAAGCAAATAAATAGCCTAAAACCTGATGAACTGCAGATTATAGATACTCCCGGACGGGATACCTCTTCAAAAACCTTAAACAAAAGGCCCCAATTGAGCACCAAGTATATAACTCCCAGAAACGAAATGGAACGAAAAATCGAAGAAGTCTGGCAATACTTTCTTGGAATAGACAAAATTGGTATCAATGATAATTTTTTCGACTTGGGAGCAACCTCATTAACCATGATCCAAGTGAATGCACGATTGAATAATAAACTTGGGAAGGAAATCCCCTTGGTTACACTTTTCAATTATCCAACCATCAACACATTGGCCGAGCATCTAATTGAACAAGAAGGCGGAAGAACCACTAAGGAAAAAGATAAGGATCGGTCAGATGTTATACAAAAAGGTAGACTCAATATTCAACTAAGAGCTCAACGAACTAGGAGATAAATTGAAATGACTAAAAATAATGACTATTTAATATCCGGATTGGAAATCGCGATTGTTGGGATGGCTGGGAGATTTCCCGGAGCTCGGAATATTAATGAGTTTGAGGAAAACTTAAAGAAAGGGATTGAATCGATTACATTCTTTTCCGATGAGGAACTGGTGCAAAATGGAGTTTCTCCTGATCTGTTAAAAAACCCAAACTTCGTCAAAGCCGGGGCGATTTTAGAGGATCTTGGATACTTTGATTCCTCTTTTTTTGATTATTCCCCCCGGGAAGCAGCAATAATGAGTCCTCAAATGCAGCTTTTTCATGAGTGCGCCTGGGAAGCGCTTGAAGATGCGGGTGTGGTGCCGGATTCTTATAATGACTTGATCGGAGTTTATGTGGGCTCAAATTCAACCCTCCAATGGGAAGCTCTTTGTCAATTGTCCGGAGAAAATCAGATATTAGGAAATTTCGCCTCATCCCATCTGAACAGCAAAGACTTCCTTAGTACTAAGACGTCATATGCATTGAATTTAAAAGGTCCCAGCGTCACGATTTATACCGCATGTTCCACTTCATTGGTAGCGATTCATATGGCTTGTCAGGCCATACTAAGCGGTGAATGCACTGTCGCGTTAGCCGGAGGTGTGCGCATCGAAATGCCACAAAAAAATGGCTATTTTTATGAGGAGGGAATGGTTGAATCTCATGATGGTCATGTGAGAGCATTTGATGCCGATGCCAGGGGAACAGTTCTTGGCAATGGGATCGCGGTCGTGGCTTTGAAGCGAATAGAGTCCGCTATTGAAGATCGAGACCACATTTATGCCATTGTAAAAGGAAGCGCGATTAATAACGATGGACGTAGGAAGGTGGGCTATACCGCTCCAAGCGTGGATGGGCAAGCAGAAGTGATCCGTTTCGCATACCAGGCTGCCAACGTGGAACCCGAGACGATTTCTTACCTCGAAACCCATGGAACCGGTACGATCCTGGGGGATCCGATTGAAATTGAAGCACTAAAAAAAGCGTTTAATTCAGATATAAGACAATTTTGTGCCATAGGTTCCGTTAAAACCAATATCGGTCATCTGGATGCAGGTGGAGGAGCTGCTGGTTTTATTAAATCCGTGCTATCACTGAAAAACAAACTACTCTTCCCCAGCTTGAACTACAAAACACCCAATCCTATGATTGATTTCAAAAATAGCCCCTTCTATGTAAACACAGTACTTACTCCCTGGAAAAATAACGGCTCCCCTTTAAGAGCCGGAGTTAATAGTATGGGCGTAGGTGGTACAAATGCCCATATCGTCTTGGAAGAGACTCCCGAGCTATTTAAATTCACAGACTCATCCCCCGAACGGGAACAAAAATTGGTAATAATCTCTGCTAAGAACCAGGCAACCTTGGACATAGCCACAAAAAACATGACGGATTATTTACAGAATAATAAAGATGTCCGGTTATCAGATGTGGCTTATTCGCTCCAGCTTGGACGTAAAGCATTTAAATATAGAAAAATAGTAGTCAGTTCCAATACCGACGAAACCATCCAGATTCTATCTACCCCGGTAATGGAAAAAATCCGGGCATCTGTAGTTAAAGAAGAAAATATACCGATTATCTTTATGTTTCCCGGTCAAGGAGCCCAATATGTCAGAATGGGCCAGGAACTCTACCAAACAGAACCAGTTTTTCGGAAAGAAATAAATTACTGCTTTGAAATTCTATCCCCTATCATTGGCTATGATTTGAAAGACATTCTTTACCCACCACTATCTCCCATTGCCAGCAAGAGTTCCCTCCCCCAACAGGATATCAATCAAACGGAAGTCGCCCAACCGCTGTTGTTCAGCTTTGAGTATGCTCTCGCCAAGCTGATGAATCATTGGGGAATCGTTCCTCAAAAGATGATCGGGCATAGTATCGGCGAATATGTCGCTGCATGTTTATCCGATGTGCTACCCCTGGAAGACGCACTAAAATTAGTTGCTCTAAGGGGCCGATTAATGCAGCAGATGACTCCCGGTTCTATGGTTGCCGTTTTCATCTCAGAAACAGAACTAATCCCTCTACTGGAAATAAACCCGGAAATATCGCTGGCTGCTGTCAATAGCACTTCCAATTGCATTATTTCAGGCCCTCACGAGGATGTCGCGGCTTTTGAAAAATTGATGACGGAGAAAGAGATCGGCTACCGGCGTCTTCACACATCGCATGCGTTTCATTCAAAAATGATGGAACCCATGATGGAAGAATATGAAAACCTACTGAAGCAAATTCAGATTAATAATCCCTCTATACCTTATATATCTAATGTTACAGGAAAACCAATGAAATATGAGGATGTTTCCAAAACTACTTATTGGATAAAACATCTCAGGGAAACTGTACGATTTTCAGACGGACTGGATGAACTCTTGAAAGATGAATATTCAATTTTTGTAGAAGTAGGCCCCGGAAATGTACTGAGTTCATTTGTTAAAAACCATCAGGATAAAAAGAATGGAAATTCTACTATTAATATGGTAAGACATCCTAACGAAAATATCTCCGACACCTCCCATCTGATGAATCAAGTCGGTAATTTTTGGCTTCTGGGAATCCCTATCGATTGGAAAAAATGGTGGGGAGAAGAAAAAAGAAATAGAGTTCCTTTACCCACATACCCCTTTGAAAAGATACGTTGCTGGAGTGAAAAGGAAAAAATGGAAATTGGTTCGAAAATATCACTGGACAGAATCCAAATAAAAAAGAAATCCAACATTGCCGATTGGTTCTATGTTCCCTTATGGAAACAGGCGTTTAGAACGGCATATGAAATAGAGGAGAAACCCGAGAAAACTAATTGGCTTATATTTGCTGACCAATGGGGTATAGGATATCAACTGGTTAATCGCCTCGAAAAAAACGGGCCTACCAGTAATTTTGTGATCATAGTGAAAGAAGCCCGCGGATTTAATAAAATCAGTGAACGAGAATACACCATCGATCCCAGTCAGAGAGAACACTATGATACCATTTTAAACGAGTTCAGTAAAATAAGTAAGGTGCCTCACAAGATTGTCCATTTCTGGGGTGTGACCCGAAATGACAAACCAAGCTCGGAATTTGGGCCGCAGGAGATTGATGGAATACTGGATTCTGGGTTTTACAGTTTACTTTATATGGTTCAGGCTATTGGGAAACATAATTATAGTAACGAGATACAGATTCATATTGTTACCAACAATATGCAAGAAGTAACCGGGGAAGAGAATCTAAATCCCTTGAAAGCTCCGGTTATTGGGGCCATAAAGGTAATCCCCAAAGAATATCCCGGGATAAAATGCAGTAGTATTGATATTGTTCTCCCTGAATCGGGAAGCCTGCACAATGAAAAACTGTTGGATCAATTGATATCTCACTTCAATACTGGATGTATTGACAACATTATTGCATTTCGTGGAAAATACCGCTGGATACAAACCTTCGAACCTCTTCAATTAAAAGAGCCCCAGCAACCTGCACCGCAACTACGGGAAAAAGGAGTATACTTAATTACCGGTGGCATGGGTGGTGTCGGGTTCATTTTCGCCCGCTATCTCGCTAAAACCTTCCGGGCCCGCTTGATTCTGACAGGCCGTTCGAGTTTTCTCAGCAGGCAGGAATGGCACAGTTATCTTGAAACCCATGAAAAAACTGACCCCGTAAGCAGCCGGATTTTTGATATCTTAGAGATGGAAAAATGGGGGGCGGAAATTGTGCTTGAACAAGCAGACATCACGAACGAGGTAGTGATAGCAAAAGTAATTGACTCTGCCAGAGATCGTTTCGGTACTATTAATGGCATTATCCACACGGCGGGCGTTGCCGATTACAACGGCATGATCCAGAGAAGAACCCGGGAAATGGCCGACACCATCCTGGCACCGAAAGTGAAAGGTACATTGATACTGGATCGTATCTTAAAGGAAAAACATATAGAACCAGAGTTTTTTGTTCTTTTTTCATCCCTTAGTTCTGTTCTGGCTCCTTTTGGTGAAGTTGGCTATGTTGCAGCTAATATATTTCTTGATACCTTTGCTCATCATAGAAATTCCAGAATAGGCGCACCCACCGTTTCCATCAACTGGGGAACGTGGTTAGAAAAAGGAATGGCCGTCGAAGCCGTAAAACGCTTTGCTGAAGGAAAAAACATCGATAATCCCATGTCTCTTATTGGGAACGGAATTCTATCTATAGAAGGAATAAATGCCTTTATCAGAATATTGCAGACAGAACTCCCCCAGATTGCTGTTTCTCCAGAAGATTTACCCCTCACGCTTCAAAGACAAAACTCGGTTGTTGAAAAAGATTTCGAAGATGACCCATCAGCCGATAACTTAGCCCAACGACCTGAATTAAGCACTGAATTTATCGCTCCCGGGAACAAGGTGGAACAAATATTCGGGGATATCTTAAAACACTTCTTAAAGGTTCAGGAGGTTGGTGTTGGTGACAATTTCTTTGAACTGGGCCTTACTTCACTGGACCTAGTCATGATATCTAACCAGTTGAAAAAAAAGCTTATGAAAAATATCCCGGTGGCTCTAATGTTTGAATATCCTACGATCCGTTCCCTTGCCCAGCACTTGGAGCAGCAAGAACTTGAAGGAAACAGCAACGATTGCGGCCCGGATAGAGCGGATACCTTGGATAAGGGAAAAATAAAATTAAAACAATTGAAGAAAAAAACGAGAGATGCAAGTGAGTGAAACAAATAATTTCCAACATAATACAGGTCTTGAGATCGCTGTTATCGGTATGGCTGGAAGATTTCCAGGTGCCAGCAGTGTTCATGAATTCTGGAATAATATCAAAAATGGCGTCAATTCAATTACATACTTTACAAAGGAAGAATTAAAAGAAGCGGATATCAATGACCATCTTATTGAGAACCCGAATTATGTAAAAGCCAGGGGAATTCTTAAAGACATCGAATATTTTGATGCGCATTTCTTCGGTTACACGCCTCCTGAAGCCGAAGTGATGGACCCTCAACTGCGTATTTTTCATGAGTGTGTTTGGGAAGCATTGGAGGATGCCGCTTATGATCCACTGAGCTATAAAGACTTTATCGGTGTATATGCTGGTTCTCAGGGGAACATTTATTGGCAGGCAAAGTCAATGCTAGATCAGGAGAGCCGGATCGACGAAATGTCGAAAGGGCTTTTAGATAATAAAGATTTTTTAACCACTCAAGTTTCCTACAAATTGAACCTAAAAGGTCCTAGTTTTTCACTATTTACCGCGTGCTCAACCTCCTTGGTTGCGATTCATGTCGCGTGCCGTGCCCTGTTAAGCGGGGAATGCGATATTGCTATCGCTGGAGGAATAACGGTGAGAATCCCACAGTACACGGGATATATGTATCAAGAAGGCATGATCTTTTCTTCCGATGGACATATCCGGGCATTTGATGCGCAAGCAGACGGATTCGTGTTTGGAAACGGGGTGGGAATCGTAATTCTGAAACCTTTGGAAAATGCGGTACATGATGGCGATAATATCCATGCGGTTATTAAAGGTTCAGCCATCAATAATGATGGGAATAGGAAAGCAGGTTATACAGCATCGGGTGTCAAGGGGCAAGCCGAGGTCATTAAAGCCGCTTACCAGTTTGCAGAAGTCGCTCCCGCCAGTATCTCTTTTATTGAAACCCATGGAACAGCGACATCCTTTGGTGATCCAGTTGAAATTAATGCATTACTAAAAGTATTTTACTCTGCCCAGAAGGGAAGTATTGCCATCGGGTCAGTTAAAACCAATATCGGCCACCTGGATATCGCAGCAGGTGTTACAGGGGTTATTAAAACCGTGCTTGCTTTAAAACATCAATTACTTCCTCCCAGCCTATACTTTGAAGCACCTAACCCACAGATAGACTTTGTAAATAGCCCTTTTTTTGTTAACTGTGAATTAATGGAATTGAAGAATAGTGCGCGACCTTTGAGAGCAGGGGTCAGTTCTTTCGGCCTTGGTGGAACAAATGCTCATTTGATTCTGGAGCAAGCCCCGGAAAGAAATAAATCATCAGAAAGCAAGCAATGGCAATTACTTATGTTTTCCGCAAAAACTGAGATCGCCCTCAATAAAATTACAGAAAACTTTGTAAACTTTCTAAAAACAAACCCCCATACCCACCTTGCTGATGCGGCTTACACATTACAGGTTGGACGGACTGTTTGCCAATTTAAACGAATGGTTGTATGTTCCAGCGTTTCCCACGCGATTGAGCTTCTTTCAACCCCAAATTCCCATGAAGTCAGATCATTTAATTCCAGGGAGGAGGACAGTCCTGTTATTTTTATGATTGCCGTGTCAGGCGCTCAGCATGTGAATATGGGATTAGAACTCTATCAAAAGGAATGTGCATTTCGTAAAGAAATGGACACATGTTTCGCCCTTATAAAGAAGTTGACTCACACCGATATTAAGAGTGTGCTATACCCGAATAATGAGGCAAATTGCTCTCCCATTCAAATACATGGAATTCAAATTGCACAACTTGTCCTATTTATCATTAACTATTCCTATGCCAAGTTGTTGATGAAATGGGGGATTAAACCCTATGCAATGATCGGGGATAGTTTGGGAGAATATATAGTCGCCTGTCTGTCTGGTGTATTTTCATTAGCAGACGCATTAAAAATAATTGCCCGCAGAGGTCAATTAATTGCGGAACTACCCGAGGGAGAGATGATGAGCGTTCCTCTTCCGATAGAAACTTTAACGTCACTTATGAATGATAATCTGTCCATATCCATTGATAATGGCACATCATGTATTGTGGCTGGTCCTCGTGATGCAATTGGCGACTTTGAAAGGCAAATGAAAAATAATGGCATCATATCCAGACGAGTGGAATACGTCACACATGCACTTCATTCGAAAATGATGGAGCCAATTCTAAAAAGATTTGAAGAAAGTTTCTGCAAAGTTACTTTAAATAAACCAAAAATTCCCTATATCTCCTGTATTAGCGGTAATTGGGTGGATGCCGCAGAAGCCGTCAATCCAAAATACTGGGCCAGCCATTTAAGAAAAACCATTCAATTTGCCAGCGGGATTAGAGAATTATCAAAACAATCCGGTGCTGTTTTTATAGAAATCGGGCTTGGCAGCGAATTAAGTACTTTCATAACAAGCTATATTAAAAATAATCCAGACCAGCATTTTTTAAATTTCACAGAACCAAGCCCAAAAAAATATTCTGATTTGCTTTTCCTGTTAAAAGGAGTTGGTCAGTTGTGGCTGTATGGTGTACCGATAGATTGGGATGAATTTTATTTTGAAGAAAAAAGACATCGAATACCCCTGCCCACTTACCCCTTCCAACGGGAACGTTTCTGGATTGAAGGAGATCCTTTTAAAATCGGTACTGAACTTCTGAAAAAATCTTCATTACAAAAAAAAGAGGATATTGCCAATTGGTTTTATTTACCTTCGTGGAAACCCTCTATTTTGACTCTTAATCCGCAGGAGAAAGAAACCGGACCATTAGTATGGCTAGTATTTATGGACGAAATAGGGATTGGAGAAAAGCTAGTAAATAAATTGGAAGAAGGCCACCAAGAAATCATTACGATAAAAAAAGGTCCAAAATTTCGAAGAGATAGCGGGCGACAATTCTATATCAACCAAGAAGTAAGAAGTGACTACCTTGCCCTGTTTGATGAGCTAAAACGTCTTAATCTTTCTCCACACCGGATTCTTCATTTATGGAACATCGTGGCAAATAATGAAAATAAACCCCCAGATGAATGGCTGAAAAAATGTCAATACTTGGGCTATTATAGCTTAATCTATTTAGCTCATGCTCTTGAAAATCAGGGGCGTATCCATGAAATACATATTATAACGATAACCAGCAATATGCAGTGGGTTTACGGATCAGACCTGTTGTATCCTGAAAAAGCAACATTGTTAGGACCCGTAAATGTTATCCCTCAAGAATACCCTCATCTAAAATGCCGCACCGTGGATATATTCCCCCCGGAACCCGGAAGCTGGAAAATGGAACAGCTCATCACGCAACTTCTGCATGAAGTAAAATCAAATTCCACGGACTCAATTGTTGCATACCGCGATTTCAGCCGGTTAGTGAGAGATTATGAACCCCTCCGGTTGGAAAGCCCTTCCGCTCCCCCTTTACGGCTCCGAAAAAATGGAGTTTACCTGCTCACCGGCGGACTTGGCGCAATCGGTCTTCTTATGGCAAAATTCCTTGCCGAACAAACAAACGCCAATTTAATTCTGATCGGGCGCTCTCCTTTCCCAGCCCGTGATCATTGGGCTGAATGGATTGCAGACCATCCTGCGGATGATGACACCAGCCTGAAGATAAAAACATTAATTGACATTGAATCACTGGGAAGTAAGGTGTTGACCCTTCGTGCCGATGTTTCAAACCAGAAACAAATGGAAGAAACCATTGGAATAGCAGAGAAAAAATTCGGACCTATAAATGGTGTTCTACATACAGCACTACAAATTGCCGGGGGAGTTATTCATACCATAACTCCCGAAGAAACAGAAAAAGTATTTGCTGCTAAAATAAATGGAACCCTGATACTGGATCGTATATTGAAAAATAACCCTCTGGATTTTTTCATCCTTTTTTCTGCTCTGAGTTCTATCTTGGCTCGAATGGGGCAGGTAGCATATGGAGCGGCAAGCGCTTTCCTCGATGCTTTCGCTTTACATAAATGCTCTATTGATGGTGTGGCTACCACGAGTATAGGTTGGGATGCATGGGAAGAAATTGGAAGTGCATTTAACCTCGTAAAAAAACAGAGCAAAAATCTGGGTCTTTCTGATCAACAGTCACAAATAAGCGGAATATTACCTACCGAAGGAGTTGAAGTTTTTCGCCGCATTATAGAAACTCCATTATCGTATGTTGCGGTTTCCACACGTGATTTACTCGAAGAAGTAAAGACTTACAAAATACCCATTTCACTTAAAACTGTCAATAAAATCACCTCCCCAAAAAAACGGTATAAACGTCCGTACCTAGATTCTGAATATATAGCCCCCAGGAATGATCTCGAACAATCTATTGTAAATGTCTGGGAAAATTTTTTTGGATTTGAACCCATCGGAGTTCAGGATGATTTTTTTGAATTGGGTGGTGATTCATTAAAATCGATAGTTATTACTTCATCAATCCAACAAGAATTGAATATACAATTACCCATCTCCATTTTTTTTAATAGCCCCACTATTGATGGAATTATAGAATATATAAAAAAAAGTGGTAGCGAGGATAGTGTCTCAAATATAATACCGGTTGAGGAAAAAGAGTATTATCCTCTCTCCTCTGCTCAAAACCGCATGTATTTTTCCCAGGAAATAAGGAAAGAATCCTGCGTCTATAACGAAGCAAAATTCGTTGTCTTGGAAGGTGAAATTGATATTGATAAAATACAAAAAACATTCAAAAATTTGATTAAAAGACACGAAAGCCTCAGAACATCATTTGAATTGGTGGACTGTCTCCCCGTGCAACGGATTCACGATAGCGTGGAACTGGAAATAGAACAAGCCACTGTTAACCTTTGCTCTTCTTCCGATCTATGCGGGAAAACCACTAATCCTTACAAGGATATTATCGAAGATTTTATACGCCCCTTTGAGCTCTCTCATGCACCATTATTACGTGCCAGACTGATGATAATAGGAGAAAGTAGGTATGTATTGATGGTAGATATGCACCACATCATCACGGACGGCGTCTCTCTAAATATTTTTGTTAACGAATTCTCTGCACTCTATGGGGGAGTCGAACTCCCCCCCTTGCGTTTGCAGTACAAGGATTTTTCTGAATGGCTGAACAGTGATAGTACCAGGATATACATCGCCAAACAGCAATCCTATTGGTTGAAACAGTTTACTGGACTAAACTCCCACCTCAATATCCCCACCGACTACCCAAGACCAAAAGTCATTTCTTTTAGAGGGAATCGGGTGAATTTTTTTATCCCCAAAGAATTAAACAACCGACTGAAGGAACTGGCCAAAGAAACCGGGACAACAATTTTTATGGTTTTGTTATCTGCATATAATATCTTACTGGCCAGGTATTCTGGGCAGAAGGATATTGTGGTTGGCACACCCATTACTGGCAGACGATATCTTGATTTGCAAGATATTATTGGAATGTTTGTTAATATGCTGGCTCTAAAAAATCAACCTAATAACGAAATGACATTCCTAAAATTTCTGGAGAGTGTCAAACAGAATGCTTTGCAAGCATATGAAAATCAGGATTACCCGTTCGAAACGTTGATCGTCGATTTAAATTTGCAAGGTACCACGCAACGTAATCCGCTGTTTGATATAGTTCTTGCCATGTTGGATGTGGAGACCGGGGCTGAAAGTAACATTGAAACTGGAGAAACGGTTAACTTAACTCTCTCAAATCTGGAATTCGAAAAAAATCACATCCCATTCGACCTATTAATGACTGCTTTCGAATCAGCCGGGGAAATAAAGATGTTTCTCGATTATTCAACAGATTTGTTTAATAGTAAAACCGCAGAAAAAATTACTTTTCACTTTATAGAAATTCTTAACCAAATCGTGGATAAGAAAAATAATAAATTAAAAGAGATCTCTTTGACTCATGAACTTAGTGTCATGAATTCCAATGATTTACTGGATGATCAGTCCGATTTCGGCTTTTAACAAAAAAAATAACATCAGGAGTGTAAAAAATGAATCAACAAAAAACGATGTGTACATGTGGTAAATCAAAAACTTTCCCATATTGTGACCATTCCCATAAAAATGAAGACATTGCAACTGCGGTTGTGGACGCCCAGATGCATCATTGTGAATACTCCCATCAGAACGTTTCGGAAGTTAGCGTAACACCCATTCCGGGAAAAATACTGTTGTTAATGGTTCCATTTTGGGATCCATTGGTCCCACCACAGGGCATTTCTCATTTAAAGCATTTCTTGCAGCACCATGGCTATACCGTTAAAACCGATGACTTCAATACAAAAAAGGAATTTAGATTATTCTATGACCGGTATTTCGACACGATCAAGAAGTCTGTGCCCAAAGATCACCAAGCCAACTTCTTCAACAACGGGCAAGATGTCATGAGGAATCATATGTTATCTTATATCCACCATGAAGATGAAGACGAGTATCTTGAATTGTTGAAAATAATTCTTTATGAAACTTTCTTTGTCTATATCGACGATAAAAAAGCAATTGAGATTAAAATGATACTGGAAGAGTTTTTCCAGGTGCTTGAAAATTACATGGTTCACAAGGTTATTACTGAAAAACCTGAGGTTATCGGAATCACAGCATTGAGAGATACTATTGGCCCAGCCATGTTCGCTTTCAAAAAAGTAAAAGAGAAATTTCCCTTTATTAAGACCATAATGGGAGGGGCCATATTTTCAGATCAATTGATGATAGGTTCCCCAAACTTCGAGTTTTTTCTTGAAAAGACACCTTATATTGATCATATTGTTATTGGTGAGGGACAGTTGGTAATGTTAAAAATCTTGAAAGGTGAACTACCAGCGACTCAAAAAGTCTTTACTAAAAAGGACATCGGATTAGAAACTCTGGGTTTTACCCCCCTAAATTTTCCAGATATGTCTGATTTTAATGTTAATGAAGATTATCCCTATATATCGGGGCAGATCTCCGTCAGTTGTCCCTATCAATGTAGTTTTTGTAATGTCTCTGCATATTTTGGAAAGTATGGGGAGAAAGAAATAGAATATGCTGTGAATGAAATGGAGACATTGTATCGCAAATACGGGGTGCAGCTATTTTTTATGAACGATTCTTTACTCAACGCTGTTGCCACCAAACTCTCTGACCATTTTATAAAATCAAGCATCGCATTATACTGGGATGGATATTTGAGAGTTGACAAGGCTGTATGTGATCCTAAAGTGACTCTTCATTGGCGACGAGGGGGCTTCTACCGTGCCCGTATGGGTATAGAAAGCGGTTCGCAACGGGTGTTGGATATGATCCATAAAGGCATTACTCCCACCCAGATTAAGGAATCCCTCATTAGCTTAGCTACGGCTGGTATTAAGACAACAGCTTACTGGGTTATTGGACATCCCGGAGAAACAGAAGAAGATTTCCTGCAAACATTGGAACTCTTGGAAGAGGTAAAAGATTATATCTATGAAGCAGAGTGCAACTCGTTCATTTACGGTTACACTGGTCAGACCGATTCTGACCAGTGGAAAAGCCACCGCCGGCTTCTCTTTCCAGAGAAGGCCAAAGACATTCTGGTCATTCAGTCGTGGGTTCTGGATACCGAGCCCTCCCGTGAAGAGACCTATCGTCGGGTGAATCGGTTTGTCCTGAGATGTAATGAACTGGGCATCCCTAATCCTTACTCACTTTTGGATATTCATAAAGCTGACTTACGCTGGAAAAGTTTACATAAAAATGCAGTCCCACCCCTCGCCAATTTTAAAGGAGTGGACATCTATATTGATGAATGCAGGTATGTAAAACAATTGGTTCGAATGGAAAACCAAATAGAAGATGTGGGTGATTTCGGTTTTTAATTACACGGACTGGAGATTAACGTCTTTTATCAAAAATGAAAAAAAATATGGAGATTTGAACTTATGAAAAATACAAACAGATCGATAGATTTATCGGTAATACTCAAGGAACATGTTAAAGAGGAGACCTATTGGGTAGAGAAATTGGGTGGTGAATGGGATAAATGTTGCTTTCCCGTTTATAACAGGAATCAGGAAATAAATTCAGGGAAAATGCATAACCTGACCTTTCAGTTCATCGGCCCGCTTTTTGAAAAATTGATGAAATTACGTAACGGCTCTGATCCCCGGTTGTTTATGATCATGATTGCGGGTTTATCTAGTTTGCTTTTCAAATATACGGGGAACACCAACATTTTACTGGGGGCGCCCACATTAAAACAGGAGGACGATGCAGAATTTATCAATACTGTTCTGACTTTGAGGAGTTATATTAGTCCCGGAATGACTTATAAAGAACTCCTGCTGCAAACAAAAAATACTGTTTTGGAGGCTACCGCAAACCAAAATTATCCCGTAGAAAGATTACCCGATCTGTTAAATATTCCCTATTCGGAAGGTGATGATTTTCCCCTGTTTGATATTGCCCTGTTGCTAGAAAATATTCATGATAAATCCTATATCAGGAATATTAGAGTAAATACTATTTTTTCTTTCTTAAGAACAGATGATTGCATCGAAGGTAAAATCGAGTACAACCCCGCTCTGTATGAAAGGTATGAAGTCGAAGGAATTGTCAATCATTTTAAGTGTTTACTCGAGAATGCTTTCGCAAAAATAGATGGGGAGATTTACAATCTCAACATATTATTGGATGATGAAAAAAAAAAATTACTACACACCTTTAACAATACAAACAAATCTTATCCCCAAAAAATCGCAATACAACAATTATTCGAGGAACAGGTAGAACGAAATCCCGGACAAATAGCTGCTAGTTGTTCCTTATCCGGGACGCTGACTTATGGGGAGCTCAATAAAAAAGCGAACCAACTGGCACGACTATTGAGAGAAAAAGGGGTCGGCCCCGACTTTATTGTCGGAATAATGGGACGGCGATCACTGGAAATGGCAATGGGAATACTGGCTATACTAAAGGCAGGTGGCATTTTTCTGCCATTGGACCCCGAGTACCCTCCAAACAGGATAAAATACATGTTGGAAGACAGTGGTCTGAATTTGTTGATAATTGCACGAATTCCTCTACGGGAGGACGTGACAACCGTAATTGATATAGAAGATGATGAAGGATACGCCAGATTTGAGAGTACCGACCTGAAAGTAATCAATCAATCCTCCGATGGCGCTTACATTATTTATACCTCCGGTACCACCGGACGTCCCAAAGGAGTGGTGGTTGAACATCGAAATGCAATTAATACGCTGATCTGCCGGAAAAACGAATATAATATGGATGAACATACCGTGTCACTGCAATTTTTTTCATATTCCTTTGACGGTTTTATAACCAGCTTTTTTACCCCGGTTATCTCAGGTGCAGAAGTCGTATTACTGGACGATGAAGCCGTGAAAGATATTGCAAAAATAAGGGAATCCATAGTGGAAAAAAAGGTAACCCACTTTATCTGTGTTCCATCATTATTCCGTGAGATGATCGAAGTATTAAACGAAGCGGAACTGTCATCCTTAAAAGTTGTCACCCTAGCCGGTGAAAAATTACAAACCTCAACTATCCGGCTGGCCACAGGAAAAAAACCATCACTTGAGATTGTCAATGAGTACGGAGTGACCGAGGTTGCTGTAATGTCGACGATACTCAGACACCAAGAACAGAAGAAACAGGTATCCATTGGTTCCCCAATCTGGAATACGCGGATTTTTATCTTATCCACCGCATCTCTGGGTAGCCAATTGCAACCAATTGGGATTGCAGGAGAAATGTGCTTGGCTGGTGCCGGTGTCACACGCGGATATTTAAACCGCCCTGATTTAACCCAGGAAAAATTCATTAAAGACACCTTCTCCTTGAACAGTATCTCCCCCATGCACCATATGTACCGTACCGGTGATCTCGCACGGTGGCTGTCAGACGGAAACATAGAATATCTGGGCAGGATCGATCACCAGGTGAAGATAAGGGGATTCCGTATTGAACCCGATGAAATTGAGGCGCGAATGCTCGAGCATGATAACATTTCAGAGGTCGTCGTCATCAATAAGACTACCCCTTACAGAAACCTCTACAATACCACTGACAATAAAGAGAACGATAAAAGAAAAGATGACTTTCTTTATGCATATTATGTGGCCGATATCACTCTCGTCGCGGAAGATTTAAGAAGCTTCTTATTTAACCGTTTACCCGATTATATGATACCAACCTATTTTATCCAAGTAGAAAAAATTCCCCTGACTCCCAATGGAAAAATTGATAGTAACGCACTACCTGAAGCCGAACTCCTAGTTAAAAAGGATAAACTTATCATTCCCAGGGACAAAATGGAGCAGGAAGTGGCCGAAATCTGGTGCAATGTATTGGAAGTTGAAATGGATCGCGTCGGAATAGACATCAGTTTTTTTGAATATGGTGGATTTTCCTTGAAAGCAACACAGTTGATCAATAAGATTCATAAAAAATTTAACGCCAAGATATCTTTAATAGAAATGTTTAAAAACCCTACTATTCGAGGCCTGACCGAAAATTTAAAAAAGATAAAAAACAACCCCTTCATCTCACTTCTCCCGGTTGAAAAGAAGGACTTTTATACCCTCTCCCCGGTACAGAAACGATTGTATATATTGAATCAAATAACCTCGGATAGTACAGGTTATAACGCCTTCAGTATCACTGAATTAGCAGGAGAACTGGATGTCGTAAAATTCCAGGCTTGCTTTAACGCGTTGATCAATAGACATGAAAGCTTACGAACCTCGTTTCATATAGTCAATGAAAAACCTGTTCAGAAAATTCATGAACTTGGTGAAGTCGAATTAAAACTCCAGCATGTTGTTATGAATGGCCAAGAAGAGAATGTGGACATGGTTCTAAAGAAAGCAACCCGTATTATCAAGGACTTCATCAAACCTTTTGATTTGAGTCAAGCACCGTTAGTGCGCGTATTGCTCATTCAGCTTGAAGAGCGGCGGAATATTCTAACCATAGATGTTCATCATATTGTAGTTGACGGAACCTCTCTTGGAGTTTTGATCAAAGAATTTATGATTCTCTATGATGGAGAAACACTTCCCGAAATGAAACTCCATTACAAAGATTATTGCGAATGGAAATGCAGTAGTAAAGAAGTCGAGGCGATGAACTCGCAGGAACAGTTCTGGATGAAAGAATTTAAAGGAAATGTACCCGTATTGAATCTGCCCGCAGATTATTCAAGGCCGGCAGTTCAGAGCTATGAAGGAAACAGCATACCTTTTACAATTGGCATTCGCCCAACCTTTGGAATAAAAGAATTGGCATTGGCTGAAGGAGTTTCAAATTTTATGGTATTGTTGGCTTGTTTCAATATCCTCCTTTCAAAACTAAGCGGCCAGGATGATATTGTGGTGGGGACAGGTGTTGAAGGCAGACAGCATGATGACCTGAAAAATATTATCGGCATGTTTGTAAACACCCTGGCGTTACGAAATACGCTTAAACCCAGTCTCTCTTTCCGGCAGTTCCTGGCAAAGTTGAAAGAGAAAACACTGGATGCCTTTGGAAACCAGGATTACCCCTTTGAAGATATTGTAGAAAAATCCGACGTTCCAAGGGATACCAGTCGAAATCCTCTCTTTGATGTGATGTTTCAATTCAACAATTTTGAAGCCTCCGAATTAAATATCACCGACTTGAAACTAAAACCCTTCAATTACAATAATCCAACATCAAAGTTTGATATTACCTTGTGGGGTTGGGAAGCCCCCGATGATTTCCGATTTGCATTTGAATACTGTACAATATTATTTAAAAAAGAAACTATAGAAACATTTAGCAGGTATTTTACCGAAATCTGCAATTCGGTTGTCCAAAATCCAGATCAGAGGTTGGAGGACATCAGGTATATTTCCGAACCGATTAAACAGAGCATGATCCGGAAATTAGAGGAAGCAGTGAAACCGGAAGTTGTCCTGCAAGAATTGTACCATCGCCCCCTTCAACAAGTTCTGGGAGCAAGTTTGAAAAACTTTTCAAGTAACATCGCCATTACTTGCGGTTCGACGACAGTGACATACAGAGAACTTGAGAGGCGATCCACCGAAACCGCGCATCGCCTTCGCGGTAAAGGCATAGAACCCCAGACTCATATCGGTGTCCTGGTAGATAATCGTATAGACTTGATAGTTTCAATGTTGGGAATCATTGAAGCAAGGTGTGTGTTCGTACCCCTAGATTCCGCTCACCCCAAAGCCCGTTTGGAATTGATGATCAACTCTGCAGAAATTCAGTATGTTATTTGCGACTCATCCAACTTGGCTCTATTCTCAGGTAATACTGGTAATTTTATAAAACATATCCAGTTTATACCTGTTGAAGATTTGTTGACTGTTAATAAAACTACTGCCGATTATAAATCCCTCCCTCCCTTCACTTATTCCCCAGAAGATAAAATATATATTTATTTTACTTCCGGCTCAACTGGAACCCCTAAAGCTTTTACCGGAAAAAACAGCAGCTTACTCCATTTCCTCGATTGGGAAATCGATACCTTTAACATTGATGAAGGAAGCCGTTTCAGCCAGTTTACTAACCCTGGTTTTGATGCCTTCTTAAGAGATATTTTTACTCCCTTATTGGCGGGCGGGATGATTTGTATTCCTGAAAACAATTCTCTTATGCTGGATGCCGACCAATTAATATATTGGATCGAACAATCCCGCATAAATTTGATACATTGTGTGCCAAGTCTTTTCCGTATATTTAATTCAGATAGTTTAACCCCTTCCAATTTTGAAAAGCTCAAGTTTATTTTACTCTCGGGTGAAAGAGTCATCCCCCACCAACTAAAAAATTGGTTTGATTGTTTTAGCGGTCGCATAAAGCTGGTCAATTTATGGGGCACATCGGAAACGACTCTGGCCAAAACCTTTCATTTTATTCAAGAGAACGATATCGTCAGAGAGCGAGTACCCGTAGGCAAACCCATCAGAGGTGCAGCAGTAGCGGTATTGGACAAAAATCTAAACCTATGCCCGGAATTGGTAACCGGTGAATTATATATCACCACGCCCTTCAGGACATACGGATATTATAATGACCCCAAATTGAATGGAGAAAGGTTTATCCCAAACCCTTTTAATAAAAACCCAGATGATCTCTGGCATAAAACAGGAGATTTGGGACGAGTTTTGCTTGACGGCACGATTGATGTCATGGGTAGAAATGATCGACAGGTAAAAATACGCGGTATTCGTATTGAACTGGAAGAAATCGAGAGTATCTTAGTTAGCCACCACGCAGTAAAAGAAGCCGTAGTAATTAAAAAAGGGATATCTGCGACGAATGAAGTTTTATGGGCTTATATTGCGTGTCACCAAAGAGATGAAACTCATGACAACATATTTATAGATGAAATTACTCAGTATCTAACGGGTAAACTACCCGAATATATGCTACCTTCATCTATTACAATTCTTGAACAACTTCCCAGGAATCCGAATGGCAAAATAGATTTTCCATGTCTTCCATCCCCCTTTGAAACAATGGCGGACAATCTTGTTGAGCCCCGGAATATGGTTGAAAAAAGACTTCTGGCTATATGGGTCGAAACATTGCAAGTTGAAAAAATAAGTGTTAAAAGTCGTTTTTTCGAATTGGGCGGCAATTCCCTACACATCATGGCCTTGAATTCAAAAATCCATAAAGAATTTGATGTTCGAATACCTTTGAAAGAATTTTTCAACAAGCCTACACTTGAGAAACAGGCGGAACTTATACAGACAGTACTTAAGGAAAAGTTCTTGGATGATCCATTCGCATCAATCAAACCGGTGGAAAAAAGAGAATTTTACCCCCTATCTTCAGCACAGAAAAGATTATATGTGCTTCACCAGTTGAATTTCGAGGGAAACAATACTGTTTACAACATGCCCCAAACTGTTATACTACATGGGGAAGTAAAAAAGGACATCATAGAGCAAACTTTCGTAAAAATTCTCAACCGACACGAAAGTTTGAGAACATCATTCCATATGGTTGGCAGAGAACCGATCCAAAGAATACACGACTATAATGATCTATCTTTTGAAATATCTTTTTATGAATCTGGGGAAGAGGAAGCTCCCAAGATAGTAGATGACTTAGTCCAACCCTTTGACTTTGCGAAGGCTCCTTTACTAAGGGTTAGCCTGATCAAAATCGCCGAGACCAATCATTTATTAATGGTGGATATGCATCATATTATTTCCGACGGTGTTTCCTTCGGTATATTGATGCAAGATTTTATGGATGGATTTAGTGGAAAAGATTTGCTTCCCCTAAAGGTCCAGTATAAAGATTACAGCCAGTGGCAGAACGGGGAGAGAGAAAAAATTCTGTTGAAAAATCAGGAGAAATACTGGCTAGAAAAATTTAAAGATGGTATACCGCAGTTAAACCTCCCAATCGATTATGCGAGACCCATTGTACAGACTTTCGAGGGAAGTATCGTTGTATTTGGAATCGGTGCAGTTGGGACCAAAAGACTAAGAGACCTAGCTACCGCAGAAAATGTTACACTTTTTATGGTAATACTCGCCGCATTTTATATGTTGCTGTGGAAATTAACCGGACAAGAAAATAGTGTCGTGGGAACCGGAATAGAGGGCAGAAGGCATGACGATTTACGACAAATCGTTGGTATGTTTATCAATACGCTTTCACTAAAAAACTCTATTGACGTAGAAAAAACATTCCGTGAATTTTTGCAAAAGGTAACAAGGGACACACTGGAGGCTTTTGACTGCCAGGAGTATCAATTCGAAGACCTAGTAGAGAAAATAGTCGTAAAAAAAGATACCAACCGGAATCCGATATTTGATGTCTTGTTTCAGTTTGAAAACATGAAACTACCTGAAATGAAAATTCCCGGTCTGCAATTAAATTCCTTTGGCTATAAGAAAAAAATATCAAAATTCGACCTCACCTTGTTTGGAATGGAAGTGGGAGATCAGATGGAATTCACGTTTGAATACAATACCAGCCTATTTAAAAAAGAGACTATAGAAATATTTGGCAGGTATTATATAGAAATCTGCAATTCGATTGTCCTAAATCCAGATCAGAAATTAATTGATATCTGGCAAATTTCCGGAACAGCCAAACAGTGTATGATCCAAAAATTAGATGAAGCGATTAAACCTGAAGTTGAGAGGATGGAAGCGCATCGCTGTACCATTCAACAGGTCCTTGAAACAAGTTTTAATAAATTCACAAGTAACATCGCGATTACTTGCGGTTCTACAACTGTGACATACGGTGAACTCCAAAGACGTTCCACTAAAGCAGCTAATAAACTTCGGGGCAAGGGCATTGAGCCCCAAACAAATATCGGCGTCCTAATAGATAATCGTATTGACCTAATATTGATAATGTTGGGAATCATCAACGCAGGGTGCGTGTTCACTCCCTTAGATCCCACTCACCCTATGGCCCGTTTGGAATTGATGATCAATTCTGCAGAAATTCGATATATTATATGCGACTCACCCAACCTAGCTCGATTCTCAGATAATGAAGGCAATCTGGTGCAGGATATCAGGTTTATACCCATGGAATATTTTTGGGATAGCAAAGAAACCCCAACCGCTAGTTTTGAACCTCAGCTTCCCTTCACTTATTCCCCGGAAGATAAAATATATATCTATTTTACCTCAGGATCAACTGGAACCCCCAAAGCAATTACCGGAAAAAACTGCAGTTTACTCCATTTTCTCGATTGGGAAATAGATACCTTTGAAATTGGCGAAGGAACTCGTTTCAGCCAGTTGATCACCCCAGGCTTTGATGCATTTCTAAGAGATGTATTTGTGCCGCTATGTTCCGGGGGAATTATTTGTATTCCTGGGATATGGGATATCCCATTGGAACCGGTTGAGTTAATGAAATGGTTTGAACAGTCTGCAATCAATTTTGTACATTGCGGCCCAGCACTGTTTAAGACTTTCAATAGTAGTACCCTGACCCAGGATAATTTTAAGGCACTTAAATATGTCCTATTTTCTGGGGAAAGAGTATATGCCCCAGATCTCACAAAATGGTTTGACCAGTTGAACAATCGAATTAAATTTGTTAACTTATACGGACCAACGGAAACCACATTAACAAAAACATATCATCTTATTGAGAGAGAAGATTTAAAGAGGGCAAGAATACCGGTGGGCAGACCCATGAGAGGCTCGGCAGTGATGATCTTGGACAGCAATATGAGACTATGCAGTCCCCTAGTTACAGGCGAGATATATATTCGTACCCCCTACGCCACCTTTGGCTATTATAATAATCCTGTACTCACAAAGGAAAAATTTTTACAGAATCCCTTTAATCCACAGGAGGAAGATTTGATTTACAGGACAGGCGATATGGGACGAATATTGGAAGACGGCACCCTCGACCTTTTGGGGAGATATGATCGCCAAGTCAAAGTAAGGGGAATCCGGATCGAACTGGAAGAAATCGAAGCGGCGCTAGTAAAACATCCGTTTATAAATGAGGCCGCAGTCATTAAAAAAATTTACCAGAACAGCAAAGAATTCCTAAGTGCTTTCGTCAGTATAAAAAAAGAAATCCCGCCTGCGGATAGGTCCTTTATCACCATGATAAAAGAATATCTAACCCACAAATTACCCTCATATATGATGCCTGCTGAAATCATAATAATGGAAGCCATTCCCAGGAAACCAAACGGGAAAATCGATTATATGACATTGGCCTCACTTGAATCACAGGATTACGAGTATATCCCACCAGCCGGAAAAATAGAAATAAAACTGGCGGAATTGTGGAAGGGAATCCTGGGTATTGAAAAAATTGGTACCAGAGACGATTTCTTTGCCAGAGGCGGAAATTCTCTCAACATTATTGTTTTAATTTCAAAAATTCATATGGAATTCGATGTACGCATTCGCTTCATCGACATTTTCACTAATCCAACCATCAAAGGGCAGGCAGAACTCATCAGGGCAGCCCAAAAGGATATATATGTTTCCATTGAACCCGCTGAAAAAAAGGAATACTACCCGTTGTCCTCTGCCCAGAAAAGAATGTATGTGCTACAAAAAATGGATATAGCCAATATCAATTATAATCTTCCACAAAAATTCATACTGGAAGGCAAGCTAAATTTTGAACAACTTGAGAGTGTTTTCGTTAAGCTAATTCAAAGACATGATAGTTTAAACACTTCTTTTGAGATGATCGGTGAAGAGCCTCTACAAAGGATTCATGATAAAGTAGAATTTGCTATAGAAATCCATGATGCCCGTGGCGGGGACATTATCGATATTGAAAAAATAACAAGGAATTTTATAAGCACCTTTGATTTATCGAAGAGGCCACTGTTTCGCGCCGGGATTGTCAAACTGGAAGAAGAGAAACAAATTTTAATGATAGATATTCATCATATCATAACAGATTGGGTATCAATGAAAATACTCATAAGTGACTTCATGGCGCTATATAACGGTGAAAAATTTCCTCCATTAAAACTCCAGTATAAAGACTTTTCGGAATGGATAAACAGTGACCAGCAAGTAGAAAAGTTACAGCAACAGGAAAGATATTGGCTAGAAAAATTCGCAGGCGAGATACCATTATTAAACTTACCCACGGATTTTACACGTCCGGTTATCAAAAATTTTGAAGGAAGAATGGCCTCTTTTGAAATTAATAAAAATGATACCGAGACTTTAAAAAATTATGCAATAGAAGGAAGGACAACATTATTTATTGTACTTTTGTCAATATTTAATATTTTTTTATCGAAGATATGCAACCAGGAAGATATCACCGTGGGAGTCCCTACCGCAGGCCGACTACACTCAGATATAGTAAAAATAGTGGGAATGTTTGTCAATACACTGGCATTGAGGAATTTTCCCCATGGGGATATAAATTTTAAACAATTCCTGAATGAAGTTAATGGCGAGACCCTGGAAGCCTTTGATAATCAAGATTATCAATATGAGAACTTAGTTAAAAAGGTGGTTACGACAAGGGATACAGGACGTAATCCACTGACTGATGTCTTTTTTGTATTCCAAAACATAGAAATGCCAGCGATTGATATCCCCGGGTTGAAACTAAAATTCAGTAACGATTATCAGGACATATCGAAATTTGATCTTACATTAAGATGTTACGAAACCAGTGAAATTCTGCACTGTGATCTGGAGTACTGTATAAAATTATTTAAGCCTGAAACCATTCAACGTTTTCAAACTTATTTTAGTAATATCGTATCTGCTGTAATATCTGATAAGAATTCACTAATATCAGACATAGAAATAATGTCGAAAGAAGAAAAATATTGCATTTTGCATGAATTCAATAATACCTCGGCTGACTATCCCCAGAATAAGACGATCCATAGGTTATTCGAAGACCAAGTCGAACAGAGGCAGGATTATGTTGCGTTGATTGGCCAATCCGTGTCTGCAGGAGAGGAACGCTTTCAGATCACCTATAAGGAATTAGATGAAAAATCGAATCAATTGGCCCATTGCTTGAGAATAAAAAATATGGACCCCGATGCTATTGTAGCAGTAATGATAGACCGGTCAATTGAAATGATAATTTGTTTATTGGGAATATTAAAAGCTGGTGGTTCATATTTGCCCATCGACCCAGACTACCCGTCGGAACGTATTGATTTTATGTTGAAGGACAGCGAATCTAAAATCATGACCACAACCCGTACATGTATAACTGCAAACAATGAGAAAATGATAAGTGATTGGCAATATAAGAAAAATCTCGAAATTATTTTTTTGGATCTTCCAGAATTTTTTAGTTTTCCACCTTCTCTTCCTGCTCACTTCTCGCCGCCTCAACCTTCCCACTTGGCCTACATTATATATACTTCAGGGACAACAGGTCAGCCAAAAGGTACATTGATTGAACATCGAAATGTCGTGAGACTTTTATTTAACAGCAAATTTCAATTCAATTTCAGCAATATCGATACATGGACCATGTTTCACTCCTTTTGTTTTGATTTTTCCGTTTGGGAAATGTATGGTGCCCTGTTATATGGCGGAAAATTAGTAGTAATCTCTCAAATGGTAACCAGGGATCCAAAAAGATATTTAGAAATTCTGAAAAAAGACAGGATCACAGTCTTAAATCAGACCCCTTCGGCATTTTATAACCTGGCAAATGAGGAGTTAAACAATTCGGATACAGATAGAAAATTCGATACAAGTAAATTGGATTTAAAATATATCATTTTTGGTGGAGAAGCACTGAAACCCCTAAAACTTGAAAAGTGGAAAGAGAAGTATCCCGACATTAAGCTTATTAATATGTTCGGTATTACAGAAACCACTGTTCATGTCACTTATAAAGAAATCGGTATTAACGAAATAGAGTATAATATTAGTAATATAGGAAAACCGATTCCAACGTTGACCACTTACGTGCTGGATAAATACTCAAAACCGGTGCCAGTTGGAGTAGCAGGGGAATTATATGTTGGAGGCGATGGACTAGGTCGGGGATATTTAAATCGAACTGAGTTGACAAAAGAAAAATTTGTAACTAATGTTTTTAAACAGGGAGATCGGCTGTATAAATCCGGTGATTTGGCACGATTTTTAGAAAATGGAGATATGGAATATTTGGGGCGCATTGATCACCAGATAAAAATCAGAGGATTCAGAATTGAATTGGGGGAAATTGAAAATCAATTGCTAAAAAAGGAAGAAATAAAAGGAGCCGTTGTCGTGGTCAGGAATGATGAAACTGGAGCTAATTTCCTTTGCGCTTATATAGTCCCCCATGCCCATCTTTTCCCCCAATCGCGACTTGACTTTAAACCTTCAGCTTTAAGAGAATATTTGTCAAAATTCCTACCCGACTATATGATACCCGCCTATTTCACTCTACTGGAAAAAATACCATTGACTGCCAACAGTAAAATCGACACAAAAGCTCTTCCAGCACCTATAATTAAATCTGACGAAGAATATTCCGCTCCGAGAAATGATATCGAGAAAAAAATGGTAGAAGTATGGGAGATAGTGTTAGGGGTCAGTACGATAGGAATAAATGATAACTTCTTTGCTATTGGTGGAGATTCTATTAAAACCATTCAAATAGCCTCACGTCTTAATACATTTGGTTACAAAATGGAATTAAGAGATATTTTTCTGTACCCTACGATTTCCCATTTAGCCCCGCTGGTAAAAAAAATGGAACGATTTGCCAATCAATCAATAGTTCTTGGCAATATCCCACTGACTCCTATCCAGCATTGGTTTTTTGAAAACATCTTCCCCGATCCTCATCACTATAACCATGCAGTGATGTTTTATGTACGGGAAGGATTGGATAAAAAATCCGTTGAAACTATATTCTCCTACCTACAGGAACATCATGATGCACTGCGAATGACATTCAATAAAAACACCGATAATCGAAAACCTGTTCAAATCAATCATGGATTACATTATCCACTGTTTCTTGAAGAATATGATTTAATAACCCACGAAAATAGTTTCAATGAACTGAGCCGTAAAATAATTGAGATTCAATCCAGCATTAATCTTGAAAATGGCCCATTAATGAAACTGGGGTTGTTTCATCTGAAAGATGGGGACCGTTTATTAATCGTTATCCATCATTTGGTAATTGATGGGGTTTCATGGCGCATACTTTTTGAAGATATCCAGACTTTATTTGAGCAATATAAAAGGGGAGAAAAACCAATCTTACCCCTCAAAACCGATTCATTCAAACTCTGGGCGGAAAGGTTATCATTATATGCGAATTCTCACATTTTTTTAAAAGAGAAAGACTATTGGGCCAAAATGGAAGCCATTGAAGTTCCAGAGATAAAAAAGGACTTCGAAAACGGGAGCAACCGTCAAAAAGATTCCATCAGCCTCTCCGTTTCACTGGACGAAGATGAGACAGACCTATTGCTAACCAGTGTGAACAATGCTTTTGGCACCAATATCAACGATATACTGCTGACAGCATTGGGTCTAACTATCATGGAAATTATTGGGAACAATAAAACTTTGATTGCGTTAGAAAGCCACGGACGGGAAGAAATAGTGACGGAGTTGAATATCAATCGAACTGTTGGATGGTTCACTAGTATATATCCCGTATTGTTGGATTTCTCCCATGCCCTTGATCTCTCCCGCTGTATTGTTGGTGTCAAGGAGACCTTGCGCAAATGTCCCAAAGGAGGGATTGGTTATGGGATATTAAAATACTTGACCAAAGAAGAAAACAAAAAAGGGATACAGTTTCAACTAAGCCCCCAGATTAGTTTTAACTACATGGGGCAATTCGATGCCGACGTTGAACGGATGTCCTTTCAAATGGCAAATGAGAGGGTGGAGAATTCCCGGAGTTTCGAATTAATAAGGGAACATGAATTGGAAGTATCCGGTATAATCGCCGGGGGGCGATTGACGCTCTCAATCGCCTTTAGCAAGGAACAATATAAACAGGAAAGAATTTATGTATTGCTGAATCATTACAAGAATGAACTTCTACGAATTATATCATTCTGTTCCACGCGCCAGAAACCTGAACTAACCCCCAGCGACCTGACCTATCCTCACCTCTCTATAGAAACTCTGGAACAGTTGAAGGAAACCTATCAAATCGACGATATATACCCTCTATCGCCCATGCAAGAAGGAATGCTGTTTCACTCTTTATATGAAAACAATAGCAGCACTTACTTCGAGCAACTCTCTTACCGGTTGAAGGGACAATTGGATATTCATTGTATAGAAAGAAGTTTAAATGAACTGATAACACGGTACGATATATTGCGAACGGCCTTTGTTTACAAAAATCTTGAACGCCCTCTACAGGTCGTATTAAAACAAAGAACTGCAGATTTTTCATATGAAGATATCCGACAAAAAATCAGTGGAATGGATACAAAGAATACCTTTGTTGAGAAAAAGGAAACCTATCTCGAAGAATTCAAACAAAAAGACCGACAACGTTCATTTAATATAGGGTTGGATTCATTAATGCGTGTATCTGTAATTCAAACCGAAGAATTTGAATACGAATTTATCTGGAGTTTTCATCATATTTTAATGGATGGCTGGTGCATAGGAATATTAATTACCCAATACCTTGAGATTTACACCAGTTACCTGGAAAACAGGCCATATGCTCTACCTCCAGTACAACCCTATCGGACATATATCCGTTGGTTGGAAAACAGAGATCAGAAAGAATCCGCAAATTACTGGCCTCACTACCTAGTAAACTACGAAGAAACGGCAGGTATTCCCAGGAAAACGATTGCAACTGATGGTAATATATTTAAAAATCAACAGGTTTCTTTTTCATTAGACCCAAATAACACCGTAGCGTTGCATCAATTGGCCAGAAAAAATCAGGTAACCCTCAACACCATCATTCAGACTGCATGGGGAGTCTTATTGAGCAGGTACAACAGCGATAGGCGAGATGTCGTATTCGGAGCAGTTGTATCTGGACGCCCCCCGGAGCTAGCTGGAGTTGAAGCCATGGTGGGACTCTTTATTAATACAATACCGGTTCGCATATCCTATCAAGAGGACACTCTCCTCAACGACCTTTTGCGACAGGTTCAGAAAGAAGCACTGGATAGCAGTACACATCATTATTACCCATTATCTTATATTCAATCCGCAACACCCCTCAAATACAACCTCCTAGATCATATCCTGGTGTTTGAAAATTACCCTATTTCCGAACAAATCGAAGGTCTTACTACTGACAAAAAGCAGGGACAAAAAGCCCCCCCCCAAGACAAATCGGTACAACAGGTAAATCAAGCTCAATCGGCCTTCACATTTTCCAATGCAGACATTTTTGAACAGACTAATTACGACCTTACCGTGGTCATTGTCCCCGGGGAACGGTTGAAGGTCAAGTTCGATTATAACGCAAACGCCTTTGAATCTTATATTTTGGCGCAGGCAGCAAGTCATTTTGAACGGATACTTAAGCAAGTCATAGATTACGAGGAAAAGAGGATTGAAGAAATTGAAATTTTATCCCCAGAGGAAAAAGCACGGCTTTTAAGTGAACTTAATGATACCCGGATCCAATATTCCTCGAATAAACCCATTCATCGGTTGTTTGAAGAACAAGTCCAAAAAACACCGGATAAGGCAGCGGTTGTATTTGAAAATAAACAAATCACATATAGTGAATTGAATAAGAGAGCCCGGCTACTGGCCGCAGTGATAAGAGAAAAAGGTTTAATACAGAATGAAATCGTGGGAATAATGGCCGACCGATCCATAGAGATGATCATAGGGATCATGGCTGTTTTAATCGCAGGATGTGCCTACTTGCCTTTAGATCCCCTGTACCCCATGTCAAGGAAGAAATTTATTCTGAAGGACAGTAAGGCCAGGATTCTACTGACCAATAAAGCCAGGTTTGACCAAGACAGAGACGCCTCAGAGAGTCTCCCCATGGAAAGTATTTTATTAATCGATGATCCTGCCATATATAAAGACTCCCTGAATTCTCCTCAGAAAGTTTTTGAATTCGGTGAGATGGCCTATATAATATATACTTCAGGAACCTCTGGTAATCCCAAAGGTGTAATGGTGGAGCATCGGGGAGTTGTAAATTATATCTTGTGGGCAATCAAACAATATGTAAATAATGAATCTGTAAATTTCCCCCTCTATACATCCATTTCGTTTGATTTAACAGTAACTTCGATATTTACCCCCTTGCTAAGTGGAAATGCAATCATAGTCTACGACGAGGAAATTGATGGACTATTAATCCTAAAAGTAATGAAGGAAAACAGGGTCGGAGTAGTGAAATTAACACCGTCACACCTAAAAATCATCAAAGATAAAAAAATGGAGAACGTCCAACAAAGTGTAAAAAGATTCATTGTGGGAGGGGAAGAATTAGAAACGCGCCTAACTATGGATATCACAGAAAAATTTAATGAAAATATTGAAATATATAATGAATATGGTCCCACCGAAGCAACGGTTGGCTGTATGATCTATAAATTTAATCCACATGACCCCTACAATTCTGTTCCCATCGGTACCCCAATTAATAATACACGGATATATATCCTTGACAAAAAACAAGTACCTGTTCCCATTGGTATTTCAGGAGAATTATGCGTCTCCGGAGATGGCCTTGCCAAAGGATACCTAAATAAAGATGAATTAACAAATCAAAAATTTATAGAAAACCCTTTTGTCAAAGGAGAGAAGCTATACAAAACCGGTGATCTTGCCCGACGCCTACCAAATGGAAATATAGAATTTCTTGGCAGGATGGATGCCCAAATTAAATTAAGAGGATACAGGATTGAACCTAGTGAAATAGAGAGGCGGTTACAGGAACATAACGACATCATAGAAGCCATGGTGCTAGTAAAAAGAAAAGAAGAACCCGGAAATGAACATCTGGTTGCTTATTTCACATCCAGTAAAGAATTATCTATCACCACAATAAAAGAGTTTTTAGCACAAAACCTACCCACTTATATGATACCGTCATATTTCGTAAAAGTAGAAAAGATTCCCATTACTCCCAATGGAAAAGTAGACAAGAAAGCATTGCTTTTGATCGCTGCAAATGTTAAATCGGAAGTCGGATATGTCGAACCCGAAAACAATACAGAAGAATTAATCGTATCAGTCTGGAAAAAAGTACTGCAAATTGATAAAATTGGAGTATACGATAATTTTTTCGATGTGGGCGGTCATTCTTTACTTGTACTCAAGGTAATCGATAAATTAAATATGATTTTTCAACAAGATATCCCCATAGTCACCATCTTTCGATATCCAACAATCCATTCCATGGCTCAATACCTGGATGATAACAATACAAGGGAATCCATTTCAAATGAAAAAATTGATAGTGAGCTAAGCATACAAGAAGAAACAACAAGACTTATTTTTGGAGACTTTGATGAATAAAAAAGAAATCGGCGGTGATAGAACAGGTTTGGAAATTGCTGTCATTGGAATGGCTGGAAGATTTCCAGGAGCCAAAAATATTCATGAATTCTGGAATAATATAAAAAATGGTATAGAATCTATCACTTTTTTCTCAGAAAAAGAACTGGAGGAAGCTGGAGTAAATAAAAATCTGCTCAAAAACCCTTCTTATGTTAAGGCCTACGGGTGCCTTGAAGATAGAGAAATATTTGACGCCTCTTTTTTTGGTTATACTCCTCAAGAAGCAGAATTGATGAATCCACAAACTCGTCTCTTCCATGAGTGCGTATGGGAGGCGTTAGAAAATGCGGGCTACAATCCCGATACCTGTGAAAAAAAAATTGGTATCTATGCGGGAACCTCACCCAGCTTTTCATGGGAGGTCATGTCCCATTTGACTGGAAAAAGAGAGATTTTAGGAGGATTTGTCTCATCCCATCTGGTCGGTAGGGATTATTTATGTACCAGGGTCTCATACAATTTAAATCTCAAAGGGGCCAGCTCTTTTATGCATACTGCATGCTCCACATCATTGGTTGCTGTCCATCAGGCCTGCCGTGCATTATTAATGGGGGAGAGTGATATAATTATAGCAGGTGGTGTTTCTCTCACATCAGCACCTATAGTCGGATACATGTACAAGGAAGGTATGATTTTTTCACCAGATGGCCATTGCAGAACTTTCGATGCAAAGTCTTGTGGGACAATTGGAGGGGAAGGTGTGGGGGTAGTCGTGCTCAAACGACTCAAAACGGCCCTGGAAGATAGAGACCATATTTATGCCATTATCAAGGGAACAGCCACCAACAATGATGGTAAAAGAAAAGTGGGCTATACCGCTCCAAGCATTGAAGCTCAGGCGGAAGCCATTCGTACGGCTCAGAAAATGGCTCGAATCAATGCCGAAAGTATTGCTTACATTGAAACTCATGGCACGGGTACCGCTCTTGGAGATCCAGTAGAAATTGAAGCTTTAAAACTGGCATTTGCCTCGGAGAAAAGGAATTACTGCGCCATCGGATCCGTTAAAAGTAATTTAGGACACCTCGATGAAACCGCTGGAATTACTGGTTTTATAAAAACTGTTTTGATAGTTTATTATAAACATATCCCTCCAAGTTTGCATTTTGAAACTCCCAACCCAAAGATTGATTTTAGTAATAGCCCCTTTTATGTCTGTACAACCTCGAAAAAATGGGCAAGCAGTAAATATTCCATGCGGGCCGGGGTCAGTTCCTTTGGCATCGGCGGCACCAATGCGCATGTGGTTTTAGAGGAAGCACCCCAAGAAGCAAGAAACCAAAATACTGGTTACAAGCATGAAAAAAACCTGTTCTTGCTCTCCGCTAAAAATCAATGGTCATTGGAACAAGCTACCAGGAATTTTAAAGTGTATTTACTGAATAATCCTCATCTCAACTTCGCAGATGTCGCCTATACTTTACAAGTGGGACGAAAAGCATTCCGATACAGACAAATGCTCATATGTTCCGACGTACCAGAACTTATCGAAGCATTAGAAACCCCTGGTTCTCCCAAAGCAAAAACTTTTCACTTGCCGGATGAAAAAGAAAAGCGCGTGATCTTTATGTTTCCCGGGCAAGGTTCGCAATATGTGAATATGGGCCGGGAACTATATGAAAAAGAACCAGTATTTCGCAATGAAATGGATCTTTGTTTCGACATCTTAAAACCTCTTACTGAAAACAATATAAAGGAGCTTTTGTACCCACACACCCCTTCTTATTCGGAAATTAACAATCCTCTTGACATTAACAACACAGAAATCGCCCAACCCCTACTCTTTGCCTTTGAATATGCTCTGGCAAAATTATTAATCGCGTGGGGAATCAACCCTTATGGAATGATTGGGCACAGTATTGGAGAATATGTCCCAGCCTGTCTGGCAGGGGTATTTTCGCTGGAAGATGCTTTAAAACTGGTGGTAACCCGGGGAAAATTGATGCAACGGATGCCCAAAGGGGCTATGTTGGGTATTCCCTTATCTGAAGAAACATTAGTCCCAATATTAAAGGAGTATGAGAACATATCATTGGCCGCAGTCAACAGTGTTTCACACTGCGTCGTTTCAGGATCATTTGAATCCATCAATGCCATCGAAAAACAATTGAAAATGGACCATTATGAGACCACACGCCTTCATACTTCCCACGCCTTTCATTCCAAGATGATGGAACCGATATTAAAGGAATTCAAGGAAACCTTAAGTATGGTTACCATGCATAATCCTCGGCTACAATATATTTCAAATCTTACAGGTAGATGGATAACCACAGAAGAAGCAACATATCCTAATTACTGGGCCATGCATTTAAGAAAAACCGTACGGTTCGCCGATGGCGTGACGGAAATATTGAAAAAAGGCCCCTGTATATTTATTGAAATAGGTGCCGGAAAAACCTTAAGTACCCTCGTACGGCAAAATGAAAATAAAGAAAACCTCTGTGTAAATTTGGTCAAGCATCCCAAAGAAAATATCTCAGACAATCAGTATCTTTTGGCAGCAATCGGCCAGCTATGGCTTTATGGAAAAAGTATTGATTGGAAGCAATTTTACTCGCAAGACAAGCGGTACCGTGTACCTTTGCCCACCTACCCTTTTAATGGAACACGGTATTGGATCGAAGGAAATCCTTTCGAGATCGTCGCCCAAAGATTTCGGAATTCAGCTAACATTTCAAGAAAACCTGATCTGGCGGATTGGTTTTTCACTCCTTTGTGGCAGCAAAGTATTCCGATAGAACCTGTGGGTACGGAATCATTAAATTGGCTAATTTTTATGGGAGACAATAATTTTGACGCCAAACTTGTGCAGCATCTGGTCGAAAATGAACAGCATGTGATTAAAGTCAAAATTGGGCAACACTTCGCTCCCATAATTGGCAATGATGACTTTTATACTATCAACCCAGAACTGTCAGAAGATTATGATGCCCTATTCGTTGAACTTCTTAAATCAAAACAAGTCCCCCAACATATCATTCACATGTGGGGTGTAACCGGCCAAGATACCGGAAGACCCGGACTTGAAAAATTTGATCGATTTCAAGACACGGGACTTTTCAGCCTTCTTAACATAGTCCAAGCTACCGGAAGGTTGAATATCACGGAGCAGATAAACATTGAAATACTTACCGACAATATGCAAAAAATAACTGGAGAAGAAATACTGGTTCCCGAAAAAGCCACAATCGTCGGTGCAGCCAAGATTATTCCCTTGGAGTATCCTAATATAACGTGTCGTTGCTTTGATATCAGTATTCCTTTGCCGGAAAGCCAGCAGGAAGGTAAACTTCTCAATCTTTTGCAGGGCGAATTTACTTCTGACGCTAAAGAGAAATTTGTCGCTTATAGAGGAACACAACGTTGGATAGAAATTTTTAAGCCCTACCGATTGGAAAAAAAGGCCACGGCGGTACAACGATTTAAACAAAAAGGAGTTTACCTTATTATTGGTGGATTCGGAGGGATGGGATTTTCAATAGCGGAACATCTGGCAAACCACTTCTGCGCCAGACTGATCCTGGTTGGACGCTCTCTATTTCCTCCAAAAGATTTGTGGGAGCAGTGGCTCAAGACCCATAAAGAACTGGAAAGTACCGCGATAAAGATTAAGAAAATCCAGGAATGGGAAACCATGGGTGCAGAAATTATGATTGCGAACGTCGATGTCTCCAATCTGGAACAAATCACCCAGCTATTCGCCCGGGTAAACCAGCATTTTCAACAGATTAATGGTATCATTCACGCCGCAGGGGTGATTGACTTCGGGGGCATTATCCAAAAACGAACAAGGGAAATTACAGATCAATATATGGCATCCAAAGTAAAAGGGGTTTTGATACTAGAACAACTCTTTAAAAATCAATCCTTGGATTTCCTGGCTCTTTTTTCATCTATAGGCAATTCGCTCTATTCAGGAAAATTCGGACAGGTAAGTTATAATGCTGCAAATGAATTTTTATCCGCCTATGCCGCTTATCGATCTGCCAAAGACGACCTGTTTACCGTTACCATTGACTGGGATGATTGGAAAGAAGTGGGTATGTCAGTGAGGGCGTTAAAAAAACAATACGGGGACAAGGATGATTCTTCCCAATTGGAATTACGCCTTGAAGATGCCCTAACTCCTTCTGAGGGAGTCGAGGTTTTTTGCAGGATCATGGAAAATCAATGGCATCGTATCACCGTATCCACTTCCGATTTGAATGCAAGACTTCAAAGCCAAGAAAAAAACCTGCACCACACCTCTGAAAATGTATCGACGGAAAAAATGTTAAAAGATACCAGTACCTCGGATAAACATTTATTCCAAAGACCGGAATTAACCACATCTTATATGGCTCCTGAAACTGAAATCGAAACAGTACTGGCTGACATCTGGCAACAATTATCCGGCATTCAACAAATCGGCATTCATGATGACTTTTTTGAGCTAGGAGGGGATTCGCTGAAAGCGATGACCTTAATCGCAAATATTGAAAGGAGCTTACACGTCAGGCTTCCTCTGGCAGAAATTTTTAACAGCCCCACCATCCAAAAGATTGCCCATTATATTATGCAGACAAAAAGAAATAAATTCCATTCCATCAAACCAACAGAAGAAAAAGAGTATTATCAATTATCTCCAGCTCAAAAAAGACTGTATTATCTGTATTGTGTGGAGAAGGAGAGTACAGCCTACAACCAACCCCAAATACAAGTATTGACAGGAAAGTATAATATTGAAATTTTAGAAAAAGCAGTCTGTCAATTGATCCAAAGACACGAAAGTTTAAGAGCCTCAATAGAAATAATAAATGATAATCCAGTACAGAAAATATTTAAAACTGTGGCATTTAATCTTAAATATTATGAGACAAATGAAATATATTTAAAAGATGTATTAAAGAAGTTTGTCAGACCCTTTGATTTAAGCGAAGCGCCGCTCATTCGAATGGAAATGATAAAAGTCGAAGAGGAAAAGTACATTTTGATGTGGGATATACATCATATTGTTTCTGATGGTACCTCTAATACCTTATTTATTCATGAGCTTTTATTACTTTGCGAAGGAAAAGAATTACCCCCATTGAAAATGCGGTACAAAGATTATTTGGACTGGCAAAGCACGATTAATACATCCAACTGGTTGAAAAAACAAGAAGAGTACTGGTTGAAAAAATTCTCGGGAGAGATACCCGTTCTGGACTTAAAAAATGATTTTCAGAGACCCAAGTTCCAGCAGTTTAACGGTGACTTGATCCAATTTGTTATTGGACATGACCAGACCGATAGAATAAATGCATTAAGACTGGATCATAAAGTCACCCTTTTTATGCTATTGTTGTCTATTTATAATGTCTTTTTGTCAAAAATAAGCAATCAAGAAGACATCATCGTCGGTACCGCAATAAAAGGACGTGAACATGACGAGTTACAAAACATGATGGGGATGTTTGTCAGCACACTGGCGTTGAGAAATTTTCCCAGAAAAGAGTTGACTTTTATAGAATTTTTAGATGATGTAAAGAAAAATACAATAGATGCATTTAACAACCAGGACTATCCATTCGAGGAATTGGTTGGCAGGGTGGCTCCGATTGATAGGAGCTCCAACCGCAATCCGTTGTTCAGTGTCTCTATTGTATTGCAAACAATAGATCATGAACAAGATGAAGCATCCACGTCACCTTTGCAGCAATATAAAAACCATAATTCCAAATTTGATTTGGCATTGGTTGTATTGAAATCCCCACACCTGCTAACCTTATCAATAGAATATAGCACCGAGTTATTTAAAAAAGAGACAATCCGGTGGTTCACGGAATATTTTAGGGAAATAGTAACAATGATTGTAAATAACCCCCATCAAAAACTATCGGAGATAGGAAAGGCAACGGAGGAAGAAAAAATGAAGAAACTCTCCCTATTCGCCGATGATCTCTATAATGAATAGTAACCTATAAATTGAAATGATTAAAATATTTAAGGAGTATTAATAATGAATAGCTGCTCATTACAGGATCGATTAAATCAAAGTTTCGAAAACAGTAAACTCCGTGATAAACCGGCCATTGATTTGGGAAATAAAATCATTACTTATGAGGAACTCGATCATAGGACCAACCAGATCGCACACTGGATTATTGATAGTGGTATTAAAGAAGAAACTTTTATTGGTGCATTATTCGAAAACAGGAGCGACTTCATCTTTGCTTTGATTGGGATTCTAAAAGCCAGATGCGTTTTTGTACCCCTGACCCCCGAGCATCCCATAGATCGGTTAAAAATGATGATCACGTCTGCAGATATCAAGTGGATACTGAGTGATGTCAAATGTATCTCAATGTTTTCCGAGGACAACGCCGAAGAATTTATTGTAGACACTGCATTCATCTTAATGAATGAACTTATTGCAAACAAAAGCACATCATCTTTACCAAATTCTTTCCAAATCACCTACAGTCCAAAAGACAAAATTTATATCTATTTTACCTCCGGTACAACAGGTATCCCAAAGGCAATAATAGGGAAAAATAGCAGCGTATTACATTTCATTGATTGGGAGATCGAAACCTTTGGCATAGATGAAACATTTAGGGTCAGCCAGTTTATTAATCCAGGATTTGACGCTTTTTTAAGAGATATTTTTGCCCCCTTGTGCGTTGGTGGGACAATCTGTATTCCCGCTGGCAAAGACATCCTCCTGAATTCCCTGGAATTGATCGATTGGATAGATCAGACCCGGATAAACTTAATCCATTGCGTACCCGCTTTTTTCAGGTTATTTAACTCCAATGGCATCCATGCCAATCTCTTTAAACACCTAAAATACGTATTACTTTCCGGTGAGAGAGTCGAACCAGTCTACCTTGTCAACTGGTATAATACCTTTGACCAACGCATTCAATTGGTTAACTTATGGGGACCATCAGAAACCACAATGATCAAAACCTTTTATTTTCTTTCCAAGGCCGATCTGAATAAAGAAATAATACCTGTTGGTAAACCCATGAAAGGTTCCAGAGTAATTGTCTTGAATGAAAATATGGAGGTTTGTAAGGATAGAACTGTTGGAGAACTCTATATCAGAACCCCCCACCGAACGTATGGATATTACAATGACCCTCAACAAAATCAAGAGAGATTTATACGAAATCCGTTTAATGATAATCCCGATGACCTTGTATATAAAACCGGGGATTTGGGCAGAATCTTACCTGATGACAATATTGAGGTATTAGGAAGGATAGACCGTCAAGTAAAAATTCGTGGCATTCGCATCGAAATGGAAGAAATCGAAAGTGTATTGTTAAAACATCCGTCGATAAAAGAAGCGGTTGTGACTAAAGCAGAAATGACAGGGGATAGAGAATTTTTATACGCTTACGTAACATTAAAGCCTGATACCGCAACAACTGAAACTGAAGAAATTCAATGGAATGAAGAATCCTTAAGCATCGCTTTGAGGAGCTATTTATCAGGCCAATTACCGACATATATGATCCCATCCCATTTCTTAATACTGGAAACTATGCTTAGAAATCTCAATGGAAAGGTAAACTATAAAGAGTTGCCTAATCCAACTCACACCCAAAGAAGGGTATATATTGATCCTAGAAATGATATCGAAAAAAAGCTCCAAAAACTTTGGGCTCAAACCTTGAATCTGGAAGAAAGCACAATCAGTGTTACCGAGCATTTTTTCCAATTAGGAGGAAATTCAATTCACATCATGTCCCTGATTTCCAAAATCTTTCGGGAATTCAATGTAAAAATCTCCTTAAAAGATATATTTGAAAATTGGAATATAGAAACTCAAGCCCGTATTATTAAAAATGATAATTCCTACAGATATGATCAGATAGAGATTTCTAACAAAATGGGTGATTGCATCATCGATGCCAAAATTGACAGCAATACTGCCCATGAGGATTATAGTATTCCCCTTCATTATTTTCACGTTATAGAAAATTTCATATCCGAAAATTTTCGGAATAAGGCAATCTATAAAAATTATCAAATCAGTAATACCTCTTATAGAGTTCTTTACATTATCCCAAAAGAAAATAATACCGACGAACTCTTGGAGAGCCTTAAGAAAAACTTCAAAGATTTTTATCCAAATTTTATTAAGTTAATACGATCCTCCAATGAAGTTATGATAGGAGAAGAAATCGCCCCAGAAGTTTTTTCTACCATGATGGGACTTAGCGATCCAGTCACAATACCAAAAAGCATCTTGGAAGAATTTAATAAAAATTCTCGCTTCTCTCACCTGCTAATGAAAAACAATATGTTAAGAAAATATCAAATATCCCCCATACAGAGGTTTTATTTGGAAATTTCCGATAGCATCAAAGTAAACAACATATTATTTTTCCATGATTTTAATTTTCCCATAGAATTTGAAGAAATACAAAAAATTGTTATTAAAATTATAAACGAAAATTCATTATTGAGGTCAATAGTTGTGAAAACTGATGATAACTATTATATCAATGAGTTTGCCTCATTCTCAAATATCCAATTGCCTGTTTTGGATATTTCTCACTATTCCTTTGACTGTAAAAATAATATTCAGAAAATACTCTTCCAGCATTTTGAAAAGCCATTTGAAATATTTAATACTATTTTATACAGAGCAATCATTATTAGATTGGACAACAGTCATTCTAAACTAATTTTTATATTTAATCATCTTATTTTTGACGGTGGAAGCTCACTGAGCCTGACCAAACAAGTCAATGCATTTGAAAAAGACTTTCACAATCCTCCTGGAACCAAAAAAGTCGATTATTATGATTATTCAAACTTTTTGCATAATTTAAATTATGAGAACATTCATCTGGAAAAATATTTACACATACCCGATTATTTGGAAAGTGTGAATAACGTTTACACTTCTATTAAGACAAATAGCTTCGTCGATAATATTTGGGAAATAGATATTTCCATATTGAATAAAAGTTCGAAAGATATCTATAATGAAATCCTATTATTGAGCTATGCCAAGCTAATCAGAGATTTGTTTGGAATTGATAACGTACCGATATTATTTTATTCTTATGGACGAAATTATAAAGATGCGAATTTTAGCAATGTTATCGGTGATTTTCATGATACTATCCCTATACTTTTCAATCTGGACAGTGCCAAAAATATTAATTTAAAAGAATACTTGGAGAATTTTTTGGAATATCGGGCATATGTGAGAGATGCCAATCTCAACTTTAACAATTTTATTCTAAAAAAGTTCCAAGAAAAAGAGATATATTTGAGATTGCTCTTTTCTCCGTTTTCATTTAATTCACAAATTAATTCATCGGATCGTTATAAATACATCGCCAGCCAAAGATTATCTCCCCCTCTTCCCAGAGAGAGAGTTAAAGATACACTATTTACATTCCAAATGAAAACGGTTAAAGATCTATATTCCGATAGTGTATTCATCCGATTCATGCATAATTCAGTTTTTGATGACCATCAGTTAAAAGAGGTATTTATTAAAAAATTTCGAGAGGTTGCGACATGCTTTAATGGTTCAGGATCAGATGAAGTTTCCTAAGTAATTAATAGAACAATTCCCGGTTGTTAACGTATTCAAAATATACGAATTATGTTACAATTAGAAATAAATAAAATTTAAAGGAGAAAGCAAGTGAAGAAACTAATTGTGTTTATTATTTGTTTGGCGACCATAAACATGGCTTATGGTAAAAAATTAGGTTCTCTGACTGATGTAATCAACCCATATTCTATTATGATCGCAGGTGGAAAATTATATGTAGTCGAAGGTCCTAAAATTTACATCTATTCGATTAAGAATTTAAAACTGGAAGCAAAGTTCGGAAATGCTGGAGAAGGTCCCTCCGAATTTAAGGTAGTCCCCATCGTAAACATCGGAAACGTAATTCTTGATGTCTACCCTAATTTTTTGGCTATCACCAGTATTGGAAAACTCTCCTATTTCTCGACAGATGGGAAGTTCCTGAAAGAGTTCAGGACTGAGCACCAATGGGGGTGTTTTAAACCTCTGGGAGATAAATTTGTCGGTCGAGGAAAAATTTATCAAGGCAATCGCAAGTACAATACAGTTAAACTCTTCGATTCAAACTTTAAAAATGGCGAGGAATTTAGCAGAACTCAATCCTTTTTTTGCGAAGGCAGTGTAAATCCAATGTTAATGGCTGGACCTGAGTATTTCGTTATTAATAACCTCGTCTATGTTGAAGAGGATAAGGAACTCATTCAAGTCTATGACATGGATGGAAAACCGACATCTACCCTGGACATCAGCAAAGGTTATGATAAAGTAAAAATAACCCAAAAAGACATTGATAAATACCTAGACTATTTTAAGACTGAACCTGCATTCGAATCTCTTTATCCAATTATTAAAAGAGACAGCAAATTTCCCAAATACTTCCCACCAATAAAGAATTTTGCCTCAGCCGATGGAAAATTGTACATTATCAGGTGGACAGGAACAATGGGCACTAGGGAAATCGCCGAATTTGATGTTAAAGGTAATTTGTTAAAGAAAGCGCGTATACCTTTCTTTATGAAAGATCCTTTTATAGCCTACGCCTATTCCTTTAATGGTGGAAAAATTTACCAACTGGTTGAAAATGAAAATGATGAAGGTAAGTGGGATTTACTTGTTGAGGAATTAAAATAAGCAGGAATCCTCCAGGTTCCCTGTCATTTACAAGGCCGGTGAGAATTGATCTCACCGGCTTTTTTTTTACTTTGTTCGCGATTCGCTATGTAAGCGCTTAGGGAACCACCCCCTCCTAAATTTTTTTTACAGCAAGCGTCCCT